>JBGAUY010000003.1:0-115638 GCA_044228425.1 Pyrinomonadaceae bacterium | reverse complement strand
ATAGTCTGCGAGGGTCCTTCATTGATAAGGCTGCTAAACTTTCCGTTAATTTACACTAAATACATGTTCAGGGGAAAACCATCAAAGAGTTAGTTCTGATTACGAACTTACTGGTTTAGTTGCCAGTTACTGTCGATGCTAACGTCTTTTAACAAAGCTGCGTCAAGGCCGTTTATTTCAAATCCTTTGACGAAGGGTTTGACGAGCGAATACGACATCGGAAAATACAACGGTATGGCGTTAAGCTCGTATATCGCGTCGCCCTCGGTCAGCATGACTATCGAAGGCGGTTCGACATTTGGCATCTCGCTGTCAGCCGGTTCGAATGGACCGCCTTTCTTATTTTTATCAAGTGGCAGTCCAAACAGCTCAGTGTCAGATTCGCCGGGTTTGGCCTCTGTCTCAGCACTCTTTGTGGTCTTAACCGCCGTTCCAAACACCGCCGTCAGACTGACCATTTCGTCAGCAGTCGGCAGCACAACACCGCGCCGGATCAAGTCATAGTCGCCACTCGTTTTGACGGCCTCGATATCTGACGATTCTTTTACGATGATGAGGGTCTCAAGGTTTAGGTTCTGCTTCCACATCCGGGCGACCGATCTGGCGATCCGCTGCTGGGTGTCGTTGCGGTTGACGACTAGGCGTATCTGCGGAAAATTTTCGCCGTTCGGATAACCGGCTTTTTCAAGCAATCCCTTAGCCTTTTCGACATCGAGCACTAGCCCCGAAACTTTTTTGTCGCCCAACGGCAAAAACCCTGCGGCCGGCTGCGTCGAACCTTCAAGTTCACCATCGGTTAAACGATCACGGTCGATAGATGTCGCAAGAGCTTCGCGGACGCGGCGGTCATTGAACGGAGCGTTTTTTGTATTGACCTCGTAAAAATTCAGAGCGCTATGCGTCGTCCGCCGAAAATCGTCATACGGCGCAAGCAGCTTCAAAGCCAAAGGCTCAAAATCGGCATTTGTGACGGCGTGTATCTCACCTTTTTTATAGGCATCGAGAGCGGCCTCAGCGGTTTCTTTTTGGACGAACTGAACCTGCTCGAGTTTGACCGCGTCTTTATCCCAGTACTTATCCGAACGTGTGAGCGTCACGCCATCTTTTGCGACCTCGGCAATCGAAAACGCTCCGTTTGTCACGATCTTTGCATTTAGCGGCTCGGTGTCAAAGTCCGCACCGTTGCCGTAGATCGGGCGAAATATCGGGTTTGCAACGAGCTTTGGAAAATCCTTGTCGGGCAGTTCGAGCGTCACCTTGAGAATGACATCGCTGACGGCTTCGATACCCGTCTTCTTCGCGGCCGCTACGCGATCCTGTCGCGGCGGTATGCCTTCGTCAAGGTCAGTTGCGTTTTGGTCCGCGGTCGGTTGTTCCTGACGTTTTGGAGCTCCCGAAAGATTTTGGATCGGCGCTTCGACGGCTTTTGCCGGGTCGTGCTGAAAATCACGTGAGTCAGCCGGTGCGGCCATAGGCTTTTCTGGCTTGAGGCCGACGATGTTTTGTGTCAGATCGCGGTGGGCAGTTTTGTTGCCAAGCGTTCCGAGCCGCTGCCACGCGGTCACAAAATTTTCGGCAGTCACGCGTTTGCCGTTTGACCAGCGGGCATCTTTGCGTAAGTGAAATGTCCATTCGCGAAGATCCGCGGACGATGACCATTTCTCGGCAGCTGCCGGAACGGCCTCGAGCGAATTAGCGTCGATCTCGGTCAGCCCTTCGAACACGGCACGGACGATGTCGGTTTCAGGTGCGGCGGCCGCACGTGCGGGGTCAAAACTTTTTGGCATCTTGCCGTTGCTCCAACGAAACTCCGGGTTCGGTGGCGGCGGTGAACATGATAAAAACGGCTCTGCGGCGGGTTTTTCGATCTGTGTGCAGGACGCGATAAAAAACACCGCGGCCACAAACGCGACTGTGCGTTTTGTAAGCCCTTGCAATTTTTTCAGATCCGGCATTTGTGCTATTACGCGGCTTTTTTCAGCTCTGTGACGAGTCGCTCGACTTGTCGTCGGGTATCGTCAAACCCATGGGAGGTATCGATCAGATAGTCTGCAAAATCCTTCTTTTCATCCTGCGGCATTTGGGCTGCAATCCGCATTTTTGCGGTATTTTCGTCATAGCCGTCCCTGGCTATTAGACGTTGCAATTGTATCTCAGGTTCGCACCAGACAACAATAATTTTATCAAAGCGTTTGTACCCGCCGGACTCGATCATCAGGGCCGCGTCGATGATGGCAATGCCATTGGGATACTGTTTTTCAACCTCTTCGATCCATTTATTTTGAGCCTCGAAAACACGCGGATGGATGATCGAATTTAAAAGGTGCCGCCTTTCCTCATCAGCAAAAACGATCGACCCCATTTTTTTTCGATCAAGCTCACCGTCTGGTTGCAATATTTCTTCACCAAATTTGCTGACGATCTCTGCAAGTCCGTCGGTGCCCCTTGCGACGACGTCGCGCGAGGTGCGGTCCGCATCGAGCACGTGGCAACCCAGTTCACGAGCGACTTCGCAAACAAAAGATTTGCCGACGGCGATCGAACCAGTGAGACCTACTTTTAACATTTAGGCTGCTCGATTATGACGTTTGGCAAGCTTTTGGACATTATATTCCGCAACCTCAGCCAGCGTCAGCCCAAGCTCGTCGGCACACGCCGAGATATACCAGAGCACGTCGCCGAGCTCGTCTTTTAGTTTCAAACGGGTCTCGTCATTGATCACGCCGCCATGGTCGCGTTGAATTTTCTTGACGATATTCGCAACCTCGCCCGCCTCGCCGGCAAGCCCGAGGGTCGGGTATTCGAGGTTTTCCATTCGCCGCGGATAAAGAGCCGTCTGGCTCGCTTCGGATTGGTATTCTTCAAAGTTCATAATTTTCTTTTGCCACAGAGAACACAGAGATTGGGGGAAATCTTAATAGGATGAACAGGATCAGCAGGGTGGAAATTGGAATCTTATCCTGCCTAGCCTGTTCATCCTGTTTGAATTCTTCTACGCGATTTAGCTGCTTCGACCGTGTTTTTCATCAGCATCGCTACCGTCAGCAACCCGACACCGCCGGGGACGGGTGTAAAATTGGCGGCTTTTTCCATCGCGTCTTTTGGGTTCACATCGCCGACCAAAGTGCTGCCGCGTTTTTCGATCGTCGCAATTCTCTTTTCAAGGTCTTCAGCGGGGAACATCTCACTCGCGGTTTCGAGGTCGGAAAAATTGTTGATGCCGACATCAATGACGGTCGCTCCGGCGCCGATGTGTTCACCGCGTATAAATCCTGCACGTCCGATCGCCGCGACCAAAATATCGGCTTGGCTTGTTATTTCAGCTAAGTTTGCCGTTCGCGAATGACAGATGGTCACGGTCGCATTTTCCTGTAAGAGCAGCATTGCCAGCGGTTTGCCGACGATATTGCTGCGGCCGACGATGACGGCGTGCTTGCCCGCGATCTCGATGTCAGAACGCTTTAATATCTCGACCACGCCCGCCGGTGTGCAAGGAACTAGCGACGGATACCCCAGCGACAGACGCCCGACATTTTCGGGGTGAAAACCGTCAACATCCTTTGCCGGATCTATCGATTCGAGTATCTCGCGTTCGTTGATGTGTTTTGGCAATGGCAATTGGACGAGGATGCCGTCAACGTCATTGTTGACGTTCAGATCGTGTACCAGCTCCAGCAGATCGGCGTGGCTGGTTTCCGCCGGCAGATGATGATGCTCGGAGATGATGCCAAGTTCGGCGGCCGTTTTTACCTTGTTGCCGACATAGACCTCTGACGCCGGATCTTGTCCGACGCGGACCGCAGCCAAGCACGGCCGCCAACCGTGTTCGATCTCGATGTTCTTGACGTCCGCCGCGATCTCGGATTTGATGGCATCCGCAATGGTCTTTCCGCTCAATATTTTTGCTGTCATAAGTGCTTTGGTCTGATTTTACCGCGAAAGGCAAAACTTTGCTAAAATCCGGTTAATGAAACCTCGGATCGGCATGGGTCTTTTAATTGCGGTGATGTCTGTCGCCGCTATCCCGCAAGGGCCGGCCGCGAATTCGATCAATCTGGCTGAGACCGGAAACTACACATCCGCTATTGCCGAACTGCAAACTCTCGCCGCGAGCGACCCGAAAACCTTCACCTCCAATAATTACGACTACCTGCTCGCCCGCTACGCTGAATCAAACGGCCAAGTTGGCCTTGCGATGGCAACCTATCAGCAAGTCGCTGCCCGCGATGGATTGCTTGCGCCTTATGCATTAAAACACCTATCACAGATCGCCCGCTCGACCGGCAATCTGATGCTCGAACGGCTGTATTTACAGCAGATCGTGCTGATGTCGCCCGACAGTCTGCTTGCGGCTCCTGCAAGACAGCGGATTGCTACGAATAATTTTGAAAGCGGAAATTACGCTGAAACTATCAGGATCGTGAACGCCGGTTATGGCGTTACGAGTTCCCTGCCAAAAAAGAATTCAGCCAACGTCCGCGAAGATCAGGCGTTGCTTGCGGAGGCAAATTTACGATCCGGCAAAACCGACGTGGCTCGTGAGATATTTAATAATTTGCTCGCGACAATGCCAAACGCTGCCCAGCCGGATGACGTCGCCCAAACCGCCGCCAAGGGGCTCGATCTGCTCGACGGCGGAGCGGAGTTCCTAGGCAAAAAAGCACCCGATCTAGCCGAGGCGGAGCATCTGCGGCGGGCAAATATCTACCAATTTAACCGTGACTTTGCAGATGCCAAGCTGCATTTGGAAGCGATTTTTGCACGTTTCCCTAACGGCGTGAACGCACAGGACGCGATCCTACAGATCGGGCGCGGTTTTGCGCAACAGGGCGACTATGTCGAGGCGTTAAAATGGTACGAACGCGTGCAGGAACAGTATCCCGAAAGCATCGCTGCAAAAGACGCTCTACTGCTTTCGGCTCCCGCTTATGCACGCGTCGGCAAGCATAAAGAGGCACTTAAACGGTATCAGAAATTTATCGAAAAATACCCAACCGACGAAAAGCTAGAGCGTGCCTATCTAAATATCGTCGATGTTCATCGCGACCAGGGAGAGGATCTTGAGGCCATAAAGTGGTGCGGTAAAACTCGTGAGGTTTTCAAAGGGAAACTGCCTGAGACCATAGCCACGTTTGCCGAGGCACGCATCCATATTGCTCGCTCCGATTGGCCTGCCGCTCTCGCAAATCTCGAGCGTCTCGTAACCGTTGCCGATCTAGGCGGGACAACGCCCGGCGGCACGACGTTGGCGGAGGTCACATTTCTAAAAGCCTATGCGCTCGAACAAATGAAACGTTACGGCGAGGCCGTTGATACCTATTTATCTATCCATGACGGGCGTGCGGAGTATTACGGCTGGCGGGCGACCGAACGGCTTCGCGAAATGGCGAAAGAGGAAACGGCAGGATCGTTTGTCACGCAAAAAATCGGCCAGCTCACCGTTGGGCTAAAGGCAAAGGATGCCGACACTCGTCGAAAACATGCGCTCAGCATTCTGCGACTGACCGATAAACCTGACATCCGCAATAACGCTCTCGGCGTCCTTAAAGCCGCGATCAAAACGCTGCCAAAGTATTCCGGCGTACCTGACATCAAGCCGCCCGAGAAAAAAAGCGAAGATCAAACCACGGCTGCGGGTGCTCTTTTTTCGCTCGGCCTCTATGACGAAGCCACGCCCGAACTTGAGGCAGCGGGAAGATCTACATCGTCAATCACGCTGGCAACTTATTACGCACGAGGAGATCGCGGGGACCGGACGTTAGCGGTTGTCGAACCGCTACGGCGTAAGATGCCTTCGGATCATCCTGTCGAGCTGATCCCGCGTGACCAATTACTGCTGCTCTATCCGGCTGTGTATGACACGGAGTTGCGGAACGCGGCCGAAACTTACCACGTCGATCCGCGTTTGATACTCGCGATCATGCATATGGAATCGCGGTTTCAACCGGATGTAAAATCGTATGCTGCAGCTCGCGGGTTGATGCAGTTTATCTCGACGACATCGACCAAGGTCGCGGGCGAACTCGGCCGCACCAATTTTCGCCAGGATGAGCTTTATTATCCGCCGACGGCGATAAGGCTGGGAGCGAGATATCTCAGTGACCTGTTTACGCTGTTTCCGCAACAGGCGGACGCGGTTGTGGCAAGCTATAACGGCGGCGAAGACAATATGAAACGCTGGCTGTCGCGTTCACGGTCAAATCAGCCTGAGCGTTATGTGCCCGAGATAATGTTTGCCCAATCAAAGGAATACGTTTACCGCGTGATGACAAATTACCGGATGTATCAGCTGATCTACGACGAGCAACTTAGGGCCAGATGACATTTTCGGGCGGTTATTACATCATTTCAATATATGCAAAAGCTCGCTTTAATTATTTTTTGTATTTTCTTGCTTTCAGCTTGTAAGACGGACACCAATTCTAACGCCTCGGCAACCGCAAAACGCTATCCAATAAAAGGTAAGGTCGTCTCGGTCGACCGCGCCGCCAAAAAAGCTAAGATCGACCACGAAAAGATCGAGGGCTATATGGAAGCAATGACGATGGATTTTCCGATCCACGCGGATTGGGTCTGGGATGACCTCAAACCCGGCTCTGAGATACGTGCAGAGCTCGTGGTCGATAACGCGGGCAAAGACCCGTATTATCTCGAAAACATCGGTATCATTGCAGCTGCTGATCCCAACCAGCCCGCACCGCCAGTAAACGAAAACTTTGCCCAGGTTGGCCAAAGTGTGCCTGATTTTTTACTGACCAATCAAGACGGCAAACGCGTCGCGATCACCGATTTTAGGGGCAAAGCTCTGGCGATCACCTTTATTTACGCACGATGCCCGCTGCCCGATTACTGCATTAAGATGTCAACCGCGTTTAGCGACACGGCAAAATTGATCGCCACTAATGAAGATTTAAAGGACAAGGTCCGGCTGCTCTCGATATCTTTCGACCCGGCAAATGACACGCCCGAAAAGCTTCGCTCGTACGGCATCGGCTATTTGGGTAACGATCCGAAAGCGAAATTTGACGTGTGGCAACTCGCCGTTGGCAAAGACGCCGAGGTTAAAAAGATCGCCGATTTCTTTGGCTTACGCTATGAGGTCGATCAAAACGATAAGACTCAGATAAACCACAGTCTGCGAACCGCCGTTATCGGCCCTGACGGCAAGGTCACGAAGATATTTCCGGGGAATGAATGGACGGTTGCCGATCTCAAAAACGAACTCGAATTGGCATTAAAGGCGCGTCAGCAATAGCCGCTCGTCTTGAATTGAATAACCAAACTGGTATTCTGGCCGTATAAGTTTTCTCAAAACCAGCTGATCCAAAGGAGCATGTATGCGAAAGATCCTCGTCCGCTTGTCCATCGTTGTCCTTGTATTTGCCGTTACGGCTTCGGCGCAAAAACGCAACATCACAGAGAAAGACCTGTTTGATTTTGCATGGGTCGCCGACCCGCAAATATCGCCTGACGGTGGGACGGTCGCTTTTGTAAAGGTCACGGTCAACGCCGCCAAGACCAACTACGACACGTCGATCTGGACCGTCTCAACGTCGGGCAACGACGAGCCGCGACGGCTGACCAGCACCAGCCGCGACACATCTCCGCGTTGGTCGCCGGACGGCAAATATTTGGCATTTGTACGCAGCGGCGATCAGCCTGGGCCAGCGGCCGCACCACAGCTATTTATGCTCGCGATGAGCGGCGGCGATTCTTGGCAGGTAACGACTCTGCCACGCGGTGTGAACTCGTTGAGTTGGTCACCGGACGGAAAATGGATCTCATTTGGCAACTCGCAAAACGCAGAGGAGATCGCCCGTGGCGGCAAACCCGCTCCAACTTCCGCTGACGGCCGCGAGAGCGATGTCCGGGTAATTACCCGTGCTGTATATCGAGCTGACGGCGGCGGTTATATCGACAATAATCACCCAAATCACCTGTGGGTCATCGCCGCTCCGCGCAGCCCTGAGGACAAGCAGACTCCAAAGCAATTGACGAGCGGTGCATATAACGAAGGCGGATTTGTCTGGTCGCGTGACGGATCTCAGATCTACTACACGACCAATAGGGTCGCTGAGCAGTATTACGAGGAAACACCAAACACCGAGATCTACAGCGTCCCGTCGGCTGGCGGCGAGCCCTCGCTGTTGACAAAACTCGACCTTGGCGTCGGCGGACTGAGTCTCAGCCCGGACGGCAAGCGTTTTGCATTTACTGCGTCGGCGGCGATCAAACCCGTACAATCCTATACACAGCCCGATCTTTGGGTTCTCGAAATCGCTCAAAATGCTCAGCCAAAAAATCTGACGACAGGTTTTGATTATGACGTCGGCGGTGGTGTCGGTGGCGATCAGGCTCCTCCTCGCGCGGGCGGCGGAGGCGGACTGACTTGGTCACCCGACGGCAAAGGCATCATCAGCGGCTATGCCAAAGAGGGACGGGCAAATCTCGGGATGTTCGACAGCTCGACCGGCAAGATGACCGAGGTAACCAAGGGTGATCAGGCCGTCTTGTCATACAGGGCAACACGCGACGGCGGCAAGATCGTTTATACGCGTTCCACCCCCACCGTGATCACCGATCTCTACATTCTCGACCGTTCGAGCGGCTCCTCGAAACAGTTGACAAAGATCAACGACGGGCTGTTTGCAAAGCTAAACCTCACCGAACCTGACGACGTTTGGTACACGAGTTTTGACGGCAAACGCGTGCAGACGTGGGTGCAAAAGCCGCCAAATTTTGACCCGAACAAAAAGTATCCGCTGATCCTCAATATCCACGGCGGGCCGCATGCGGCGTATGGATATGTATTTGACCACGAGTTTCAATGGATGGCCGCAAAAGGCTATGTCGTCGTCTATCCAACCCTCGCGGCTCGACGAGTTACGGGCAGGATTTTGGCAACATCATCCAACACAACTACCCGGGCGACGATCACAAAGACCTGATGGCCGCCGTCGACGAGGTCATCAAACGCGGCTACATCGACGAGAAAAAGCTCGGCATTACGGGCGGCAGCGGCGGCGGTGTGCTGACAAATTGGGCCGTTACAAAAACAAACCGCTTTGCCGCAGCCGTGTCGCAGCGTGACATTTCGGATTGGTCAAACTGGTGGTACACGGCGGATTTTGCACAGTTTCAGCCAAGCTGGTTCAAAGGTGCCCCGTTCGAGGATCCCGGATTTAGAGAGCGTTCGGCGATCACGCACGTCGCCAATATCCAGACGCCGATGATGTTCATCCTCGGCGAGGCTGACTATCGCACGCCGCCAACCGCCGGCGGCGAGGAGCTTTTCCGAGCCCTCAAATACCGCAAGATCCCGACGGTCATGGTCCGCTTCCCCAACGAAGGCCACGAGCTCTCACGCTCCGGCCAACCCTGGCACCGCATCGAACGCTTGCAGCACATCGTCGGCTGGTTTGATAAGTGGATAATGGGGATGCCGAAGCCGGAATATGAGGTTACGCCACGCTAGTGGAATCATAAACGACGCGGCCGGCTACCATTGTCATCGTAACGTCTCGCGCGTTTGATGCGAAAACGAGTGCGGTGTGGACGTCGCTGATGGGTTGTTGGGCGATGTGGTTTAGCGAGACGACGGCGAGGTCGGCTTGTTTGCCAATGTCGAGTGTGCCGATCAGATGATCGAGACCGAGGGCTTTGGCTCCGCCGAGGGTGGCGGTTTTGAGCATTTCCATTGCCGTGATGAACCGCTGGTTGCCCTCGCGGTTTCTCGCGACGAGGGCGGCAAAACGCGATTCCTCAAGAATGTCGCAGACGTTGTTGCTCGCGACTGAATCGCTTCCTAACCCAACCGCAATATCCGAATCCAAAAACTGTTCGAACGGTGCGTAGCCGTGGCCGAATTTGGCGTTCGATTTTGGACAATGGGCGATCTTTGCACCGTTGGCGGCGATCTTTACGATATCGCTGTTCGAGACCTTTACGCAATGGGCGAGCAGCGGCTGGGTCGAGAGCACGCCGAGGCGTTCGAGATACTCGATCGGCGTGCAATGCGGACTCTCCCATTCGACACCAAATTTTTCGTAAATGCCGGAGAAAAACCCGGTACCTTGCGTGAGCAACTCGTGTTCGTCGGCGGATTCGGCAGCGTGGATAGTCAGCGGAACGCGATTGAGGATCGCGTATTGAGCGATCAGCTCAAATAGCTGTGAGCTGACTGTATAAGGAGCGTGCGGTGACAGGCCAACGCGGACGAGTTCGGTTTCCTCGGCCCTTAACTCTTCGTATTTTGTGGCAAGCTTTAGAAAATCTTCATCCGCCGTGCGATTATCCGGCGAGAATTCTGTCTCCTGAAAAACGACACCGCGTAAGCCCACCGTCTTTAGAGCGTGCAGCCCGGCGTGTCCCATCCGGCCAATGTCGCCAAAACAAGTGACGCCCGCTTGAGCACCTTCTCTCGCACCATGTACCGCCGCCGCGATGATGTCTTCGTCAGATAGCTCGGCCCGTAAGCCATTTAACTTTAACAGCCACGCCGCAAAATCGTGCTCGGCATCATCGAGTGCTCCCCGCATCGACGTGATCTCAAGATGCGAATGGCAATTTACAAACCCCGGCAATATCGCTGCATTCCCGTGATCGATCAACTCCGCCGCTGGAAATTGACGCATCATCCCTTCCAGCGTACCAACACCAACGATCAGATCGGCATCAATAGCAATCGCGCCATTCCGAATAGGGTCGGACGAGATCGGCAAAACGTACTCAGCCGCATGTATCTGCATACGACAATTAGAACAAATCACTGCCAAAAATAACAAAGATGTGCGGAAGGGTAATTATTACAACATAAAACGAAAAAACTTTGTCCGACTTTTCCATTTTTTTCCGCATGTGTAAGTAGAGACCGGATAATCAAGATCCGCTTATCAATACCTAAGGAAAAATCCGTTATGAAAAATGCATACCAGACCCGAAGTTTTGTCCTAATTTCTTCTGTTATCGCGGTAGCTATTGGTGTCGCCGCTGCGTGGTTGATGCCCGGCACGCAAACGGCGTCGGCATCTGATCGAACTAGCCTTGACGAAAAGCGGCCGGATGCTCCTCAGGCTTATGGCGTGCAGCAAAAACTTGTGGACCCAACACGCGAAAGTAATGCACGGCTCGGGTCGAGCGTAGTGATAGGGCCTGACTTTGCGCTGGTCGGTACGCATCTGGACGATGTTGGTGCAAATGCGGACCAAGGATCTGTCCTTTACTACACGCGAACGGGCTCGACATGGACATTTCAGCAGAGGATAGTTGCCTCTGATGGGACGGCAGGTGAGAGTTTTGGTGAGGAGATCGCCCTCAGCGGAAACACACTGGTGGTAGGTTTGCGGAGCGATACGATCGGCGGCAATGGCTCACAGGGTTCGGTTTATGTTTTTACCCGCAGCGGCAACGTCTGGACGGAGCAGCAAAAATTGACGTCGGCTGACGGGGCAGTTGGGGACCAACTCGGCGGCGAGGTTGCGATCGATGGCGATACACTTATCGCCGGTGCCCAAAATCATGCCGGCACGGTCGGCACCGATCAGGGAGCCGCGTACGTTTTTACCCGCAGCGGAGTTACTTGGACCCAGCAACAAAAAATTACTGTTACTGATGGTTATGGCGACGACCATTTTGGCGAACATGTCGGTATTAGCGGCGATACTGTCGTCATCGGTGTTCCCGATGCTGACATCGGGCCACTGCCAACGCCCAATTTCGATCTGGGTTCGGCCTATGTATTTGTCCGCAGCGGCGGTGTTTGGTCGCAGCAGCAAAAGATCCTTGGCCCCGCAACAGAAGACGGCTTCGCCGAGACGGTGGCGATAGAAGGCGAGACCATCGCATTTGCTAACACTGATTACTTTGACGCCGGCAGTCCTGATTTTAGTCAGGGAGCGGTATATGTTTTTATCCGGAGTGCTGCCGTCTGGTCACAGCAGCAAAGACTGACCGCGTCAGACCGTTATTTTACCGACAGGTTTGGCAACAGCATTGATATCGAAGGTGACAAGATCGTCGTCGGAGCCTCACTCGCAAATATCGGTGCCGTATTGGATCAAGGAGCCGCGTATGTTTTCTCGCGAACCGCCGGGGTCTGGACTGAACAAAAGAAGCTGTTCGCCCCCGACGGCGAAACGAGCGACCAGTTTGGACACAGTGTTGCCATCAGCGGTCAGGATGTGATCGCCGGGGCGTTGTTTGAAAGCTCGACCGGCGGAACCAATTCGTTTGGTGCCGCATATATTTTCTCCGATGCCTTTGCTACGTCCCCAGCCGGGTGTGCGTGGACAAATGACTCAAAATACCCGATCCCTATTCGAAACCAAGGTGCTGCGGTGCAGGGTACGAACATATATAGTTTCGGTGGCCTTAGCAATAATGTGGTCATGGCCAATGCGTATAAATTTGACGGCGACAGGTGGACCGCGATCGCCCCGCTACCGGTTGCTCTGTGGGGAACAGCCGTTGCTTCTGACGGCACCTACATCTATATTGCCGGAGGGCTTAACTCCGCGAACGCCACCGTCAACACTCTCTATCGCTACGATCCAGTCCTGAATACTTACTCGGTCATGCAAAACTCCCCTTCGGCAACGTGGGTAAGCGCAGGGGCGGTTGCAAACGGCAAGTTTTACAAGATCGGGGGATTGACAGCAAGCTCCAGCGGCGCCGTCAACACGGTTTCGGCGTATGACATCGCCAGTAACACATGGTCGGCCGCGGCTAACTATCCCGGCGGAGCCTTGGGCTGGATCGCAGCGACAACCGATGGGAGCGCGATCTACGCAGCCGGCGGTACTGACGGTAACCTTAGCTTTTCTCTCAAAGCCTACAGGTACGACCCCGTCGGTAACGCTTGGAATGACGCGGCCGTCACGGATCTTCCTTCCGCTAATAATTCTCTGGCGATGGGCTTTTTGAATGGCAGCTTAGTGATCGCCGGTGGAGCGACTCCCGATGTACTAAGATTGGATCCGGCGACGAACACGTGGGGCGGCGGCACTTCGCTTTTGCCCAACGTTTACCGGAGCCGCCAGCATTTGGCTGGCGTAGTTCTAGGTAACGAGTTTCACATTATTGGCGGTGTGACGAGCGGATTTGTCGGCACGCAGGATCACTTCAAACTTGTCTGCGGCAGTGCATCACCGAGCAGTTGCGGTACAGCCATTTCCTATACGGATCCTGCGGTCGCTATCCCTGACAACAATACCGCCGGTGTCAATATCCCGATAACCGTGAGCGGCGTCGGGCTGGTCACAGATCTCGACTTTCGCTTTGACGGTACTCCAAACGCGGCCGCAACGCTGCAGGGGGTCGATCATATGAATGTGGGCCAACTGGTATTCAGGCTGACTTCGCCAACGGGCACGAGCTTGACATTCATCAACCGAATGTCCCGGACCACAGCGGTTGGCGGCTGCGACAACAACCATCTTTCGCAGGTGCTGCTCAATGACGACGTGGTCTTGCCGATCGAATATCAATGTTCGGAAAACGCGACCGTCCGTCCGGGTTCGTATTCACCGGGTGATAAATTTAGCGTATTTAACGGCGAGGCCGCCGACGGCGTCTGGACGCTCAACGTCAGCGACAATGCCTCCGGCACGACGGGCAACGTCAGACGATTTTCGCTTTTATTTGGTGCATGCTCGACAGCCGCCGGTGTACAAGTCTCAGGCAGAGTCTTGACCGCCGGAGGACGCGGAGTTCGCGGTGCCCGCGTATCGCTGGTCGATACAAACGGAAATACAAGGTTCGCAAACACCGGAGCTCTTGGAAGATATATTTTTGACGGCGTCGAGCCCGGTAGAACGTACATCATCAACGGCCTGTCCAGACGCTACACCTTTTCGCCGCAGGTCGTACAAGTAACCGACGATCTGACAAACATCGATCTCGTTGCTCAAGGAACCGCTCGCAGTGAAAAAGAAACGCCGCCGGAGCGAAAGCGGTGATGTCCTATTTCACAGTTGTCGCGGTGCGGTAACGTTCAAGGATCGAGGAAACGTAGTTTTTTGTTGATGGGATGGCGATGCGTGAGACGAAATCGGATTCGGAAAGTGTCGCCGGGTCGGTGTCTTTCGTCCATTCTTCGACGCGGCTGGGGCCGGCGTTGTAGGCGGCGAGGGTCATCGCAGTCTCGGCGGGGCGGCCGCGATATTGTTCGCGGAGCTTTTCGAGATACCAGCAGCCGGTCTGGATGTTGCGTTCGGGGTCGGAGAAAAATACTTTGACGTTGTCAGCGGCCTGTTTTTCGTATTCTTTGAGGCCTGTTTCCTTTGCCCATTCGCGGGCAACGACAGGCGTCACCTGCATCAAACCGACCTCGTCCGCCGCACCGATCTTCCACCCGCGAAACCAAGTTTCTTCGTAGATCAAGCTCCATACAAGCTTTTCATCAAGGCGATAGACTCGCGACTGACGTGCGATCAGTTCATCGTAACGGTGGACCCAGTAATCAGGAAAAAAGATCGCCGCCGACGCGGTGATGGCGGTCAGGACGATCAGGATCGAGACCAAATATCTAATCATAGATACAGTAGGCAGCAGCACAAAGCAGTCGGCACAAAGACGCGACTAGCTTTTAGCCAATTTAGCTTCGGACTTTTGTCGCTCGACCGGAGCTTTCGTTATCGCGGGCTGCAAGTCACCGTTAGTTGATGGTTTATCGACAGCGTCGGCAACGGACACATTTCCCGCGCGGACGTGTTCGGCGAACAGGTCGACGTCGTAATCGGCTTCGAGAGCCATCTCTTGGCGGATCTCGAGCAGGATCTCTAAAAACTTTGGCCTACGATACATAACACGTCACTAAGACAATTGTTGATCTTAGCCGGTGTTTCGTCAAACCTAAGTTTTTTTGGTTATTGGATCAGCGTTGCTTCGGGCACGTTTTCGAACGCCGTGTGCGATGCAAAAGCGGGTTCGTTTTCGGCCATAAATTCTACAAGCTTGTCGATGCTCATCGGTGCGGCGAATAGATAGCCTTGCCCGCCTTCGCATTCGAGGCTGCGGAGCACGTTGAGCTGAGCATCAGTTTCGATGCCCTCGGCGATGACCTTTAGCCCGAGGTTGCGTGCGAGGGTGACTATCGCACGGACGATCTCGTCGTTATTGCCCTCGTCATCGATCATCGAAACAAATGTGCGGTCGATCTTTAATGCCGAAACAGGCAGCTTTTGTAGATAACCGAGATTCGAATAACCGGTCCCAAAATCATCGATGTCTATCTCGATGCCGCTGTCACGGAGGTCGTTAAGCGTCTCGACGGCTCGTTCTTGATGCTCAAAAAATACCGATTCGGTGATCTCAAGCCTGAGGCCCTTTGGCGAAAAGCCGGTCTCTTCTAGGATGTCTTGGATGCTCTGGACGAGTTTGTTCTGACCAAACTGACGACACGACAGATTGACGCTGGCCGTCAACGTTTCGCCTCCATCGACGGTAAGAGAGCCAATATCGCCGCAGGCCCGTCTTAAAACCTGAGCACAGAGCTTATCGATCAGCCCGATCTCCTCCGCGAGCGGGATAAATTTGCCGGGGCTTATCGGCCCAAACTCCGGATGAAACCAGCGTGCGAGCGATTCGACGCTCTCGATCCGGCCTGAGGCGAGGTCATAGATCGGCTGGTAATATACCTCGATCTCGTTTCGTTCGACCGCACGGCGAAGGTCGGTCTCAAGCCGCAGTGTCTCCTTTACGATGCTGTGCATCGCCTCGTCAAAAACCTCGTGCCGGGCCTTACCGGCACGCTTTGCCTGATACATCGCGATATCCGCGTCGCGCATCATGTCTTCGGAAGACTGGTGATTTCTCGATGCGTGCAAAATGCCGATGCTCGCCGAACTGTAGACCTCGTGGCCGCTCAGGTCGAAAGGCACACTAAACTTTTCCTGGATCCGATCGGCGATGTGCAGCACTTCGCTGATGTCGTATTTACCTTCGACGAGGATCGTAAATTCGTCGCCGCCGAGCCGCGCTACCGTGTCCGCCGGACGCATACATTCGCCGAGTCGTTCGGCGATACATCTTAGCAACTGATCGCCGATCACGTGGCCGAGACTGTCGTTGACGTATTTGAAACGGTCGAGATCGATGAACAAAACGCTTGCCTTATAGCCCTCAACGCTGCGGGTTCGATCAAGCGCATCCGTCAGCTTGTTCATGAAATAAAGCCGGTTTGGCAGCCCCGTCAGGACATCATGCGTCGCCTCGTGTTGGAGTTTTTGCTCGGCAGATTTGCGGTCGGTAATGTCCTGGAGCTGAAAAATGAGATTTGGCTGTTTCGAAGTCGAATCGTGGGCAGCCGAAACGCTCCACGATGTCCAGACAATACGGCCGGTTTTGTGGATGTAGCGCTGCTCCATCTGGCAACTGGCGATCTTTCCCGAAAGCAGCTCGTGGATCTTTACAAGCGTCTTGCCGAGATCGTCGGGCAAGGTGATCGCCTGAAAATCCATCTTGAGAAAATCTTTTTCGGCGTATCCGAGAATGTCACTCAGAGCCTGATTGACCTTTAGCCAAGACCCCGTCGGTGACAGCAGCCCGATGCCGATCGGAGCGTGATCAAACGCGCTGCGAAAACGTTCCTCGGATTCGCGCAGGGCTTCGGACTGAGATTCGAGGATTTTCGCATACTGCTCGGCCTGCTCGGCTTGTTGTATCGAGATCTCGATATTTTTCATGTACATCCGATAGCTCAGAAATACAAAAAATATCACCGGAAAGGTCGCAAAGATAACGCCGATACCTGCCGAATCTGAAAGCTGGATCAAGACTCCGGCTCCGATCGCTCCGACAAAGTACGAGAAAAATGTCCAGATATATTTGGATTTCCAAGTTTCCCACAGAGGCAGAGCGCTTTTTAGAGCGTCGTAGATCGCAGCCAGCGATGTGTTGACCGCAAATTGGCCCATCGCCATCACTGACAATGCGACCACAAAATTAGTAAAGCTGCCGGCGTGGCCGTGGAGTTGTTCTTGCGTATAGAGTCCGGCGCCTTTCAAAAAGCTAAAAACTAGCGTCGTCGAAATGGCGACCGCCATCGCATTAAAAAATACTGTGATCTTGCGGTTACAAAATCTCCATGACGAGACAAAAGCCTCGACCGCCGAGAGGATGATCGCAAATTCCCCGCCGTACAACAGCAGCGTCAGAAAGATAAATGTGTCAGAAACGGCAACGTGCGATTTGAACCTCGGTATCGGTATCGTGACCCGTGACCCAACAACAACGGTTAGTACCGCCAACACCGGCAGATAAACATCGGCACGTTCGATCGGCAAACTGAAAACGGCCGCGATCAGGCATAGTGCGCCTAATATGATCACGGTCATCATGTACCGGTTTGCGGATCTCAGTTCACTCATATCTTAAGATCGGAGGAGACGGAGCCTGTCTTCGTTTGGAGGAGGTTGGTGAAACGAGAGGTCGGACTCGATTGGAGAGGGGTGTTGCTGCTTTTCAAAAATGGACAAAGCTGGGCTTGCGTATACAAACCCAGCTCTATTATGCCCACGTTTAACATTTTTGTCCAGAATTAAATCATTCTAAACAAATAGCGTTACACATTGATCCGAACGGCGATAGCCTGCCTTTTCGAAACTCGTGTGTGCACCCTTGAAATCGACGTTGCTGAGCATGCAGATATTCTCGACGCGGCCTAGGAGCTGCTGTGTTAAGGCAGCCAGGCAGCGAGAACCTAAACCGGCTCCGCGATGATCAGGATGAACGTAGACGCCCTCCAGATAGATCGTTTCCGCGGTTTCGGCGATAATATCGGCCTTAAAGATCAGCTTTCCGTCGCTATAGACCGTGAATACGCGGCCCTGTTCGATTCGTCGTGCGACCCGTTTAAGAAAGCCTTCGCGGTCTTTCTGCATAGGATCGACACCACATTCGATAAAGGCGATCTCGGCCTGAGCTTCGGCAACCTGTTCGAGCTGGCTCATGTCGGCATTTTCGATTTTCCACTCGCATTTTTGGACTGCGAAAGGAAATGAGACCTCGAAAAGTGCCTCAGTACATTTCAATCTCGGCTCGGCCATTCCACCGGTCATCTGCAGATGAAACCTCTCGGCGTCATTTCCGCTCGACATTATCAGGTGGATAGGCGTTTCGGCATGGCGTGCACAGATAGCCAGTGCGTTTAGAGCATCGGCTGTTCTGGCTTCGACAAGCGTCGAGTGTCCGATCAAAGCAACGCCTTCGAGTTTGCCCGTTGCATTGCGGTATCCGAAGAATTTGCCTCTGTTCAGGTCGCTCTCCATGCCGTTATCGACGATGAAGCTCGACATTACGACAGTGTGTACCGGTCTGATCGACAGGAAAGCCTGTACTTCTACGGTGTCATCAGCTCTCATTTGGCTGACTCTCGACAGATCGGGGGCAAGCGTCAAAACCGGAGCGAACTGATCGCGTGTTAATTTGTGTGTTTTTGCAGTTTTAGGATGTAGCATTGTTTTATCCTCCTATTACATTTATTTGCTACGTTTACTGCATCGCTGGACCGTCGTCGCCGGCTAGAGCACTGTCGCCGACGAGCACTCCGTCGCCGACTAGTACGCCGTCTCCGACCAATACTCCGTCGCCCACTAGCACGCCGTCGCCTACCAGAACTCCATCGCCAACAAGCACGCCGTCACCGACTAAAACTCCGTCGCCGACGAGCACACCGTCACCCACGAGCACACCGTACGACAGATACAGCGTTCCGGCACCGAGGGCGGTTCCGTTGCTCCTATTAACGTGACGGTTGATCGTAAGGCCTGACGTGAAATACGACGACGTATTTAGGCTAAAGTTGCCGTTACCAAAATTGACGCCCATACCGATCAGGTTTTCACGTTTATACACAGTTTGAAACTG
Source organism: Pyrinomonadaceae bacterium (assembly GCA_044228425.1). GTDB lineage: Bacteria > Acidobacteriota > Blastocatellia > Pyrinomonadales > Pyrinomonadaceae > OLB17. The sequence goes on along the minus strand of JBGAUY010000003.1, from coordinate 96,774 downwards.
CGATACGAGGTTAGCACCTGAAAGCGACGTGAAGCTGCCGGTCATTAACTGTGCCCACGGGAACGTAGTGCCGCCGATGGTCGACGAGGTCGTAGGCATCGTCCAGCCGGTCGGAACCATGGTTGTGCCTTTTGCCAGCGTCTGGAAATCGACGTCTGTACGAAGCGACCGTGCCAAACGGACCGCACCATCGAGATTGAGCTGTCCGGCTCCCTGCTCGAAAGTATTTGCGTTCGCGATCGGCTGTGCCGAGTACTGCATGATCATGCGGACCATGTTCGGCGTAAGGTTTGGATTGACCTCGAGCAGCAGCGCTGCGGCGCCGGCAACAACCGGTGCCGACATCGATGTGCCGCTCATATACATCATCGAATCGTTACCATTGGTGCTGTCGAGATTCAAAAGCGGATTCTCGAGCGACATTTTGTTGTTGGCAGCCTTATATGAGATCAGCTTGTTGCCAGGGGCAACGATATCCGGTTTGATCAGATTGTCATAAACAGCCGTGCCGGTTGACGTGCGATAGTAGCTGCGTGTCGGCCCGCGTGAGCTAAAGCTCGCCATCGTATCGTCGCTGCGGCCCGATGTGCCAAGTGAATTGCTTGCGCCGACCGTTATCGCATACGGACTATTGCCCGGGCTGTGGATCTGGCCGTACATTTTCTGTCCGAGGCTGTTTTTGCCAAGGTTTCCGGCTGCGGCGATGACAACGATGCCTGCTTCTGCGAGCTGCTTGACCTTAAGACAGACCGGGTCATTTGTGTACGTATCGACTGCGGTCGTTCCCAAACTGAGGTTAACGACCTTGATGTTGTAAGTCGTGCGGTTCGTCAAGATCCAGTTAAGGCCGTTGAGCAGCCAAGACGAATTACCGACGCCCTGATTATTCAAAACCTTGACGCTTATGATATTCGATTTGGTAGCAACGCCTTTGTACGCTCCGCCGCTGGCCCCCGAATTACCAACGGCAAGTCCAGCAACGTGCGTTCCGTGGCCAAAACCGTCAACTGTGTCGGTCAATGTCGAATTTGTGAAATTAACATTGGCAACGATACGATCTTTGAAACCGTTGTGCGATGCCATGATGCCTGAATCGACGATCGCAACGCCGACGCCTGTGCCATCTAGGGTGTATGAAGCCCGTCCGTTGAGGGCTGGCTGATTACGCATCAGTTCGGCACCTGTGGTCGCTTCGATGTGGCCGGCTGCCGTCGTGGTTGTCGGACGGTCAGGCGAAACGTAGTTCATCAAGCCGCTGGTCGAAAGTGTGCTGATCGTCGATAACGGCATATTAACGACAAGCGTGTCATCATTGCCGATGCGGTCGGCGATGCGTGCCTGGCCGCTAGCGAGCAACGAGCGAAGTGCAGCATTGTCGGCATCTCTTGCCTGTAGGATGACGTCAACGCGTGTTTTACCGGTTGGATCCTGTGCCATCATTTCACGCAGGTCGGGCGAGACATTGTCGCCGCGATATCCGCTGTTGCGGTCATTTTTTGCCGCCGCATTTGAGTCAGAGTCTTGCGAACCCGAAACAGCGATGCCGACAAAATGACCGGCAACGTCTGCCTGCGAGGCAATATTCTCGTCGTAAGCGGTAACTGAGCTGCCGCCGATCATCACGACCTTGCCTGCGGCGATCAGGTCAAAGAAATTTGTCTCCGCCGAATTTTTGCCGACAAAGCTCGTGAGTTCGTCAACGAACAATATGATCTGTCCGTTCGAATTCGCTGCGTCACTAGCTATCGTATTAACGATCGCGGCAACCTGAGCCGGTGTTTTTGCATTTGAGAACAGCGTAGCCGTTTCGATCCTGAGGATCGTACGATTAGCCATCTTTTCCGAGACGGCTCCTTTGGCTATACGCAATGCAACCTGTTCGACGATTGTCGCCTGAACCGCTGCATCCTCATCAACAATAACGGGCAGGCGACTGCCACCTTCGGCTAACACTTTGATAAGGCGTGTGGTCTCCTTTTCATAGCTTAGGTCCTCACGCAGGCGTCCTTCACGGCCAAGCTGCGTCAGGTCAGTGGTGTATTTCGCCGTTGCAGCCGAGACAGTGACGGGGCTTGTTCGTGTCCCGTTTAGTGCTCCGACCGCAAATGCGTTCGTGAAAATGAACGACGCGAGGATCGCTATCGCAGCGAACTTTCGTGTCGTTTCAAAACCAAATATTGAGATCTTCATAACTAATGGCTCCTTACCGGGGCTGAGTAATTGCGGACGTATCCGCTCGCGATCTTTAATACAAGACCCGTGCCAAAGCGTTATATGTTGTTATAATTAGAGTTACGGGCTTTCAGGAGATTTTGCGGTGAATGAAATTCGGTCAGTGTGACTGACTTAATCGGTCAGGTTGAATGAAAATTAAACAAAAAAAGGGGAAGGCTTTCGGCCTTCCCAATTTCAGATCTGAAATTTTATGGATCAAACGTTTAGGATATCGACCAATTCCTGAACGGCGGCGGCACTCTTGTGCAGAGCCGTGCGCTCGTCGTTAGTGAGCGAGATCTCGATGATCTGTTCGATGCCGTTTTTGCCAAGTTTGACCGGGACGCCGACAAACAGATTCGAGACACCATATTCGCCCTCGAGAAAGACCGCGCAGGGCAGGATCTTTTTCTTGTCTTTGAGGATCGATTCTGTCATCTCGACCGCACCTAGTGAAGGTGCGTAGTATGCCGAACCCGTCTTGAGCAAACCAACGATCTCGGCGCCGCCGTTGGCGGTGCGTGTGATGATCGCGTCGAGTTTGTCTTTCGCAATAAGCTCAGTGATCGGAATACCCGCAACGGTCGAATAACGCGGCAGCGGAACCATCGTGTCTCCGTGGCCGCCGAGCACGAAACATGTGACGTTCTCAACCGAGACATCGAGTTCCTCAGCCACAAAGCATCGCATACGAGCACTATCAAGCACGCCTGCCATACCCATCACACGGTTTTTCGGGAATCCCGAACGGCGAAACGCGACCTGTGCCATAGCGTCGAGCGGATTTGAAACGACGATGATGATCGAATTGGGCGAGTATTTGGCGACCTGTTCGGTGACCTGTCCGACGATGTCGGAGTTGGTCTTTAACAGATCGTCGCGGCTCATGCCGGGTTTACGCGGCAGACCGGCGGTGATGATCACCACGTCGGAGCCAGCCGTTTCTTCATAACCGTTGGTGCCGACGAGCTTGACGTCAAAACCGTCGATCGGAGCAGCCTGAGCAAGATCCAAACACTTGCCCTGCGGCGTACCCTCGACGATATCCACAAGGACGACATCCGCCAGCTCTTTCGCGGCGATCCAATGAGCGGCAGTCGCACCTACATTACCAGCGCCGACGACCGTAACTTTATTTCTTCCAGCCATTATTAAACCTTCCTGTTGAAAATATTGAGCGTTATTAAAAAGATATTTTGTCACAGACGCCGCAAAACGGCAAAAGATAGGTTTGCCTCCCACATAGTTTCAATGCTAAGTTGCTGTAAAACCTATGAATACCAACTCAATTCGCATCATTGCGGCCACAGCCTTGCTTCTCTCGTTTTGCACTCAATTGTTTGCTCAGGCAAATCCTGCTTTGATTTCCGGGAAACGTCAAAAGCGGATCATCGTCCGCAATGCGATGGTCGTTGACGGCAGCGGCAAACCGGTGGCGGGGCCGATGGATATTACTATCGAAAATGATGTGATCACGCGGATCGCTTCGTCGGGTCCTGCAAAGGCCGCAGCAGCAGATGAACTCATCATTGATGCCACCGGCAAATATGTTCTGCCGGGCCTCATCAATCTTCACGGCCACACTCAGGACGAACGCGCCGGCGTGCCGCAGCCCGTCGAATACTGCACAAAGATGTGGCTCATCAACGGCATCACGACCGTGCGTGACGCGTGGGCTTCGAAAAACGTACTCGGCTATCGCGACCAGATCGCTGCTGGTACGCTCGTTGGTCCAAGGATATTTCCTTACGGCGGTTACTTTGACGCCCCGACCCCGGCTACGGCTGAGCAAGCACGTCAACGTGTTCGCGATCTAAAAGCCGCCGGATTTGACGGCATCAAGCTCTACACCATCGACCGCGATCTAATGGCGGCGATGATGGACGAAGCGAAAAAGCAGGGCATGCGTGTAATGCATCACGTCGGCGTCGAGGAAACCAACGCATGGGACGACATCAAATTTGGCACGACGAGCATCGAGCATTGGTACGGCATTCCCGATGCAGCGATCGAGAGCGGCAGACAGAATTTTCCTTCGACATACAATTACAACAACGAAGTTGACCGTTTTCGCTACGCCGGACGGCTGTGGCGTGAGGCCGACCCGGCAAAGCTCGACAAGGTCCTCGACGCAATGGTCGCGGCAAATGTCGCGTGGGATCCGACACTCGTCATTTACGAAGCCTCGCGCGATCTACAGCGCGCACAGACAAATCCGGCATACGCCGACTATCTGCATCCAGTTTTAGAAGAATATTTCAAACCAAATCCCGACAATCACGGCTCATATTTTATCGGCTGGTCATCGACTGACGAGACATACTGGAAAGAAAACTATCGCATCTGGATGAAAGCCATTTATGATTTCGAGAAAAAAGGCGGCCTAATCGGGACGGGCGAGGACGCAGGGTTTATCTATCAAATGTACGGCTTTGGCCTGATCCGCGAGCTTGAGCTGCATCAAGAAGCAGGTTTTCAACCACTAAAAGTCATCCAACATGCGACATCGAACGGAGCAAAAATACTCGGTAAAGAAGACACGCTCGGGCGCATCCGCGTCGGATACAAGGCCGACCTGATCGTCGTCAACGGAAATCCGCTTGAGAATTTTAAGGTGCTGTATCCAACCGGCACAGATACCGTCCGCGATGGCAAAGTCGTTCGCGGCGGTGGAATCGAGTGGACCATCGCAAACGGAGTTCCCTATCACGTCCCGACTTTATCGGCAGAGGTTCGGAAATTGGTCGCAGACGCTCGACTTTCTAAGTCGCTCGCGAAACCAACAAAATAGAAAAAGCCCGACGTGCTCTCCCCTTCACGTCGGGCTTTTCCATTAATGGCCGATAGGTTCTCGCCAACGGCCAAACTCAAAACATTTTTCAATAATCCAATACGGGCAGTATCACGTCTTTTTTGAGGACGATCTCAAACTCCTCATCCTGTCGGATCCGAACATCCTTGCCTTTGCGTAACAGCGCGACTCCAGTTCCGGCTCCGGCTCCTATACCTGCCCCAAGCAAAGCACCGCTCGACGTTTTGGTAAAAGCACCAAGCACAACTCCGGCAACTGTTCCGCCGACAATAGTCAGAGCATTTGTCAGCGAGGAAGATCGGTACTCAAGCTTTTTGACCAACTCGCCTTCGATCTTTCTCGGCGAGGTCTTAAACAGCCTGAGCGATTCGAAAACAACATCAAGCCGTCCATTTGCGCCGCCCGACGCTGCCGCCGAAACGCTTGTCACGCGTCCCTCGATCACCGTACCAACCGGCAGGACGATGGTGTCGCGGATCATTACAGGCTTTGCGACCGCCGTCGTAAAGGTGTCACCGACACCCGCGAACTTAGAGCTAAGCTCCACATCCATTTTTAATCGTATCCGCGTACCCGCCGGGATCTGATAGATCGAATCCGGCTGCGCCGCGACTAATATTGAATTTGCAAATAACAGGAACGAAACCGCTATCCCCCGAACCGCTGCCGTTTTGAAGTCCATTAACACCCTCCGGCTCGGACGGGCTCATCGTCCACCCGCCAAGCAATAAAGCAATGCATGTGCCACTACAAAAAATAACGCCGCAAAAAAAGAAATGCCTTTATATGAAGGCATTTCTTTGGGAAAAGTTGTATCAGCGGAGTGATTTAAATAACCGTATGGTTCGTTAATGCACGAAATAGGGCACTTACTGAAGTATCGGATGTCCGCCGCCTTTGCTGTGGTCCGCCGTATCTAAATAACGCTGGCGGTCGTTGTGATATAGCACGAGATGCTCGCCCTCGTAACGGACAACGTCAGAAACGCGGTTTAGATCCTTAGTGTGTTCGGCGATGACGAACGCACAGGGAGTGTACCCGATTACCATCCCCGCAGCGTAGATAAAGCCGCCCTGGTCGTAAACCGAACCGGCGTATTGAGCAGCTGCGACGGCGATATCTGGCGAGTAATTACCCTGACTATCCTTGGTCCGATCCGATCTGGCGATAAAAATTGAGTAATCGCCGTAATTTAATCGGCTGCGGTAATTATTCTTACGTGCAACGGCAAAAAGGTCGGTGAGCCCTTTGTCTATGGCTTTAAGCATAGCCGCAGAGGGTTTCGAAACGGCGTAGATATTTGCTCCCTTTGGCGTTTTGACCGAAACGCTGAATGTGTCACCTGCCACATTTTGTGCCCTATTGAGCAAAGAGCGGCTTTGAGCGGACGCCGATACGACCAAAAGCGAAGCGGTAAATATTGCGATAAATATAAGTTTAAGTTTCATGAGCATAGCCTCCGCCAATGTAATGGCAATTGCTGTGCCTAATTGCCGGGTTTGTACGTCCGCTCCGTATGGCCCTTTAGCTGCGACGGATAATAATAGACATCGCGAAGGCTGCCGGTCGAATATCGAAGAGCTTGATCGTTAAAATGTTTCGATCTAACATCACCCGATTCGCCTCCTGCCGTCACGGCCTTGGCTCGCACCGTTTTTCCAAATTCGACCACCGCGACAAAGCTATTGCCGCTCGTGCCGTACCATTTTTTCGAGCCTTTGTATGGACGAGCTCCAAACGACGCGAGTGAACCGAGATTGCCAGAAGTAAAGCCGACGGGAATGCTCGGTGCCGCGTCGTCAAACGGATGCGCGATATCTGCCGAGATCCGCTGAAAACGATTGATGTCGCCCCACGGTGTCTGCCATTTGCCAAAATCGGTAGTGAGTTTGTTAGACGCCGCAGAAAGGGCTTGCAACAATTGCTCCGGGGTGGCCTTTGTCGCAATGTAATCCTCAAACGACATTCCAGATCGCATCGCCGTCGCTCCGATCTTTTTAATAATTTCATCTGCCCAAAAATTTCCCAGCGATGTCGGCACTGACTCAACGGACCATCGCAGATCCCATCTTCTCAATTCCGCGATCTGTCCGGCCAATGAGGATCTCATCGGATCAGAAGCGGGCAGAGCATCCCAAGCCTTAACGAGCGCGGGAATCGTCGTTTCGAACCACGGCAAATAGCTGTCATAAGCAGCATCTCTGAGTGTATCGAGCGTAAAATCTTTTTTATCTTTCAGAACTCGAATTGCGTGCAAGCCTCGGGCCGTTTCTACCCCAGAATCGACGTATTTTGGAAAATCCGACTTTTTCAAACTGCTCGGCCCGGCCGCAGACCACGGATGATTATTACTATTATAGACCCAGCCACTCGCCGGATTTTTGAGGTTTGGCAGTTCGTCGAATGCGAGCAGGCCTTTCCAATCTGTCGCCGGATCACTGCCGTCCACCGGCTTTGTCCAGTCAAATTTCGGATTGCGACGCGGCACAAAGTTTGGATGAAAATACGCTGTATTACCGTCAGCATCGGCGTAAAGCGTTGCGTTCGACGAATTTGCCTGTAGCTCCATCACCTTTTTGAACTCGTTGTAATCTTTGGCCTTTGTGCGTCCGTATGACTGCATCAGGGCTTTGACCGGCTCGTTCATCAGCCCGACCGAGATCCAATTATCGCCGACTGCACGCACGATCGGGCCGTGATGAGTGCGATAGGTAGAGAATTTGCGTTCCATCATTCCAGACGCCGTCTTAACGTTGATTGAAACTTCCCGCACGATCATCGGACGCTCCGCTGTACCGTGTTTGTAGATCACTTTGCCGTCCTTTTGCTCGACCGTCTCTATCCACTCATCTATCCTGTCCGCAGCGCTCGTTGTATGCATCCAGCCGCAGTTTTCGTTAAACCCTTGATAAATAAAAAACTGTCCCCACGTCGAAGCTCCGTATGCGTTAAGCCCCTCGCCGCTCGTCATCTGCAACTCGGATCGGAAAAAGAATGATGTATGCGGATTGATCAGTAACAGAGCTTTTTTATTTTTTGTGTTTGAGGGTGAGATCGCAAAACCGTTCGACCCGGTCGGTTCTTTCGTAAGATCGATCGGCTCGCTCTGTGCGACAAACCCTTTGTCATAAAACGCCCGCAACTTGCCGAGATCGACGGATTCGATATCGCCGCCAATGCTGCCCTCGCTAAATGTAAGCGGCATCCACGGCTCGAATTTTGTAATGACCCGCGGCTTTACGTTCGGGTGCGTTGCCAGATAATAATTCAGTCCGTCGGCCCAAGCGTTCATCAGCTTTCGTAGCCACGCCGGGCTTTCGAGGTATTGGCGTTTGATCACTTGGTCGTCGATAAACAGTCTCTGCCGCAGATCACTCCAGATCGCCTTTTCGCCCTCAGCTTCGGCGAGGCGGCCGATAGAGTTGAGATAGTTAGTTTCGATGCGGTTAAAATCGTCCTCCGCCTGAGCATAGATCGCCCCAAACACCGCGTCCGCGTCAGTTTTACCAACGACGTGAGCAATGCCCCAATCGTCACGCGTGATCGTCACGTTGCGTGCCTGCTGCTGCCAGCGGCTGAGTTCGTCTGAGTCGTTATTGGCGAAGTTATGGGTTGCCAAGACAACCGTAACGGAGATCAGGCAGATCGAGCGAAGAAAATATTTCAGCATCGTAACCTCAAAGCTCGTATTTTGGATTGAAAAAAATTGATGGTTCTGGGGACGGTAATCTACCCGTAGGTCCCTAAGGACACAGGAATTTAAGTCATTCGGTGGACACTTTCGAACCGCGATAGACACTATCAGCAATTATACACATATCAATACCTCTGTAATTCTCCTCGCCCACTGAAATCGCTCCTCTCCTGACAATTCTTTCCCTTGAGGGACTGGTGAATCAATGCTATAAAGTAGCTGGATTAGCAATGGCCAAAGCCTCGAACGACAACGAACAGTTAAAGATGTTGCTCGATATCAGCAACGCTCTTTCCGCGGTGCTGGATCTTAAAGATGTACTAACGATCTCCTCTTCTATTCTTCGCCGGAATATCAGCCACAAATACGCGGGGATCGGACTTTACGATCCCGAACTTAACCGATTCCGCATCCTCGCCCTGGATGACCCGAACAAGACGTTTCAGGAAGAGGGGCAATTCTTTCCTGCGGAGGATACGCCAGACGAACTCGCCATTAAGACGCGAAGGCCGGTGCTGCGCCAACGGCTGGACTTAGCCGAGTTTCCGTCGCCTTTTGTTAAACTCGCTTACGAGGCCGGGTTGAGGTCAGTGTGCGTTGTACCACTGGTCTCGCGCGATAAGCCCATCGGCATTCTGTCTGTAGCCAACACAATTGAAGGTGCTTTCCGGCCCGGGAGCGACGAGACCCTCCAACTCATTGCTAATCAGATCGCGGGTGCTGTGGACAGTGCGATCAAGTTCGATGAGATCGAGAAGCTCAAGAATCGGCTCGCCAGCGAAAAACTCTATCTCGAAGAAGAGATCCAGAGTGAGTACAACTTTGAGGAGATCATCGGCAATAGCCCGGCGCTCCAAAAGGTCCTCCGGCAGATCGAGACCGTTGCTCCAACTGATTCGTGCGTGCTCGTATGTGGAGAGACCGGCACAGGTAAGGAACTCATCTCACGAGCGATCCACAATTTAAGCAAGCGTCGAGACAGAACTCTGGTGAAACTGAATTGTGCGGCAATACCAACCGGGTTGCTAGAGAGCGAGTTGTTCGGTCACGAGAAAGGTGCATTCACCGGTGCGATCGCTCAGCGGGTCGGGCGGTTCGAGCTGGCGAATAAGGGCACTCTGCTACTCGATGAGATAGGAGATATTCCGCTTGAGCTGCAGCCAAAGCTGCTAAGAGTGCTCCAGGAGAGCGAGTTCGAAAGACTGGGCAGTTCGCGAACGGTTCGTTCGGATGTTCGTCTTATCGCGGCTACAAATCGAGACCTTCAGGCAATGGTCGATGAGCGGACGTTTCGCAGCGATCTTTATTACCGTCTGAACGTGTTCCCGATCCGCATCCCTCCGCTGCGTGAACGTCCCGAAGACATTCCATTGCTCACGGGCTACTTTACGAAAAAGCATGCAGGTCGAATGAGTAAACGGATCGCGTCAATACCACGCGAGTCGATCGACGCATTGTGTGCGTACGATTTTCCCGGCAACGTCCGCGAACTTGAGAATTTCATCGAACGCGCCGTTATCCTGACCCGCGGCGACGAATTACAGATGCCGATCTCAGAACTTCGCCACTTTCAACGTCCCGTTAAGGATGATGGAGTTCTAATAGATCACTCGCTCGAAGCGATCGAGCGCAACCACATCATTAAAGTCCTCAAATCCACCGGAGGCCGCATCGCGGGGGCCGGAGGCGCGGCTCAGCTGCTCGATCTTCCGGTTTCAACCCTTCGAAATCGAATGAAAAAACTCGGCATCGCGTCCAAATAATCAAAAAACCGTATTCGGTTTTCTCTGACCACATACGGTGACCATACTCGGCTTTCCTCGAAACGCCGGCCCTTTCCAGATCCGCCTAACCTCACTCCGTTCAACAGTTAGTAATCGTCAAATGCTTTGGCATCAGCCTTGCAAAAGCATTGGCGATGACAGTGAAGATCACACAGATCGATGCGGTAAAAGACATGACCGTCCTCAAGGTTGAAGGAAAGCTCGCAGCAACCGATGCTGTGATGCTGACCGAGATAGTAGAAAAGCTCGCGGCGGGCGAACTATTCTCGATCGATATGTCGGGTGTTACCTACATCGATCAAAAGGGCGCCGCGATCATCCGACGCCTTGAAGAATTCGGGGCCGAACTTATCGGAGTCGATTTCTTTGTTCGATCGGTCATCGACACATATTCAAAAGGGAATAAATAAATTTACAACGGAGAACGATATGGCAGACATAAAAGGTAAATACGACGAGAAATTTCAGAAGGTACGCGAGATATTCGAGTACAGCTTGGATTGCGGAGACGACATTGGGGCATCTTTCGCGGTCCTCATCGAGGGCGAACCGGTGATGGATATTTGGGGCGGCTATTTCGACGGCACGTTCACCCGCGAGTGGGAAGAAGACACGATCACTACCACTCATTCTACGACGAAAACGATGACCGCAATGGCGGCCCTTGTCGCGGCCGACCGCGGCCTTATCGACCTGAATGAGCGTGTGGCAAAGTACTGGCCGGAATTTGCGCAGAACGGAAAAGAGAATGTCCTCGTCCGGCACCTGCTCGGGCACACGTCAGGCCTCGCAGGCTGGACCGAAGATGTGACCTGGGAAGATGTATATGATCTCGAGAAGTCGTGCGGCCTTCTTGCGAAACAGGCACCTTGGTGGGAACCGGGAACGGCGAGCGGATATCATGGTGTCACACAAGGCCATTTGGTCAGCGGCGTCATTGAACGCGTGACCGGAAAGACTCTCGGCCAATTCTTTGCCGACGAGATCGCAGGGCCGCTGGGTGCCGATTATCACATCGGATTGGACCCAAAACATCTTCACCGAGCGGCCCCATTTATTCAGGCGATCCCGGAAGTCGGGTTGACCGGAAACCGGATGCTCGACCGGGTCGCTATGAATCCTAATCTAAACCCCGTCAATTCATCCACAGATGCCTGGCGTATGGCCGAAGTCGGGGCGGCGAATGGACAAGGAAATGCTCGGTCGGTCGCAACGATCCATTCGGCTCTTGTGACAGACAAGGTAAACAGCGTCACGCTTTTGTCGCCCGAGGGACGTAAACGCGTGCTCGAGGAACAATCGAACGGTATTGACCTATTGATGGAGATCCCGATCCGCTGGGGAATGGGTTTCGCACTGGAGTCGCCGCTCTTCCCCGAAAATTACGGTCATCGGATCGCTTACTGGGGCGGCAACGGCGGCTCGCTCGGCTACGTGGACCTCGACGAGAAGATGACCATTAGTTTCGTTATGAACCGCTGGATCGAAGGGCTTTACGAATACGGCCGATACCAACGTCTGGTTAAAGCCGTGTACGCATGCCTGGGCTATTCGACGAACAAGAACGTTTTTGTCGCGGCAGCACCGCAATAGTTGGCAGAAAGGAAGGTTTCACCAAAGGAGAAAATATATGAGTTGGAATGAGTTTATAGATTCGATGTACACGGCCCGCGGTCAGGTGATCAATCAGGTCGTAGCAATTCTTCTGATGGTCTTTTTCGTGACGGCATTGACCATCAGCGTTGGAACGCCGGTAATGGTGATCGTTGCAACGTCGGCCCTGATCGGGTTGTTTTGCTGGCGAGCGACCAATCTTCGGCAGCCGATCACGCCGGTCACGACGGCTGTGCTGTTTCTTTGTACGACGGCAATGCTCCACACGCATATGTATGAGGAGCACGTCAGCCTGTTCGGGCCGGCGATGACGAGGGTCTTCAACGTGGCTCTTCCGGACGAGCGCTTTCTTACGGTTTTTGTCTTTGTCCTTCCGGTGATCTATTTCCTGACCGCCGCAGGATTGCTGCTACGGATCCCGCTGGCCGGGTTCGTGGCATGGTTCATCTTTATCGGCCCCGGCACCGCGGAATTCACGCACTTTATCTTTCCGCTGATCGAACCGTCGATCGACCCGGCCGGCACAACGACGATTTCGGCGATCGTTAACGGCGTACAGGTGGACGGCATGCGCAATCACTATTACTGGACAACGGGCGAATACTATTTCCCGGGAATGTATACGGCCGTTCTTCCAATGATCCCGGGTATTTGCAGCATCTGGTGGCTGTTCAGAAATCGAAAGGGAAATCTATCCTGAGTCTTACACAGGGCGATCCAGCAAAGGAAGAAGGAATGACGAGGTCACGAGTTATGAACAGAAGGAGTTTTATTGGGTTTGCCGGTGCGTCAGTTCTTGGAGTTGGCGCAGCGGCATACTCATTCAGCGACAGACATAGTCTTGAGCGGGATGACATCAAAGCCGCGGATGAAAATGTTGGAATGATGTCGCCAGACGAGAAAGAGATCCTTTATCTCGCCTCACTTGCGCCCAGCGGCCACAATACACAACCCTGGTTCGTGCAATACGTTGAGCCATATCATTGGATCATCGCCAACGACAAAAACAGGTGGCTCCCGTCGGTTGATCCAACGCAGCGAGAGACGATCTTATCGATAGGCGCTTTCCTACAGAATCTGGAATACGCTGCGGGATTCTTCGGATACACCTGTGCGTGGTCTCTACTCGCAACGACCAACCAGGACGAACGCGTTATGGAAGTAAAACTTACCAAGACGGGCGGCATGAGCAACTTTGATACAGAAAAGATCAAAACTCGGCGAACCGTCCGTTCGAACTATCGTCGTGAGTCGATCAGCAAGGAGGACCTCGGCCACATTGTTGGTGCCGAGTCGGACGCGTTTCACTATCTGCCTGCCAATGGAAAAGAAAGTCAGTATGTCAACGAACAAACCATTGAGGCAAACCGCTTACAGGCGTACCGGGACCCGGCGCAGGCAGAACTGGCTGATTGGATCCGGTTCTCGAATCAGGACGCCGAGAAATATCGCGATGGGCTGACCACCGCGAGCATGGAGATCAGCGGCTTCTCCGGTTTCTTAGTGAGAAATTTTTACAGCAAAGAAAGTGCGATGAGCAATGATTTCAGGGACCAAGGGATCGATAAAGTTAGATCGCAAGTTTCTCAGTCGGCGGGATGGATACTGCTTACAAGCAAGGACAATTCTGTCGACACCCTGATTGAGTCCGGCCGTCGCTTGCAAAGGCTTTTGCTAAGGGTCCGGGAACGTAACATTGCCATCCATCCAATGACTCAAATATTGGAGGAACCATCAACCCAACAGGTTTTGAATGATTCGATAAGAATAAATGAAACCGTGCAGTTCATTTTGCGGACAGGATATTTGGACCAGTATCCAAGGCCCGTCTCCTTACGCCGCCCTGTTGGTTGGTTTTTACGGAAATGACACTAACCGAAGTCGATCAGCAAGCGCATATACAACCGCCTATGAGAACAGTCATAACACGCAATCCGATAATTAGTTTCGTCGTTATCGCGTACGGATGGACGTGGATCTTTGCGGCCCTTATAGATCACAACATTCTTTTTCCTTTGCTCGCACTCTTTGGGCCAGCTGTTGCAACGATCATTGTTCATAGAGCAATACGTCAAACGTCCGGAGCGGTGGGATTTAAGAATAGGTTTCGACTGTCCCCTGCCATTTTGGCCTGGTGCATTTTGGCTGTGCTATTACCGCTGGCAATACTTTTCCCGGTGTGGCTCTTACACAACTGGTGGTGGGGAGCTATTGACTTTAAGCTAAACCAAATCACTATGCTAAGTATTGTAGTGGCAATCCTCATCATAGGTGAAGAGGTGGGCTGGCGAGGATTCCTTCTACCGTATCTTCTTCAGCGATACTCGACAGTCACTAGCAGCCTCATCGTTGGTATTGTCTGGGCAGTCTGGCACCTCCCGAATTTCTTAATGCCAGGTTTCCCCCACTATGGATTGCCCTTCTCGGCATTCGTGTTGATGACAATCGCTTTCTCGATGCTGTTTACTTGGTTTCACCTAAGGACAAATGGCAGTCTGGTCGTAGCCGTCATCTTTCACGCCGCACTCAATCTTTTTTCACTTGGCGGTGTAGAGCCGTCCAGAGAGTACTGGCTAAGGGCAGTTACATACACCGTGGCAGCTTTCGTTGTTTACGGAGTCACGAGTTCGAGTACTATCTCTCGCGGCCCACAGACTAAGGAGGCAAATCTATGAAGATCGAACAAATTGCGCTCACCGCGAGCGTCGTATGCTCCGGGCTGTGGTCCGGCCTTCTCGGGATGCTGACTATCGTTATGCACCCAATGCTCGCCAACATGAACGGCGCGGAGTTCGAGCGATTCTTGCGGGCGTTCCTTCCCGTCGCGAGGAAAGCCTGGTTCAACTACGTCTGCGCGATCGGGATGGCTGTCGCACCCATCGTCGCTCTCATCAGCCTTCGGGACTACCCGAGCTCCATTTCATTCGTTCTCACCGCGATCGGCCTAGCCATAGTGATCGTCGGCGTGTACGTCGTCTCAAATGTGTGGAAGGAACCACTCTACGACGTGATGTTGATCTGGGATCCCGAAGCCATGCCGGCGGACTGGGAAACCGGACGCAGGCGCTACTTCGCGATCAACTGGATACAGGCGGCCGCGACCTGGACTGTGTTCGCATTGTTTCTCTTAGCGCTGATCGCGGCTTGAGTCTCGCCTCCAAGCAACGTGGCTTGGAAGACTTCTGAAAAGACCAGAAATGCCCGAATTTAGACAGCAAGAGTCCCCCGAAGGACAATTACGTAAAAAGGAAAGGCCACCCTTAAAAAAGGGCGGCCGAAAAGTTGAAAATTTATATGTTAATGGTACTGGGGACGGGAATCGAACCCGTACGTCCCTAAGGACACAGGATTTTAAGTCCTGGGCGTCTACCAATTCCGCCACCCCAGCACGATTTAAAAGATTAACACTCAGTTGGAAGTAGGGGAAGAGGGGAGGATGGGAAAAGGGGCGTAGATCGACAAATTACAAATATAATCTCTTGTTCGCCTCTTCGCCTGCTCTCCTGTTCCCACTGTTATTCGTGTATATTGAACTTAGGCGTTCCCCGCCCAGACTTATGGAACAAATTACCTGATATTGTGGCTTGTTTTAGCGGTTGGGCTCATCGTCGCTGAGATCTTTACGCTTGGGTTTGTGCTGTTGTGGTTTGGTATCGGAGCTTTAGCGGCGGCTCTCGTGGGTTTTACCGGGCTTGGGTTCGGGTGGCAATTTATGACGTTTGCGGTTGTCTCCGTAGCCCTTACAGCGATGTCGCGGACCATCTTTGCCAAATACTTTGCTCACGGGGAATCGGACCGCATGAAAATGGGCGTCGACTCCCTACCGGGCAAGATCGGCACCGTTACAATGGCAAGCAAAGGTGCACTTAACGAAGGTGCGGTCAAGGTATTTGGATCTATCTGGACCGCCTATCCTATAGATGGAGACGAAATTCTCGTCGAGGGTGAAAAGGTCGAGGTCGTCGAGGTAAAGGGCTCGTCGATCTACGTAAAAAGAGTTACGAAAGAGTTGCCTGATTGGCGACAAGACTAGGGCTTACCATTTCCTGCCTTTGTAATCGTCCATATCGTAATCGCCGTCTTTATCAATATCAAAATGGTCACCTTTTTGAGCCCGCAGATAATCGATCTCGTATTTTGCCCCGCCTACTTTTTCCAGCACACCTAACTGAACCTTGTTGCAATCAAGTTCTTCGTTGATCATTATCTGCAACGCTGCTTTCTTATCCGCAAGCAAATGGGCATCGCCAAACTTTTTCCCTGTATCTTTATATTTCTTTATATGCGTCGTCTCATGAGCTAAAACGCTCGTAAGCCATTCGAGCGACGCGTCAAACGTCGCTTTGGCGATATCGATAGTCATTATGTCTTCGTTAAAATTTGCCCCGCTAGCCTGATAAGCACGGATCTTGCCGATGAACGATTTCATCGTCGCATAGTCGTTTGGGGCTTTTGTTTTTAACAGATCGAAGGCTAACGTTATCTTTGCCTTGAACGCAACCGGATCGATATGCTTCGCGTTCGTCTCGATGATTATGCCGTCTAGTTTAAATTGTGTCTGGGCGACCGAGGTGCTTGCAAACAAAAAGCCCGTTAAGATCAGTAACGGGACAAATCTCAACGGCTTTTTTAGATAAAACATTTTCGTTTTGAAATTATTAGACGATCTCCGCAGTATCTTCGTCATCGTCTTCGATGCCCTGATCCGCAGTATCGTGGATGCCGCCAAGGTCGATCAACTCCATCTGCACCTGATCGTCGATCGGTTCGGCAAGATCGTCGCCGGTAAATTTGGCAATAACAACGGTGATGTTGTCTTCGCCGCCGTTGTCATTGGCGAGCTTGACTAATTCGACACAAGCATTTTGCAGAGCGTCGTAATTTTCGACGAGGATCCGCTGCATATCGCCGGCGGAGAGCTTATTAGACAATCCGTCGCTACACAGCAAAAACACATCGCCGCGACACGGCGTAATCCTAACCGACACAGGATAGATCTCGTTCTGTGCACCGAGAGCCTGTAGGATAACGTTCTTTAATGTGTGTGTCTCGGCTTCCTCGGGTGAGATCTGCTGAGCGTCGATCAGTTGTTGGACGAGCGACTGATCCTTAGTGACCTGATAGATCTTGCCTTTTCTGACGAGATAGGCCCGGCTGTCGCCGACCTGAATAATGTCGGCAGCAACAGGCGTTACACCCATGCCTGTGAACGTCGCCCCCATGCCCTGAAACTGCGGATCGGTGCGTCCCTGATGATGGATGAGTTGGTTGGCAAAAACCGTTGCCTCGTGCAGACGGCCGATCAACTGGTGATCAAAATCACCGTCGCCGAGCGTGTCATCAACATCCTCATCGAGCAGCTTTTCGCTGACCGTTTCGACCGCCATCGTGCTGGCAACCTCACCGGCTAGTGCTCCGCCCATACCGTCGGACACGGCCATCACAACGCCGCTGTCATCAATCACAAATTTCTGCGTCTCAATGACAAATTCGCCGTCCTCTTGATCGCTCGTCCAGACCTTGGCTCCGCCAATATTGAGCAAGAGATAGTTGTCCTCGTTGCCCTTACGGACCCGGCCTATGTGTGACGTGGCATGTGTCTCAACTGTAAACATATTTGCTTAGTTTAAGGTTCAAGGTTCAAAGTTCAAAGTTCACGGCTCAGAATAAATTAACACGATATCTCAAAACCTTGAACCTTTAACCTTAAACATTGAACTAACTGAGTGCTTGATCGATGTCTTCGAGAATATCTTCGACGTCCTCGATGCCGACCGATATACGTACCAGCCCGTCGGTGATCCCAAGTTTAGCGCGGGTTTCTTCGGGTACAGACGCGTGCGTCATCGACGCCGGATGCGAAATTAGGCTCTCGACCCCGCCGAGGCTTTCGCCGAGCGTGCATAACTTTACGCCCTCGAGCACCTTGCGGGCGTTATCTATCGAGCCGGTCTCAAACGACACCATTCCACCAAATCCGCTTTGCTGCCGCTTTGCCAGCTCGTACTGCGGGTGCGAAGCGAGGCCCGGATAATATACTTTTTGCACGCCGGGATGCTCAGCCAAAAAATTTGCGATCACGCGGCCGTTTTTATCGTGGGCTTCCATACGGACGGCTAATGTTTTTGTGCCGCGAAGCACCAAAAACGAATCAAACGGCGACAATATCGCACCAATACCGTTTTGGACGAAGCCGATCCATTCGGCGTCCTTCTCGTCATTTAACGCGACGAACCCGCCGACGCTGTCCGAGTGGCCGTTTAGATATTTTGTGGTCGAATGAACGACGATATCGACACCGTGTTCGATCGGACGCTGAAAATACGGCGACATAAAGGTGTTGTCGCAGACGACCTTGGCACCGTTTGCGTGTGCGAGATCGGACACGGCTTTTAGGTCCGTTAGCGTCATGATCGGATTTGTCGGCGTCTCGACAAAAACCATTTTCGTGTTCGGCTTAAAAGCTTTCTCGAGGTTGGCGATGTCCGATGTGTCCGCAAGGTCAAATTCGACGCCGTAATCACGCAGGATACGGTTAAACAGGCGAAATGTCCCGCCGTATGTGTTGTCGCCGAGGATGACATGATCGCCGCCCTTTACGAGCTTGAGCGTCGCGTCGATCGCCGACATTCCTGAAGCAAACGCAAAGCCGTATTTTGCACCTTCGAGGGCCGCAATATTTCTCTCTAACGCCGAACGTGTCGGGTTTTGCGTACGGGCGTATTCGTAGCCGCCGGTCGGTTTGCCTAGTGCCTCTTGCTTGTATGTCGATGTCTGATAGATCGGTACGCTGACGGCACCTGTTACCGGATCCGGTTCGTTGCCGGCGTGAATTGCTGTGGTCGAAAAGCCCATAAAATCTATTAATTCCTTATAAAAAGACAATTCGATTTTATATCTTTTGTGACAAATAGACGAGCTTTCATCTCTAACTTTAAGCGTGAACAGGCGTAGATCTCTGTGGGCCTAATAGATTCAATCGCATTATAACTTCTGCTAATATACCTCTATGGACATTAACCAGCTGGAGGTCCTCGTCACTGTCGCCCGCGAACGCAGCTTTTCGCGTGCCGCCGAGGTGCTAAATCGTACGCAGCCCGCCATCAGCCAAGCGGTCCGTCGGCTTGAGCAAGAGGTCGGCGAAAAACTGTTTGATCGGTCAACGAAAGACGGGACGCTGACATTTGCGGGTGAGGTTTTGCTCGATTATGCACGGCAGATGCTCAATCTGCGGTACACGGCTCAGGCGGCTCTGGTCGAAATGCGCAATCTACACCACGGCAAAGTGACGATCAGCGCTAATGAGCACACCGTCTTTTATTTACTACCGGTAATTGAAGAATTTAGGCGTCTGCACCCGCTGATCAAGATCGAGGTCCAGCGCGGTGTCGCCAGCCGCATACCAAAACAGATCACGGGCCGAGAGGTCGAGCTGGGAGTAATTTCGTTCACGCCAAACGACGACAGTTTGAGGTCTGTTAGTGTGATGAGAGATGAACTTGTACTGATCGCATCGCCCAAACACAAGCTTGCCAAGCAGTCGAGCGTCTCGATCAAAGACCTCGGTGGCGAAACGTTTGTCGCCCACAATGCACCGTCGCCATATCGCCAAAAGGTGATCGAATCATTTGAAAAGCACAAAACGAGCCTCAATATCTCTGTTGAGCTGCCGTCGCTTGAGGCCATCAAAAAACTGGTCGAAAAAGGTGTCGGCGTCGCGTTGGTTCCCAAACTATCGGCCGCCGCCGAGATCGAAGGCGGCCGGCTCGCATCGCTTTCAGTTAAGGAAATGAAACTCGAACGAAAGCTCAACATAGTCTATCGGCGAAATTCCGAGCTGTCGCACGCCGCCAAGGCATTTTTGCAGGTCGCAAAGGATCTTACGGCAAAAAACGGTAAATGATCGGCTTATGTATTAACGTAGATTTGAGTTAGAATGTGAATCAGTTTCACAATTAAACCTGAGTGGTCACGATTTTTCGACCCGGCAAAAACAACCATGACTGTAAAAGATCCTGACGCAGATCCATCACCCTCAAATCGACGAGGTACCGACCGTAAAAAGCTAATTATCGACGTCCGATTCGACGGCGGCGACGGTACCGGCATAGCAAATACACGCGATATCGGCATCGGGGGGTTGTATATGACAACGACCGCGGTCCTCGACCAAGGCACGCCGATAATGATGACGTTGAGCATTGGCGAGCGGACGATGAACATCAATGGCACGGTCGTATATTCCGACCCTGGACATGGCGTCGGTGTGCGATTCAAAAATCTCGACGCTGGCGATGAGGAATTTTTACGCACCGAACTCGACCTCGAATAATGTATGTTTGATCAATTTACACTCGGTATCGAAGAAGAATTTCAGATCGTCGACCCGACGACACGCGAGTTAAAATCGCACGTTTCCGAGATCCTTGACGAAGGGAAAATGCTGCTCGGCGAAAAGATCAAGCCTGAGATGATCCAATCGATGATCGAGGTCGGCACGGGTGTTTGTGCCAATATCCAGGAGGCCCGCGAAGACCTTTCCAAGCTGCGGTGCATCATATCCGGCCTTGCTCAAAAGAAAGGAATGGCGATCGTCGCCGCTTCGACGCATCCGTTTTCAAAATGGAGTGAGCAGGAGATTTACGACGGTGACCGGTATAAATTGCTGGTGGACGAGCTGCAGATGGTCGCCCGCAGCCTGCTGATCTTTGGCCTGCACGTCCACGTCGGCATACCAGATCTTGAAAAGCGGATACAGGTAATGAATGCCGCCCGCTACTTTCTGCCGCATATTTTGGCGTTGACGACGTCATCTCCGTTTTGGCTTGGATTTAATACTGGATTGAAATCGTACCGCTCCGAGGTTTTTAAGAAATTTCCGCGAACTGAGATCCCGGACACTTTCGAGTCGTACGCACAGTATCAGGCATACGTCGACCTGCTGGTCAAGATGAACTGCATCCAGAACGGTTCCAAGATCTGGTGGGATGTGCGACCGCATCATCTGTTCCCGACGCTCGAATTTCGCATTTGCGATATCCCGACGCGGGTTGATGACACCATCGCCATTGCGGCCTTGTTTCAGGCGATCGTCGCAAAACTGATGGTCCTAAACGAGGGCAATATCGGTTTCCGCATCTATCATCGCCGCCTGATTCTCGAAAACAAATGGCGGGCGATCCGTTACGGGCTCGACGGTAATCTGCTCGATCTTGGCAAACAAAAAGAGGTTCCGGCTAGAGATCTGATCCGCGAACTGCTTGATTTTGTTGACGATGTCGTTGATCCGCTCGGATCACGCAAAGAGATCGAGCATATCCACACGATCCTCGAACGCGGCACTTCGGCCGACGAACAGCTCAAAGTTTACGAAGAATCAGGCAACGATTTCAACGCCGTTGTCGATATGCTGATGGTCAACACGCTCGAAAACGTACCAGAAGATTGTTTTGCGTAAGGGCATTGGTTAATTTCAAAAATAGAGCCGCGGCCTGTTACAGGCTAGCGGCTCATTTATTTTGGTAAACAAAATCCCGCGTGATGCGTAATACCAGCATTTCGTCCGATCATCTTTATTTCGTAAGGAGAATTAACGTGTTCACAAAATCGTTTCGCGATGTATCTGTTTTCGTCACTACACTATTGTTAACGGGTTCGATATTTGCCCAAAGCTCTGCCTTTGACATCGGCCGTATGGATCCGTCGATCGAGGCTTGTAACAATTTTTACCGTTACGCTAACGGCACATGGTTGAAAAAGACCGAGATCCCGGCGGCATTTCCGTCGTGGGGAACGTGGGACATTCTCGTAACGCGTAACCGCGAAAAGTCACGAGAGATACTCGAAACCGCGATGAAGGAAAAGCTTGCTCCGGGGACGAGCCGCCAGTTGATCGGTGATTACTATGCATCGTGCATGGACGAAGCCGCGATCGAGGCCGCCGGCATAAAACCGCTCGACCCGTTTTTTAAAGAAATTGATTCGATCAAAGACATCGCCGGACTGCGTAATGCGATCGCAATGCTGCACAAAGCGGGTTCGGGGCCGCTCTTTGCGTTTTACTCGTACCTGGATGATAAGGACAGCACCATCAATATCGCAAACGTTTATCAGGGCGGTCTTGGCCTGCCTAATAGCGATTACTACATAAAAACAGACGAGAAATCGGTCGAGCTCCGCGGCAAATATGTTGCTCATGTTGCCCGTATGTTAGGCCTCGTCGGCGAAGATGCGGCCACCGCCAAAGCTCATGCCGACAGCGTCATGGCGTTTGAAACGCGGCTTGCCAAAGCTTCGACCAGCCCGGTCGATCAGCGTGATCCGGTAAAAAACTATCATAAAATGACTGTAGCCGACGCCGATAAACTAACGCCGGGGTGGAACTGGTCGGCATACGCGACAAAAATGGGAGCTCCAAAATTTACGGCCATCAATATCGCCCAGCCAGATTTTATTAAAGAGACCGGCAAGATGATGTCCGATACGCCGATGGCCGAATGGAAAACCTATCTTCGCTGGTTTGCGGTAAATAATTTTGCACCGCGGCTCAACAAAACGCTCGAAAAGGCGGATTTTGATTTTTTCAGTACGACTCTTAGCGGTACGACCGAACAGATCCCACGCTGGCGGCGCTGCACACGAAACACTGACAATTCGCTTGGCGAAGCACTCGGCGACGAATTTGTGAAAACAAATTTCACGCCCGCTGCCAAAAAACGGATGAACGAACTGATCGATAATCTATTCGCCGCCTATCGCGAGCACATCAATAAAAATGAATGGATGGGCGAAGCAACACGCAAAGAGGCTCTGAACAAACTTTCGGCGATCCGACGCAAGATCGGGTATCCGGAAAAGATGCGTGGCTACGCCGGCCTCAAAATAGATAAAGGCTCATATTTTGAGAACGTAAGCAGGCTGACCGAATTTTTGAGTACGCGCGAATTGCAGGATATTGGCAAAGCTCCCGACAAATCCCGCTGGGGCACGACCGCCGCTGTGGTCAACGCCTATTACAGCCCAAACTACAACGACATCACCTTCCCTGCCGGGATATTGCAGCCCCCGTTCTTTGATTTTCAGGCGGACGACGCGATCAATTATGGTGCCATCGGCGTCGTGATCGGCCATGAACTGACGCACGGTTTTGACGACAGCGGCAGTCAATACGACGGGGATGGAAACCAGAAAATGTGGTGGACGGAACCGGATCGAAAACAGTTTGAAGAACGTGCAAACTGTGTGACCGAACAGTTTAACGGCTACGAAGTTGAAAAAGATCTTTTCGTAAACGGCGAGCTGACGCTTGGTGAAAACATAGCCGACCTTGGCGGGATGGCGATCGCATTTGATGCTTTCAAAAAGTCGATGGAAGGCAAATCGCGTCCGGCCAACATTGACGGATTTTCTCCCGAACAGCGTTTCTTTCTCGGTTGGGCACAAGTTTGGGCCGAAAATGACCGCCCAGAATACCTGCGGCTGATCGTCCAGTCGGACCCGCATTCGCCCGCCGAATTTCGTGTCAACGGGCCCACAGCAAACTTCCCCGCCTTTGCCGAGGCATACGGATGCAAGACGGGAACAAAAATGGTCAGGTCAAAACAATGTAAGATCTGGTAGGTTGTCGAAAGGAAAAGCCCGGCTTCGACCGGGCTTTTTTCATTGTCTTTTGTGCGTCAGAGCAAGCTTTAGAAAATTTTCAAACAAGATGCGGCCGTCGCGGCTTTCGTTCGGATGCTCCCAGCGGGTCGGGTTTTTTGACCAATCCTCAAATGATTTTTCGAGGTGAAACTGTACGCAGTAGATCATCTGCCCGTCGGACTGTTTGACCATCATCTGGTTTTTGCAAAGATACGATGACGCGAGCAATCGAAATCCCGAAGGCACGCCGTCGATCTGGACGCCGTGGTTTTGCCACACGCGAAGGATATCGTCTTCCTTAGTATATTCCTGCCAAATACCTGATTTTTTGTCGTCGTTACCGGCAAATATCGGGTCGTCCTTATCGACGATCTTTACAAATCGATATTGATACTCGACGACGCGGCCTTCTCGTTTGGCGGCAAGCTCCATGTCATCAAGGGTTTTGAGCGACGCTCCGAACGCCATGCCGACGAGCTGATGAGCACCGCAGATCGCCAGAACGGGGATCTTGGTTTCGCGTATAAATTTGGTAAAGCTCGCGATGTGTTCCGGATTATAGTAATCAAAATCAGCATACGTCCCGCTCATCACGATCGCGTCGGGCATAAATTTTTCGGCCGCGTCCGCAATTTCCGACAAATGCACGGTCATCGTCTTCGGATTTTTAACGAGCTTAATGACGTTGCGGGCAATGTTGTTACACGCCATGCCCGACACTTTTCGCTCAAACTCGAGCCGTGTTTCGGTCGTGCCGTTCCAGTCCTTGTGGGCAAGCTCTGACAGGTCGGATTCGTAACGAAGCAGGTCGTTGACGATCAAAACCTTAGCGTAATCGATCCGCTGTTCGATCGGCTCGTAACGGCAATACGTGCTCTTGTTGTAAGGAAACGGAAGTTTTTCTGTTTCGGTTACCTTATTCACGGCGTCATGCATAAACTGAGTTAATTATGTGTTACAAATGCCCTCACAGGCCAATTATTCGATTATATCACCACTTTTTCGCAATTACCCTTTGTCCCGCTGCTTTGTCTCGCGATCAAAAAGCGGCATCGCCTCGCCTGGGCCGATCTCGGCGATCTCGGCACGGACGGCTTTTACTAGACGGGCGAGTCCCTCGGTGCGGTCAACCTTAGCTTTATCAAGAAGAACGAGCGACCTTTGCCAGGACGTTTCAAGTTCATCCGCAATCCCCGAGATCTGCGAGATATCATACGGCAGAGCGAATTCGCGGCAGCCGATACGTGCAAAAACGCGCAGGTACCGAGCGGTCGCAAGCTCCGGGCAAGCAAAACGTCGGCGGCCGACCTTTAGCTCGATACCGAGCAAAGTGTATTGTATTTCAGCTTGATTTTGGCGTGCCGGAATGTCGAGTTTGTAGGCTCGCGTGCGGCCCGAGCGAACCTTATCGCGGTAGATCGACGGCAGCCATGCCTCGGCCATATCGTCACGAATTGCGGCGGCGATGTCCATCGATCTGTGCGGATTATTTTTCGGCTTTGACCACACCGGCGGAAGGCGACTGGGCAAATTTCTCGATAACCCGGTCGGCAAAAATGCCAAAGTAAAGTACGCCAAGAATCGCGATCACAAGAGCCGTCGTCATCGCAAGCGGCATCTTAGGCTGGCGCCATTCGGATGTGCGTTCGCGGAAAAACATCACGACGATCAGTCGCAGATAATAGTATGCCGAGATCGCTGAACCTATTACCGCAACGATAACGAGCCCCGTTACAAGCGGATTTGCCGCTTCAAGAGCAGGACGGAAAACAAGGATCTTGCCCATAAAACCGGCCGTTAGTGGCAGGCCCAAAAGCGAGAGCATAAAGAGCGAGAGTGAAAATGCCAGGACGGGCGACTTAAAGCCGATGCCGTTGTAATCTTCAAATTCTGCACGGCGGTCGTTCTTTTCGGCAAGCAGGGCGACGATGGCAAACGCTCCCATATTAGTCACCGCATAAGTCAGCATATAGAACGCGACCGATGCGATGGCTTCGTCTCGGGCTGCGGCATTCTTTGCCATGCCCGCTCCGATAAATCCAACCAGTGCATAGCCGGCGTGGGCGATCGACGAATATGCGAGCATTCGTTTGACGTTCGTCTGCATGATCGCAGCAACGTTGCCGACGAGGATCGTGATGATAGCCATTACGGCAAGCGCCGAGATCCATGCATCGTGCAGGTAAACCGACGATTGCACACCCGCGATGAGCGGTAACCCTAGCACGAAAATTCGTAGGAACGAGGCAAACGCCGCAGCCTTTGGCCCCGCGGCCATAAAGCCTGTGACCGGCGTTGGAGCACCTTCGTACACGTCCGGCGTCCAGACATGAAACGGTGCCATCGCGATCTTAAAGCCAAAGCCAACGATCAACATCGCTCCGCCGATGAGCAGCAATGCGGGGAAGTTTGGATTGGCAACCTTATCAGCTATCTGCGTCAGGTTCGTCGAACCCGTTGCACCGTAGATCAAAGCCATGCCGTAAAGCAAAAATGCCGACGCGAATGAGCCTAGGATGAAATACTTCATCGCGGATTCGTTCGACTTTAGGTCACCTCTTCGCAGGCCAGCCATCACATAGGTTGCGATCGATAGCGTCTCAAGCCCGAGGAAAATAACGACCAGATCGTTACCCGCCGACATCATCATCATGCCAAAAGTCGCAAAAAGCAGCAGGGCGTGATATTCGCCGGCCGGGACATTTTCGCGATCGACCCAGACGGTCGAAATAAGCACGGTCATTGCGGAAACGAACAGAAAGACGAACGAAAAGCTCAGCCGAAGATTGTCGTGAGCGATCATGCCGTTCCACCCCGATGTCGGTGAATTGCCGCCCCACATTGTCGCTAGGATGACAGCCGAAATAGTCAGTCCGATCAGCGATATCACGCCAGAAACGGCACGCTGCTTTGGGAAAAAGCTGTCGTACAACATCACGATCACACCCGCAAGCGCAACGACCAGCTCGGGCAAGATTATCGAAACGCTTGCTTCGGGGGTCAGCAGATCTGTAAGAAAAAGCGTACTCATTTATTTGTGTTCGTCTCCGCTCACGGGAGCTTTAGCCTCGGCATGATCCACGGTGCCGCCAGCCTGATGCATTACACGTTCCTGTATTGCTTTGATCGCACTCTCAGACCTTGCGAGGAATGGTTTTGGAAATACGCCCATGTAGACCATAAGGAACAGCAGCGGGACCATCAGCCCGATCTCACGCCAGCTCAGGTCAGCGAGACCATTATTCTTATCAACCGTCACCTTGCCAAAAAATACACGCTGCACCATCCAGAGCAGATAGACGGCGGCAAAAATAACACCTGTTCCCGCAAACATCGTCGCGACAACGTTCCAATTCACACTCGTCGTGATCGCCAGCACCTGCGACTGGAACATGCCGACCATGATCAAAAATTCGCCGACAAATCCATTGAGGAACGGCAACCCGATCGACGCCATTGTTGTGATGACAAAGATGGTCGCATATATCGGCATCGGGTTAGACAGTCCGCCAAACGCCGTTATCTCACGCGTGTGCCGCCGCTCGTAAATAAATCCGACGAGCAAAAACAAAGCCCCGGTCGTCACGCCGTGGCTGAGCATTGTGTAGAGTGCCCCCTGCATTCCCTGTTCGGTAAACGAGAACATTCCCAGTATCACGAAACCCATATGGGCGACCGACGAATAGGCTACGAGCCGCTTGACGTCCGGCTGGACCATCGCGACGAGAGCTCCGTAAATGATGCCTACAATGGCGAGGGCGATAAACAGCCAAGCCCACTCTTTGCTCTGATCGGGGAAAAGCCCAAAGTTGAACCGCATCAGGCCGTAGGTTCCCATCTTTAGCAGCACAGCGGCAAGTATGACGGAACCAGCAGTCGGTGCTTCGGTGTGGGCATCCGGCAGCCACGTGTGAAAAGGAAACAGCGGCACCTTGATCGAGAATGCCAGAGCGAACGCTAGGAACAAAAGCGTTCCCGTTTGCGGCGGGATGACGAGAGTGCCTGTCTTCATCGCGTTCATTATCGCAATGAGGTCAAACGAACCTCCGAGCCCCGTCTGATCGGCGTAAAGAAAGAACAGTGCGATGATCGCGACCAGCATCAATAAACTGCCAAATGCCGTGAAAATAAAGAATTTGACCGCCGCGTAGATACGGTTGTCGCCGCCCCAAATACCTATCAAAAAGAACATCGGCACCAGCGACGCCTCAAAGAAAAGGTAAAAGACGAGCAGATCAAGCGAGACAAAAACGCCGATCATTGCCGATTCGAGCAGCAGCAAGAATATGTAAAAAGCGGTGCGTTTTTTCTCTACCGCGTGCCAAGTCGAAAGCACAGCGATCGGCATAATAAACGTCGTCAGTATCACGAGCCAAAAGCTCAGGCCGTCAACGCCGATATGATAATTGGTCCCGATCGCCTTGATCCACGGCACGTTCTTTTCGAAGAAATAGCCGCTCGGGCCTGCGATAGCCGACTTAGAAAATAGTGCAAGCGATACTATAAAATTGAGCGTGGTAAAGCCAAGCGTCAGCCATTTTAGCTGGCCTTCCTGTTTCCAAAACATCTGATGCGCGAGCGTAAGCACCGCACCGATGACCGGCAGCAGGATCAATATCGTAAAAAGATTTTCGTTCAAAAAGTCCATCAATTTAGGCGACCAATTTCAACCCGTAATAAATAAAATATCCGATCACGGCCAGTGCTCCGAGCAGGATGATCGCCGCGTATGAGCGGACAAAACCGACTTGCAGTCCGCGAACGAGATTTCCGGCTTCCATCACAAACTGGCCGATGCCGTTAACGATGCCATCGATAAAGCCGACATCAAATCCTTTCCACAGCCGCTCACGCGAGAGCCGCGTTATCGGGTCGACGATATAGCCGTTGTAAAGTTCGTCGAGCCGCCATTTTTGTTCGAGTATCTTTGGCATTTTGCGGAGCGGGCTCTTTAAGAACAGAGCAAAGCCAAGCACAATACCAAATACCGCCATCACCACAGACAGGCCCGCGAGCATCCGCTCTTTTTGGATGACCTCGGGTTCGTGCGACTCGGCATTTTCCTTTGCCTTGATCGCCGTTTCGGTTTTATTTTCGGCAATAACCGGTTCGAGCACATGCTCAAACGAGTTGGCCTCCTTAATGCCGACCAGCGAACTCATCGCATACGGCACACCGACCAAACCGCCGACTGTCGAGAGGAACGCCAAAATTATCAGCGGCATCGTCATCACCCACGGCGATTCGTGCGGCTTAAATCCGGCGGGCAGAGCGTGGTGGTGCTCGTCCTCATCGTCATGGTCATCGTGGGCCGCATCGTGCTCTTCGTCATGATGATGCGTGTCGTCGTGGGCCGCGTCAGCGTGAGCTTCGTCAGGGAGCACCTCGTGAAAACGCTCGGTTCCCCAGAAAGTCATGACCATCATTCGGGTCATATAAACTGCGGTCAAGATAGCCGTGATCGCTGCGATTCCCCACAAAAACTCTTCGCCCGGAAACACACCCGCCGGAAAATATCTATCAGCCGCAAATGTCTTGTAAAGGATCTCGTCCTTAGAGAAAAATCCCGCCCAGATCGGAATACCGCAGATCGCAAGCCAACCCATCGCCATCGTGATGAACGTAACGGGCATGTATTTTTTCAGGTTGCCCATCTTTCGCATGTCCTGCTCGTGGTGCATTCCATGAATGACCGATCCGGAGCCGAGGAATAATAGGGCTTTGAAAAAGGCGTGTGTCATCACGTGAAAGATCGCAACGGTAAACGCGCCCACGCCCGCCGCGAGAAACATAAACCCAAGCTGCGAAACGGTCGAATATGCCAGGACTTTCTTAATATCGTTTTGCGCGATCGCGATCGTTGCCGCAAATATCGCCGTTGCCGCACCGATCACCGCGACGATCCACATCGCGGTCGGGGCAAATTGATATATCGCGTTGGCACGAACAACGAGATAAACACCCGCCGTGACCATCGTCGCCGCGTGGATCAGAGCCGAAACCGGCGTCGGCCCGGCCATCGCATCCGGCAGCCACGTGAGCAAAGGTATCTGTGCCGATTTACCCGTCGCACCGATAAACAGCAACACCGCAGCGGAGGTCAAGCCACCCGCAAATATCGCTCCCCACGTGAAAGGATCGGCCGTCATGTGCTCCGCAACAAATGTAAATACGCTGTGAACCTGCTGGCCGTCGACAACCTTGTCAAAAAACGAGATCGAGCCGGTCAGCGTAAAGATCAAAAAGATCCCCATCAGCACGCCCCAGTCGCCGATGCGGTTCATGACAAAGGCTTTCTTAGCGGCCTCGCGAGCCTCTTTTCGTTTGGTATAAAAACCGATGAGTAGGTATGAGCAGAGTCCGACGCCTTCCCAGCCGACGAACATTAGCAGGAAATTATCCGCCAAAATGAGCGTCAGCATCGAGAACATGAACAGATTGAGATAAGCGAAAAAGCGGTAAAACCCCTTGTCGCCCTTCATATAACCCGTTGCAAAAATGTGGATCAGCAGCCCGACGAACGTTATGAAACACGCGTAAATGCCGCTCAGACGGTCCATGCCAAGACCAAAATCCGCCCGGAAATTGCCAACCTGAATCCACGTCCACAGATGGTCAAGCACCGGCTTTTCAGCATGCAGTGCTCCGCCGTGATCGGCAAAGAACGCAATGTAAAACGCCACGACCATCGAAACAAAGATCGTCCCGCATGCGACGACCCCGCTGAACAATTCGTTCCTCAGCCGCCCGCCGATCAACCAATTGATCAAGGCACCGGCCAGCGGAGCAAAAATAATTAGACTTAAAAGGTTATTTTCAGTCATTCTAAAATCTTAAGGACGTTTCTTTACCGGCCGTTTCGTCGTTACAGGCTCTTTATCAACGGTTTTAGGAGGCTGTTCCGTAACAACTACCGGCACCGCGAAATCATCCGGCACCTGAATATTATTGGCCGCGATGATCTCTGCGATCAGCCTTTTTTCGTTATCGTTTTCTAATTTACTAAGGACATAGTCCTTAACAGGTATTTCCCGAGCCGTTGGATCGTCCGAATCCTTAACGCCAGTCGAAATGAGAATATGGCGAACGTCGTATGTCTCTTCTTTGTCGCCCTTTCCCTTCGTTCCCAGCTTTCGTTCAAGCTTAATGATGTGAAAACCAAAATCTGTATCGACAAGCTCAGGGGAAATTTGCCCGGGCTGGAGAGCGAGGGCCGCACTCTCAAACGGTGCAAGCATTCGGCCCTTTGGCACATCCTTGTAGAGTCCGCCCTGGGCAACGCCGTTCGGGCCGATATTCCCCGGATCGTCTGTAAATTCGTTAGCTAGAACGGCAAAATTCTCACCCGCTTTTGCCCGTTTCAGAACGGCCTGTGCCGTGGTCTTCTTTTTAGCCGGATCAAGGTCCGGGTGTGCGGCAATGTATTTTGCTACGTCCGCTTCCGTGGCCTTTGACCGCTCTGCGATTTTTTCAGAGTAAAGACGTGCCAGAAACTGAGCCTGTTGCAGCTTGACCTGAAGGTTCGCATTGTCTATGAATGCTCTCGGCAATTCACCGGCCGTCAACTTGCGTTCATACTCCGCTTGATAAATGCGAATCTTTGCAAAAACGTCCCTAGACTGGTTCTTTTCGTCGACAGATATCTCGCGATCTTTCATTTCAGGCGAACTTGTCCTGAGGATAGCGATCTTGGCATTCAAAAAGTCGTTAAACTCAGTTTCGTGAGTTCTCTGTCCGGCGACTCCTTTCTCCGCCCAGTAGGCAGCGACCGCAGCATCCGTAATAAGGCCAAACGGCGGCATTTGCCCCTTGTCCTTATTGATCTCTTTGTCGTAGGTTATAGCTATAATTTCGGCTCGGATGTTCTCTAGCTCCTGCTTATTTATTGGATCGGACGTTAGACCGTCACGCTGGGCCTGACTCGCAAGTGCCAGTAGTTGTTTGAGACTATCTAGCTGATTCTTTCTCGCTTCCGAATCTTCTGCAAACCGCTTTAAGGTCATCGGATTCGACTTTGCAATATCAGCCAGCAACATCTCAATTTCCGCCTTGCTTATGCTGCTAAAGTCGCCCGCTTTTGGCTGGGCGCTAACGCGCGAGCTCCCGATTACAGCTAGGCAGAAAAGACCGATAAAAATTGAGATATTGCGTTTCATAAGACTAATTCCTCAAAATACTCGCCTCATCCACATCGATGGACTGCTTGTTCCTAAAAAACGCGATGATAATTCCCAAACCGACGGCTGCCTCAGCCGCCGCAACCGACATAACCATGAACACAAAAAGCTGCCCCGTCGTGTCGCCGTAGTAACGCGAAAACGCAACGAACGTAAGGTTGACCGCGTTAAGCATCAGCTCGATGCACATGAACATCCCCAGAGCGTTGCGTTTGAAAATAACGCCGACCGCCCCGATGGTGAACAATATTCCTGATAACGCGAGATAACTCGCTAAGCTAGGTTCCATTTTTCAAAGTTACTGCTCGTCGTTCCTCAATTCCGATTCGTGCTCGACGACCAGTTCAAGCTGCGGTTGTGCCAGACGCCTTGCCAGCATCACCGATCCGATTATCGCCATCAGCAGCAAAACTCCGACGATCTCGACCGGGAGCAGATATTCCGTGTACATAGCCTGACCGATGGTCAGTGTTTTACCCGCACTCAATGTCTGATCAGACGGTACGTTTGGAGCCCGCATCACGGCATAAAAGATAAAAAATGTCTGTGCGAGTAACACGACCCCGAGTCCGCCGCCAAGCGTATAGAGATATTTCAACTTGTTCGGCCCGGTATCGTCGTCCAGATTTAACAGCATTATCACAAAAACGACCAGCACCATTATCGCCCCGGCATAGATCAGTATCTGCACCGCCGCAATGAACGGCGCCGCCAGCGTGATGTATATGCACGAGAGCGAGATGAACACGCCAACCAGCGATATCGCGCTATAGAGCGGATTTTTGTGATACACCATCGAGATCGCACACATAATGGCGAATCCGGCAAATAAGAAAAATAAGGCTGTTCCGACCATTTTATCTATTCAAAAAGAACACAACAATTATCGTCACGATCACGTTTGCCAACGCAACGGGCAGCAAAAACTTCCAGCCAAAATTCATCAACTGGTCAAATCTAAATCTAGGCAGCGTACCGCGTACCCAGATGTACAAGAACAAAAACGCACAGATCTTGCCGATAAACGCAAAATGACTGACCACCGCGTACGGTATCGAACCGACATCAAAAACGTGGCTCAGGCCCGGGACGTACCAGCCGCCGAGGAAAAGCACCGTGCACATCATCGAGACGGTGAACATATTCACGTACTCGGCCATAAAAAACAGTGCAAATTTCAGCGCCGAATACTCGGTATGAAAACCGGCGACGAGTTCCGTTTCTGCCTCAGGCAGGTCAAATGGCGTCCGGTTGGTCTCAGCAAATGCGGCGATCAAAAACACAACAAATCCGATAAATTGCGGAATAATAAACCAACGAAACGTTGATTGCTGCTGTGCCCGGATGATGCCGCCGAGGTCGAGCGTGCCGGCTAGCAATACGACGCCGATGACCGACGCTCCCATTGCTAGCTCGTACGAGATCATCTGCGCCGATGAGCGAAGCCCGCCCATCAGGCTGTATTTACTGTTCGAAGACCAACCTGCCAGCATGATCCCGTAAACCCCGACAGAAGTGATGCCCAACACAAAAAGCACGCCGACATCGATCCTTGCGATGGTCAGCGGCAGGGCTTTCACACCCTCGCCAAGCCCCATCGGCAAAAAGCTCCAGTCGATCGACGTTATCTCCGGACCAAATGGATATACAACGATAGGCAAAAGAGCACATGTCAGTGCGACCAACGGTGCCAAGAAATATACAAATTTCGTCGATTTATCAGGAGTAATATCTTCCTTAAAAATGAACTTGAGCAGATCGGCGAATGGCTGCAATACGCCCCACGGACCGACACGGTTTGGCCCGACGCGTCCCTGCATCCAGCCCAAAACCTTACGTTCCGCCAGCACTGTATAGGCGACGATCATCAGCACCATCTGGAATCCGATCAGGACTCCCGCG
The DNA here is from genome assembly GCA_044228425.1 of Pyrinomonadaceae bacterium. Lineage (GTDB taxonomy): Bacteria > Acidobacteriota > Blastocatellia > Pyrinomonadales > Pyrinomonadaceae > OLB17. The sequence continues at coordinate 62,937 of JBGAUY010000003.1, read as the reverse complement.
GTGATCACCATGAACGGAAATGCGGTTTTAAGAACAGCTTCCATAAAAACTATTTGCCCGGTGCACTCCTGTCTGAAACGCCGACGGTTGCGGCTTCGGCCTGACCGCCCTCTGACGGCGTACCGTCGAGATTAAATTGGACGAGCGGTGCCACGAGCAGATTATCCGGCTTTGGATTGCCGTGCGCGAGCAGGTGAAACTGCCCGGTCTTGCTCGTCATCGTCGTCAGACGGTGCAGCTTATGCCCGATCTTTGGCGTGTCAAGGTTCTTTCCACCGGCGGCCATGTCCTCGACCGCTTTCTTTATTCCACTTACATCAAACTTACCCGATTTGATCTCGTGCTTTGCCTGAACGGGGTTCGATTCGTCTTTTAATGCCGGATAACGCAAACCTTCGTAGGCAGGCGTCGCATCGGCCAATGCTCTGAATATCGCGGACGCCGACCATTCCGGAGCGATCTCGACGCCCATTTCGCGGGCGATGAGAGCCGTTATCATCCAGTCGGCTTTTGACTGGTGGATCGGGTCGATGGCCTTGCGGACACGCTGGACGTTACCGGCATTGTTCGTGAACGTACCGTCAACCTCAGCAAAACTCGCTGCGGGAAATACGACATCGGCGTGCTCGCAAGTCTCGGTTAGAAAGAGCTCCTGCACCGCGACAAAATCTTTACCGGCTAGCACGCTCGCGTCCTGCAAACTGCCGCCGATCAACAAGGCTTTTGAATTTTTGACTACTTCATCAACCGACTTGCGGCCAACGGTCACGTCATAAGCTCCGACCGAGTTGTTATAACGAGCTAGCGGATGCAGCAATACGCGGCGGCCTTCACCGGCAAGGCTCGCGGCGTTTGCCGCCAAGGCCGCCTGTGCGTCCGCTGACAAATTGCCGCCGATCATGATGATCACATCGCCTTGAGTTTCAAATATCGTTTTGCGGACCGCATCGATCTCGCCGGTCGAGATGCCGCATTTATCGGCGACAAGGCTGTCGTTTGACGTATCGGCCGCGGCCAATGCAAACGCATCGACCGTGCCGGCATTGACATGAACAAACTGCGTTGCGCGCCTTGAAAGGTTGATCGGCGTGTCGTTCACGCAGATAAATTTCGCGCCGCCGTTACGCACCGCCTGGCGGATCTGTTTGGCCGTGTAGCTTTGCTCTTCCTCAGGCTCACCGCCGATGAGGACGATGGTCGCGGCATAGCGGATCTCTTTGTGCGTGCAAAGCGGAACACTCAGATTGTCAAAGACCGGGTCGACCGGCTGAGAATCGGAGACCGCAAAATTGTCGGACTTCGCGGCGTCAGTCGCAAATTTCTTGAGCGTAAATATTGCTTCGTTGGTCAGCCTCGGGCTTGCGACAACGCCGACCGCCTTTCCTGCGGCCGTCAATTTGTCCGCCGCAAACTTGATCGCCGCATCCCACGTCGAGGGGATAAGTTTGCCGCCCTTGGAATAGCGGATCAACGGCGTTTTGATACGGTCGGAGTGGCCGATAAATTCGTGAGCAAAGCGGGCCTTAACATCGAGAAATTCGCCGTTCAGGCCGTTTACATAACGGTCGCGGGCGACGATGCGGTGTACCTTGCCGCTGCGCGAACCGATCGAGATCTGCATACCGTCCGAACCGTAAACGTCGGTCGAAATGGTCTGATCGAGTTCCCAGGGCCGCGTTTCGTGACGATAGACTCCGTCAAGCAGCGTGCCCGTCGGACACACTTCGATACAATTACCGCACTGCGAACAATTGAGCCAGCCGCCGTACGTACCAATTACAGTATTAACACCGCGATTGCCTGCCTCAATGGCATCCTCACCCATCCACTCGTCGCAGACGCGCGTGCAGCGTTTGCACAAAATGCATCGCTGCGGGTCGTTGGCGACGATCGGCGACAGATATTTTTCGGGCTCGGCGTTCTTTTTCTCGGTAAACCGCTCCTCAACATCGCCCCAGTCAAAGATGACCTCCTGCAGCTCGCATTCGCCGCCACGGTCGCAAACCGGGCAATCGAGCGGGTGATTTGTCAGCAAAAATTCGCCCATCGCCCGCTGGGCCTTTTCGACCTCTTCACTTTGCGTGGTGACGACCATGCCGTCGGTGCAAATGATCGTGCAAGACGTTTGCAGCTTTGGCATCTTGTCGATGCGAACCAGGCACATACGGCATGACGCCTGAACCTCAAGATCCTGGTAATAGCAAAACGACGGGATCCCGTGGCCGTTCTCACGGCACACATCGATCAGACCCGCGAACGCTGTCCACCGCAATTTCCTGTTCGTTTATGGTTACTTTTATCTGTTCTGACATTAAACTTTTCGCGTATATCGCGTCTCGGTCACTATCTGGTCTTCACTACCAGGCTCGACGTTATAGGCCGTGATGACGATATTGTCATCATCGATCTGTTCGAGTTCCGTCCGCCAACCCCATCGCGGAGTGTCGGGTCCGGTGAAATATGTCCCAAATGCCGAAAACTTGTCCGCCCCGTCACCCTCGGAAAACATGATACCCGTGGACATATGGCTTATCGACCCACGCCATCTGAAATTTGTTTGTCGCGATATCAAATCCAAATATCGCCAAGCCGTCAAAGCTTTCCTGTAAACTGCCCGAATACTCGTGCAGCAAAAAACGTCCGCCAAGTATGACCTTGATCGTGCCCGTCATAGGCGATTCGTCCGCGACAACGTCCGGCTCAAACCACGTTTTTGTGGTTCCCGTCCATTTGCCCGCAAACTTTGCAAGGTTTGCGTGCGGGCCGTTTTCTAAGGATTCTGCAAACTTCATTCTGCTGCCGTTTCAGCCGCCGGAACGCGTTTTGGCGCCCGCTTTTTCACTGGTTTTTCCGCGCTCGGAGCCCGATCGACCGCACTTGCGACAAATGTCGGTTTCTTATACTTTGACCTCGTTTTACCAAAACTGCCGGCAAATATTTTGCCGCGTCGTGTTCGTTTATCACCTTTTCCCATATTGTTATTTTATACCTCTAAATACTTTCTTAAATTCGGTGACGATCAATTTCCGATCGTCGATCCTTTACCATCGAGCACCCGGATAACGTAATCCTGTATCCGCGCATTGGCCGCAAGCTTGTTGTGGTCCTCATAAACTAATTTGACCGGCTGACTCTTTAAGATCGATGCGACCTTAGCCGATTGAGACTGCGTCACGGCCTCGAGCGATCGTTGAGTTACCACACCGTCACCCGCCGATTGCATCACATTTTTCAATTCGTCATCAGTGACCCTGCTGCCATCAGCCCTCGTAAAGCCTTTGGCACGGACCAGCGTCTTCCACTTCTTTCCGTCCTGATAAAGCACGACGCCATCGAGAGCGGTCTTACAATCGGAACCGACCAAATAAATCGAAACGCCCTCGGCCTTGCCGTTCGAAGCGGCCAACGCTTCGTGCAGCCGTTTCGCCCTATTAAGTGCGGCAGTAAAAAACGCAGTCGCGATCTTTTGCTCGGCCAGATCGAACTGGCCATTAAAATCATCGTCCTCAATCACGTTCCAGCCGTACTTTGACCACATCGTTGGATCGTACAGATCGATCGACATCGGCTTTAGCTTTTCATCGAAAGCACGGAATGTACCCGGTGCCGGCAACAATTGATATGCCGACGGGATCGTAAAAACTGTGAACTTGGACGAATCCTGTATGAACGGCAGATCGATACGCAATCCCCCGACGGAATAACCATTGAGCATCGAACCAAGCGAGCTAACGGCGCCCTCGTTGGGTGTTCCAAGCAAGATCACCTTGTCAAATAGCTTTGCACCGGCCCACGTGGGCAACGCTTTGCGGTTACCCATTGGCAACTCGGCGTCGCCATACATTGCGGCGTACCGCGAAATTATCCCGCCCATCGAATGGGCCACAATGTCGAACTTAAGATCCGGCCGTTTCAGCTTTCGCTTTAGAGCCTCGACATCATGCACCAAACGCCGTGCATTCACCACATTATCAAGCCGCCAATCATAGGCAAAAACGTATATCGCGTCACGGTCACCGTCGTCTGACGGATTCGTCCAACTCTCTTCGTGATATCCGGCCCGCATTTCCATCGCCCGGATAAAGCCGCCGTAAACGTCCGTTGCCGGAAATATCCCGATCTTGACCTCGCGAATAATGTCGCCCGGTATCAGATCGTCGTGCATCTTATCGATGCTGGTCGAGATCGGCAGCCTCAGATCCTCAGACTTTGGCTTCAAGGCCCTAAACCAGACTTTCTCGCCCGTGACCTTGTGCTTCAGCTCCGAACCGATCAGCCCTGGAATGAGGATGACCGGATTCCTGTACTGTGCAAATAGCGAGACGCTCAGCACGAACAAGCAAATGCCTATCCGCAAACTCGTCAAAAGAGCATTTCCCGTTGCTCGCTTTGTCATTACACATTCGGACTAACGCCGTTTGCCGAAGTATTATCAACGAGCCATTTCTTAAAATCGCCCGGAAACTGCTTGATCGCCGACTGTATTGGCCACGCAGCTGCGTCGCCAAGCGGACAAAACGATTTGCCCTCGATGTTGTCGCAGATATCGAGCATCAACTGCGCGTCCTCGGGACGGCCCTCACCGATCGAGATTCGGTTAAAGATCTTGACCAGCCAGTCCGTGCCCTCGCGACAAGGTGTACACCAGCCGCACGATTCATGCTTGTAAAACTCGGTCAGATTTTTGGTCGTTTCCATAATATCGACCGTCTCATCCATTACCATCATGCCGCCCGTTCCGAGCATCGAGCCCGCAGCAACGAGTCCCTCGTAATCGAGCGTGACGTTTTGCCCCATTATCTGGCCCGCATTCATGATGTAAACGGACGAACCGCCGGGAATGACAGCTTTCAATTTCTTGCCGTCGCGAAGCATACCGCCGCAGTCCTCATGGATGAATTTTTCCATGTCGGCGTAGCCCATAGGCAGCTCATAAACGCCGGGTTTCTTTACGTGTCCGCTGATCGACCAAAGCTTTGTACCGCCCGATTTTTCCGTGCCGAGATCCCGCCAAGCGATGCCGCCCATATTGATGATCTGCGGAATGCTGGTCAAAGTTTCAACGTTGTTAACGATCGTCGGAGAAGCGTACAAGCCTTCGATCGCCGGAAACGGCGGCTTCATACGCGGATGCCCGCGATAGCCCTCGAGCGAACTGAGCAGCGCGGTCTCTTCGCCACAAATGTAAGCTCCGGCACCCGTATGCGTATGCAGATCAAAATCGAGGCCCGAACCGAGGATGTTCTTGCCAAGCAATCCAGCTGCCCGTGCTTCATTGATCGCGACATCCATGATGTCGAGCAGATAACGATACTCGCCGCGGCCGTAGATGTAACCCGTATTCGACCCCAGCGTATAACCCGCGATGATCATCCCTTCGATGAGGGCATGCGGGTCGTACTCCATCAAGTAGCGATCCTTAAATGAACCAGGCTCAGACTCGTCGGCGTTGCAGACGATGTACTTTTGTTTTGGCGAGTCGCGCGGCACGAACGACCATTTCATCCCAGACGGAAAACCCGCACCGCCGCGTCCGCGAAGTGCAGAATCTTTTACCTCTTGAATGATCGCGTCCTGCGTCATGCCAAGCGCCTTTTCAAGCGACTTATAACCACCGTCTTTTTTATACACATCGAGCGTGTGCCCATCTTTGATGAACACTCGTCGCAGTGATAGCGGCTCGCAGCCTAGTGCTTTGATCTCCATCTATTTACAATCCGCCAAAATTTTATCGACCTTTTCAACCGTCAGATCTTCGTGATAATCAAACCCGATCTGCATCATCGGTGCCGTTCCGCAGCTGCCCAGGCACTCGACCATCGTAACCGTGTATTTGCCGTCCTCGGTCGTCTCGCCCGGATGAATGCCAAGCTTGGTACAAATATGATCGGTTATCTCAGGCTCGCCCATGATCTTGCACGACAGCGTCTTACAGATCTGGATGTGATGGCGCCCTACGGGACGCAGGTTGAACATCGAATAAAATGTCGCGGTTTCCCAAACGTCTGTCACCTCTAAATTCAAAAACTGCGCCAAAAAATTGATCCCCGGGTTATCAAGCCACCCGCCGCGTTCACGTTGCACGACAAAAAGCAGCGGTATCAGAGCCGAGCGGCTGCGGTCAGCCGGATATTTAGCGACGTGAGCTTTCATCTCGTCGATCACGGCAGGCGAAAACTCCGCCACCTCGTCGGATACGAGGACCTTGTCTGTGTAACTTGTAGCTGTTGATCCTGCCATTACCTATCAATTTCTCCCAACACAATATCCAGGCTTCCGATAATTGCGACGACGTCGGCGATCATTTCACCTTCGGCCATGACCGGCAAAGCCGAAAGATTTATGAACGAAGGGCCACGAAAATGGACGCGTTCGGGTTTCGGGCCGCCGTTCGATTTCATATAGACGCCAAGCTCGCCTTTGGACGCCTCGATAGCGTGATAGACCTCGCCCGGAGGCACGTTAAAGCCCTCGGCGACGATCAGGAAATGGTGGATCAGCGAATCCATATGCTTGCGCATATCGTCGCGATCAGGCAGCACGATCTTTGGCGCATCGGCTTTGATCGGGCCCGGTTTGAGGCGTTCGAGAGCCTGACGGACGATCTTGTAGCTTTCGGTCAGCTCACGCATTCGAACCTTGAAACGCGACCAAACATCACCGTCTGGTTCAACCGGAACCTCAAAATCGTACGTCTCGTATCCGCTGTAAGGAGTCGCTTTACGCAGATCAAGATCGACACCACTACCTCTTAAACTAGGGCCGGTCAGCCCCCAATCGATCGCATCTTCTTTCGAGATAATACCGACGCCTTTTGTGCGGCTGTGCCAGATCGTGTTGCCGGTGATCAGCGTGTCAAAAGTATTTAGAGCGTCAGGGAAATCGTCGAGAAACTGTCTAACACGATTATCAAACCCGGCCGGCAGATCCATCATCAGGCCTCCGATGCGGAAATAGCTCGGCGTCATACGCCCACCGGATGCGGCTTCGATCAGGTTGAGGATCTTTTCGCGTTCCTTAAAAGTGAACCAAAACGGCGTCATCGCGCCCATGTCGAGGCACGACGTGCCGAACCACACCATGTGCGACGCGATACGCTGCAATTCGCACATCAAAACGCGAATGACCTGTGCCCGCTCAGGGATCTCAAGCCCCAGCAGTTTCTCAGCAGCCATCACATATGCGAGATTGTTTCCTAACGGATTGAGATAATCCATCCGGTCGGTGATGACGATGCCCTGCTGATATTTTTTGTATTCAAACAGCTTCTCCATTCCTGTGTGGAGGTAGCCGATATCGGGGATGGCCTTAATAACCATCTCGCCGTCTAGACGCAGATCGAGACGTAAAACGCCGTGCGTCGATGGATGCTGCGGCCCCATCGACAGCGTCATCTGCGACTCAAGAGCTCCGTCAAGCACCTCAGGCTGTCCGGCAAAATTTTCTACTGCAGTTGCCATTTCTCGTAAATCGTCAATCGAAAATCGTCAATCGTGAAACCGTTTTTCTATTTACGATTCACGATTTACGATTCACTAATTCAAGCTGTAAGGCTCATAGCCTCGCAGCGGGTAATCTTTTCTCAAAGCGTGGCCATCAAAATCGGACGGCAGCAAGATGCGCCGCAGATCCGGGTGGCCGTCAAATTTAACGCCGACCAGATCATACGTTTCGCGCTCGTGCCAATCGGCCGTTTTCCAGATCTGGGTTACGGTCGTCACATTTGCCGCATCCTCGCTCAAAAGCACTTTCAACCGTAAACGGCTGTAATGCGTCGTCGAAAACAGATGATAGTTGACCTCGAAACGCGGATCTTCCTCAGGCCCGCGATCGCACCCGCAAAGATCGGCTAGCAGGTCAAAGCCGTGCATGTCACGCAAAAAGCGGCACACATCGACGATCGATTCACGCGGAACCGTGACCGTGACTTCGCCAAAGGCCTCGGCAACACTCGTCACCCAGCCCTCATTCTTACTTTTCAGCTTATCCACAAATGCGTGGAGCTTTTCCGTCATAAAACCTATTTAAGCCAATTGGCTTTCCACGTTCCTGTTACAACATCTTTGCCAGACCAGCGGCCGCGGCTTATCAGGCGGCCCTGCCGGCTAACATACGCGACGTATCGCGTTTTCGCAATTTCGCCTCGCCGGTTTTTGACGGCATATCCGGCAAGAGTTAGTCTCCCGCTGCTGCGTTCAAACGAACCGCGAACGTACTCACGTCCTTCGGTTGTTTTGTCCGCCGATCTCCAATCAAAATAGCCGCTAAGCTTGACGATGTTTCCCGCCAATTGCCGTTTCGTGATCCGGAATCTCTCGCCCCAGATGACACCATCGGCGTCTTTACCCGTAACCCGCCAAAATCCCGCTCTCGGAGCGGTAAAACTTGACCCCGACTGTGCCTTAATTGCCTGCGGCAAATAAGCCAGCGTCATCAAAACTGCAAATGCAATAAGAAAGCGTTTGGTCATTAAAAACTTCGTCGACGTTCGTGCTTAGACGGCACCGAATACGGTTTCGATGTTTCGCCTGCTGCGACCTCGGTCTCAGTATCTCTCTCAAGCGCCGTTCCCTCGGTCACCGGCAGCGTTCCGGGGACGATCGATTCGCGCGACTCGGGCTCGTAAGTATCACGGCGGTCTTTGACCGATTCTTTCATGATCTTGTCCTGCAGCATCATGATCGCGTGTACGAGCATTTCGGGACGCGGCGGACATCCCGGCACGTAAATATCAACGGGGACGACCTTATCGACGCCCTGCACAATAGCGTAATTATCAAAAACGCCGCCCGATGTCGCACACGCACCCATCGAGATCACCCATTTGGGCTCAGGCATCTGATCGTAGATCCTCCGCAAAACCGGAGCCATCTTTCGCGACACACGGCCCGACACGATCATCACATCAGCCTGTCGTGGCGAAGCCCTAAAAGTTTCCGCTCCAAAACGCGACATGTCATTGCGTGCCGAGACAGTATTCATCATCTCAATGGCACAGCAAGCAAGGCCAAACGTCGCCGGCCAAATGCTGCTCTTACGCGCCCAATTGATGACGGCGTCGAGTTTGACTGTGACAACGTCCGGGAGCGATTCAAATAGTTGATTTTCTAAACCCATGTATTAAATTACGAATTTCAAATTTCAAATTACGAATTGAAATCCGTTTCTGACCTTACGCGGCAAGTTTTCTCGCCGCTTCGATCTCACGACGTTGTTTTGCCATGATCTTGGCCTCTTCGCGGGCTTCGGCACGTGCCTGTAACCCCCAGTCAAACGTCCCTTTCTTCCAAACGTAAATGTACCCGACGATCAGCGTCGAAATAAATACCATGATCTCGATAAAGGCGACCGTACCAAAAACTGCGGGGCCGGCGGCGATCAGGCTCTTAAATGAAACAGCGAACGGGATGATAAACAGGACTTCGATATCGAACAGCAAAAAGATCACAGCGACGGTATAAAACTTGACCGAAAAACGGTCACGGGCACCACCGACCGGATCTTTGCCGCATTCGTATGGCATCAGTTTTGTCGCAGTGCGTTTACGCGGGCCGATAAGCTGCGTTACCAGCAACTGGCTGACGCCAAAACCCGCCGCGACCAAAAACATGATCCCGATGGGCACATAATCAAATACGTTGTATTCAGACATGTTTTTCTCGTCGCCCCGCTTGTATTACAAAGCGAAAAAGATGCGTAAAATTCCTAACTTTACCGTCAAAACCTTGTGAATATTGGCACAAACTAAATCGTAAGTTAAGCGCCTATTAGTGTCAAGGCAGTTAGCTTATCGCAAAACTATTTATTCGTTGACCCAAACTTTCCGCGTATGCTAACTTCATAATGGCGGAAAGTGTTGTAAATACGCCGTTTTCCCGCATCAATTGGTCAATTATTATACGTCGTGATCTCAGGCATCAACACAGACATCAAGGTCGGCAATACGGTCTACCACGTTCAAACCGAGGACAAAGGTTTGAAGACGCGGTTGATATTGTCGCTTGTCTACGACAAAGGCACGATCCTTGCCAGCAAACGTGTAAATTACGATGACCTTGCAAATGGGGCATTTGACGAAAAAGAGCTCGCCGACCGTCTCAACCGCCAGCATAAGCTGATCTGCGCCGCTGTCCGTGCCGGACGGATCGATGAGCTAAAAGAAATGACCGGCAAAGAGCGGATCAAAAACGCAAAAGCCGCCGTTTCCGAACCCGACATCGCCGTTGCCCCTGCGTCCATACCGCTAACGAAACCGGTAACGGCTGCGATCCCGGAGGTCACCGCACTCAATGTCGAGACCGCGCGTATTGCTGCCTCAAAACCCTATTCGCTCGAGCCTGTGATCGAGGCCGTCGCAATCATTGAAGACGAGATCGTCCTCGATGCAGGTGCCGTCGAGGTCGTCAGCGAGCTTTCCGGGCAGGAACGCCCGACTAACACCAAACTCAGCATTGAGCTACTCGGTGAATCAAAATTCAAAGGCGGCGATCGCCGCACTGTCAACATCATGGTCTGCCGTGGCACCGAACGTAAGGTCGTCGCCGGAGCCGAGATCATGCTCAAGGTCCTCGGATCGAGCTTTCGTCCTGTAATATTTCACGCCAAATCCGACGCCAACGGCCTCGCCAAGATCCACATGCAGCTGCCGCATTTTGATGCAGGCCGAGCCGCTCTACTCATCCGTGCCATCGCCGCTGGCGAGGAGATCGAACTCCGCCGCGTCGTCACGCCAGGCTGATCCCGCTACTTATATTAAATTTCAGATCTCAAAGTTGAAATTCTCAAATGAAGAGAAGAGTATCTAATTGTGTCCGAAATTCTTATCACTCTAAATGGCGAACAACTCCCAATAGCGGGCGACATCGATCTGGAAACCCTCGTCAACCGCCTCGCACTGCCGGCAAAACGGCTCGCGGTCGAGATGAACGGCAATGTGGTCCGCCGCACCGATTGGCCGCAAATAATTGTCACCGATGGCGACAAGATCGAGGTCGTCCACTTCGTCGGCGGCGGCTAGCTTTGCGTTCTTGGAGGCTTTGCGTGAAAATTAGCTCTACAGATGTCAGATACTTTTACGCTCGCAAATACAACATTTTCTTCACGCCTTATCATCGGAACGGGCAAATACCGCTCGTATGACGAGATGAAGCAAGCGCATATCGCCTCCGGTGCCGAGATGGTGACTGTTGCCGTCAATCGCGTGCCGCTCGACGGCTCGGCCGAATCGTTTCTCGATCATCTCGACCCAAAGATGAAGATCCTGCCAAACACAGCAGGGTGCTACGACACCGAACACGCCATCCGCACAGCCCGGCTCGCTCGCGAGGCTCTCGAAACTGAGTGGATCAAGCTCGAAGTCATTGGTGACCCGATCACGCTTTTGCCAGACAATGAACAGACGCTTGAAGCCGCGAGGGTGCTGGTAAAAGAGGGTTTTATCGTTCTGCCATATTTTACGGACGACCTGATAATGGCAAAGAAACTGCTCGACGCGGGCTGCCCGGCAGTAATGCCGCTCGCCGCTCCGATCGGTTCGGGGATGGGTGTGCAAAACCCGTCGAATCTGCGCATCATGCGTGAGCAGTTACCCGACGCAACGATCATCGTCGATGCCGGTGTCGGCGTGCCAAGCGATGCCGCCATAGCGATGGAGCTCGGAGCCGATGCGATCCTAATGAACACCGCCATAGCCGAGGCAAGCGACGCCGCCCGCATGGCAACCGCCATGAACTACGCCGTCCAAGCCGGCCGCCTCGCGTACCTATCGGGCCGTATGCCAAAACGCCTTTACGCCTCAGCATCGAGCCCCATCGAAGGGGCGATCAAATAAAGGCGGAAACACGATCGGTAGGGAGTGTGTCCAAAGTCTATGAGGATTCAAGTCTTATTTTTTGGAGCCACATCCGACATCGCCGGAACGCGGCGAAGAGTGATCGATGTATCCCCTGAAACACTCGCAAAAACAGTCTTTGATCAAATATTGGCCGAACACCCGAGCCTCGCCGCCCATAAACTCCATTTCTCAGTCAAACGGGAATTCGCCACCGGCGATGAGATTCTCAGCGAAGGCGATGAACTTGCAATATTCACGGCCGTCTCGGGCGGCTAAAAATCGAATGGATTTCTACGAACTCACAACCGACCCAATAGATATCACGAGCGTCACCCGCCGCGTTGTTCTGCCGGAGTGCGGTGCGACGGTGACGCTCGATGGTTACGTCCGCCAATATACGAAAGGCCGTGAGACGCTGTATCTCGAATACGAGGCTTATGAGCCGATGGCGTTGAAAGAGATGCAAAAGCTGATCGAGGCGGCGAAAGCGGAATTTGAGATATCAAACGTCGGAATCGTCCACCGAACGGGAAAGCTCGAAATAGGCGAAACCAGCGTGGTGATCTCGGTCGCCGCTCCTCACCGAAAGGCAGCATTTGCCGCTTGCGAGTGGCTTATCAAGGAACTCAAACGCACCGTGCCCATCTGGAAAAAAGAAGTTTACGCCGACGGCGAAGAGTGGATCGAAGGCGACACCCAACCCAACTAATCCAATTCAGCCAGCTTATCGTTAGCCATCGCTACGACCTCGTCGAACAGGCCGTCGAGTTGGTCGTTCGCACCGCGCAGGCCGCTTACAACGTTCACCGCCCATTGCACGTATTCAACGCGCCGCTGCTTATCCCAATCCTCGGCTGGGCTCGCGATAACGTCGCGGACATTGCTGATCTTGTCGGCAAGCTTTATCACTTTGGCGCCGTACGAAAGGTGCGGTGCGTGCTCGATCTGGAGTTGTTTGCGTTGATGCTTTGGTAGCGATTTATCGTCCGTTACTTCGAGCACATAGCTCGCTACCGTTTCGCCAAATTTCTCATTGATCTCGTCGCCGGTGACACCGCAATCTTCGACAGTGTCGTGCAGCAACGCCGCCGACAATATGTCTTCGTCATCGACGAGTCCGACGTTGGCGATCAGATTGGCTACTTCGATCGGGTGGTTGATGTAAGGTTCGCGTCTGGAACCTTTGCGAAAATGCCCGGTGTGTTTTTCAGCTGCAAAACGGGCCGCGTGCAGCGTTTTATTTAGGTTATTCACATTTTAGTTTGCCAAATTGCGTGGCAAAAATCAATGGATGATGATCACCTTACGACCTCGATATTCAGGGTCTGCTGGCCCGACACAACATATTCAAACGCCGACAGTTCCATCTCGGATACGATCGTTTGCACCGTTGCTTTTGAACCTCCGGCACTGCGGTCATTGTTTAGCGTCGCGAGCATCGAGGGCGGCAGATTTGGCATCTCTGACGAGCCGATTATCGTGCCGACAGTCGTTCGCGTCAGAACGGCATAGAGCCGGTCGGGGCGTTTTAGGCGGTTGATGGTCGTTATCAACTCGGCGGCGGTTCGCGGTGTAAATTGTGTGATAGCCGAATTTTGCTGGACCGCTCCGCCGTCCCCGATGGCGAGCGTCATCGTGCCCGGAGCAGCGTCTTTTGGAATAGTAACAGGCACTCTCTGCACAAAAAGCCGTCCGCTATCCGCGCGCGACGCCACCGTCACCTCGACCGTTTCGCCAGCGCGGACCTGATTGCGGTCGAGCGAGATGCGTTCGACCGTCGCCGTTTTGCTGCCGTCGGACGCGTTCATTTCGAGATTGATCGACGACACCTCAAGCCCCTCAAAACCGCCACGCAGCAACGCCGCCAGCGGTATCGCCGCTGCGGATGACGCAAGAGCCACCGCCTGTTGTCCGGCAAAGCGCCTTTGGATACGTATCGAGTCCTCACCCTTGATCTTGATCTCGCCGGTTAGCTCGATGGTGGTTTCCCCAAGTCCACGCTCCTGGGCCGCCAGCACATTGCCCACACCCGCACTGACGATCAACGCGGTCAAGGTGTCGTCGATCCCGGATTCAAAGTTTGTCTCCTCGATCTGTCCACGGCTCGTTTTTAGCCGTACTTTGACCGGGATCATCTTTGGCGCGTCGCCGAGTTTCCCGTAAATTCCGGTCGCACGATCTTGCGTCATCGAACCGACGAGAGCGTCAGGTACGGCTAATTTGAACGAATTGTTAGCGTTTGGCACAACGGTCACGACATGCGATTCGGACATCGGCAGACTCGTCGAGCCGAGGCTAAAAAACGGGTGGCCAAAACCATAGATCTTGTCGCCGTCACGCATCGTCACCGTCCCCGCTGCGGCGATCTCTATATCGCCTCGAGCCAAATGCACAACGACCGAATCACCACCCAGCAGCGTCGTCGGCCCAAATTTTTTCATCGGCTTGATCGCCGAACCGCCGCCCGACGCAGCGACAGGCATTATCCCGACGGCGGCAAAATCTGCGGCAAGCATATCGATCGTTCGCTGCGATAGCCCTGAAATAGCAAGCGGCGTCGCGATCGGCTGAAATGTCTGTCCGGCAACCGCCATCAGCCGAGAATCCGGTGCGAAACCAGACGCCCGCGAGGACTGAGTAGCATTGCTCGCAAGACTTGGCCGCCAATTATTCGACAGCAGCTCGGCGTAAGAATATGTCCTCGGTTCACGCGAAAATGTCTTTGCCGTAGTCGGCGAAACGACCGTCGAGATCATTTGCTCGATCGGCGTGATGCCGCAGATCGGCTCTTTTGCAAACGGAAAACTATATGAGATCGCACCGACGAGACGTCCGTTAATAAACACCGGCGAGCCGGACATACCGGCAAAAACAAACGTCCGGTCGGCCTGACCGCCGCTCAGTTTGCCGACGATCATGTCCTGTTTTGGACCGATCCAGTTTGGTATGACGCCGAGTATTTCGACGTTAAATTCCTCAGGCTTGGTGCCGCGAAAAACGGTCGTCGCGGTTCCCCGCATTCCCTCTTTTAGCTCAGCCAGCGGGAAGATCTGCGGCTGAGCGGGGCCTTTGTCGGACGGTGGTAACTGTCCGAAAATACTGGCCGAAAGTGTAAGAATAGTGAAGAGAGCAGCGAGGAATTTTGTGTTGAACATCTTTAAAAACATCTTCCTTTAATAACGGCGTTTATGGTAACATTTATGGTGTCTATCCGAAAGCCTTTACTTTTCGGCTTTCTCATCCCATCTTTTGATGCCCGAAACGGCAAATTTCTGCCTATAATTCGACCGCTATGGCTAATTCCACCCGACTTTTTAAGAGTATCGCCCGTTTGCTGCTGCCAGCCTTGTTGCTGATCGTGATCGCCGGCGCCGGTAGTGCAGTATTTCTGGTCTATTCGACCGCCCGTCCGCTAAAAACACGGTATTTGGTAACGCCCGACAAATACGGCCAGCTCAGCAGCCGTGCCGCTCAGGTGACCGAAGAATCTTGGTCAAACAAAGACGGGAGTTCGTCCCGCGGCTGGCTGTTGCGCGGCAGCGATAATGCTCCCGCCGTGATTCTGTATCACAAATACGGCGCCGACCGCTCGCACGTACTCAACCTCGGCGTCAAGCTCAACGAATCCACTAATTTCACCGTTTTAATGCCTGACCTAAGAGCGCACGGTGAAAACCCGACGGTGCAAAATGCTTCGTTTGGCGGCTGCGAGGCCGAAGATGCAGCATCAGCAGTCGAGTATCTAAAAAATCTTAAGAATCAAAACCAGAATGGGCTGGTTGGCAAAAATATTGGTATTTTTGGTGTCGAGATGGGAGCATTGGTCGCGATATCGCTCGCCTCAAAAGATCAAACGATCAAGGCGATCGCACTCGATTCCGTGCCGCAGGATTCAGATGGGCTTTTGACCGCAGCGGTTGATAAACGCTATCCGTTCGCCAGCTTCGCGACCGCCAAGCTCGCAAAACTCGGCACGCGTTTTTACTTTTTTGACGGCTGCTATAAGCGCGAGCCTGCCTGTGACACAGCCCGCAGCATCGAAAACCGCAACATCATGCTGCTTGCCGGCGTTGATGCACAGGATTTTCAAGACTCGACAACAAAGCTCGCCAAATGCTTTCCGGTCAGCAACAAATTCGAAAACAAACTTGACCTTAGCCCGTCCGGTTTTAGCATCACAAATGCATCGATGGAGCAATCCGAAGCCTACGACCAGCGGCTGATCGATTTCTTTCGAAATTCTCTTACTAACTAAAGATCTAGCTTTTTCTTACTGTGTCCGTTCGTGTGTGATACGGTGTGGATATCCGCGCTTTCTTCCAATGGGCCGACGGCTCGCGTTAAGACCGTTTTTAGAACCGCGAGTCTTTCAATGGTCGAGGTCATTTTTAGCAGATCGTATTTCTTTTCATTTTCAAAATTGAGAGCGGCGGTGATCAGAAATGATAGAGCCTCTGGGCTTGTCCGCAATATCTCAGGAGCCTGTCCGCGTCCACCGCTCATTTTGAAAGCTGCTTTTGCCAACCGTTCGAACAACGCAAAAACTTCGTCTGCAAGCGGATCGAGCTCAGCTTCGTTTTCCGTTTCGTCTTCAAAAAACTCGAGATCGCCGACGAGATACGGTTCGCCAGCATCGATAAGATCAGCAATAAGGTAGCGGACAACGCCGAGCGTAAGGATGTTTGAGCGGCCGTCCGGCATTAGTTCGGATTCACGGATCTCCGCAACGCACCCGACCGATCCGGTCGCGGGAGTGTCTGTCAACGCATCGGACGGCTCAAAATAACTCAGTCCAAAAAACCGATCACCGGCCTCAACATCGCGTAGCATTTTGCGATACCGCTCTTCAAAAATATGCAGCGGCACCAGTTCGCCGGGCACCATCACGAGCGGCAGCGGAAATATCGGCAGCTGCTTTATACCGCTAAATTTTTCGACTAACTCGGACATAAACTTCTGCTCTAGCGGGCGGCCAGTTTCAGAGCAATAAAATCCGCAATTTTCTCCGCCGGTTCATCGCCGAGAGCCATCCGTTTGGCACCGATAACGGCTTCGGAAATGTCATCCATTCGTGTCTTATAACGGTTATCGCGAAAGACCAGATCGTCGATCACACGGCGTTCGAGCTTTTCACGGCCGGTGTCATCCGGTTCGTCGGGCGCGTCCAGATAGTCGGCCGGAACGGTGTGATTTTTTATCCGCACGTGCAGGGCACCGGTCATTGCTTTGACCTCGTCGCGGATCTTTTGCATCTCGATCAGCGAATTTGGGAACCCAAGTTGGCCACGCAGAGCGATCTCGATGATCGGTTGCGGCTTACCGTCCGCGGCAACACGCGCTTCACGCTTGACCTGGTCTAACAGGTCGATCGTAATGTCTTTGGCGTCGGAATAGCCGGTGACCTGAAACGCCAATTGCTGGAACGGACGGTAATGATAATCCTCGACGTGACGAGCGTTGACGTTATTATTGTCATCGATTTCGACGACAAATGCCCCGCGTGTTTCGCGAAACTCGCTGATATTCGTGATCTCGATCGAGCCGGGATTGAACGCCCAATTGTCGATCTCATAATGCTTGTGCGTGTGGCCGAGCCCGACGTATTCGACCGCTGATTTTAGTTCCTTTAACGCTGCTAGCGACAACGCAGGGATCGGATGCATCTGATGGCCCTCTACGTCGGTGTGGAGCATCAAAATGTGAAATGCGCCTTGGCGGCGAGTCTCTTTTATCGCTTCGGTTAGCATCGGTATCGCCCAGTTGCCGGACGCCCCGTACCAGTCCGAGCCAAAGATCCTTGCTCGTCCGATATCGATGTAGCTGCCTTTTTTAGAGGTCTCGTCCCAAGGTTCACAGATCATCTTGCCGTCGACTGAGACCGGCTCCAGCAGTTTGACCAGCCCCCAACTCGACAGCGAACGCAGCCAGCTAAACTCGTTGTCAGTGTGCTTTTGATCGTGGTTGCCCTCGATGGAGACGACCGGAATGCCGGCCTCGCGCATCATCGTCAGGCCTTGGACGGCGTAGTTCATCGTCTCGGGCGGCACCGAGCGTTTGTGAAAAAAATCGCCGCACATTATGACAAAATCGACCCGTTCGTCGATGCCGTAGCGCTGTAGCACGTCTACCCACGCCTCAAAAAAATCACGCGGGCTCTCCGGCAATTGATACCGCGTGCATCCGAGATGCACATCTGCGATATGAAGAAACTTCATAAGTGGATTTTACCATTGGTGTGATAAATTACCCGCATGAACAAAGTCGTCCTTATCACCGGTGCGTCGAGCGGCATCGGGCTGCATACCGCTAAGCTGTTTCAGACAAAAAATTGGAAAGTCGCCGCAACCATGCGCTCTCCCGAAAAGGCGGAGGAGTTGCAGCGAATCGTCGATATTGAATGTCTTCGGCTTGACGTCACGGATGTCGAATCGATCAAATCTGCGATCGCAACGACGCTCGCAAAATTTGGCCGAATCGACGCCGTGGTCAATAACGCCGGATTTGCCGTCGTCGGCCCCTTTGAGGCCGCCGAGCAATCGGAGATCGAGCGTCAGATCAATACAAATGTATACGGCGTCATGAAAGTTTGCCGTGAAATACTGCCGTATTTTCGTGAAAATAAACGCGGAACAATTGTGAACGTGGCATCGATGGGCGGCCGCATTACCTTTCCGCTTTACAGTATTTATCACGCGTCGAAATGGGCTCTTGAGGGTTTTTCTGAGGCCCTGCAATACGAGGTGAAGGATTTTGGCATTAAGATCAAGATCATCGAACCGGGGCCGATCAAGACCGATTTTTACGAGCGGTCGATGAGCATTTCTACGAAAGACGGTTTGACCGCTTATGACGGTTTCGTTGCTCGGGCAATGCCAAATATGCAAAAGGCTGGCGAGACGGGGCTCGACGGATCGGTCGTCGCTCAGGTCATATACGATTCGGTAAATGACGATACGTGGAAAATGCGTTATCCAGTTAATTCACGGGCGATCCTTTTGGCAAGGCGATTGTTGCCCGATGCCCTGTTTCTGCCAATTATTAGAAAAGCAGTTTTGAAATAGTCATTCTGCCATAAACGTGTAAAGATGAAGACTGCGTGTGAGATATCGTTCATGCCGGATGGACCGGCCGGAGCCGCGAATGATCCAGAGTCAGAGCCATACTAAAGTTTTGACAGTCGTGAAATTATATGTGCGGGAACGCACATATCGTGATATCATTCGCAATTAAGAAATCGCGTTTTAGTTTTCAGTTTGTAAATTCACTTCTTGAACCTTCTCCGGGTATCGCTTAAACTTTCCCACGCTGTCCTATTTTTCTGGAACTAAGTTTTTTAGACGAGATTTGTGCTCACAATGGCCGGGCTTAAGGGGTTCGCCTGCACAATATCGGCATAGAGTTGCTATTCGGTTTCCAACTCTGAACAAAGGTAAGCCAACGGCTTAGAACCAGAAGGAATTCTATGAAGATATTGCTTTACAACCCTGATAACGGGATCACGCGGAATTTTATGCCGCATCTATGGATGTTTTTGCTCCAGGCCCTGACGCCGCCGGAGCATGAGGTGATCTTGATAGACGGCAACGCCAAAGCAATGACGCGGCCGGAGTTGGTGCAGTTTTGCAAAGATAATGACATCGGCTTGATCGGAATCGGGGCAATGACCCGCATGGTCGCCCGCGCATATCTCGTCGCGGACAGCTTACGCGAAGCGGGATTTAAGGTCGTCATGGGCGGGCCGCACGTTACCGAGTGTCCCGACGAAGCTCTAGGCCGCGATGGCGGGCCGCGACACGCTGACGCAATTGCATTGGGCGAAGCCGATGAGACATGGCCGTTGATGGTCGCTGACGCCGCTCGTGGTGAGCTAAAAGACGTATATACCCCCGAAGTCGACCCTAAGGGCAACGACAAAAAACCAAATTTACAGCCCTATCCGCATATCCCCTGGGAAACGCTCGATCTCGACCAATTTAGCCTCGTGCCGAAAATTTTTCAGCCTGTAATGTCAAAATTTGGCGAGGGTTGGGGTAAATTTTTCGTTGTGCCTATTGAGACCGGCCGCGGTTGCCCGTACGGGTGCGAATTTTGCACTGTCACAGGATTTTTTGGCGATTCGATCCGTTTTCGCTCGAACGAAAGCGTCATCGAAGAATTGCTTCGATTAAAAGCGAGAGCAAAAAAAGAAAAAGGCCAGATCGCCGTTTTCTTTATCGACGATAATCTTGCGATCAATAAAAAACGGCTCAAATCGCTGCTCCGCGATATGATCGCGGCAGGTGCGATATTGCCTTGGGTCGCTCAGATCAGCGCTAATCTGCTCGCAGACGAAGAGCTTGTGGATCTCATCGCCGAAGCCGGCGCACGATGGATCTTTATCGGCATGGAATCTATCGATCCGGTAAATATGGCGGACGTCAACAAGACGTTTTCCAAACCCGCAAATTATCAGGGAGTGCTCGACGGGCTCGCACGACGCAATATTTACGCCATCACGTCGTTTATCGTTGGCATGGACAACGACACTGTCGGTGTCGCCAACCGCACCGTTGACGAGATCGAGACTTGGGCTCCGGGATTGCCGGTTTTCGGCCAGTTGACCCCATTCCCCGCAACGCCGTTGTATGACCGGTTGGAAAAAGCGGGACGGCTCGACCGTCCAAAACATTGGCTCGATTTTGCTCCTTTCGTCATGGCTCACAACCCGCTTAAGATGACGATCGAAGACGCAAAAGACGAGACTTTTGCCGCTTGGTCACGCTCATACAGCCCCGAGCGTAATTTCGAAGCGATAAACTCGATCCGCCACGCGCCTATCGACACACGTGTAAGCCATCTCGTCGCACGGCTCTTTTTCCGCGGCATCTATTTCCCGCAGATGGGCAAGCGAGCATGGCTCAAACTGATATTTGACAACCGCAGGTCGATAATTAGCCTCTCGCGTGAAGGTGTCACCACTTGGCGTCAGTTCCGCAGACGCAAACGACTAGAGGTTCAGACGGTCCAGACAAACGAGTAGAAAACGCACATCCCCAAATAAAATTGCTTGGTATTTCTATGGCCAATATGGTATAACTGATTCGAATTGCTACTATAAGCAATTCGAATTGTAGGCATCGTTTGTGTTAAAGTTGCCATCACAGTTGAGTGCCGTTTTTGCTGGGCGTTATGGCTCCGGCAAAGAAAGTTAGAGCATTTTGACGGCCAATCATGGTATATTAGTAACAGCAAAGCTTTCCACGCCCCGAAGGCTTATTCGCAAGATCCACCAAGCAATCCGACCGATGATCAGACCAAAAACAAAAACAGCTAATTGGCTATCTGTCGCTGTCATTACAGTTGTAATGTCGGTCGTCAGTTTTAGCCAAGGCTCGACTCCCCCGCTTTTACAGGACATCAAAGTCCAAACAAATAACTATCCCCCACAAGCATCCGCAACGCCCCTTGTTCAGAAGACCGGCAGCTCAATGCCGATCCCATCGTCGAGTGGCATCAGAACGCTCTTTCCGGCATTGGCCGAGGTAGAGATACCTGGCTACTCCGGCGTTTTAGTCGAATCGCTTAACGGCAATGTCGTCGTCGAGAGCAATCCCGGAATGCTGTTCAATCCGGCGTCAAACGTCAAGATCGCGACCTCATATGCGGTGCTAAAAACATTTGGACCCGACTTCCGCTTTATGACGAGCGTTTATACCGATGGCGCGATCGATCGCTCGACCGGCACGCTCAACGGCAATTTGTATGTGTCGGGCAAAGACCCGATGTTCGGAGCCGAACACGGCGTTTCGCTCGCAAACGAATTGAATAAAATGGGCATCCGAACGGTCACCGGCGATCTGATCGTTACCGATAATTTTGCGATGTATTATTCGGGCTCGTCTGTCGCATCCGCAAATGCCCTGTTTGCGACGCTCGATGCATCAAAACGCTCAGCCGCCGCAACGCGCACCTGGCTCAACTTTCTTGCCTATTCGGGACGTTCCGGCCAAGTCGCAGGTAATCCAAGCGTCTCGTTCACAGGCGGCGTTTATGTTCAGTCGATACCGAGCAGCCTGCAATTGCTCTTCACCCACGAATCGGCACAGCTCCGCGAGATCGTTAAGGTCACGATGTGCTATTCGAACAATTTTCTTGCCGAACGTCTCGGCGATATGCTCGGTGGTGCTTTTGCCGTGTCGCGTATTGTCCAACTAAATGCCGGCATACAGCCAAACGAATTTTCGCTCCAGACCTCAAGTGGGCTCGGCTATAACCGTGTCACGCCAAATGCGATGATGCGTCTGTTGCACGTCCTGCGTGATGATCTCGGACGTTACAAAATGACATTTGCCGACATTATGCCGGTCGCCGGTATTGATAAGGGTACGCTTGAAAATCGCTTTGATTCCGATTTTGCGGTCGGCAGTGTCGTCGGCAAAACCGGTACGCTGCCTAATACCGACGGCGGCGTCAGTGCCCTTGCCGGTGAGATAAATACGCGTAACGGACGATATCTGTTTGTGATATTTAACCAACGCGGCGGAGTTGCTAAATTTCGTGCGTTCCAGAACAACTTTGTGTCGCTTGTACAGGGACAGTTTGGCGGAGCTGCTCCGATGACGTACAACGCTCTGCCGCTCGAGACGCGGCTTGCGAAAACCAAGATCAGTTATCCGGGTGGGCGGCTCCGTGTCAACGAATAATGTGAGGCAATATCAACCATTTTCAAAGGGAGCATTTCAAATGCTTCCTTTTTTCTTTTTGGCACTCGTGAGATAATTCCGGCTTGTCGACGCAAATATCAGCTTCGTAAATGGCCGAAAACGAACAAAACCGATCTGCTGCAGAAACACCGGAAACGCTGGCCGAACCCGCAGCCGACGACGCCATTTCTGTTGAGGAAACTACTCCTGCGACAAAACAAACAAGCGTCGCCCGCTCGGCCGGGATCGTATCGATCGCCGTGATGTTCTCACGACTGTTGGGCTTGGTGCGCGAGATGATCTTTGCACGGTATTTTGGTGCGGGATTTTTGACGGACGCCTATGTTGTCGCGTTTCGGATACCAAATGTGCTTCGCGACTTGTTTGCCGAGGGAGCCTTGTCCGCGGCGTTCGTCAAGGTCTTTACCGACGTTCAGGTCACCAAGGGCGAAAAAGAGGCTTGGCGGCTCGCGAGCCTTATATTTAATCTGCTTGCCGTCATCCTTAGCGTTATTTGCATTGTCGGTATGATATTTTCGCGGCAGTTTGTCGAGCTGGTCGCCGACGGATTCTCACCGGAAAAGATCGCACTCGCAACCACACTGACGCAGATAATGTTTCCGTTTATCCTGCTCGTCGCGCTCGCGGCGGTCGCAATGGGCGTGCTTAATACTAAGGGCGTATTCGGGGTACCGGCATCGGCATCGACCGTTTTTAATGTTGTCTCGATAGTCTTTGGCTTGGGATTAGCTTATTGGCTCAGCGGCGGCGGTTGGCTGACATCGGCGGATAAGAATGCGATACCCGACGGGCCTTCGCACTGGGCGATCATCGGCATGTCGATCGGCACGCTGATCGGCGGCGGCGCCCAATTGGTGATGCAGATACCGTCGCTGTTCAAGGTCGGCTTTCGATTTACTCCCATACTAAGCCTCGCCGACGAAGGCGTCAAAAAGGTAATTGCTCTGATGACACCGGCCATTTTAGGTACCTCCGCCGTTCAGATCAACGTCCTGATAAACACCTATTTTGTGTCGCAGATCGACGGTGCACAGGGTTGGCTAAACTTTGCGTTCCGGCTGATGCAGTTTCCCATTGGCCTGTTTGGAGTTGCAGTTGGAACCGCGGCGATCCCGGTAATGTCGCGGCTTGCGAGCGAAGGCAAGACCAAGGACCTGCGTGACACGATCTCGTCATCGATGAACCTCGTATTCCTGCTCACGCTACCGTCCGCGTGCGGCCTGATCGTACTTGGCGAGCCGATCATCCGCCTCATCTATGAACGCGGCAAATTTGACGCGACCGCGACCAGCATGACCGCCATCGCCCTTGCCGGTTATTCGATCGGATTGACGGGCTATGCGGCGATCAAGATCTTGTCACCGGCGTTTTACGCTTTAAATGACGCCAAAACGCCGATGATGATCGCACTGGCATCCATCGTCGTTAATTTTCTCGGCGGCTATTATCTGCGTGAATTGTTTTCGCACTACGGCGTAACGCCTGAAACGCCTTACGGTTATGGCCATGTCGGCGTTGCCCTCGCCACCTCGATAGTTGCTTTGGTCAATTTTTTTGCACTTGCGATAATAATGCGGCGGCGGATCAAACGGCTCAACGGGCGGGCGATCGCCGCTTCGTTCGCAAAGATCACCGTCGCGTCGGCTGTGCTATCGGCGGTCTGTTATTTTGTTTATCATTTTATGCTCGGCCGGTTTGGCAATGACGGATTTTGGCTGCGGTTTGCCGAAGCCTTTGTCCCGATCAGCATTGGCGGCGTGTCGTTTTTAATAGTCGCCAAGCTGTTGCGCGTTCACGAACTAGAGCAACTTTTCGGGACGCTTAAACGAAAATTTGCGAGGTAAAATTATGCCTACAATATTAGATTTCAAAGGCACAACACCAAAGATCCACGACTCTGTCTATCTTGCCGATGACGTGTTTGTAATCGGCGATGTCGAGATCGGCGAGGATGCTAATGTGTGGTTCGGTTCGGTCATTCGCGGCGATGTCAGTTACATCCGCATTGGAGCACGGACGAATATCCAAGATATGACGATGATCCATGTCAGCTCAGATTTTGGCCCGACGACCATCGCCGAAGAAGTAACCGTCGGCCATCGCGTAACGCTGCACGGCTGTCACGTCGAACGCCAATGCCTGATCGGCATGGGAGCAACGGTGATGGACCACGCCCGCATCGGCGAGCAAACGGTGATCGGGGCCGGTTCACTCGTTTCACCCGGAACAATAATCCCACCACGAGTACTCGCACTCGGCTCCCCGGCAAAGGTAAAACGTGACCTGACCGACGAGGAGATCGCCTATCTAGATAAATCCTGGCGAAACTATGTCGAACTTAAGGACCTCTACTAGTAAATTCGCCAGAGCATGTAATGAAAAAAGTCCTCAAAAGAATTATCCTTCCATTGATAGTCATACTTGTTTTGGCTCAGATCCCGTTTATTTATCGGCGGATCCAGACCGGACGGCTCGCACACAAACTGAGAACTGAACAAGAAGCCGCCCAACCCAAACCGCCCCGTTCGGACGGCTTTGACGAATACAAAGGCGTTATCCACGTCCACACGTCGCTCGGAGGACACAGCACGGGTGGATTTGACGAGCTAACCGCGGCGGCGACCGCAAATGAGCTAGACTTTGTAGTCATGACCGAGCACGTTTCTAATTCGTATGACACGGCAGCTCTTACTTTAAACGGAGTTCACGGAAAAACACTTTTCGTCGGCGGCAACGAGGGCGACACGGCTGACGGCGACCGTATGCTGGTCGTCCCCGGCGGCGGCGATGTCGCTGGCCTGCATATGCTACCGACGAAAACGGCATTTGAAAAAACGCACGCTGACAACCGCCTTGTTTTCGTTGCGTATCCCGAAAGCTATAAAACGTGGGATGCCGATTTTGACGGAGCCGAGGTGTTTAGCCTAAACACCAACAGTAAAAACGTCAATCCATTTCTCGTCCTGTTTGATCTGTTCTGGTCATTTCCGTCGTATCCTGAGTTAACGACGGCCAGCTATTTTGTGCGTCCAAACGCAAATCTTCAGAAATATGACGAGGTTGCGGCAAACAGGCGGATCTCGCTTATCGCTGGTCTATGCGCTCACTCGAACATCGGCTATCACCTATTGGGTGACGACGTCGGAAACAAACCTATTGGCTTTAAGATAGATCCCTACGCGATGGTCTTTCGACTTGCCCGCCTCCATTTGGTAACTACGAAAGGGCGGCCACTGACTCGCGAAAGCCTTGTAGAAACTTTTAAGAAAGGCAATTTCTATAACGGTTTTGATGTCATCGGTGACAGTTCGGGTTTCAGTTTTACCGTTAAGGATGGCGAGGTGACAAAAACCATGGGCGACGAGGTCACGTTGTCGCCGCAAACGAAATTGACCGCCTCGGCCCTGCTTCCTGCACGATTTGTGGTCTTTAAAAACGGCGAAAAGTTTTACGAGTTAGCCGACACGACCGAGATCGCGGTCAACGCCACCGAGCGTGCCGCTTATCGCGTCGAGGTCTATCGCGATGCCCTTGGCAGTCCATTCGACAAAATGCCATGGATAATCTCAAACCCTATATACGTGCGATAAACGTTGGGGCACATTCCTGATTTTCCGTGACACTGCGGTAAACTGATCGTTATGGCAAGTACCAACCCCGCACGTGGAATGCGCGATTTTCTCCCTGAGGATGTCCGCAAGCGCAACTACGTGATCGGCATCATAAAGTCCGTCTATGAATCGTACGGTTTTGAACCGCTCGAAACCCCGTCCGTCGAAAACCTCGAAACGCTGATGGGTAAGTATGGCGACGAGGGAAGTCAGCTTGTCTTTAAGATCCTCAAACGCGGAGAAAAGCTCGATCTCCAAAATGCGGCAAAGGAAAGTGACCTCTCCGATCTTGCTTTGCGCTATGACCTGACCGTTCCTCTCGCACGGGTCGTTGCTAACAACAAGAACGACCTACCCAAATTTTTCAAACGCTATCAGATACAGCCTGTTTGGCGTGCCGACCGGCCTGCCCGCGGGCGTTTTCGTGAATTTTATCAGTGCGATGTCGATGCTATCGGCTCAAGCTCTATGGTCGTCGAGGGCGAGTTGATGTCCGCCGTGAGCGACATTTTGAGACGGCTTGGTTTTACAGAGTTCACAATTCGGCTCAATCATCGTCAGGTATTGACCGACATTCTGGACACCGCCGGCGTTTCCGAGGAACTGCACACCGACGCTCTTGTTGCCATCGACAAACTCGACAAGATCGGAACCGACGGCGTCGCGGCTG
Source organism: Pyrinomonadaceae bacterium (assembly GCA_044228425.1). Taxonomy (GTDB): domain Bacteria; phylum Acidobacteriota; class Blastocatellia; order Pyrinomonadales; family Pyrinomonadaceae; genus OLB17. The sequence continues at coordinate 36,120 of JBGAUY010000003.1, read as the reverse complement.
AACTAAGTGAACGAGGCGTATCGGCGGAAGCGTCAACGATGTTGATGAGTATCTTCGCCGAGACGCAGGAGATCCTGAATCAGGAAAAGGATATTAACCGAACCATAGTCGCCAACCTACTCAACATTGTCGCGGGCGATACGCTCTCCGAACTCGGCCAAATTCTAAAATTTGCCGACAAAGCTCCGATAATTATCGACCCGAGCCTCGCCCGCGGGCTGTCGTATTACACCGGTGCAATAATGGAGATCAACGTCGACGGCATCGGTTCGCTTGGCGGCGCGGCGGCCGGTATGACGGGCTGATCGGAATGTTTGGCGGAACAAATACCGGCGTGCGGATTTGGGTTTGGGGCTCGAACGCATTCTCGTCGTAATGGAAGAACGCGGGATGTTTCCGCCGGAAATAGCGGAATCGACTCCGTCGGATGTCATGGTAACCATCTGGAACGAAGAATCGATCGTGGCATCGCTAAAATTAGCCAATGAGCTACGCAAACAGGGCCTTCGCGTCACCGTCTATCCCGAAGCGGACAAGCTCGGTAAGCAGTTCAAATATGCCGACACCATCGGCGTGCCTTTCGTCTGCGTCGCCGGCGACGACGAGATCAAAACGGGCAGGATCAAGCTCAAGAACATGATAACCGGCGAAGAATCTACACTTCCTCACAAAGATGTCGCATCTCATATCAAGATATGACATACATTCTGAGACGCTCATCGATCCTGTCGCTCGTGGTTCTTATCGTTTGTTTTGCCACGCAGGCTCAGATCGAGGCTAATTCGAAAGACCTGCCTAATCTTTCGAAGGTCAACGAAAATCTATATCGCGGCGGACAACCGACTGAGGCGGGTATTGCTCAGCTCAAACGCCTCGGTGTAAAGACCGTGATTAACCTCCGCGACAACGACGACCGCGCCCGCAAAGAAGAAGCCTGGGCTCGCGCCGCAGGACTGCGATTTATCAATATCCCTCTCAGCAATTGGTTCAGCCCTGATGACAAAGATATCGAGAGCATCATAGACCAGATCGACCGCCATGATAACCAGCCCGTTTACGTCCATTGTAAACGCGGGGCCGACCGCACCGGCACAGTCATCGCCATTTATCGTATTACTCACGACGGCTGGACCGGCGAACAAGCAAAAACGGAAGCTAAACGGTTCGGCTTTGGCTGGTGGCAATTTTGGATGAAAAATTACATCGGCGACTATTTCCGCGACTATGAGCGGACACACTAACACCTAATGCACCGCAAACTCGAACCTAAACTGCTGACCGTCCTTCGCGAAGGCTACACGCTAAAGCAGTTTCGGGGTGATTTGTTGGGCGGATTGACCGTTGGCGTTGTGGCACTGCCGCTATCGATCGCACTGGCGATCGCGTCGGGCGTCAAGCCGGAGCAGGGGCTTTATACAGCTATATTTGCAGGTTTTGTGATCGCAGTGCTGGGCGGATCGCGTGCCCAGATCAGTGGCCCGACCGGGGCATTTATCGTCATCGTTTACGGCATCGTCCAGAAATACGGTTACGACGGCCTAGTGGTCGCGACGCTCATCGCGGGTGTTTTATTGATAATAATGGGCCTCGCCCGGATGGGTGCGTTTCTCAAATTTGTGCCGTATCCGGTCGTTATCGGTTTCACATCCGGCATTGCCCTTATTATATTCTCGTCGCAAGTCAGTGACTTTCTTGGTCTCAAGCTCGCAAAGGTTCCCGCAGATTTTACCGAGAAATGGATCGAATACGTAAGACATTTGGGGTCGATCGATCCGTACACGCTCGCGGTTGGAACGGCCTCGCTGCTTGTGATCGTATTGTGGCCAAAGATCACGCATAAGGTTCCGGGGCCGCTGATCGCCATACTTGCGGTCACCTTTGTAGTCCAGTATTTTCAGATACCGGTCGATACGATCGCGTCGCGGTTTGGCGAAGTGCCTATCACTTTGCCCTCGCCGCAATTTCCCGTCGTTACGTGGCCGCTTGTCCAGCAGATGTTCTCGCCGGCCATCACGATCGCAATTCTCGCGGGCCTCGAATCTCTGCTCGCGGCCGTCGTCGCCGACGGTATGACCGGAACGCGACACCGTTCGAATATGGAATTGATCGCCCAGGGAACGGGCAATATTGTCTCGGTGGTGTTTGGCGGAGTCCCCGCTACAGGTGCCATCGCCCGAACCGCGACGAATATCAAAAGCGGCGGCACAACACCTGTTTCCGCGATCATTCATTGCATATTCCTGCTGCTCGTACTGTTGTTCATCGGCAAATGGGCGGCAATGATCCCAATGGCAACGCTCGCAGCGATACTCGTTGTGGTCGCTTACAACATGAGCGAATGGCGGGAGTTTCGGCACCTGTTAAGCAGCCCGCGTGGTGATATCGCGGTTCTGCTCGCAACATTTTTCCTCACGGTCTTTATCGAACTAACGGTCGCCATTCAGGTCGGTATTTTATTGGCGGCGTTCCTATTCCTGCAAAAAATGTCGATGGAGACTCACGTCGATCTGATCACTGAGAACCTTGAAGATGACGAGGAATTTAAGGGACGAGACATGGCGACGATCGATATCCCCCGCGGTGTAGAGGTTTTCGAGATATACGGATCATTGTTTTTCGGGGCCGTACGGCAATTCAAAGAATCGATACGTGTCGTCGCCACGAAGCCAAAAGTGCTCATCCTGAGGATGCGTCAGGTCACGACCATCGACGCGAGCGGTGTCCACGTGCTCGAAGAACTAGCCGCCGAGGCTAAGGAAAATGGTCAGATCCTTATATTTTCTGCCGTGTCACGAAACGTATATCGGGTAATGCGAAAAAGCGGCTTCGTCGAAAGGGTCGGCCGTAAGAATTTTGCCGGTGACGTATATGCGGCGCTTGAGATAGCCCGAACGCACCTGGATTCAATTGATCTTGAGGGGACGAGATGAAAGATATTGATATTACTACGAACTATCGCACCGACGCGGTCCAGTCATTTCGCAATTATAAAAAAATGGCGGAGCGTGCGATTGAGCAGGTCAGCGACGAAGAGTTTTTTGCCTTGATCGACGCCGAGGCAAATTCGATCGCAGCCATTGTCAAGCATATCTCCGGCAATCTAAATTCACGCTGGCGAGATTTTTTGACGAGCGATGGCGAAAAGCCGGACCGTCATCGCGACACCGAATTTGAGCTGATCGGCGACACGCGTGAGTCGCTGATGCAGTTTTGGGAACGCGGTTGGCAGACGTTGTTTGACGCTATCGAAACGCTGACGCCGCAGGATTTCTCCCGCAATGTCCCGATCCGCGGCGAACCGCATACCATCGTCGAAGCCATCAACCGCCAGCTCACACATTACAGTTATCATATCGGCCAGATCGTATTGCTCGCCAAGCATTTCAAATCAGCCGACTGGAAAACCCTCAGCGTTCCGAAAAACCAATCCGCACAATTCAATCAGTTCCTCGCCGATAAACAGGCATCGGGCGAAACCAAAACCAACCGTCTAGATGCTCCGTTTGAATTTTCCGAATCCAATCGGTAGGCTCGAGGCGAATTACAATGTAGGCGTCAAACTGATCTATTCCTATCAGTGTCTATCTGTGATAATCTGTGGCTTGCTCGTCTTATGAAATCTATCTCCATCCTTGGTTCGACCGGCTCGATCGGCTGCAACACCCTAAAAGTAGTACAACATCTGGGCGACATCCGCGTCGTCGCGATGGCTGCGGGGCGTAATATGTCTGTGTTTGCGGAGCAAATAGCCGAGTTCAAACCGGAGCTCGTATCATGCAGTGACGACGGATGTGCTGAAGAATTGACCCGCGAATTGCATCGTTTGAAGGCCGCAGTTCCGCGTATTGTCACGGGAGACGCCGGGCTCGTAGCGGCAGCTACACACGAGCAAGCCGAGACAGTCGTTTCAGCGACGGTCGGTGCGGTCGGTTTTGTACCGACACTGCGGGCGATCGAGGCCGGAAAACGCGTCGCTCTTGCCAATAAAGAAACTCTCGTCATGGCCGGTGAATTGATGACGGCCGCTGCAGCTAAGTCTGGGGCCGAGCTGCTGCCGGTCGATAGTGAGCACAACGCCATCCACCAATGTCTGCGGGGCGAAACGAGGGACGAGGTCAAACGTCTGATCCTTACTGCATCCGGCGGCCCGTTTCGCACGAGATCAAAAGCAGATATCGAAAATGCCACCCGCGCCGAGGCACTTGATCACCCAAATTGGAAAATGGGCGATAAGATCTCGATCGACTCAGCGACGCTGATGAACAAAGGCCTCGAGGTTATCGAGGCAAAGTGGCTGTTCGGGTTTGACGCTGACGAGATATCGGTGATCGTACATCCGCAATCGGTCGTCCATTCGATGGTCGAGTTGGTTGACGGTTCGATCATTGCTCAAATGGGCGTAACGGACATGAAGCATGCGATTCAATATGCGTTGACCTATCCGGACCGACGTGAAAATTGTCTGCCGGGGCTCGACCTGTCTCAACTGAGCAGACTGGATTTTGAAGAGCCTGACCTTGAGCGTTTCCCGTGTCTCGCTCTAGCGTACGATGCATTAAAACAGGGCGGCACGACGCCTGCCGCTCTGAACGCATCCAACGAAACCAGCGTCCAAGCGTTCCTCGACGGCCGAATCAAATTGAGCGAGATCGCCCAGATCAACGCCGGGGTGATGCAGGCACACACGAGCGAAACAGTAGCCGACCTTGAGACGGTGTTGCGTGTCGATGCGTGGGCACGTAACGCGGCGGACCGACTTTTGGCCGCAAAAGCGACATCGGCGTCGATCTCGAATTAGTTGACTGACGATCTTGCGGCGCTTACACTTTACTGACAACTAGTTGCGTGTTTTGGCGTTCTAACAACCAGTATTTTGACCGTTTTATTATAAGGATTTATTGATGCCTGATTTTTTAATAGCAATTTTAGCGATCCTCTTCGTCCTCGGTATAGCGATCAACATCCACGAATTTGGCCACTTTATCGTCGCCAAGATATTTGGGATGCGGGTAGAGGCGTACTCGTTTTTTGGCCTTGGGCCAAGGCTTTTCGGCTTTAAGGTCGGTCACACCGACTATCGCGTCTCGGCGATCCCGCTCGGAGCTTATGTAAAGCTCTACGGTGACGAGGGTGCCGGGCCGCTTGAGGCAAAAGACGCGACGCATGAACCCGTCCCGGAATCTGAACTGTACGAACTGCGTCCGCGATGGCAGAAATTTTTGGTGATGATCGGCGGGCCGTTCATGAATATCGTGCTCGCCCTTGCGATCCCATTCTCAATGGCACTTATTTACGGCGTGCCGGCTAACCCGTCGCCGATCGTCGGTTTTGTAAAAACCGGTGGGGCTGCCGACAAAGCTGGCATCAAAGCAGGCGACCGTATCGTCAATTTTGACGGTGCCGAAAATCCTTCGTGGAATCACATCGAGGACAGTGCCCTGCTCATCCCCGAAAAACAGGTGCCTATCGCGGTCGAACGCGGCGGCCAGCGGATCGCTCTTAACATCGCCCCGACCAAGGTGACTGAAAACGGACAATCGGGCGGCTTTCTTGACATGGCCGCTGATGCCGGAGTCGAACCAGTCGTTGTCGGTAGCATCGACGAGTCAATGCCTGCAGCCACCTCGGGCCTGCAAAAAGGCGATTGGATCACTTCCGTTAACGGTAAAGCGATCCGCAACACGCAGGAGATGAAAATGATGGTCGCCGAATCAAAAGGCGCTCCGATCAGCCTCAGCGTAACCCGCGGTGAGCAAAAACAAGAGATCACGACCTATGCCATCGCAAAAAATGACGACTGGTTGATCGGCATCCGCTTTGACCAGACGTTGCTCAGAAATCTCGAGCCCGTCGGCGTCGGCGGTGCAATTGCTAGTGCGGTCGATCAAAACCTGCGAATTCTACGTATGACCGGCTCGGCCCTCGGCCAAGTCGGCACGGGCGAACGCTCCGCAAAAGACACAGTCTCGGGTCCGATCGGCATTGGACAGATCATCGTCACAACAGTTTTCGCGAGCGGCTTTATCGGCCTACTCGGCGTACTGATGGCGATATCCTTAAGCCTTGGGGTGATGAATCTGCTGCCGATACCCATGCTCGACGGCGGGCAGATAATGGTGCTCGGCATCGAAAAAGTGCTGTCGTGGTTTGGCAAGACGCTGTCGATGGTCGCACGTGAGCGCATCCAGCTAACCGGACTCGGCATCGTGTTATTGCTGATGGTGACGGTGATATTCTTTGACGTCTCGCGACTTATAGGCAAATAACAATTGAAAAGAGTTACCAGATCAGTAAAAGTTCGTGACATCCAGATCGGCGGGGGTGCACCGGTCGTCGTTCAGTCGATGACCAAAACCGATACGACGGATGTTGACGGCACGCTGCGGCAGATCGACGAGATGGTCGCGGCAGGTTGTGAGATCGTTCGCATCGCCGTGCCCGACGATGATGCCGCGGCGGCAATGTACAAGATCCGCAAACGGACAGATGTGCCGATCGTCGCAGACATCCATTTTCATTACAAACTCGCACTCAAAGCCCTCGACGCGGGCATCGACAAACTCCGCATCAACCCCGGCAACATCGGCCACATCGACCGCGTTCGCGAGGTCGTCCGTGCTGCCGAGGCTCAGAAAGTACCGATCCGCATCGGCGTTAACGGCGGTTCGTTAGAAAAAGACCTGCTCAAAAAATACGGCACCGCGACCCCCGAAGCTATGGTCGAAAGTGGCATGCGGCACATCCGCATTCTTGAGGATCTCGGTTTTAGCGACACGGTCATCTCGCTGAAAGCATCCGATGCCAACCGCATGGTCGAGGCATATAGGCTGATGGCCGCAAAGGTCGACTACCCTCTGCACCTCGGCGTCACCGAAGCCGGAACGCCTTTTGGCGGAACGATCAAATCCGCGATCGGGCTAGGAATTTTGCTGCACGAGGGCATTGGCGACACGATCCGCGTGTCTTTAGCAGCCGAGCCGCACGAAGAGGTCCGCGTTGGCTGGGAAATATTAAAATCTCTGGAACTCCGCAAACGGGGCGTGACCGTCGTCGCTTGTCCGACCTGCGGGCGGCTCGATGTCGATAATTTTGTCGAGATCGTTACCGAGGTCGAGCGGCGTCTTGCCCACGTCGAAGAGCCGCTGCATCTCTCGATAATGGGCTGTGCCGTCAACGGCCCCGGCGAAGCGCACGACAGCCAACTAGGCATCACCTTTGGCCGCCAGGTCGGGATGATATTCAAAGACGGCGTCCCAATGCGAAAGGTCGCGGGTGCCGATATTGTCGAGGAATTTGTAAAAGAGGTCGAGATCCTAAGAAAAGAAGGGGCAAACGCGAAGTCACTCGCCGAAGATAAACCGCTCATCCAGATCACCTAAGAACAATTCACCACAGAGTCACAGAGGAAATTACATTCAATTTCTCCGTGTTCTCTGTGTCTCTGAGGTGAATCTCTTTTTATGGAAATAAGATAGTCAGCGGCCAGACGGGTATGTTTCGCAGCACTCCGAAAACTACCAGAGTTATAAAAAACACAGACATAAATCGCGGATTTGTCGGCCACATCGGCAACCCTTTTCCGCGTATCGCTAACAACATCAGCGACACCCAAACCCATCCTAAAATCACGGCCCATAGCGGGATCAGTGCATTAAAATCGACTGCCGAAATCACGTCGCCATGAAATAGCGAATTAAAACCACGCGTCAGCCCGCATCCCGGACAAGCAATTCCAAGCATTGCATATAGAGGGCAGACGGGGAAAAACTGATGTTTTGACGGATCAAAATAGAAAACAGCCGCAGACCCCGCAGCCATAACGGCCGCACCTGCACCCGCCGTCAAACGCTCGACGAACGGCGGCACCTTGAAAGTAGTAATCTCTTGTTCGGCCTGCATTAAATAATTGTAACCTAGGCACCCGCCATCGTGACAAATAAAGCGTCGGCGGCGATCTTGCGATTGATGTTGACCGCAAAATTTTCACGCATCGTCTCGATCCCGCCGAGCCATGATGCAAGGTCGAGCCCGACGGCATTGTCAGCGATCCGCGAGAGGTCGTTGGCGAGGTCGGTATTGACGATCCGGGAATCTTCTCCGCTCAACCGCAGCGTCCAGACATCGTGGATCAGAGATTCAAGAATATCGAGATTCTCCTCAAAATTGTCCTTATTTTTAGCGTCATTCAGCTCCTCTGAAATTCTAAGCAAAGCCGCACGGTCACCCGTCTCAACGGCGTTTCGCAAAACTCCCATCATACGCTCGCGGTTTGTTTTGAACTTTGCCACATCAACCGACACCGCCCGTCCGACACTGCCGCGAGCTAGCCTAGCCGCCAGCCTCGCTTCGTCGTGCGTAAATGCCCTGTCGTCGATCAGAAACCGCTCGATCTCGTCGGTCTCGACCGGAGCAAACCGCATCATCTGGCAACGCGAACGTATCGTCGGCAACAGGCTGTCAGGGCGCGAAGTGATCAGAAAAATATAGGATGTTGCGGGCGGCTCTTCGAGCGTTTTGAGCAAAGCGTTAGCCGCAGCGTCATTCATCTTGTGCGCGTCATCGATGATAAAAAATCTTGCCTCGGCTTCGTACGGTCGAAAGTTGGCTTCCCGCTCAAGGTCGCGTATCGCATCTACGCGGACGTTGCGTTTGAACGGGATGACCGTACCGACATCAGGGTGTTCTGAAAAGAACACCTGCTCGAAATCTTCGCCCTTGTCGCTTTTTGGAAAAACAAAAACGTCCGCCCGTCGGCACGCCGCACAAACCCCGCAAGCTTCACCATCCGTCGGCTCTTTACAGACAAACGCTTTAGCAACTTGTAATGCAAACTGCCGCTTCCCTACGCCTTCGTCACCTGCAAATAGTAGTGAATTTGGCACACGCCCATTTGCAAGCAGCCGCTTTAGCGACCGCTTGGCGTCGTCATTTCCGATCAGCTTGCTAAACATCTATTTGAGAATATCTGTCACCATCTCGACGACCCGCTCATGGATCGACTCGACCGAACCGCTTGCCTCGATGACCCGAAACCGCCCCGGCTCGCGTTCTGCGATGCCAAAATAGGCCTCGCGGACACGGCCATAAAACTCAGCCGTTTCCTCGTCCATCCGGTTCTTTTTAGCCTGTGATTCGTCACGGGCATTCATCCGCTCAATTGCCGTCTCGACTGTGATATCGAAAAACAGAGTGAGGTCAGGCTTTAGTCCGCCGGTCGCGAGTTCGATCGCTTGGTTTACCTTTTCCTCAGGAAATCCGCGGCCCGCGCCCTGATACGCAAATGTCGCGTCGGCATAACGATCAGATATAACGATCCGCCCTGCGGCGATCGCGGGTTTGATCAGAAACTCGACGTGCTGCGCCCTGTCGGCAGCAAACGCAAGCAGCTCAGCCATCGGAGCGACCGTCTCCGTTGTCTCAAGAAATGCCTCGCGCAAGGCTCGTCCCACAGACGTGCCGCCCGGTTCACGCGTAGTGACCACATCAAGCCCACGCAAGCGCAGAACATCCGCCAGCATACGCAATTGCGTCGATTTGCCGCTGCCGTCGATCCCTTCAAAAGTTATGAATTTTCCTGTCAAGACTGGACTTCCGGTGTGGGACGCTTTTCTTGCGTTATCGATGAGATGGCGTGTTTGAACAATAAGACGTCGGGACCGCCGACATCTAGCAGGACCGAAAATTTGTCAAAGCTTTTGATCCGCCCCGCAAAGGTCGAACCTGTCAGGAGGTGAATAACGACCGTCATTCTTTCTCGCCGTGCCGAGTTTAAAAACGCGTCCTGTATGTTTTGGGCAGCCTGCTTTTCCATAACATCTCCTCGCTTTTACTAACCTTGTGTTCCCGATTATATCAGATTCGCAGTCTTAAACAAGCCTTTTACGTTGCCACGTCGATATTGGCAAAGAGCGTCTCCTTAACAATCGCCTCATCACCAAATCCATCAAGCCATATTGCGTCCGGCTCTTTGCGAAACCAGGTGAGCTGTCGCTTGGCGTAATTGCGAACGTCCTGTTTTGACTTTTCGACCGCTGAAGCGAGGTCCCGCTCTTCTCGCAAATATTCACAAACCCGCCGATACGCATGAGCCCCGAGAGCATTCGTATTGTCTTTAACGCCATCCGCGAGCAATTGTTTCACCTCATCGATGAGTCCGCCGTCAAAATGAGCTTCGGTCCGGGCGTTTATTTTTTCATACAAGACATCGCGGGGCGGGTTTAAGACAAAAACCTTGATCCGGCTCGCGAATTCGGGCGGCTCTGTACGGTTTGGCTGCTCCGCAGAGAGCCTCTTACCAGTTTGGAAAAACACTTCGAGACCGCGCATAGATCGCACATGATCACGTTCAGGAATTTTTGCCGCCGCATCGGGGTCGACCCGTGTAAGCATTTTATGTAGATGCTCGGCACCATGCCGCACGCCAATGGCACGCAAACGCGTCCGCAGGTCAGCGTCCGTTCGCGGCCCGTCAAATAACGGCTGCCGCAGCGAACGCAAATAAAATCCGGTGCCACCAACAAGTATCGGCACACGACCGCGTGATTCGATCTCGACGATCTTTTCTGCCGCATCACGCGCCCATTCGCCCGCCGAATAATTTACATTTGGATCGACATAATCGATCAGATGATGCGGCACACCGCGCTTTTCTTCGTCGCTCGGCTTTGCCGTCGCGATCTGTATGCCCTGATATATCTGAACGGAATCGCAATTTATGACCTCGCCGCCGACCCTTAGAGCAAGCTCAACCCCAAGCGCGGTCTTGCCCGACGCCGTCGGCCCCATTATTGCGTAGATCGGAGGAGAATTAGCCACAGATTGACACAGATTAACACAGATAATTTGAAGATACTTTATAGATCAACAGGCAAAGTTTTATTTTAGTGTCGTTCTGTATATCATTTGAAACAACAAACATATTTCTCGCTCTGGGTCTTACAAAATGAAAAAATTGATCGCATTCATCACTCTGCTTTCATTCAACATCGGTGCCTTTGCCCAGCGTTCAGGCGACTACGTTCAATACGTCAATCCGCTAATCGGCACGCAAAAGATGGGGCACACATACCCCGGTGCGACGGTACCGTTTGGCTCCGTCCAGCTTTCGCCCGACACCGATCAGCAGCCGCATAACATCGGCGGCAAATACAACAAAGACGCCTATAAATACTGCGCGGGTTATCAATACGACGACAGCGAGATCGTCGGATTTTCGCACACCCATTTTAGCGGAACTGGGCACAGCGATCTGGGCGATTTTCTTGTAATGCCGACCGTCGGGCCTTTGCAGCTTGAGCCCGGAAAGAAAGGCGATCCGAAAAGCGGCTTTCGCTCGGCGTTCTCACACGAAGATGAGGTCGCCGAGCCCGGATATTACAAAGCCCTGTTATCTGACGACAACATCGTTGCCGAGATGACAGCGACAACTCGTGTCGGGTTTCATCAATACACGTTTCCTGCCGGGCTTAAGGGCGATGACGGCCACATCGTTCTTGATCTGATGCACGGCATCTATGATTATGCTGACAAGAACGTCTGGACGTTTGCACGCGTCGAGGGCGACCGGCGGATCGTCGGCTATCGTCAGACAAACGGCTGGGCACGAACGCGGACCGTTTATTTCGCAATGGAATTCTCAAAGCCGTTCACGTCATACGGTTATAAAGAATTCGGCAAGCAGGATTACAAGGGCTTTTGGCGTAAATTTGTCCAAACCAAGAACTTTCCTGAAATGGCAGGTAAGCAGCTGCGTGCGCATTTTGATTTCAAGACAACGCCCTACGAGAAGGTAAAGGTCAAGTTTGCGATCTCGCCCGTTTCGACCGAAGGTGCAGTTGCGAACATGCGGGCCGAGATCCCGCATTGGGATTTCGAACGCACAAAACGCGAGGCTCAAGCCGCTTGGAACAAGGAGCTAGGCAAGATCGCCGTCACGACGCTCGATCGCGGCGAGATGACCAATTTTTACACGGCAATGTATCACGCGTTTCTCTCTCCGACTGTTTATATGGACGTCGATGGCCGGTACAAGGGCATCGATCAGAATATTCACGAAGCTCAGAGTGAGGCGTATCGCAAACAAATGAGAAATCCCGGCGTCGGGAATTTTACGAACTACACCACATTGTCGCTCTGGGACACTTACCGTGCGCTTCACCCGCTGCTCAATATCATCCAGCCCGAGCGCAACCGCGATATGATCCGCTCGATGCAGGCTCATTACGACCAGAGCGTACACAAGATGCTACCGGTCTGGTCGCATTACGCCAATGAGAACTGGTGCATGATCGGCTATCACAGCGTGTCGGTAATAGCAGACGCCATCGTGACCGGCAATCTGACCGGCGACGAAGCCGAAAAAGCTCTCGAAGTCTCAGCAACAACAGCTCGTCAAAAATACTACGACGGACTCGAATACTACATGAAGCTCGGCTACGTGCCTGAGGACAAAAACAGCTCGTCAGTATCAAAAACGCTTGAGTACGCATACGACGACTGGGCGATCGCACAGGCCGCGAAAAAGCTCGGAAAGGTCGCGATCTACAATGAATTCATCAAACGCAGCGAGAACTGGAAAAATGTCTACGACTCTTCGGTAGGCTTTACGCGGCCAAAGTCATCAGATGGCACATTCCTTGCGAAATTTGATCCGTTAAAAACGGAGGGGCAAGGGTTTATTGAGGGTAACGCCTGGAATTACAGCCTTTACGTCCCGCACAACCCGGCTGAAATGATCGATAAGATGGGCGGGAAGAAGAAATTTGCGGCACATCTCGATGAGCTTTTCACGATGCATCTGCCTGACGAATTTTTCGCTGAAACCGAAGACATCACCCGCGAGGGCATCATCGGCGGCTACATCCACGGCAACGAACCCGCCCACCACGTCGCATATCTATACAACTGGACAGACGACGCGTGGAAAACGCAGGAGCGAGTCCGGATGATCCTCAAAAATCAATACCACCCAACACCCGACGGTCTCGGCGGCAACGACGACTGCGGCCAGATGTCGGCGTGGTATCTGTTCTCGGCTCTCGGTTTCTACCCCGTCGCACCTGCGTCCGGCCAATACCAACTCGGCAGCCCGGTCGTTAAAACTGCGGTGATCAGTCTTGAAAACGGAAAGAAGCTTACCATCGAAGCTCAGAACCAATCCGACAAAAATGTCTATGTCGAGAGCGTGTCGCTCAATGGCCGGAAGATCGATCGCAAGTATCTGACATTTGCCGAAATAAACGGAGGCGGTAAACTGGTATTCAAAATGGCAAACAAGCCAGCAGTTTAAGGAGAAATTAAAATGTTAAGAAAAGCATCGGCAGAGTGGAACGGCAGTATCAAGGAAGGCGGCGGTAAGATCTCGACCGACAGCGGCGTGTTGTCGGATACACAATATTCTTTCAGCACCCGTTTTGAGGACGGCATTGGGACGAATCCTGAGGAGTTGATCGCGGCGGCACATGCGGGCTGTTTCTCGATGGCTCTTTCTGGCCAACTTGGTGCGGCCGGTTTGACGGCTGACAGTATCAATACAACGGCTGCGGTGCGGCTCGAAAAGCTTGAGGACGGTTTTGCCATTACCAAAGTGCATCTCGACGTTACAGCAAAGATCCCCGGAGCCGATGACGCCGCGTTCCAAACCGCCGCCGCCAACGCAAAGGCCGGCTGCCCGATCTCAAAGCTCCTCAAAGCCGAGATCACGATGGACGCAAAGCTCGTCGATTAACCGGCGAGTATCCACCGCAATAATACAATTGCTAAAAGGACGGCGGCGGCCAATGCCGCCCCTTTTATTTGGCTGGCGGAAAATCTCATTTTGCGTCAAATAGCAGTGCGGGATTTATCTTAAATTGCAGCATCTTTGCCGTCTCACGCCCGCCGTCGCCGCCCTTTCGCTGCATTGTGATGCGGCCGATCTTTAGATTGCCGTTGCGGGTGAGTTCGATTTTGCCCTCGCCAAAAAATCTGATCGTGTCGGCGTCCGTTCGCAAAACCCAACGCGGTTTTTCCGTCGATTTGAGCGCGACCATCACCCAACCGGCAGCGTGGACTCCGTCACCCGAAAAAAGATCGGGGACGATCATTTCCCTGTTCAAAGTAAAAAAATCGATGATAGCTTTTTGAGCTTGCGGGTCGAGCTCGTTGAGAAACATCCGGTTGTCGGACCGCGACGGCTTATTAGGCGGAGTCTCGCCGACAAATAGTTTTAACGCCTCCTCAACATCGGCTGGCATTTTCCACATCTTCACATAATGCGCCAGCCAACGCTTATCGATCTGGTTAAACCCGTTCGTGTTGCTGACGAGTTTGATCGAAATGCCTTCTTTCTTTGATCCGGTTTTTGTTTTGACGACAACCTCAACATCCGACTTTTCACCATGTGGTTTGGTCGCGATGACGCTCTCGATCTCGGCGACCTTATAATTCATCGCCGCCAGCCAAACGCGTGCGTCTTCGTCCGTTTTCCAGTTGGTAAACTTATCGCGGATCTCGTCTTCGTTCTTAAAACCGTTCTTTGCCGTCTGCGAACCGATCTCGGCCTTCGCCGTCTTTGGCGTCTGGGCGAAGTCCGTTCCCACAAACACCGCTAACGCAACGATCAAAACTAATAATACTTTACGTGTATTGAACTTTTTCATCTGTTGCTTTTGCCAGCGATTATCAGACAAAAACCCGCACAAATGCAATCACCGGCTCGCAGGTGTTACAGTTAGCTATGGTCTCAGTTAAGCTCGTTACCAAAATTGTTCTCGGCGTGCTATTCATCGCAGCCGGCACAAATCATTTTATCAACCCCGCATTTTACGAGAACATCATGCCGCCTTACCTGCCGTGGCACTATGTTTTGGTTATTATTAGCGGTGTTGCTGAGGTTGTGCTTGGTGTGGGGCTGCTGATACCTAAGACGAGCCGTTACGCTGCTTGGGGGTTGATATTGCTTCTGATCGCCATCTTCCCTGCGAACATCCACATGGCGACACATCCGGAACTATATCCGAATATTCCGCCGATAGCTTTGTGGATCAGGCTGCCGATACAGCTTTTGCTGATACTGTGGGCCTATTGGTACACGCTCAGATCTAACCGGATCTACGAATCCTTTCGACGTTAATACGCTTTCGTCACATCGACGCCGGAGTAGTAGTGCCGGATGATCTCGTCAAATTTGACGCCCATTTTAGCCAGGCCAAACGCTCCGTATTGGCACATCCCGACGCCGTGGCCCCAGCCCCGCCCGGTGAATGTATAGCCCGTGACGGTCGAGCCGGAGTAGCGTTTGTTCATAACAAAAAGCTGCTCCGGCAGCCGCAGGGCAGAGCGGATCTTGCCGCCCTTTAGTGTTTTGACGCCGTTCGAACCTATGATCTCGAGCTCGATCGGGCGGCGTGAATAGCCGACCTTTTTGACGTTGATATCATAGAGCGTGCCGATGCCGCGGACGTATCGCGATAGACGCGACTGGACCTCACCAGCCGATGCTGACTTGTTCCAAAACACCCAAGGCGACATATTTTCAGCAGTCGTAGGCGTATCGGTCGGTTTGATCTCAAGATATTTTACCGCTCCGACGGCATCGAGCTGGTAATTGACCTGCTCGCCGCCGACGAGAGCCGCTTCGCGGACCGGATACATATTGTTGCCAAATTCACGAAATAGAAATACATCCGGACGGACGGTGACCTGCCGCTCTCCTTTGCCGTTTTTTAGGACCAACTTACCGTCGACCGTCGGCTTGGCGGTGCCGCTGAGCATCTCTGGCATCCATTTTTTCTTTTGATATATTTCGGTTATCAGCCGGAGCAGCTTTGCTCGGGAAAACGGACGGTTTGGCTTTAATGTCAGATCAGGGTGGATCGTAAAATAACCATCCCTGAGCAGCAGAGCGACCTCGGCGCGACGATCTTTTGGTATCTCGCCCGCGTCGTCAAAAGACAACTGATAGTTAATATCCGATTCGGTCAGCATCGTGTCCGCATAGCCCGGAGCATAGATAAATCCGGCGATCAATCGGGCAAGTTCGGTCGGCCTGGCCGAATCACGGGTCACGCCGGTAAGCGGTTTTCCAAATCGTCCGGCAAGCTGCGTCAGCCAGTTTGACACTTCGTTCTCATGCGGCACATCCTCAAACCAATCGTCCGTCATCTGAGACGCCGAGAGGAAAAATCCATTCGACGCAAAGAGCGACATCTGACGCGCAAGCTCAAGATTGGCTTCGTCACGTAGCTTTGCCGGTTGCCGCGTTGTTTTGATCAGAAAAGGTTCGAAATGACGATGCCCTTCTAGCGAGCATTCGACGCCTTTGAGATATGGCTCACCTTGGTCAAAGATATTACCTCCGTCCTCGGTTCGTCCGCCGCAAGTCGATGTAAAATAAGCCATTATCGGCTTGCCCTGATATGTCGCGACTAGCCCGCGCGTCTGTTGCACGGCCATTGTGCCCATCTTGGTCTCGATCGACACGCCCAAATATACCTGCGACCAGATCGTCGGTACCATGTCGAATCCCTGCTTGCCATACGCTCCGATATTCGCGATCGCGTAGGTGCGGGCGGCGACTGCCTGTGCCTTTTGCGCTTCGAGCTGCGGCAAGCCAAGTTCGGCCGGCACAACGCCGAGCAGGTAATCTTCGATGGGAACGACATTGACGACAGTCAACGATCCGCGGGCGTTAACAAAAACCTCTATCTTGCCGCGATAGGCTTTGCCGTTAAGCCGGACCGGATTTGCGCGCTCGTTGACGGAACCAAAAGCGACGGACTTGAGCGACGAATAGCTTGCCGACGGAGCGTTGACTATCACTTCACGTAAATTTGGATCAACCGGGCCCGAAACGTTCGGCTGCGAAGACCCGGTCGTCTTTATCAGACTGCGAACTTCGCTTTTACCGGCGGTCTTTAATTGCTGAGACAGAGCGACAGCATCGGGTGAAACGACAGTTTTCTTTTCCGTCACGATCACGGCGTCGTCAAAATCTTTTTCGGCAAGTTTCGCTTTTAATTCCTCGGCATCAATGCTCGTTTCCTTGACTGAGCCGACCCAAACTTTCCACAAATTCGTCGCCGGGTCGAGACTCGCAAGCGCAGTTTCGCCGGTCGCATCGCGTATGTCTTTTGCAAGAGCGGTTGCGTCAGCCTGCGTCGGCAGATTTTGAAATTCGACACGATAATTTTCGATCTCCGGCGGACGATACGCCCTCGCCGAAACCGTCACGCGCGTCGACGCCAGCAGCCGCGAAGGCTCGTCAGGGCTCACCGCCACAAGCGACGAATCATTGGTCGTGATCGTCGCCGAGCTAGCATTTGTCGCAAGGCCTATGCGGATAAACGGCTCGGACGCGAGTCGGTAAAATTCATATTCGTTATTAGCACGTGCGGCAGCCGTCGGGAGACAAAGAATAGCGACGATGAATAACAAACTTCGGATCTTCATATATCGATTTTAGCAGACCTGCCGGGCGTTATTTCTCCAATGCGTTAAAGATGAACGGAAACGTGCCCCACGACTGGCCGCGGTGCTGCGGGCGAAAGGCGAACAGCACGATCTTGCCCTTACCGTAGCTCGCCTCGGCGAGTGCGGTTTTGCCGTTAAGAAACTTTTCACCAAGCATCCAGCCGGAAAGCAGTGCGTCTTTGCTGGCGTATTCGGCGATCGATCTGACGCGTTTGTTCTCGGTGATATCGTACGCCGAGCTGCTCGAAAAATATGCCGCCGTAACATCCTTCAGCCCGCGTGCCAAAGGTTGCTTTGTATCGACATCGAGACTGACAACCGAACCCGGATTGTAAAATTCGCTGCGTTTTAGCCCCGCAAGTACATTCTTGATCGGCAAGTTAAACCGTTTGATGACCATCTCGCACGAGTCGTCAAAGCAGATCAGCTTGCCGCCGTTCTCGACAAATTTTTTGAGATTCTCGATACCCGCAGCACCGATGCCACCCGTGTATTCGTTCGGGTAACGCTCGGCACTGAGGCCGTTTACGATAGTGTTTTCGCTGTCGGCAGGCAAGATGATCGCGTCGACATCGAGGTTTTCTGACTTAACATCCGCATCAGACACGGAGCGAAACGGTATCTGAAACGTATCCAGCACCAGCCGTGTCCAGCCTTCGTCC
The DNA here is from genome assembly GCA_044228425.1 of Pyrinomonadaceae bacterium. Taxonomy (GTDB): domain Bacteria; phylum Acidobacteriota; class Blastocatellia; order Pyrinomonadales; family Pyrinomonadaceae; genus OLB17. The sequence continues at coordinate 18,007 of JBGAUY010000003.1, read as the reverse complement.
ATTGAGCCGGTAAAGCCTTTGTAAAGCCCTATCTTAGGGTTAGTTTTTAGCGGATTTGGTTTTTTGGCAAACGAACCGCCACTTGGGGACAGATTCATTATCGCGCGTGCCTGATCAAGGTTTTCGATCCGCTTGATCGTCGGCGTTTCGCGGTCGATGTCGCGTATCTGCCACGCGGCGTCATACTCTATACCCATCTGCATCGGCAGCGTCCATCCCGCAACATCATACGGCACCTCGGCATCGCCATTTGGCAGCAGACGGTGCGGATATACTTGCTTTTCAAACAGGCTGAGCACGTTGCTCCGCTGCGGCTGATTTACATAGACCAAAAAACTGCCGTGCGGCATCTCGTGAAATTCGGCCGTAGGCGTCATCTTGACCCACAGCTCTTTGGTCATGTGATGGATCTCCATCCCCTGTGCCATCAGGATCTCAAGGAATCGCGATATCGTTTCGGTGTTTGGCTGGCCCGCTGAGACGATAAATGCCTGTGGTTCATCAACCTTGCGGATGGTGTTGGCACGTCCGTATTCGTAAAAATTGCGCAGGTAACGCGGACGATATTTCGCCGCCATCGAGAGCAAAGCCCTCGACGCCGTCATCTCGATCTCGTTAATATCCGCCGGACGCCACAGCCCGCCTTCCCACGTGTCGGGATAGTTCGTGGCCGTTTCAAGCAGATTTGGCAGCCCGCGTGTGTTACGGTTGCGGGCAAGGTCTTCTTTCTTGATCGTGACCGGCGACATCAGATTGGCACTCGCCGCTTCGGACAAAATACCGATCGAATTGTGATAATACGGCGCCGACCGAAATCCGCCGTGCCACCATGTATCGTAGGTCGAATTGGTCGCAACACCCTCGATACCTTTGGCTTGCAGATCCGCCGCCATCTTGTACCCGATCAGCCCGACCTCACGCAATATCGACGGCGCGACACGCGGATTCGGCGGGTCAAAGAACGGCGGGATAATGAACCGCGAAGCGTTTTGCCCCTGTTGATGAACGTCATAAACAAGCTGCGGAAACCACTGCTGCCAAAAGAGTTTGGTGATCGCCTGCGTCTCAACGAGGTTGAGCATGAACCAATCGCGATTGTCGTCGTGGCCCGCGTAATGGTGATAAAGCTCAGGCGGAGCCGTTCCCTCGCTCTTTGTCCCCAGCGTCTTGCGATACCAGTCGGCGACAATATCAATGCCGTCCGGATTTGGTGAAGGGATGAGCAGCAAGATCGTGTTATCTAATATCTCTTTTGTATCGGCGTCCGTCGCGGTCGCAAGTTCATACGCAAGATTCATCGACATCTGCGACGCGACGATCTCGGTCGAGTGGATCGAACACGATATCGACACGATCGTTTTGCCGTTTTTTATCAGGTCGGCGAGCTCAGATTCGCTTTTGACGGTTCGCGGGTCGGCAAGTTTCGCTGAGATCTGGCGGTATTTCTCAAGGTTTTTAATATTGTCGGGCGACGAGATAAACGCGACGATCAGCGGCTTGCCATTCGTGGACTTGCCGATCTCTTTAACGGTGACCTTGTTGCTGGCCTTATCGAGCTTGGCAAAATAATCGGTGATCTGACGCCAGTCGGCGATGGTTTTGTCATCGGTCGGCGTAAAACCCAGCACCGACTTTGGGCTAGGCACTTGTGCCGCGACCGCGAACGAGCATACAAGTAATATCCCGCATAGCCACAAAGATTTTACGAATCCGGATTTACGAAAACGACCTAAAATGCTCATAATCTCTTTATTCTCTCTGTGACCTCTGTAGCGAAAATGGCTGAAGACGAAAACACAAAACTTACTTTTCCTGTCCAAAAGTCTAACAAATCCCGCGCCGTCGGGAAAATTCGCTATTGGTGGAGCTGGTTCGTGGCGGGGGCTTTGCTGCTGGTTATTGCAACACCGGCATTGATCGTACTCGGGATAATAAACAAACGAATGTGGCTATTCCCGCTGGCACACTGGGGAGCGAGGACTTGGCTGCGGGCATGCGGGGCGACGGTCAAAGTAACTGGGCAGGAACATCTCGACCCAAACCGCTCATACGTTTTCGCGTCAAACCACCGCTCTTATTTAGACACCGCAACGCTCTTTTTCTACGCCGGACAAAAAATGGGCCTCGTCGCAAAACGCGAGCTGCTCAAAGTACCGGTGCTCGGTCAGGGCATGAATTACGTCAACATCATCGCCATCGACCGCTCAAACCCCGAGCGTGCGCTGCGGTCAATGGAAAAGGCACGCAAGGTGATGGATGCGGGGTATTCGTTCGGAGTATTTGTTGAGGGTACGCGAGCAATGCCGGGCGAACTGCTGCCGTTCAAAAAAGGCGCGTTCCACCTCGCCTTGCAGACAGGCTCTGCCATCGTCCCGGTCGCAATAAAAAATACCGACTGGATGATGGGCAAGCGAACGGGTGTTGCATATGCTGGAGAAATCGAGATGATCCTGCTCCCGCCGATCGAGACTACCGGCAAGAACGAGGAAAATGTTATGAGTTTGTTGATCGAAACGCGTGATTCTATCGCCAAAGAATTGGGAAGGGGCAACTAGCGTAGCGATCGCTTCATTGGTCCACCTTGGTCCACCTTGGTCCATCTTGGTCCACCTGGTCCGGACCGGACCAAACTATTCCGGCTTCTTGGGTGTTGGCGTTGGCGTCGGTTTTGGATCGGGCACGTCATCGAGGATGCGTACTTCGCTCCGGCCGACGGCGTAGTTGGTGTATTTCACACGCATTCGTATGCGCACGACGCTGCCGTCGTCAAAGACGAGCTCGTCGTCGGCTCGGGCGTCGATCGGAAACCAGTATTTGCCGTCAACCTGATCACGGTAAGTTTCGACGATCGGAAACTTATTTGTCTTGGTCTCCGGCACGGCTTTGCCCTTGGTCTTTACGATCATCAGATCGTCAACGTCGATCCAGATACGACCGGTGAAAAGCCGCATCTTTGATTTTTTTGGATCCGGGATCACCTTTGGCCGCACTTCAAAAACGTAGAGGTTGAGTTCGTCGATACGCTCGACGCCGATGTAGGAAAAATTGTATTGCGAGACAAATGCGGGCTCTAAAGCAAACGGGTTAACGCCGCCGAGATCCTCTAGGTCTTCGGGGGTGACGAATCCGGGCGGGGTTGTGGCTACAGGGGCAAACAGAACCTTTTCAAACCGCGAGCCGTCCTGATTAAACGTCATAAAAGAATCGCGTCGAAAGGTTCCGGCTATCTGCCCGCCGAGGCCGATGATGTTGACGGTCGCGTTGCGGTTAAAAACATAATTTGTGAGCGCCGCACGAAAATCGCCTTCGTTCTCGGTGACCTTTTTGATAATGCGGTCTATCTCTGCCTGACTCAGATCTTTTTTGGTGATACCGTCACCCTGGCCTAACGCCGCGACCGACAAACACAACACAAACAAAAAAACGGCTGTCTTTTTCATCATCTCTATTTATTCCTCAACCAATGCATAGATGCCGATAGCGGGTGAAAAGTTCACAAATTAGCTCTTCTAACTAATTTTTGCACGGCGAAGCCGCTCACTCACCGCGGCATAAACCGTCTCGACATCAGAATCCATACAGATCCATTTTGAACACGTCCGCCGATGGCAATCGACGCGGCAATCGATATCGGTCCGCTGTACACAGATGTCATCAGGGTTTGGACTGCCGTTTCGCCACCACTCGGTCGGCCCAAACAGGCCTACGACAGGAGCCCCCGCCGCGACCGCCAGATGCGTCGGGCCGGTATCGCCGCCGACATAAACCCGGGCGTGTTTTACGAGTTCGTAAAACCCTTTGAGACTGGGCTGGGCGAGCACGAGCTTTCCCGTCTTGCTATTTGTTTCGACGGTGTCAGCGAGGTCTGACTCTTTCGGCCCAGTCGCAACTATCGATATCAGACCTTTTTCTTCCCACAGCCTGTCCGCCAACTGCCCAAATTTCTCAGCGTGCCACAGCTTTGTTACCCAGCCGCCGCCCGGATTGAGCACTGCGAAATCACCACCCGCCATATCGATGATCGCCGCTGCCTCTGCCGTATGTTCGGCGGATGTCCCGATAGGAAATTCAAACCCGCTAGTCGGAACGGCAATATTCAACGCTCCCGCAGCAAGTGCCAGATTCTTTTCGATAACGTTGATCTGCTTGGGCGTTTTTACTGTATCTGTCAGCAAGATACGGCTCGCCGGTTCCCGCAAACCGTCCCGCGAAAAACCCCATCGTCGTTTTGCACGTGACAGTTTACCGATCGTCGCCGATTTCCATAGACCCTGAAAATCTATCGACAGGTCAAACTCATGTTGCCTAAGTTCTTTTATCTGCCGGCTAGCACCTAGCAGCATCTCCTCGACAATTCGACCGCCGCGCAAGCTGTGAGTATCAACCTCGATCAGCTCATCAATGAATGGATTTCCGCGCAGTATCTCAGCCGATTTTTCCTCAGCGACCCACGAGATATGAGCATCGGGCAAGCCTCGACGTATAGCGGCGAGAGACGGCAGCGTATGGATGATGTCGCCGATACTGCCGAGTTTTATGATGAGAATACGCACTAAGACTATGGTAATTGGAAAGTGCGGGATAGTTAAATTGGTCAGGAGTTACACCTTGCTCAAAAGTTCGCGACATTGCCGCGTTGCAGGGTGATCTTCGCCCTTTGTTTTTACAAAACCGTCGAGAGCAGACGTTAATATCTCTTTCGCCTCGGCATTTCTTTTTTGCGCAATGAGGTTTTCCGCAAGTGCGGTTTTTATCGTAGAAATCTCTGGATTAGGTTCCTTCAGGGTTTCAAGGATGATCTTTAGAGCCTGGCGTATCTGGTCCTCGCCTTGCTGAACAAGGCCTGTTTTTGTAAAGATCGATCCCAGCAGTCGGTGAGAATATGCGATAGAAAAATGACCGTTTGGATAAACTTTGTGCTGAAGTTTTAGCGTCCGCTCGATCAGTTCCCTAGCCTCAGGATACCGTTCCTGTTTATAGTAATTGATCGCAGTGTGCAGGTTATTTTGCAGGGTGTAAAAATGTTCCTCGCCGCCGGAATTTGTTAGTATCTGGTTCGCTTTTTCAAAATTGGATTCGGCTGTTTTGTAATCCTCGAGAGCCGTGTACATTCGGCCAATATTGAAATACGTTGTGCCGCCCTCAAGAGTTAGCTCGTTTCCCGATGCCCGCATATCTTCAAGCGCAGCATTAAAATACCTCAATCCTTCCTGAAAATCGCCGGTTTGACTTATGTGGGTGCCAAAATTTGATTTAACGACAGGGATCACGTAACGATCTCTCCCCGTAATGTTTTCGGCGACTTCGACGCTTTCACGAACCAGTGCTTGCGACTCCTTGAACTTACCTCTATTGGCATAAACGTTTCCAAGATCGTTCAGTGCGATAGCGAGCCATTTATACTGGCCCTTGTCTTCGGCAACTTTGGGGCGAAAATAATTGATGGCATTTGTATAAAAAATGTCCGCCTCATCCAGTTTTCCCGATATATACAGAGTGTCTCCCAAAATTACGGACGCCTGCATTGCTTTCAAATTTCCTTCGCCGAAAACCACATTAAATTTGTCGATGGCCTGTCGCAAGAGTTTATCTGCTTTATCGGACTGACCCTGGCCGAGGTAGGTCTGACCGAGCGTAAAAAGTATTTCGGCTTGAATTTCCGGTTCGTTCGCCAGATCAGTGTCGATATTTTTGAGAGCTTCGTCCAAGGCATCCGAGATCTTGGCATCACGATTTCGCTTAGGATTTGACGAAAGCCAGTGTGGATTCGAAAAATTTAATATGTTTTGAGTGTACGTATTTATCTTTCTTACTTTTTCAGCCTCGAGTTTTGCCCGGTCGCGTTCTATCTGAGCAATACGTGCCTGCCACACCGTCGCTATAATGCCGGCTATGACCACAAGTAATAGCAAACATGCAGCAATGACGCTCGGCCTATTTCGATTTATGAACTTTGCCGCCCTGTAAGAGAAAACATCCGGACGCGCCGTGACGGTCAGACCGCGCTGATGACGATGAATGTCTTCGGCCAAATTTTCAGCGGAGGAATAACGCCTCTCAGGCTCTTTCTTCAACGCCTTTAGGACAATGTTATCGAGATCGCCCCGCAGATAATGGGCATCGATGGCCAAGACGTTTGGTTTAGTGTCCGCCGAATTGGCATCTGTGTGTATCTTCGAATCGTCAACCTCGACTGCCGACCGAAACGATAAAACTCGCGACTGTGTACCGGTGATCGACGACGGAGCAGGAGGGTCGGCATCAATTACAGCTTGATAGATCTCCTTCAGATCGTGCTCCCTCGACTCAAACGGACGGTGCCCACTGAGCAGTTCGTAAAGCACAACCCCCAGCGAATAGATATCCGTCGCGGTCGAGGTTCCCTTGTTTTGGAGCTGCTCGGGCGAAGCATACGACGGCGTCATCGCGCCTAGCTTTGTGATCGTCGCGGTTTGCTTAAACTCGTCGGAAATAATTTTCGAAATGCCAAAATCGAGCAGTTTTGGAATACGGTCTTGATTGACCAAAATGTTTGAAGGTTTGAGATCGCGGTGAACGACAAGATTGCGGTGTGCAAAATTTACTGCCGAGCAGACTTCGCGAAATAGGTCTAGTCTGTCGTCGAGGGAGAGATCGTTTTGCTGACAATATACATCTATCGGGAGCCCTTCGATGTATTCCATCGCAAAATACGGAATGCCATCATCCGTAGTACCCGCGTCAAGCAAACGCGCAATATTGGGGTGCTCGAGCGACGCGAGTATTTGCCGCTCTTGTTCAAACCGTTGCCGGAGCGACGAGGAATTTAACTCGCGTTTTAACAATTTGAGAGCAACCCGCTGTTCAAATTTACCGTCATCTCGCTCCGCAAGATAGACTGCCCCCATGCCACCATGCCCGAGTTCGCCGACTATTTTATAGACACCGATATGTTGGCCAAGGAGGGCATTGGTGGGTTCTTCGTCATCCAGGAAAGATTGTGCGAATGCGATCGCCGGGGCGTCCATTAGCCCAGTGGCCGCGTCTTCATATGCAAGGAGCGACTCGACCTCGGCGAGGATCTCAGGCGTGACATTTACTTTCGCCAGAAACTCACGGCGGCCGTCAGGCTCGATCTCGAGAGCCTGATTCAAAAGGTCTTTTACCTGATTCCACGTTTCCGCTTTCATGAGATCTAATGTCGCTTCCTAAAGTGATATGCGTAAGCCGTACAAAAATTCAGCCAAAAACTTTTTGGATCAGACCGTCTGATTTAACTCGCGACAGAGCCAAAGTCGGGCTGTCTGCCAGTCACGACCTACAGTCCTTTCGGAAATAGCTAGGGTCTCGGCGATCTCCTGATTGTTTAGACCGCCAAAAAATCTCATCTCGACGATCTTCGCTTGCTGCTCGTCAAATTGTTCAAGGCGTTCGAGTACCTCATTAAGGCACAAGATAGAATGCGCCCGCTCTTCGACCGGGATTTGCACGTCATCGATGGAAAAATGCACAGCATTGCTCCCGCGTTTGGCCGCTGCGTGGCTCCGTGCATGATCAATTAGTATCTGACGCATAAGGCGTGATGCGATACCGTAGAAATGACCGCGGTTTTGCCAGTCGACGCCGGATCGCTCCGAGATCCGCATAAATGCTTCGTGAACGAGGGCCGTCGGCTGGAGCGTGTGGTTTGAACGCTCGCTTGACATAAGAAAGCGCGCCTGACGGCGCAGTTCGTCATAGACGAACGGCAGTAGACGCTCCTTTGCGTCAGCATTACCGCCATTCCAGTCTTGCAGGATCTGCGTGATCTCGGAATCTTGCCTTTCGCCCATAATAGTCAACGGCTTTAACTTGTTGATGCGTCAGATTTTACCGCTATTTTTTACGAAAAGAAACCTTTTTCTAAATATTTTGGCTGATTGTCTTCATTTTTTACGCATGTATCAGTGGACAAAAAATTCAAATATTGAGGGATACCCGGAGAACCAAATGACAACCACAAATTTAAGAAAGATCCGACTCGAAAATTTCGGCCGCTACGCGAATCCCCCCCGAACGCAATTGATCGTTGGTCTGATCAGCCTGGGCTTGTTGATGTTCGCTGCTGCTGTATTCATCAGTCCCAATAAGGCGGCGGGAAAGGTCGTTGGCGGACCATCACAGTACGACATAGGCGGTCCCGCGGGCAGCGAGAGTTTTGGTTCTCAGGTACTGGTTCTTTCGAACGGGAATATCGTCGTCGCGGATCCAAACTACGACATCGTCAGCCCGCCCCAAATCGACGTGGGAGCTGTACACCTTTATGACGGGGCGACAGGCGTCCGAATAAGCACCCTCGTCGGGACGATCGAGTTCGACAATGTTGGAACATCCGTCGTTGCGGTAGGAAATAGCAATTTTGTCGTAATAAGTCCAAGTTGGGACCGGGGTGAGTTGCTACCCGCCGCTGGTGCCGTCACGTTCTGCAGCGGCACTGCGGGCTGTGATGGCCCCGTCTCTCCGTCAAACTCTTTGGTTGGAACTAAGCCTGGGGATTCGATAGGCAGTGCGGGCGTCGTTCCCCTGTCAACGGGCGATTATGTGGTCGCCTCTCCTAACTGGGACAACGATATCGTTATTAATGCCGGTGCGGCGACAAAATGCAGCGGCATGGCCGGTTGTGTTGGTGAGGTCCTGCCTTCCAACTCCCTGATAGGCCAGACGAGCTCCGCCGCCGGAAGTAAGCTGTTCGCACTTGCGAACGGCGCCTTTGCCGCAGGCTCGACGGCGTGGCGAAACGGGTCATTTTTCAACGCCGGAGCGATCACATTCTGCAGTGGGGCTGCAGGCTGTGCTGGTATGCAGCTGTCGACGTCCAATTCCCTGTACGGTCCAAAAGCTGAGGATCAGGTTGGAGCCGATGTAAAACTGCTCTCGAACGGGAACTACGTGGTCATAAGCACTAGTTGGGATAACGGGGCGGTGACCAATGTTGGAGCCGTCACATTATGCGACGGCAATGCCGGGTGTACGCCGGGAGCAGTATCAAGTTCTAATTCTATGATCGGTGCCGCTTCGGGTGATACCTTGGGATCGGTGGTACCGCTGACCAACGGAAACTATGTGATCGGAGAAACTAGTTTCGATAACGGAGCGGCGACATTTGCCGGCTCCGTGACCTTTTGCAGTGGAACAACGGGATGCACCGGCGTCGTCGGGACCTCGAATTCTATGGTCGGTAGCTCGACGAACGATCAGATCGGCCTGGACGGCATCGTTCCGCTGTCGACCGGAAATTACGTCGTTGCGTCATCCAGTTGGAACAACGGGGCGACGGCAGATGTCGGTGCGGTCACATTCTGCAGCGGGTTGACCGGATGTGCTCCCGGCCCAGTCACGGCATCCGGGAGTTTGGCAGGAACAGTGGCCAGCGACAACATCGGCTCGGCGGCGGGCGATAATCGTCAGCCCTACGGTGCGATCACGCCGCTGCCGAACGGAAGTTTTACCGTATCTACTTACGATTACCAATCGAGTTTCGGAGCGGTTACTTTCTGTAATGCTGCGACCGGTTGCAACGGCATGACAGTCAACGCCGCCAATTCGCTGGTGGGAAACACTACGCAACAATTCCTCGGTTTGAACGGTGTGACAGCTCTGACCAACGGCAGCTATGTCGTGCAAAGTTCGTTTTGGGATACGGCGACCGGACAGAATGCTGGAGCGACCAAGGTATGCACCGATCCGGTTTCCGGGTGCATCGGCACCGTTACCACAGCTACGTCATTTACCGGGGCCAGCGTTTCGGACGAAGTTGGCGAATTCGTGACGGCCCTGCCTAACGGCAATTACGTCCTCGCCAGCCCAATATGGAACGGCCCGACGGGCGCCGCTAACCGCGGAGCCGTGACGCTGTGCTCCGCCGCTGGCTGCGCATCAGGGGTCGTTACGACAGCTAATTCAATGCAGGGGACAACGCTCCACGATCGCATAGGAGCGTCGCAAAACGAAGTGGGTACCATCAATCCACGAATTCTCCCCCATCCCGACGGCAGCTTTTCATTCCGCAGTCCCGATTGGGATAATGGTGGGCTTTTAGACGCGGGCGCAGTCACATTTGTTCCCGCGGCGGGAGCGGCTGCATCGCTGACGCCTGCGAACAGCGTATTGGGCAACGTCCAGAATGGCGGCGACACGATGACATCGAGCTTCGACCCGGTCAACTACCAATTGGTCGTCGGCCGGCCGGCCGAGAATATCGTCACCCTTTTCCGTCCGAACGATCCGGCTCCTGGACCGACTCCGACACCGACGCCCTCGCCTAGCGTCTCGCCGACACCAGTTCCTACCCCGGCCAACTGCTCTTGGACGGCCGATACACCTATCACATCACCCGTGGTGAACAGCTCATCTGCCAGCGTCGGAGGGGTCTTGTATTCTTTCGGCGGTATCTCCGGCGGAACGACAACTGCAAATGCGTTTAAATTCGACGGCTCGACCTGGACTCCGATCGCCCCGCTGCCCGCAGCGATGAAGAATGGAGCTGCCGTCAGCGATGGGACAAACATTTATATAATGAGCGGCCGTAACGCGGCCAATGCGCAGACGGGCGAGGTACTCCGCTATAACGTGGGCGATGATACGTATACGTCGCTCGCCGGCTTCACGGTCGGAAACTCAACGTTCAACCACTCGGCCGTATATTTGAACGGCAAGATCTACAAACTGGGCGGTAATGGGTCGACCGGCATATCGACCACTCGCACGGACATTTACGACATCGCGACAAACACATGGTCGGCCGGCCAGGCGTTGTTCGCCACGACGTCATTCATTCAGGCCTTTACCGACGGAACGTATATCTATGCCGTGGGCGGCAGGTTTGACTCGACCAACGATGCTAACGATACACCGCGATCTAAAGCCTATCGTCTTAACCCATCCACGCTGCTCTGGAACGACTCGAATATGCCAGACCTTCCGGAACCGCGTTGGGGAGCGGCAACCGCGAACATCGATGGCAGCGTCCTGCTAATCGGGGGGTTCGTCGGCACTTCGGCGGCTTCCCCGGCAGCTACCACAGTACTGAATTGGGATCCCGTTCGAAACACCTGGCTCAACGTCTACCCGTCGGCCCTGAACGCACGCGGCCTCACGGCAAGCGGTGTCCTGAACTCAAGCCTCAATGTCGTCGGTGGATCTGCGACGACCGAGTCCGACGTTAGCGGCACGACCACCCATCAGAAGCTGACCTGCGGAGTTACGGCCGCCGACGCCTCTGTTACCGGACGCGTACTAAGTCCAGAGGGTCGTGGCGTCCGTAGCGCCATAGTAACTATGACGGATTCGCACGGTCAGATACGTACGGCAATAACGGGCCCATTCGGCTCGTATAGGTTTGACCATATTCCAACCGCTGAGACTTATATCGTGGCTGTGCGGTCAAGGCGTTTTCACTTCGATGCACGGGTGTTACAAGTGTTCGACAACCTGACGGACATCGATTTTGTGGCCGGTAATTTCTAACCCGATCTTCGGGCCACTACTTGGGCGGTTTTCGGATCGCCTTTTTTTATTTGGCTGTGGTCCCCGTAAGCCATTCGGCAATCCGCAGCCATTGGGGCGAATCGGCCATCGTCAGTCGGACGACGTGCGAAATGATCATTAGCAATACGCCGGCGAGAAACACCTTATTTAGCTTGCGGTTTCGCCAGGTGTCATATACGAGGCACCCGACGGCGATCAGGTCAGGCAAACCCCAAAAGAACGGCGGTGCCCCCGCCATCGCGAAAGGAAAACGCCCTAGGGCGGGTGGCAGAAAATTTAGCACCGTCAACAGCATCAGCCGTTTATGGTTTCGGGCGTTCTTGCGATAATAAATGGCTCCGGCGAAGAGGATCGCAAAAACAAATACGTCGCCCACCGGCACGATCAAAAACGCGAGCGGTGAGATGCCGGGCACTGTCGCACCGCGGGCAGCGCCGGCAATCCCTGTCATTGTTCCGGCTACGACGATCAACGGCGCCAGTACGCAGCCAAAAATACCAAGCGTCTGGTGCAGCTTGATGCGTTTTGACGAGATCAAATATACCTGTGTGACAAAGAGCGCGACCCACACGGACATCAGCAATCCGTGAACGTGGACGATCATACTTGGCAGTGCAGGGCTGTTAAAGAACCCTTTCAGATAATAGGTCGGCCCAAAACCGATCAGTACGGTAAGCGGAAAGAGAACTGCAACCGCGGCATATAACCTTCGATCAGAACGCCGCCAGTCAAAAGGTTCATTCATCGCCATAGATACCCTCCGAGAACTTATGTTTTATTGGTACAGCGGAATATTACAACGAATTGGAGATTTTGTGAAACTACCGGTTATATGCCGTAACGCTCAAGCACAGCAAGCCGCTCGGCGACGATCTCAGGTGTAAAGCCGTCCTCGTCGACCAATTCCTGCGGCGTTTTGGTCACGATGAAATGCTTAGGGATCAGCGCACAGAGGGCAAAAACATCTGCCTCACGTTCGACGCGGGTGCGGCGGCCGACGCCATGAAAGTTTGCGGTCGCACCGCTCTCGGGTGTGTGAAATAAAAAATGGCCCAGCTCGTGAAACAAGACAAGCAGCTTTTTCTCTCGCGGCAACCGGCTGTTAACTGCGATAAAATCGCGTCCCATCACACGATAGTAAAAGCCGCCAGTCCGTAACGGCATCTCGACGACCTTGATCTTAAAGCGACGACAAAGACGGTAAAAGTCAGACTCGGCCATCTCCCGTTCGTTCCAGCCGATCTTGAGATGTTTTATTTTGTCGGTGAGAAATCGCATCGAAGCCAGGGCTTTTGATTTTATAGATGCAACATTGTATCAGAGATACAGAGATGAGCCTATGACAATTAATCGGCGAGAGATCGGTCCAATACGCGTTTGGCGTCGTTGATAGCGGCGATCTTTTCTTCGGGTGAAAAACTCTCCCACCCGCGAAAGAAAACAACTCCAAAATCTTTCGGATATTCCCGTTCCTCAAAAGCAAACCAATCGCTCATCACCCGCTGTGGATCGTCCGACGCGGAAAGAGCAGCCTCGACATCAAACTCATCGATCGTTCCAAGATCGGCCACACCGCTTTCGAGGGCAGCTATCCGCTGATCGATCATCTCTGCGATCTTTGCCTCGATAAACTTACCCAAGCCCATCGGCGGTGTCTGTCCAGCGTACATATCGCCGGTGCCGATGAGCAGCCAATTGAGCGAAACGCCCGTCTCGGTTGCGATCTTGATCAGGACCTCGGGAGCCGGCAGACGGCCTTGGTAATAATTGCGAACGGTCGCGTGAGGTATGCCGAGCCGTCGTGCGACCACCGCCATCGAGGCGTTGTCAAAGGACTTTCGCAGCCTAATGATATATTCGTCGTTCATAAATGTCTGTGCAACGTATGTTTTGGCGTTCACAGCAAATGTTACTATCACTAGCCGCAAAACGCCAACCGCCATGCTCTGACCTTGACACAACCTCAGTTGGAAACGTATATTCTGAAATTCGGGTTTACCGAAATTTCGCGTTTTACACGCGTTAATTGAAATCATAAATAAGCCGTCCTAGCTCAGTTGGTAGAGCATTCGATTCGTAATCGAAAGGTCGTCGGTTCGACTCCGATGGACGGCTCCATATATTAGAAAAGGGCGTTGCAAATATGCAACGCCCTTTTTCTACCTACCAAGCAACATTTCGGCTATCGAATCTACTAGAGCGTATCGATCACCTAATGCGGCCGGAATTGAAACGCTGATCGGACACGTATATCTTTCGGGCTGAGTAGAGTCTCGCTCTTTGCCCGCTTTACCACCGGGGCTTTTTCTACCGGCTCGTGCGAATGTCCTACAACACCGGGAAGAACACACATCATACCGACGAATACCAAACCAAACGCTACGAACCCAAAGGCCGTGAGTGCAAACATCGTCATTGAACCGCCGAGCCAAACTACCCCTACCACTACTGCGAACAATGCCCAAAGGAATGAATAAAATTTCGGTGTCATGATCTTACAAAGTACCTCCAATAAAGTTTGGCTCGAACGATATGTCGGGGCCGCTTTTCTATTTCGCAAGCGGCGTTCCATACGCGAAACTCAATGTTTATGGACATCAAAGCGTTTCGCAACGTGCGTAGAATTCCACGTTCGCGTGAGGTTTTGCGTGATTTTTCGCACGCAAAAAAGGGCGGGTGGACGGCCATCAGCTTGGCGAATGCCTATGTCGAAAGCGGTTCGACATCTAGCCCCCGTAACGCATCAAAGGGTATGCCGATTGCATAGAATGGGGTAGTTACGGAGGTACTCAATTGATGAAGATAGTACTTGGAACGGACGGGTCAGATTACAGCAAAGAGGCGGTCGAGGAATGTTGTCGGCTGTTTGCCGGACGCAAAGACCTTGAGGTAAAAATATTGGCAGCATATGAGGACGCTTACGCGATCGCAAGCGAGCCATTTGTCATCTCAGAAGAGTTTTATCAGGCTGCGACTGACGCGGCTTATGCCCAGGCCGAAAGCTCGGCAAACGAAGCGTTAGAGATATTTAAGAAGCGTTTTCACGATGCATCTTTGAATATCAACACGCAGATAGTCAACGGAGATCCCGGACAGCAGCTCGTAGAGATCGCGAAGGCATGGGATGCGGATCTCATTGTTGTCGGTTCTCATGGACGCGGATTTTGGGGCCGCCTGCTCGGCTCGGTGTCGGACGGAGTGACGCATCATTCGCCATGTTCGGTGTTGGTAGTAAAAAAGACGGTGTAAGATCTAAGACAAAACTTCGGCAAGTGTCGTCAGTAATTTCTCGGCGGTGAAAGGCTTTGGCAAGAGCTTTTCGACGCCGAATTTTTGCAGGTCGACGGTCTGGTTTTCGTGGATCATCCCGCTCATCGCAATGATATTGAGCTTAGGGTCGATTTTCCGCAATTCCGCGATCATCGTAGCTCCGTCCATGTTTGGCATCGCCAGATCCGTCAGCACGGCTGCTATATCAGTCTTGTTCTCTTCATAAACACCCATTGCTTCGCGCCCGTCGGCGGCCGTCACTGTTCGGTAACCGTTTGCAGCAAGGGTGGCGGCGGCGACCTCGCGTATACTCTCTTCGTCATCAACAACAAGTATCATCTCGCCGTTACCGCGCGCGGTCCGGCTGCCATCCGCGGACGTGGTTCGAGCAGCATGCTCCTCGGCCGATGGCAGATAGATCGAAAATTTTGTACCCTTTTGTAGCTCGCTATAGACGTTGATAAATCCGTCATGGCTTTTGACAATGGTCATCGTCGTCGCAAGTCCCAACCCCGTTCCCTTGCCGACATCCTTTGTGGTAAAAAACGGGTCAAAAATGCGGCTGACGACATCCGTGCTCATCCCCATCCCGCTGTCGGTGACGGTCAGTAAAAGATAGCTGCCGGCACGCGCGTCGATGTTCATTCGTGCGTAGTTATCATCGATCGCGACGTTTCCAGCCTGGATGGTGAGCGTACCGCCATCGGGCATCGCATCGCGTGCGTTTAGGCAGACATTCATCAAAACCTGATGTATCTGGGTCGGGTCAGCGGAGATCGTCCACAACTCAGGCTCGATCTCGTATTCGAGTTTGATCGAGCGCGGCAAGGTTTCCTTGAGCACGGAGACGATCTCTTTGATCAAATGTTTGAGATTTACTGTAATGCGTTCGCCTGCCATCCCGCGGGCAAACGTCAGTACTTGTTTGATTAAGTCGGCACCGCGTTCGGCGTTCTCTCTGATCATCGCTACCCAACGCGTCGTATCCCCGTCAGGGTTTGTACGCATCATGTCGGCTGCCATCATTATCGGGGAGAGAATGTTGTTGAGGTCGTGGGCGATGCCGCCCGCCAGCGTACCGATCGATTCCATTCGCTGAGCCCTGAGAAGGTGCTCTTCGGTGTGTTTCTTCTCGGTAATATCTGTATTGATGATCAGATAATAATCCGGCTCACCCGCGTCGTTTTTGACCAAGGTCCAACGGCTTTCAACGATTATTCGCTCGCCGCTGCGGGTCGTGTGGCGTGACTCGGCTTTCCATTCATCCGCAGCCTCTAGCTCTTGGTGCGCTTTTTCAAGCTCCCGGCGATCGCCGCCGCTAAGCAGCTCGGCTATGTGCCGGCCAAACGCGTCCTCTTCTGACCAACCATAGACCCGCTCCGCACCCTGGTTCCAATACAGCACCTGATGATTGAGGTCACTGACAATGATCGCGTCTTGAGCTTTGTCGAGAAGCGATGCCTGTTGCCTAATGCGGTCCTCGGCAAGCTTTCGCTCGGTGATCTCGTAGCGGATCGCTACATATTGAAAGGGCTTTTGATGCTCGTCGATCAACGGCACGATCGTCGTATCGACCCAATAGATCGAACCGTCCTTTGCCCGGTTGCGCAATTCCCCCCGCCAGATCTCGCCCTTGGCGATGGTCGTCCAAATACTACGGATAAACTCTTTTGGGTGATAGCCGGAGTTGATGATACGGTGGTCTTCACCGATCAACTCCTCGCGGCTATAGCCAGAAATATCACAAAATTTGTCGTTAACGTAATTGATCCGTCCAGTCTGATCGGTCATCGCCACGATCGCGGATTGATCAATGGCATATTTAAGGTCGGACAGCTCCTTAATAAGGTCCTGTCCGGCTGCCGCCGATCTGTTTGCTAAATCTGTTTTAGCCATCATGATCGTCAGAGCCGCCGCGCATCTCGAAACCGGCTTTTCGCAATTTGTATCTAAGCTGATCGCGTGAGATGTCCAGCAGCTTGGCGGCCCGCGTCAGATTGCCGTTAGTCCGGTCATACGCCTGTTTCGCAAGTTCGAATTCAACCGACTCGAGAGACACTCCGGCGGTCGGCAGCAGAATGGTAGACGAACCCGGGTTTGCGACCGCGTGGACCCCGACCATGTCGGCAGGCAGGTGTGCGGCGGTAACAACCTCGCCATCCTCAAGGATCGACGCCCGCTCGATGACATTGCGCAGTTCGCGCACATTGCCGGGCCAAGAATAATGCAAAAAGATCTTTTCGACATCCTTTGCCAGGCCGCTGAGCTGCTTGCCCCGGCGCTTGAGATTTGCCTTTTTGATGTAGTAATCCGAAAGCTGCAGCACATCGCGGCCGCGTTCGCGTAAGGGCGGGATATCGACCTGGATGACCGAGAGACGAAAATAAAGGTCAAGGCGAAAGTTGCCGGCGGCACATTCCTGCTTTAGGTTGCGGTTGGACGCCGCAATAATACGGGCGTTCAACTGAATATCTTTGAGCCCGCCGACGCGTCGAAAAGCCCCTTCTTCAAGTACCCGAAGCAATTTTGCTTGCAAGGCGAGTTCCATCTCACCGATCTCATCGAGAAAGATCGTCCCGCCGTGCGCCTGCTCAAACAGCCCCTCTTTACGCGACTTTGCGTCCGTAAAGGCCCCTTTTTCGTAGCCAAATAATTCTGACTCGATAAGGTTCGCCGGAAGGGCGGCGCAGTTAATGGCAAGATACGGAGCCCTCGCACGCTCTGACGCAAAGTGTATCGCACGCGCAAAAAGGTCTTTGCCCGTGCCTGTCTCGCCATCGAGTAGGATCGAACCGACCTCTGATGCGGCGACCCGTCGGGCGAGATCCTTAGCACTCTCCATAGTCTCGGAATCGCCTATTATCTCGTCAAAACTAAAACCCCGAGATCGCTCAGTGCGCGCGTGCTTTACCTCTTTTCTGAGCGTCTCGGTCTCAAGGGCGTTGCGTAGAGTCACGCGCAATTCTTCTAGCTTTACGGGCTTGCCGATAAAATCATGAGCTCCGCCGCGCAGAGCCGCGACCGAATTTTCGACATCTATGTTTCCGGTGATCATCACGACGATAGCGTCGGGATTGATGAACTTAAAGTACGTTAATGCGTCGAGGCCCGACCCGTCCGGTAGATCGATATCGAGCAGGACGATCGTCGGCTCAGCCTCGGCAAACATTTTTTTGGCCGACGCGACTGTGTCAGCCTCGACCGTCTCAAATTCCCACAGACGCAGAGCCTC
>JBGAUY010000042.1:0-24774 GCA_044228425.1 Pyrinomonadaceae bacterium | reverse complement strand
TGGAACCCAACAAAAAACTGGGCCTTGCAGATCTCGCACGGCTATCTTCGCAACCCCGAGCGGAGCGAACCCGACGTCCGCATCCTTCGCAAAACATCAGCCTCGGCGATCTACAACCGAAAGATCAGCGACACGCGCAACTGGGCGAGTACATTCGTCTGGGGGCAAAACTACGCAAACGGCGAGCGGTCAAACTCTTTTCTGTTTGAGAGCAATTTTGATTTTGAAAAAAACGCGGTCTTTGGCCGGTTCGAGACGGTAAAAAAGAGCGGCCATGATCTGGTGCTGCCGCATCCGCTCGATCACGACACGTTTTGGGTCAACGCATTTTCGCTCGGCTACGTCCGCGACCTTGTCCAGGGCAAAGGCATCGATGTCGGGCTCGGCTCAATGCTGACGATCAACCGCAACCCCGTGACGCTCACGCCCGTTTACGGCGGCACGACGCATGGCGGGTGGCAGATGTTTTTGCGGTTCCGCCCGTCAAAAACAAGACACTAGGCTTTTTCTTTTGCGGCGTGGTGGCCAGCTTTGCAAGCTCGGCTTTTGCTTCTGAGTGATCGGGCTTAATTTTCAAAGCTTGCTTGAGGTCCGCAATGGCCTCTTTTTTCTGCTTGAGATCTAAATAGACGAGAGCCCGGTAATAGAGCACATCCGGGTCGTCGGGGGCCAGTTTTAGCGATGTCGTGTAATCAGCGATCGCCGCGAGCAGGTTGCCAAGTTGGTGGTGCTCACCGGCACGCCGCGTGTATGCAAGCGTGAGCTCGGGGGCTAGAGATATTGCCTTTGTATAATTAGCGATCGCTGCGTTGTGGTCATTTTGATCGCGGTAAGCGTCGCCGAGATTGGCAACGGCGTTGGCATTTTTGGGGTCAAGTTTGATAGCAGTTTGATATTCGAGGATCGCCCCATCGATCGCTTGCTTAGAATGCATGGCCATGCCGCAAACGATATGAGCATCGGCATGATCGGGCTTTAACCGGTAGGCCTCTTTGCAGTCTAAGAGCGCGGCATCGTAACGGTTCTCGCTTAGGTGGATCAGGCTGCGGTTGTAAAGCGCCAGGACAAAGTCAGGTTTTAGCCGGATCGCCTCGGTATAGTCGGCGAGTGCGGCGGCGTTGTTGCCTTTCCGAAAATACGCGTTGCCGCGGCCGTTAAATGCTCCCCACGCAACCGGCAACAGCTTTATGGCCTCGGAATAGTCCGCGATCGCCGCGTCATAATCTCCCTTATCAAATACCTGATTTCCACGATCGAAAAACTCCTTTGCCGTCTGCGGCGTTTGAGCCGACAGAGATCCACTCGCGGCAATGATAATGGCAGAGATAATAATTGCCAGCTTGTGTCTTGAAAATTGTATTTGTCTCATCACTAAACCATTCATACCATAGAAATTTTCAAAAAAGAACTGCATTTGATCTCATTTATATTTCATATCACGCACGCTTTTTAAGCGTGCCGGGTCGTTTGTGATCAACGCGCGGATGCCCAGTTTTTGACAGCGTTTCACCCATTTTGGATCGTCGACGGTCCAGATGGTGACGGGCATCGCGGCTTGGGCGGCGAGCGCGGTGAGCTTTTTTGTAACAAGCGAAAGATGGAGCGAGATCTGATGGGCGCCGAATTCGCGGGCCATCGCGATGATGTATTTGCGGCGGCGAAGGTAATCCAATATCTGCGGAGCAAAAAGAGCGGCGGTCTGCACATCCGGCAGATGATGTCGGATCTCAGGGATCGCGGCGAGCTTAAAACTTTTGACGATAATGCGCGGCAGCAGCGGCGAATCGCGGATGACATCGCAGACGCTTTTAGCAAGATCGCGATAATCAGCGTTGGTTGCCTTTAGCTCAATGTATATGGGGCCGTCGGACGATTTTAATAGCCGCAACACTTGGGCTAGCGTCGGAACGGTCTCTTTGGCAAGGTCGGCGTTTGCCCGTTTTGGATACTTTTTGTTGAACCACGAGCCGACATCGATCTTGGCGAGTTCTTTTGAGGTGAGCCCTGCGACCGAGCCTTTTTGTCCGCCGGTGCGTTTTAGCGTTGCGTCGTGGATGACGACAGGCACGCCGTCCTTTGCAAGCTGCACGTCAAATTCGACACCGTCTGCTCCCGCGTCGATAGCCATTTTAAACGCGGCGAGCGTGTTTTCGGGTGCGTGAGCACTCGCTCCGCGATGGCCGATGATCAGCGGTATTTGTTGCATAACCGTTTTTTGGTCCACTTTGGTCCACCTTGGTCCACCTGGTCCGGACCGGACCAAGATCATTTTTTTTCAAGCAAAAAGATCGTCTTTGACCACGCGATCGGCTCGGTGATCGGAAATTCGTAATTGCCGACGATGTTGAAATACTTAGCCGCAGCGGTGCGGACAGCGGCTTTTTTGTGCGTCTTGAAATTGTAGAGCAGCTCAAGCACCGTACCGACGACGGACGGTTTTACCGGCAAAAAGACGAGCGGCTTGCCCTTTTTCAATACCCTTGCCGCCTCGGCGAGGCCATCGTCGAGCGGGGTGTATTCGAGCACACCGCACATAAGCACTAGGTCAAACGTGTCGTCGGCAAACGGCATTGAGAGCACATTGCTCTGGACAGCGGTCGTCGCGTCGGCGTACTCGGCACGTTTGGTAAATTGTTCGCGGGCGACCTCGAGCGATTTGAACGACAGATCGAGGGCGACCGAATGCCGGGGTTGAAATCCTGCATCCTGAAACGCCATCGTCACAATGCCCGTGCCGCAGCCCGCGTCGAGTATGAGCGAATCCGGGCCGAGGTCGAGGTTGAGCGATCTGAGATATTTGGCGACCGATTCGCGATAGCCGTTGAGTTTCATCGCCAGATTTTGCACATCGGCGATGCGGTCGTAAAGTCCCTGAGTTTTTGCAGGATGGCCGTTTCTGGGCATCGTTTATTTTTCGGCTACGAGTTTGTACACCATCTCACGCATCTGTTCGATCCGCGAGTCGCTGGTGCCCGTCTCAATATACCTGATAATGCCTTTGCGGTCGATAAGAACGGCGGTCGGTAAAGCGGTCGCACCGTAGAGAAACTGGATGCTTTGATCCTTGCCGACTACGATATCGTAATTGAGTTTTTCCTTGGTGCGAAATCGTTTTAGATACTCGGTCTCAGCAAGCGGTTCTGCTACCACGCCGCCAATATTACCGTAATATCGCGTCACGCCAAGGATCTCAAACCCCTGCGGCCCAAGCTCCTGTTGCCATTCGATCAAATGCGGATACGCGTCAAAACACGGCCCACACCATGTCGCCCAAAAATCAAGCAGTACGACCTTGCCGCGAAGCTCGGCGAGCGTTTTTTGCTTGCCCGGAAACCATTGATCAATAAGCGGCATCTCCGGCGCGAGCTCACCTAGTAGGGCGTAATGCTTTTGCTTTTTCTTGAGCCGGGTGAGCACGTCGGTTTGCTGGCCCTTGCTCGCAAAGTCCTTTTCGGCTTCTTTCAGCGCTGATTGATAAACCTGCAAAGCGGCGGGCTTGCGGCCGGTCTCGACGAGAAATTTTATCTTTTGATCGACGGCGTAATAGTAAAAACTCGGACTCGTCGTCTCGACCGCGACGCTTCGCATATCGTCGAGCGCAGCCTCGGCTTTTTGCCGCTCGCCGCTGTCGCGATAGGCCTCATAGACCAGCATCCCGGCATCAAGTATTTCGTCCAAACCACGGGAGCGCGACGCGGCGTCTTTTAGCAGAGCCTTTGACGCAGCGTAACCGGCCTCGGCGTGCGGGGCCATTTTTGCAAACTGCTTTTGAGCCTGATATGCCTTGGCTATCTCGCCCTCAATGCGGGCTTTTTCCGTGAGCTTTGTCGGTTCGGTTTTTAGGTATTCGGCGAGCAGGGCTTCGGCTTCGTCCAGCTTTTTTTGCTTTGCCAAAACGACGACCACGATCGAGCGGGCGGTTTGCTGGCGGACGGGTTCGGCAGCCTCGAGTGCGATAAATTTTCGCAGGGCCTCAACTGTGCCGTCCATATTTTCGGCGACCCAGTGGAGCATCCCGAGATAATACAGATCCTCGCCCGCCAGGTCTTTGCGGGCACCGGCGATCGCAGCGTATTTGGCGGCCATCTGCCGTTGTTCGAGCTTTGCCTGGGCAAAGAGACGATCGCTGAATAGTACTTTCTTGGCGTCGTATTCGGCACCTTTTGCCCGGATGTAGCCGTTGACTTCGTCAAACATCTCCCTGACGGTCGTTTCGTTTGCCCCCGCCGTCGAATCGGTGGCAACAATGCGCCCCGACTGCGCCGCCGCAGAAATGGCAAAAACTAAGATCAAGATCGATGTTAAAACTCTCATACTGCTTAACTGACTTTGCCGACGCTGCGGAGCCGAAACCGATCCGGGCTGAACGCTGCAAGAAATGGCGGCTCGATATTTTTTACCACTTTGTCCGCGACGGTCTTTGCCGTCAGCGGTGCGAGCAAGATGCCATTGCGGTAATGTGCCGTCGCGATCGTCAGGTTCCCGATACCGGCGATAGCCCCAAGAACGGGAAGCCCATCCATAGCAAACGGCCGCAGTCCAGACCAGTGATCCGTGATCGCGAGGCTCGATAGATTTGGTGCGATCTCAGCCGCCATTTGACGCAAGGCGTTCGCTGCGGTATCCGTCTCTGCTTTTTCAAAACCTACATTTTCACTGGTCGAACCCGCCAAAATTCGCCCGTCGGCACGCGGTACGATGTAACCGCGTCGGCTGTAAATGACGTGACCGAACAATCTCTTTGCCGTCTGAAACGCGACGATCTGTCCGCGAACAGGTTCGACCCTTAGCGGCATATCTACGTCCCCGAGTTTGATGAGCGAGGTCCACGCTCCCGTTGCAAGGATCGTGTCGCCCGCTAAAAACGTATCGGTCGCCGTGCGTGCTCCGATGACGCGGTCATCCTCAACGATCAGTTGTTCGACTGCTGAATCCTCGCGGATCTCGATGCCGTTTAGCGCGGCGTAACGTTTTAGAGCCGCGAGCAGTTTGCGGTTCTCGACCTGCCAATCGTTGCTAAAAAACAAAGCTCCGCGAACATCCGTGGAGATGAACGGTTCGGCTCGGCGAGCTTCGTCGGCGGATAAATATTCGACTGGCAAACCGGCTTTTAATTGCCATTTCAGCCGTTTGTGAACCTCGGCAACACCTTCGTCAGTGAACGCAAGATAGAGCGTCCCTTGCCGGTCAAGCTCAATATCTATGCCGGTTTCGCTCAACAGATCCGCCGTAAACTGCGGAAACATCTCGCGCGATGTGACCGTCATGTCAAAAAACGCTCCGCCCTCGTTCGCCTCAGCCTGCGGGCCGAGCATTCCGGCTGCAGCCCAAGATGATTCTTCGCCGCAACGACCTTTTTCGAGCACGGTGATACGCTTAACGCCCGATTTGTGCAGCTCGCGGGCGGTGCTTAGACCGATGACGCCGCCGCCGATTATTAAAATTTCAGGGTTCATTTCGAAATGCCGTTTTGTCCCGTGCCCCAGGCCGTTGTAAATTTTATTATAGGATAAGGTTTATGAAACACACTATTACACTAATTCCGGGCGACGGCATCGGGCCGGAGATAACGGCGGCGACCGTCCGCGTGATCGAGGCCACGGGCGTCGATATCGTATGGGAAACGCAGATCCTCGGTGCTCAGGCTCTCGAAAAATACGGCGAAACGCTGCCCGAGGCTTCGATCGAAGCAATGCGTCGAAACAAAGTCTCGCTCAAAGGCCCGATCATGACGCCGATCGGTAAAGGATTTACATCGGTAAATGTCGGCTTGCGCCGGGCTCTCGACCTCTATGCAAATGTGCGTCCGGTCAAGGCGTTGCCAAATGTGCCCTGCCGTTATCCCGAATTGGATCTGGTTATCGTTCGCGAAAATACTGAGGGACTTTATTCTGGTCTCGAACACATCGTAATCCCCGGCGTTGTCGAATCGCTCAAGGTCATCACAGAAAAAGCCTCGACGCGGATCGCGAAATATGCGTTCGAATACGCCCGCGACAACGGACGTAAAAAGGTGACGGCTGTCCATAAGGCAAACATCATGAAGCTCTCGGACGGTCTATTTCTCGAGTGTTTCTACAAACAGGCAAAGCTTTTTCCTGAGATCGAGGCCGACGACAAGATCATTGACAATACCTGTATGCAGCTCGTTATGCGCCCCGAACAGTTTGACGTGATGGTGATGGAAAATCTGTACGGCGATATTCTCTCAGATCTGTGTGCAGGGCTGATCGGCGGGCTTGGGCTTGCTCCGGGAGCGAATATCGGCGAGCAGGGAGCGGTTTTTGAGGCCGTGCACGGCTCGGCACCCGACATCGCCGGACAGGGAATTGCGAACCCGACGGCGCTGATGTTATCCGCGATCGAAATGATGCGGTATATCGGCGAACGCGATGCCGCACAGCGGTTTGAAACGGCGCTGTTTGACGTCTTTAAGGAAGGTAAGTCGATCACTAAGGACCTTGGCGGTTCGGCAAAAACAAACGAATTTGCCCGTGCGATCGAGGAAAAGATCAAAGCGGGTGCGTCGGCTGCGGCGTGACCCTTACGTCGATTTACTGCAACGCGGAGCACGGCATTTCGTTCTAAAGTCGTGGGGCGGAATATTACCGTCCGGCACGAGGTATTATGAAAAAGTTTATTATCATTACGTTGATCACCGCGCTCTACGGCGCAGGGGCGATAAGACGGTGGCGACCCCGAAAACCTTGAAATGAGTTATGCAGAAAGTTCATTGACCGTAAGATCATAGCCAATTTCTGGTGGTTCTTTTGAAGATTGCGCGAACGTCGGCGGCTAAGGGGTTGGGTGGTACCGCAAATATCTATGATCTCGGCTCTGTAGCAAAGGCGGCGAAGACAGATTGAGCAAATTACTTTATCCTGAAGACGATCGTTTTTGAAGGCTATGACATCACTTTTGTCGATCTACGAATGATCCCCGGCGAGCAGGTCAAAGTGCGCGAGTTCCCAAAAACTGCATTCGGACGTAAAAGCACAAAAAATAATTATTTTCGACACCATTTGAACGACCGGCTGAAGCCGATAGTGGCAGTGGTCGTTTTTCTGTTCAAAACAGCAGACCATACAAGCAAAAACGCACCAGAAGCGTTTCTCCTTCCTCCCTAAAATCCTCATTTCCATCTAAACCTAGCCGAACAATAGAGTTCCACTCTATGGCACGGTGATTGATACATACCACTGTGAGATTGATAAGTACTTAGCTATCAATCATTTACAAAACTTTACATTTCGCTGGTTTTAGCAAAAGTAAAGACAATATCTAAGGGTATACAAGGAGTACAAAATGAAATTATTCGATCTTAAAAAATTAGCAGTAGTGACAGCACTTGGCGTCGTTACGGTCTTAGGCACAAGCGAATTGGCAAACGCTCAGGGCCGCGGGCGCGGCAACGACCGTAATGATCAAAAGGGCGACTACAAACGTGAACGCGACGGCGTCCGTGACCGCGAACAGGATAACAAGGAGCGTATCAAGGCCGAGCAGAGGCGCATCCAGGCCGAGCAACAGAGACAGGCCGAACTACGTCGTCAGGCAGAATGGAATCGTCAGAATACGCGGGTTCGCAGCGGCAACGACCGTTCGAACGGCAACGGCTATTACAACGGAAACGCCAATGCGAACACCAATCGCAACCACCGTTATCGCGTCTATCGCAACGGTTCTTATTACAACACCGATCAGCGTGGAGCCGAACTTTTGCGACAGGCTGTAAATGCCGGTTATCGTCAGGGATTCGAAGCCGGACGCCGCGACCTAGATGGGCGTCGTCGTATCAGCTACTCAAACTCGAACGTTTACCAGAGCGGCACCTATGGATACCAGAGCTATGTTACCCAGAGCCAGTATCAGTACTATTTCCGCCAGGGTTTCCAACGCGGATACCAGGACGGTGCAAATAGCCGATACCGCGATCAGTACAACAATAATAGCTACGGCCAGTACAACGACTACGAACAGCAGTATCAGTACGGCACACGCAGCAATGGTGTACTAAATATTCTGGGATCTATACTTGGTCAGATCCTGAATATTCAGTCTTACTAAGATACAATTAGACCGTTGATTGGTCACAAGCCCCGGTATTTATAGCCGGGGCTTTTTTATACTTTTGAATACGGATTTGTGAGGAGCATCAAGATCATCAGCAGGATAAAGTAAGGGATCAAAACTGCTGCTCCGGGATAATCCTTTGCGACCCGCTGGCCAAAGAACAATGCGGTGATCGAAACGGCACCCAAAGCGGCCGCCCAGAAGATCAACACCAACGAACCGGCGGTAAGAAAATAGACAATTCCCGCGAGGCTTACGAAGCCGGTCGCTAATTCCATCACTGTGATCTTTGCGAGCATTAGCGGCACCATTCCGCTGAGAAAAGTCTTTTCAAAATGCCCTTTTAGCCAGCCGACATTGCCGCTCCAATCAAAGACCTTGTCGAGGCCGGATTGGATGAACAAGATCGCGACTAGCGCGGCCGCGATCAGGGCGGGGAAGTTTTTGGCGATGTCTTCGAAGTGCATGGTATTTGTTCCGTCGGATCTGAGCCTAACGGGTGCCCTTACTTCGTGCAGGCTTCTGCACAGATGTCTTCGCCATTAATGCTTCGATCTCATCGGGGTCTTTTGTCACTTTGGCAGTCAGGTTTAGATTGCCGTCTTTGGTGACAAGCACATCGTCCTCGATGCGGATGCCGATGCCGCGGTATTTTGCCGGGGCAGACTTGTCGTCGGGCGGGATGTAAAGACCCGGCTCGACCGTTAGTACCATGCCTGGAGCGTAGGGCTTCGACTGCTTGGCTTGTTGATCGACAAAATAGCGGCCCGCATCGTGCACATCGAGGCCGAGCCAGTGGCCGACGCCGTGCATGTAGTATTTTAGGTACGCTTTTTTCTTGATCAGGTCTTTGGTCTTGCCCTTTAGCAGACCGAGCTTTTTCATTCCTTCGGTCAGCAGTTCGATCGAGTACTCTTGCCGTTTCTGATGCGTATTACCGACTACGGTGAAATCGATGCACTTAAGCTGAACATCCAGTACAACGTCGTAGACCTCACGTTGGGCCTTGGTGTATTTGCCGTTGACGGGAAATGTGCGGGTGATGTCCGAGGCGTAACCCTCGACCTCGGCACCGGCGTCGATAAGGATCAGATCGCCGTCCTTGAGCGGCATGTTGTTTTCGACATAGTGCAGGATCGTGGCATTGTCGCCACCGCCGATGATCGAATTGTATGCGACGCCGCTCGCGCCTTTGTCACGCATATAGGCTTCCATCAGGGATTCGACCTGCGATTCGTTCATGCCGGGTCGGACCTTTTTCATCGCCAGGATGTGGGCCTCGGCGGCGATGTCGGCGGCCTTTTGCATCAGCGCGATCTCCTTTTCGGACTTGTGCAGGCGCATCTCGCCGATGATCGGCGTCGGGTCGATGATCGTGTGCGGCGGATATGCTGTTTTCAGACGCTGAACACGCTGGCCCTTAAAATACCCGAGGATCTGCTGGTCGAGGGCCGTATCGAGGGCAAAGCGGTAATAGAGTTTGTCGTAGCCGTCGAGGATCTTGCCAAGATCGGAGGCAAACTTTTCGATAGGAAACGCACGCTCGGCCTTATAATTTTTGACCGCTCCGTCGACGCCCTGCCGACGGCCAAACCAAGTTTCCATCACTGGGTCTCGCGGGCGGACATAGAGCGTGTAATTCACCTTGTTTGCCTTAGTGATCACCGCGATAGCGTCCGGTTCGGGGAAACCGGTCAGATACCAAAAATCCGAGTCTTGGCGAAATTTATACTCAGTGTCGTAGCTGCGCGTCTGTTCGTGAGCGGCGGGTATGATCGCCACTGAGTTGTCATCCATCGCCTCGATAAACTTTTTTAATTGTCCTCGCATAATGCAAATGAGTTTATCGCAAATCGTTCAAAAGGAAAATGCTGATATAATTCACAAAATTCTGTACCAACAAGGAGATATCACAATGAAACGATTTTTTTGGCTGACGACACTGGTGCTTATGGCGTCGGTAGCGGCTTTTGCCGATATTGCGCGGCCCGATCCGACAAAAACGCCAAAACCGACCAAAGGTGTAACAACGACGATGTTGATCCGGCTCGACCGCAACGCAACCGAAGCAAAACTGGTCATCCCCAAATCGCAGATCAAACAACTCCGGGCCGAACTGGAGCATCTCGATGATGATCCTGGCAACACTGCCGCGAACACGGAGCCGACGTCGTTTTCACGGACACAGACGATCGTTAGCGGAGCATTTTTGAGCCTCGCACTTGTTTTTGGCGGGATGTGGTTCGTTCGTTCCGGCAAAGCGGCAACAAAGTCGGGCAAGACGTTTGTGATACTTGCCGTTCTGGCCGCGACCGGAGCGACCGCAACTTTTGTATATGCCAACGCAGGCCCGCCGCCCGAGGCCCGTACCATAACCGGTAAGATGTTTTCGCAATCGGTACATTTGTATAAATTTGGCTCTGGCAAGATCAAGGTCGAGACGTCCTCGACAGGTGACGCGGTCGAATTTATCGTTCCCGACCCGCAGGCTACGGCGACGCCAAGTGCGGGCGAATGATCACGTTTATTTATAAATTTTGAAAAGGAGATCTCGATGAAAAGAATATTATGTTTGGTGATCTTATTGTTAGTTGCGACGGTGGCGATGTTTGCGGATATTGCTCGTCCCGGCAAACAGACGAAACCGGTTGCTAAGCCCGGCCTAAAAGTGTTTTCAAATTCCACGTCGGACATGACGATACGATTTGATTCGAATATCGAACGGCCGACGCTGAGGATCCCGAAAACTACGATGAATCAAATGCGTGCTCAAAACGAGAGTGGCGAAAGCGATCAGGATAACACCGCGGCTGTCACTGCTCCGGGCGGGTTTTCGCGAACCCAGACATTTGTCAGCGGCGTATTCCTGAGCCTTGCGATCGTTTTTGGCGGCATGTGGTTTGTCCGCTCAGGCAAAGCCGCGACAAAAGAAGGGAAAGCCCTCATATTATTGGCGGTTATGGCAGGGCTCGGCTCGGCCGCGACATTTGTCTATGCCGACATCGCTCCGCCGCAGATGGAAAATAATATTACGAGCAAAATATTTAACCAAGATGCGATGTGGCGCGGCGAGGCAACGTCTTGGAACGTCAGGGTCGAATCGACAAATGGCGACAAGATCGAGCTGTATGTTCCTGATCCGCCCGCTCCGGGCTCTCCGGCTTCGAACGTGAATAAGTAGGCCATGCAGGAGATCCGCACCGCACGATTTGAGGTAACGAACGCCCATTATTTTTTGATGGCGTTCGTTGCCTCGTGCGCGGTTGCGGCGGTACTGATCGGCAGCTTTCCTTTGCAGGCCTCGATAGCGACGATCTTTCTGTTTGCGGGAGTCCATAATTTTATGGAGTTTCGCTACTTTGCCGCGAGGATGCCGCTGCGTTGGGGGCGGTCGCGGCTGTTTTACTCGGTCGGGATCGGCGGCGTGATCGTGCTGGCGGCGGTTTACCTGACGCTCTATTTTGCGAGCGGTAACTGGTTGTGGAGTCTTGAGAGTTGGGCGATCTTTGCTGCCTGTTGGAACACCGCATTTATATTGTGGGTTGCGCTGCTGTTTTATCTTCGTGGGCGTCAGCGGCCAAAAAGCGATTGGGCGTGGGCGTTTCCAGTGGCGTTTTTGCTTGCGGCGTTGGCATGGCTCGTGCCGCAGTATTGGAGTCTCGCTCTCGTTTATATTCACCCTTTCATCGCGATGTGGTTTCTCGAACGCCAGATCCGACGCACGCGACCTGATTGGCTGCGGGCGTACCATTACTGCCTCGCGACGATCCCGTTATTTCTGGTCGGGCTGTGGCTCGCATTTTCGTCGCAGCCAAATCTGTCAGAGGACACAAATCTTTTCTGGCGGATAACACAGCACGCGGGCAGCCAGATATTACCGGGCATTTCGAGTCATCTGCTCGTCGCAACGCACGTATTTTTGGAGACGATACATTACGCCGTCTGGATCGTGTTGATACCGCTCATCGACCGGCGGGCGATGCCGTGGCGGCTGAGCGAGATACCGCTTTTTGCCAATGCGAAAGGCTTTCCAAAGCTAGTCGTTGCCGCTTTGGTCGTAAGTCTCCTGATAGTCGCTGCGTTGTGGGGCGGTTTTGCGATCGATTACACGACCACGCGGGATGTGTATTTTGCCTTTGCGATCGCGCATGTAATGGCGGAGTTTCCGTTTTTGATCAAGATGTTATAGCCCACGAAACACACGAAAGGCACGAAAATAGGAACAGAACAGACACAGTTCTTTATTTCGTAAGATTTGAGTATTTCGTGTGGAAAATTCCTATGTTCTTATTTGACCTAGCTGACCCCGTCCAGACCCAGAGCCTGCCGCTAAGCGAGCTTTGGAAATTTCTGCCGATCGGATATCTGTTCACGATCTTGATCGAAACGCCGGTGCTGCTCGTCGGGCTGTCGCCGAAGGTCACGTTCAAACAACGGCTGTTGTGCGGTGCATGGCTCACGGCCTGCACCTATCCAGTCGTTATTCTCGTATTGCCGGCTCTGTTTTTTGGCGAATCGCGGGCATTGTATCTAGCGGTCGCTGAGACATTTGCACCGGTCGCGGAATGCATATTATTTTGGGCCGTGTTTCGCGGCAAAGGCGTTCTCGAAACCGGCGATTGGGTGAGGTGTCTTATCGCCATCATCATTGCCAATCTCGCATCATTTGGCCTCGGCGAAGTGATAAACCACTTCGGATGGTTTGGCCTTTTCTAATTCCCGAAAAACTCTAACAGGATGAACAGGATAGACAGGGTAGGAAAGAAACGATTATCCTGAACATCCTGTGTATCCTGTTCGAATTCTGATGGATTTACGTATTACAGAAATATTTCTATCGATCCAGGGCGAGTCGTCGCACGCCGGAAGGCCGTGCTCGTTCGTTCGCTTGACGGGCTGCCCGATGCGTTGCGTGTGGTGCGATAGCGAATACACGTTTACCGGCGGCGAGCACATTTCTTTTGCAGACATTTTTGCAAAACTCGACGCATTTGGCTGCAACCTGGTCGAAGTCACGGGCGGTGAGCCGCTAGCGCAGAAAAACGTATTCCCTTTTATCTCACAGCTCTGTGACCGAGGGTATGAAACGCTGATCGAAACGGGCGGTTTTGTATCGACCGCAGAGGTCGATGAGCGTGCAAAGATAATCCTCGACGTAAAATGCCCCGCATCCGGCGAAGCGGAGCGCAATCACTGGCCAAATCTCGAACGATTACGTACTGATAAAGATGAAGTAAAATTTGTCATCGCCGACATGCCGGATTGGGAATTTGCGAAAGATATTATCGCGAAATACGATCTTGTGAGCCGTACAAAAGAAATCCTGATCTCTCCGGTTCATGGCATTGAGAATTTGGCTGAAATTGCCGAGGCTGTTTCAACAAGCGGGTTGAAAGTGAGGTTAAGTTTGCAGTTGCACAAATACATTTGGGGAGCGGATGTTCATGGGGTCTAAAGCGATCATTTTGGTTTCGGGTGGCTTGGATTCCTGCGTCACGGCGGCGATGGCGTGTGCGGAAAACGACGAACTCGCAATGCTGCATATCTCATACGGTCAGCGGACCGAGGCTCGCGAGCGGCGGGCGTTTAACGATATTGCCGATCATTACGGTGTTGAAAAACGGCTCGACATCTCGATCGAGCATCTGGCAAAGATCGGAGGTTCGTCGCTGACGGATGAGAACATCGCCGTGACCGAGGCTGACCTTACGTCAACCGAAATTCCAACGAGCTACGTTCCGTTTCGCAATGCAAATATGCTGGCTATCGCGACGAGCTGGGCTGAGGTTATCGGGGCGAATGCGATCTACATCGGTGCGGTTGCCGAGGATTCGAGCGGCTATCCCGATTGTCGGCCTGAGTTTTACGCGGCTTTTCAACAAACGATTAATACCGGGACAAAACCCGACACGCATATCGAGATCCGCACGCCGATAATACAATTATCCAAAGCTGAGATCGTGAAAAAGGGTATTGAGCTGGACGCTCCACTGCATCTGACGTGGTCTTGCTACCGCAGCGAAGATCTCGCCTGCGGAACGTGCGATTCGTGTGCGTTGAGGCTGCGTGGGTTTGAGCGGGCTGGTGTTTGCGATCCAATTGAGTATAATCACGAAAAATAATTTCGGAGGGAAAAATGAAATTAAGAACATTTGTATTCGCCGCTATCGGCATAGCGTGTTTTGCCGCGTCGATCTCTGCGCAGGGCAAACCGGCGCCAAAATTTACGTCCGTTTATACGAGTCTCAAAACGACTTGCAAGTCTTTTGACGGTTCAAATGGCTCGGACGGATATTCGATCTGCAAAGGGCCGGGCGGATATAAGGTACGGATCTATTATTCGGCGGCATCGACGCATTTCAACGCCGAACGAAAGGACGGGAGTTTTCCGATGGCGACCGCGAGCATCGGCTTTAATTGGAATAAAACCAAGCTTGAATGGCGGCTCGCGAACGGCAAACCATTTGCCGTGATCATCCGAATACCAAAATATGCCGAGCCTGCCGATGGCGAATATTACGGCAAAGTAACCGGCCAGGAATTGGTCGTCGCCGGACTCTTGGGGTTCGAAGATCTAAGCACTAAAGTGGACGCCGCGACAGCGGGAGCAAACTCGCTGGCACGCGAAGCAGCCGACTCGGCGTATCTGTCAAAAAAATGAATGCTACTCGTTGCTGGAGGGTGTGATCTCCGCTTTTCGCTGTTCGAGCTCGTCGATCCGTGCGCGCAAACGATCGATCTCGATATTGATGGTGTCGATCTCGGTCGCCCCTTCGGCATGGCTTAATTTATGAAAAACAGGCGTCACGACCGTGAGGGCAGCGATGATGACAGCAAGCGTGCCGATCACGCGACCGATGAGATCGCCGTTAGATTCGGGTGTGAACCAGATCAGGTACAGCAAGATCGTCGATAGTATCCAGACGGCCGCGTGTGCCGCATAGCGCGACCAGGCGAAACGCCGGTCTAGCCGGGCGAGCGAAATGAGCGATAAATGCGAGCACGCGACCGCAAGCAGCGTCGCCGTCAGCAAAAATTTTACAAACGTATCATTATTGTTCTGCCATGCCCAGATGGTAAACATCCACATGCCTGCCGAGACGACAGCACAGGCGATACCAACGAACGGCATCAAACGCCCGCGTTTTGTTTCGAGATAAGCTCCACACGCGAGCCCGAGGATGCTCGTTACAGTAACGGTCATTGCCGTCAGCAGTACCTTGGTCTCGAGCTCGCCAAACTCGCCAAATAAAATGACACCGATGCCGATCAGAGCGCTAAGCGTTACCGACGCGATCAGCAGGTAAAGGAATATTCGTTTTAAGTTCATGACGGTCCTTGGTGGGCGCACGCTAAATATACATCAATTTGGCCCGATTTGCGCTAACTTTGTGGAGTATCAAATTGTGAGACGGCCGCGTTCGATCTGCAGGCCCGACAGATCGCCGAGTGCCGCAAACGCAATATTGTCGGTGCGGAAAAATTCCCGTGCGAGCGAGTGGATATCATCCGTCGTGACGGCGTCGAGACGGCGAAGCGTTTCCTCGACAGGGATCTGGCGGCCGTGGGTCATTTCGCCCTGGGCGAGGGCGGCGGCACGCGAGGCTGAGTCTTCGAGACTGAGCAGGATCGAGGCGACGGCTTGTTGTTTGGCAAGCTCAAGCTCGTCCTCAGTCACGCCGTCATTTACTACAGCACGCATCTCGGCGATCGACAGGTCGATGACCTCATCAACCTGCTCCGGCGAAGTCCCGGCAAATACCGAAAACATACCGCAATCCTGATACGAGATCGACGACGCTCCGACATTGTACGCCAGCCCGCGTTCCTCACGCACCTTTTGCCACAGCCTACTCGACGTGCCGCCGCCGATGATATTTGCGAGTACGTCGGCGGCATAACGGCGTTCGTCCGTTGCAGACGGAAAAGGCGTCGCGATGATGAGATGGGCTTGTTCGAGATTGGCGTTTTGTTTGATCAGAATAGGAGCGGCGGTTGTCGGAGTGTGGGCAGCCTTTCCCACACACGCCGAAGGCGTAGCAAAAGCCAAAGCAGCAAGCTCGACGATCTCAGAATGATCAACATTCCCCGCCGCCGCGATGACCAGATTCGAAGCGTTGAACACTTCGTTGTGATATTTCCGAGTGGTTCCACTGTCAAAACTCCTCACCGTTTTCGGCGTCCCGGCGATCGACGCTCCCAGCGGATGATCTGGAAAAAATGCTTCGCTGAAAATCTCGCCGAGATACTCCTCAGGGTTATCCTCGATCATCTTCATTTCCTCGATGATGACTTTTTGTTCGGCCTTGAGGTCGGCGGCGTCAAACCGCGGATGCACGAGCATATCGGCGATCAGGTCAAAGGCTCGCGGCAGTTGATCGTCGATGACCTTTATCGCAAAACCTGTTTCTTCGTGCGTCGTAAACGCATCGAGGTTACCGCCGAGACGGTCTTGCTCGATAGCGATGTCGAGAGCAGAGCGTTTGGCCGTACCCTTAAAAACGGTGTGCTCGATAAAATGCGAGATGCCGTGCAGTTCGCTAGGCTCGTCCCGCGCACCCTTACGGAAAAAGAACCCGAGCGTTGCGCTGCGCACGCCGGGCATCCGGTCGGTAAGTATCGTCAGGCCGTTATCGAGGCGGGTTTCTTGTATATCTTCTTTCATCGGCAAAGGATAGAGGATAACAGGTCAGAACCGCCTGCGTAAGCGGGCGGGTTCTTCTAGCTGCGGGAAACAAGAACCCACCCGCTTACGCAGGTGGTTCTGATTTATTGCGAGATCGCATTGAATAGCAGCGGGAATGTCGCCAAGCTCTGTCCCCGATACTGTGGCCTAAAGCCAAACAGGATTATCTTGCCTTTGCCGATTTTTACCTCGACGAGGGCGGCCTTGCCGGCGATCTTTTCTGCTCCCAATGCCCAGCCGGAAAGTAATATCTTGGACGGGTCATCAGGATATTTTGCAATTACCCTGACGTCGTTCATGGTTAACTGTTCCCAAATGGTTTTTGGGCCACCACTGCCGTTTCCCAATCCTGTAGGCAGCTGGAAAACAGGGCCGCTTTCGAACCATGCTATTGATTCTTTTGGCATACCCTTGGCGATCGGGTGTGTTGTATCGAGTTCGGTGCGGAGTATTGAGCCGGGGATGTAGAAATGTTTTCTCGCGAGGCCGCGTGTTACGTCCTTGATCGGCAGGTTAAATTGCTCGATGGCAAAGTTTGACGAGCGGTTCATAAAGACGAGCGTGCCGCCGGCCTCGACAAATTTCTTTAGATTCTCAACGCCTTCTTTACCAACGCCGCCCGTGTACTCATCCGGCATCGAACCTTTCGCGTAGCCATTGAGGATCTGGTTTGCGGGCTGGTCAGGGAAGATGATTGAACCAGGACGACGATTTGGCTCAGTTACGCGATCGCGAATATTTGCCGTGATCTTATTTGCTTTGATTTCAGCGTTCGAGATAGAGGTATAGCTGAATCGATCACACGAACGGATCCACGCATTCGATTCGCCGTTCTTCCTCTTCCCCTTCTCGTTTTCAAATATCCACCGAGTCCAGCCCTCGTCCATAGACGGTACACTAGATTGATAAAGCTGTACTTCATGACTTTGAGCTATACAGCCCACGCCGCCGTTACTATAAACAAGCGTTGCTTTTGTTGGCCTTACCTTTAGATCGGTTGTGAAAGGGATCGCCTCGACTCGGGTCAAAAGGGAAATAGTATGAGCCGTAACGTCATAAGGAGAGATAGGATTGCCGTTTTCGTCTTTCAGATCCGGATAAGTCTGTTTTTCGAGCAAAGCTTTTGCAAAAGCCCCGTACGGTTGGGCGAATCGGACTATTATTGTGTGGTCTGGGTACGTTTTTCCAGCGAAAGAAAAGCTCCTCACCTCCTCCATTTCAACGTCAGCTGTTGCGAGGGCACCTAAAACAAAGAGGGAGTTTTCATCTTGAAGTTTAGGAAGTATGACTCCGATCTGCTCTCCATCTTTCCTCGGACGCACCGCTTCTTTGCCGATCTCATAAAATCTCGTCAGCCATTTTTCGCGGTTGTCGGCGGCGTTCATGAGCAGCGTGTGGGCTGCGGCGGTCATGTAGTCGGTGATGTTTCGCAGGGTCCAGGTTCCGCCTTTCCAGACGGGGCCAAAGTTTGCGGATTCTTTGCGGGCATCGTAGCCTTCGCCGCCGCGTATCTGATCAAAATTAACGGTGATCGGCGTGGCGAGCCGTGCGGATGCGGTCTCGGACAGGATGCGGACGCCGCCGTGATAGTGCGAATAGGCTCGTGCGGGTGTCCATGCGTCGTAGGTCGAGTTGGTCGTGATGCCCTGGAAACCCATTTGCCGCATTTTCGCTGCCATCGAGTTGCCAAGCTCGGTGTAGCCCTCGACGATCTGTTTTGGCACGTTTGGCTCGACCGGTGCCATGTACGGCGGCAGGAAAAGCCGCGAGCCGTTCGCACCCTGTTGGTGGATGTCGTGGACGATCTGCGGGTGCCAGACGTTGTGAATTTTATCGACCGTGAGCTGCGTCTCGACCTGTGTGAATGCGTACCAGTCGCGGTTGTTATCGTGGCCGACGTACTTGTGATAAAGCTCCGGCGGCTCGGTGCCCTCAAATTTGGTGCCGAGCGTTTTGTCGTACCAATTTTTGACGATGTCGACGCCGTCGGGGTTGAGGCTCGGCACAAGCAGGATGATCGTGTTGTCGAGGATCTTTTTAGTTTCCGCGTCGTTCGCACCCGCAAGCCTTTGGGCGATCAGCATAGACGAGAGCGTCGAACCGACCTCGGTCGAATGCACTCCGCAGGTGATGAGGACGATGGTTTTGCCCTCTCTGGCAAGCATCTGAGCAACAAGGTCCGGAGCCATCGTCCGGCCATTGCGAAGCGGGATCTTTTTAATTGTTCGCGGGTCGGCAAGTTGGGCGTTGATCTGTTTGTACTTTTCGAGGTTCTTGAGATTTTCGGGGCTTGAGATCGTCGCGTAAACGAACGGTGCTCCCATAGTCGTTTTGCCGATCTCCTCAAACTTCACATGGTCGCTGGCGGCGTCGAGTTTCTTAAAATAGTCAACGATCTGTGCCCAGCTCGCAAGCTTGCGGTCGTCACCGGGCGTAAAGCCGAGGACGTCCTTTGGCGCGGGGATCTGTGAGATAGCGGAGACAGTTAAGTAAAGAAGAAT
The DNA here is from genome assembly GCA_044228425.1 of Pyrinomonadaceae bacterium. Taxonomy (GTDB): domain Bacteria; phylum Acidobacteriota; class Blastocatellia; order Pyrinomonadales; family Pyrinomonadaceae; genus OLB17. Next base: position 5,514 of record JBGAUY010000042.1, on the reverse strand, counting down.
CCCGCAGAGGGGCAGAGCCGCAGAGAAGAGTTTTTTCATGATGTTGAGAGTTTAAGTGATTTTTGATGGTGGCGTAAAGAGGCGGAAACCTGAGCGGTAGCGAGGGGGTCTTCTTTTGGCAACGGCGGGCGTAGCATTGTAGGAACACACTCCCTACCGGTCGTGTTTCCGCCTTAATGTATTGCGTTTTTATTGAATGCGAGGTAAATTGCTTGCAGACCTTTCCCCAATCAAATCAACGCTCAAGGAGACATGCCTGAGATGAAAAATCCGTTTTTAGAGAATTTTAAGTCGTATATTCCGGACAAAACCACTTTACGCGAACTGACGCCGTTTCCGCTGATCGTCGGCACGCTTCTCGGCATTATTTTCGGCGCGTCGTCGCTCTATCTCGTGCTCAAGACGGGTTTGACCGTGTCGGCATCGATACCGGTCGCGGTCATTGCGATCACGCTGTTTCGATTGCTGTCAAAGATCGGGATGAAAGACGCCACGATCCTTGAGGCAAACGTCATGCAGACTGCCGGGTCCGCGGGCGAATCGATCGCGTTTGGTGTGGGCGTCACGATGCCGGCGATCATGATCCTTGGGTTTGATCTCGAATTGTCGCGGGTGATGCTCGTAGCAATTCTTGGCGGCTTGCTTGGTATTTTGATGATGATACCGCTGCGGCGGGCTCTCATTAAGGATCAGCACGGCATCTTGAAATACCCTGAGGGCACTGCGTGTGCACAGGTGCTGATCGCGGGTGCGTCAAAAGAATCGCGTGATGCGTCGCATGACGGCGATGTTAAGGGCGACGACAGCGCGGCTTTGCAGGGCGGCAAGATCATCACGGTCGGTTTTATTCTGGGTTTTGCGTTCAACGCTCTGATGAAGGTTTTCTTCTTTTGGAAAGAATCGCCGGGTTACAATTTTTCGGACAAAACCTTTAAGGGCGGCTCGGTCGGCTCTGACAACGATCCAACACTGCTCGGTGTCGGCTACATCATCGGCCCAAAGATCGCCGGCCTGATGATGGGCGGCGGCGTGCTGTCGTACCTCGTCATCATCCCGATGATCAAATTTTTTGGCGACGCGGTCACTTCGCCGGTCGCACCTGAGATCAGCAAAACCATCGCTGAAATGGCTCCAAATCAGGTTCGCGGTGCTTACGTTCTCTACATCGGAGCCGGAGCGGTCGCGATGGCGGGTATCATCTCGCTCTGCCGCAGTTTGCCGACGATCTGGCACGGGCTGAAAGGCGGCTTGGCTGATCTTCGCGGGGGCCAGACGAATGAGGATGGCTCAAAGCTGCCCCGAACCGATCAGGACCTCTCGATGAAATGGGTGGTTGCCGGCGTGATCGGCCTGGTCGCTGCGATAATGCTGTTCCCTCAACTAGGCTTAAGCGTTTTTGTGAGCCCTATAACATCGCTCCTTGGAGCGATCCTCGTTATCATTCTCGGATTTTTGTTCGTCACCGTGTCGTCGCGTCTGACGGGCGAGGTCGGCTCGTCGTCAAACCCGATCTCGGGCATGACGGTTGCCACCTTGCTCATTACTTGTCTTGTATTCCTCGCTCTTGGGTGGACCACGGCGGATCCATATTTTGTCACTGCGCTATCGATCGGCGGCATCGTGTGTATCGCTGCTTCGAACGGCGGCACGACATCGCAGGATCTCAAAACCGGTTTCTGGGTCGGCGGCACACCTTGGCGGCAGCAGATCGCGATACTTGTCGGTGCACTCGCATCGGCTCTCGTGCTCGGTTCGCTGCTGATCATGCTCAATAACAACGAGACGTATTTCCAAAAGATCGCCGCCGACAATCCGGTCGCGAGTAAGACGATCACGGAAGACAAGCTCTTCAAACAGGGCGGCCAGTTCCAATCCGAAAAGGTCACGAACGGCAAGTATAAAGACACCGATACCAACGCATATCGCGTCTGGCAAAACACCGAGCCATCGCAGGGTCAGGTCGGCAAATACCTGATCGACCAATCGGGCAAGCCCGCGTATTTTGTCGATCCCGGCATCAACGGCGTTCTCAAAAAGGACGAAGACGGCAACGACCTGACGCGTTACGACGCGCCAAAAGCGACATTGATGTCGTATATAATCAAGGGCGTTTTGGGACAGGATCTGCCGTGGGGGCTCGTGATCCTCGGTGCGATGATCGCTGTCGTGCTTGAGCTTGCGGGTGTGCCTTCGTTGGCTTTTGCCGTTGGTATTTACCTGCCGCTATCGACGTCGACGCCGATCTTTATCGGCGGTATTGTCCGTTATCTGGTGGACATTTACCTCAAGCGAAAACTCGCCGCCCAAAACCTCAATGATGACGAGATCGCGGCTGAGACCGATAAGTCGAACGGCGTGCTGATGGCGTCGGGCTATATCGCCGGCGGTGCGATCGCGGGTATTTTGATCGCGCTGTTTGCGGTCCAACCTACGCTCAAGGGTATCCAGGACAGCGCTGAACATTGGGCGAAAGACGGAAATCCATTCTTTACATCGGATATTTTAGGATTCCTGCCGTTTTTGGTAATTGCAGTCGTTCTATATGTAGTGGGCCGTGAATGGTGGCTGGCCGGTAAAAAGGCTAATTGATCTGTCTGACAAAGAAAGACCGTTTTTGTCGGATATTGTCCGGTGAAGACGGTCTTTCTTGCATATTTCTGAATTATGAAAGCTCTCATATCGTTATTACTGTTGCTACTTGTTTCACCTGCTATATTTTCTCAGGGAGAAGATGAAGCCCCGCCGACAACAAAGGTTGTGCGGCCGCAAGCAGCAAAGACTACGCTGCGTGCCCGCGTATATTACGAGGACACCGGCCGATCGGTCCGGCGAACATCGGTAATGCTGATGCCCGTCGAAGGCGGCGGGCGTGACGTTTCGGGCATAACGGATAACGACGGTAATCTTGAGATCAAAAATGTTCCGACGGGGCGTTACTACGCGTTTATCAACGCTCCCGGGGTGGTTTCTCCGTTTGCTTATGCGGACTTTCGCAAAGCGGACAGAGAATTACTCGATGATCCCCAAGCCAATTTTCCCGTGATCGATATTAATGGCATATCCGACATAAACGTTCAGATCGGAGCCCGCCGCGGAGGTGCAATTGGCGGACGAATTACCTATGCAAATGGAGACCCGGCCATCGGCGTCAAGGTCGAAATACTCCGAAAGGTCGAGGATGAATACCTGCCCGTCCTAGCAAATATGTCGGCACTGATAGGCATGTATTCGGGTGGTGGGCTGTTTCAAACTGACGATCGCGGCGTCTACCGTATGTCAGGTTTGCCCGAGGGGGAATATATTGTCAAGGTTTCTGAGAGTGCGAGTCACGGAAACCCGGATACCAGAAACGGCGGATACGGCGGGGGATTTGAGTCGATGCTGTTTGGCGGCTCGTCGCTGCTCAATGTCTTTTATGACAACGCTTTTGATCAGGAAAAGGCTCAGAAGATCAACCTACAACTTGGCCAAGATCTGAGTGAGATCAACATCACTATCCCCGACCGCGAAATACATTCGATCGAAGGGAAACTGGTCGCCGCCAAAGACAAGCTGCCAGTTCGCAACGCCAAGCTTACGATCAAACGGGCGGACGATGAAACAACGGACGAGCGCTCGATCTTTCCCAAAATTCCGCAGGTCGTCTATACAGACGGGAAAGGAATGTGGCGATTTAACGAACTGCCAAAAGGCACTTATAAGATCGTGGCCGAGCCGATAAGTTCTGAATTTAATGCGAAAGATCAGGCGTATGGGACTGAACCGATCGACCCTTCAGAAACCTATACCGCAAATGTCGCAAACGCTGTCTCGAATGCGGTCTATTACAATACGAACGCATCCGCCAAGGATCGCGGACCAATAAAACCGCCGGATCCGGATTTTGCTAAGACGATCAAAGAATTCAATATAGAAGAGAAAGACCTTACGGATCAGGTCATCGAACTTTCGTTTGGTGCGACGCTCAGTGGCACGGTAGCTTTGGAAAAACCTAAGGATCTCACCGGCGGCATCACGATAACGGCGAAGGGAGGAATGGACGATATTACTGCCTCGACAAGTGTTTCGCTGTACGAATTTGCTATGGAATCCGGAAAGCCTCTACAGCCTCAAGAGTTTCGGTTAGATGGCATAACACTGGGTAAGAACAGGATTTCGATCACGCCTAACGGACAGAGTTACGGTTATTACGTTAAAAGTGCAGCTTCGAATCAGATCGACCTGTTAAAAGGGCCGTTTGATTTTAAGGACCGCGAGGTTTTTGCAAATATCAGGATCGTGCTTGCGAGCGATGTGGGGATTTTAAAAGGAACGGTGATCGACTCGGGCCGGCAACCTGTCTCGGGATTGACGCTGACGTTTGTGCCGACCGATCCGGCAAAATTTTCGACATCGACATATTACCGGACGGCGAGGACAAATGCGGAAGGGGAATTTGAGGTAAAGCTGCCGCCGTTCGAATACGCATTCGTATTTCTCCCCGCTCGGACAAAGGGCCAGGATGATCTTGTTAATTGGCTGACGACTGCGGTGAAACAGGCTCAGACATTTAAGATCGAGCCCGGAGCGACGTCAAAAACAACCATCAAATTTGATCGGCCAAAGTAGGCCGGCGCCAACAAAATATTGTTTTACATTTTTTTACGCGGCACGTTATAATGAAATTTAGACGTGTCGCTTTTTTGTCATTTATCCTCTTCCTTTTCACTTTCTTTCAAATGAAACGTTCTATATTTTCAGCTTTCCTGATCATTTTTTCTATCAGTTGCTCTGTTGCAGAGCCTAAAAATGTCGCTCTGGCAAAACCTGCCGCTAACGCTCCCGCCGTTGCAAACGCCGCCGCTGAGCCAAAAGGCGCGACGATCGCCATAGATGCGGGCGGTCCGGCGGATACGGTGCGTGCTTTTTATAAATTGCTTCGGGACAAAAAATTTCGCGAGGCTTTTTTCCTGACAAATCTGAGGCCAGCTATCGAAGGGCTGACCGAGACCGAGCTCAAAGATTTCTCGCTTGATTTTGAGGCTATAGCCGGATCAATTCCGGCCCAGATCGAGATCAACGGCGAGATCGTCACGGGCGACCAAGCGACAGTCACTGCAAATCTGCCAAATGAGGACGGCGATAAGAACGAGATCCAGACGATCAAACTCCGCAAGGAAAACGGCACTTGGCTGATAATGACCGCCGACGAGGAAGCCGCCAAAAAGATCCGCGAGCAAGGCAAAAATTACTTTTACAATCTGCGTATTGAGACGCACGAAGAAGAGGCAAAGAGTATGCTCGAACGCATTTCAAAAGCCGAGCTTGCTCACAGCCTGCAAAACGGAGGCGTTTGCACCGATATGCAGACGCTGATCGCCGCGGGTTTGCTGCCGCCCGACATCGCAACGAGTGCCTCGACCGGATACAACTATGTGATAAATCTAGCCGGCGATAAACGGTCTTATACGGCGACTGCGACGCCCGCGGAATATGGCAAAAGCGGTAAGCTGTCGTTTCTGTTAAAGCCTGACG
>JBGAUY010000098.1:0-3028 GCA_044228425.1 Pyrinomonadaceae bacterium | reverse complement strand
TATTAATTGCTCTGTTTGCGTCTTTGGTGTTTCCGGCATTTGGCCAGACGACTGCGTTTGTCGGCGTTAATGTCATCCCGATGGATCGCGAGCGGGTGCTTGCGAATCAGACGGTAGTTGTCCGAAACGGCAAGATCGCAGAGATCGGTGATGCCAAAAAGGTCAAGGTGCCGAAAGACGCCGTAACCGTCGATGCTGCGGGCAAATATCTGATCCCCGGCCTCGTCGATATGCACACGCATCTGCTGTCGGATGATGATGCATATCCCGACTCGATCGCTCCGGACGAGCTGCGGGTGATGGTCGCTAACGGTGTGACGACCGTGAGGTTTATGATCGGCACACCGGAGCTTTTGAAGCTGCGTTCTCAAAGCGCTTCGGGAGAGATAATCGCACCGACGATCTACGTCGCCAGCCCGCATCTGACCGGCCGCGAACAGGGAAACAACTTTGTCGTAAAATCCCTCGACGAGGCTCGCGATGCGGTTCGCAAGTCAAAAGCGGCGGGGTATGACTTTATCAAGGTTACGACCTTTGTTCCAGGGTTGATCTACGAAGCCGCTGTCGATGAGGCGGCAAAGATCGGCATCCGTGTTGTCGGCCATGCGGACAGCCGCTTTGTCGGCGTCGAGCGTGCGTGGAAAGCCAAACAGCAGATCGAGCATCTCGACGGCTATATGGAGCTGCTGCTCAAAGCGGACGCTCCGATGAAAGGCTCGGTCTCGGACCTTTACATTTACAACGTCGATAACTGGAAAAGCTTTGACTATATGGACGAGTCAAAGATCCCGGAGATCGCCCGCAAGACCGTCGCGTCAAACCCGTTTTTTGATCCGACGCATCATTTTATGAAAAACTCTTTCGGTCGGCTGCGGACCGAAGACGAGATGCGTGCCCAGCCGGATTTCAAGTTTTATCCGGCAAAGGTGCAGGCTCAATGGTTTGATTTCTACAAGCGAAACCGCTTTATTAACACCGTGCCGCTTGAGAAACGGGCGAGATGGGTTGAGCTGCGTGAAAAGCTGATCAAAGCGATCGTCGATGCGGGCGGCAAGATGCTGGCAGGGTCGGACACGCCTGAATTTTTATGGCTTTACGGGTTTGGGCTGCATCATGAGCTAAAATCGCTAAAAGACGCGGGCGTTTCAAATTACACAGTTCTAGCCGCCGGAACCCGAAATGCTCACGAGTTTTTCGGTACGCTTGATAAAATAGGAACTGTGCAAAAAGGTAAGCAGGCCGATCTTGTCTTGCTCAATGCAAACCCGCTTGAGGACGTATCGGCGACCAAAAATCGTGCCGGTGTGATGCTCAAGGGCAAGTGGTATACACAGACGGAGCTTGATAAATGGCTCGACGAGATCGCACCAAAGATCGCCGGGTCGTATGTTGAAAAACACTAGTATGAAAAAACACCTATTGGTAGCAGCCATCTTTATTGCTGCGACAACAGCAATTTCTGCCCAGGACGACAAACAGGCCGCGATCGACGCCGTCGATCAACTCTTTGCCGGCATGAAAGCAAAGAGTGCAGAGCAGATCAGTTCTGTTTTCGCACCCGACGTCCACTTTTTGGCAATTGACAAACCAAAAGACGGCAAAGGGTTGTCAAAAACACGTGTAATGACGGGCGAAGCCTTCGTCAAGATGATATCCGAATCGAAAGGCCCGGATTATATCGAAAAGATGATCTCGCCCGAGGCCCGGATATCCGGTGACATGGCGGTTGTGTCCGGCCGCTATACTTTCTATGTCGGCGAAAAATTTTCGCACTGCGGCACGGACACCTTTAACCTAGTTCGTACTGAAGCGGGGTGGAAGATCGTGCAGGGTGCTTTCACGCTTGAGTTTCAATGCGAGCGCGATCTTAAAGCGGTTGAGATCGCTCGGATCGATGCAGATCCGAAGGATGTTTCGACGCTCGATGGTATCGTCAAGGCGTTTTATGCCACGATCACTGGCCCGAAAGGGCAGCCGAGACAATGGTCCAGAGACCGGACGCTGTATATTCCGGATATTCGGTTTGTCAGTATGGGCGAAGCCGATGGGAAGATAAGGTCCGGAATAGTGAGTCACCAGCAATTCGTTAACGGAAATAACGAGTCATTCGTCACCAATGGGTTTACTGAACGTGAGATCAATCGTGTCACACGCCGTTTTGGCAACATTGCTCATGTTTTCTCGACCTACGAATATTCGAGCGACGATGGCAAGGATAAAGGCCGAGGCGTGAACAGTATCGAGCTTTTCTGGGACGGAACTCGCTGGTGGATCTCCCCCGCGAGCTGGGACGACGAGCGGCCAAACAACCCGATACCAAAAGAATTCCTGCCAAAGGGCAAAAAATAATATAAAACCCCAAATATGAAATACTATCTGCTTATCTTTTTAGTTTTACTGATCGCGTCACCAACTTGGGCCGCTGATATCAAATCCGGCGATGATCTGATCGCCGCAATGTATAAAAAATACGAGGGCAAATGGTATAAAACACTAACCTTCATCCAAAAAACCATTACCCACAAGCCGGACGGAACGACAAGTTCCGAGATTTGGTACGAGGCGATGAGTGTTCCCGGTAAATTGCGGATAGACATCGAGCCGCTTGATAAAGGCAACGGTATTCTGTTTGCCGACGGCAAGCTGTTTTCCATTCGCGACGGCAAAGCCGCCGCCGGGCGTCCGTTCGTGCATCCGCTGATGACGCTCGGGTTTGATGTTTATCACCAGCCGGTTGCCACTACCATCGAACAGGTAAAAGGGTTTGGCATCGACCTTTCGCTTGTTCACCAGGAAAAATGGCAGGGCCGCGATGTTTATGTCGTCGGTGCCGCAAAGGGCGACCTCAATAAACCACAGGTCTGGGTGGATAAGAAGAATCTGTATTTCGTTAGGCTGATACAACTCGGCGGCCGTGATAAAAAGATCGTTAACGAAACGCAGTTCAACAAATATTTCAAGACGGGCGGCGGTTGGGTCGCACCCGAGGTGCTGTTTTTTGCGGACGGCAAACCGACAACGACCGAAG
>JBGAUY010000041.1:0-24694 GCA_044228425.1 Pyrinomonadaceae bacterium | reverse complement strand
CGCGATGCGTTCTGCCCCGACAAGGTTTATCAGATAGTCGAGCGTTGCCGCGTCGTGGACGAGGGCGTCGAAATACATCTTGTTCAAATATTTTCGTGGGTTGTGTGGATTATCTATCGCACACAGGTCAGGCCGGACGTTGAAACCATGTTCGATGCGCCCAACAGTCGAGGGAAATGAACCGCCACCGTGGGCGAAACAAATTCGCAAAGCAGGTAGCCGCTCGAGCACGCCCGAAAATATCAGCGAACAAATGGCACGCGAGACTTCCGCCGGCATACCTACGAGCCACGGCAACCAGTATTTTTGCATGTCTTTTTCACCCGCCATGTCCCACGGGTGAACAAATACAGCCATTCCAAGCTCTTGACACGCCGCAAAAAGATCAAAGAACCGCGGCTCGCCAAGATTCAGTTGATTCACATTTGTGCCGATCTGAACGCCGACGAGTCCGATGTCTTTGCAGCGTTCGAGTTCACTGACAGCCAACGCAGTGTCCTGCATCGGCACGGTCCCGAGTCCTACAAAGCGCTTTGGGAATCGACCGACAATCTCAGCGATATGATCATTTAGAAAACGGGCGGTCTCGGCTCCGTCGTTAGGCTTTGCCCAGTAGTTGAACATTACCGGCACGGTCGAGAGCACTTGTATATCGACGCCAGACGTATCACATTCCTCGATACGCTTTTCGGCGTCCCAACAGTTTTCCTCAACATCACGAAACTGTGTTCCGTCATCGCGCACCATTTTGGCACAGCACGGTTTGTAATGATCGAGCCCAATAAAGCCGCCATAACCAAAACTGTCCTTCCACTTAGGAATCTCCCGCGGCAGGATGTGCGTGTGAACATCGATCTTGAGCATTTCTCTATTTTAGCTCTAGTTGCCGACTATACAAAAGAAAGGCACGGAATCGCCTATAAGCTATCCGTGCTCTCAAAACCAATGTTGGTTAGAACATCAGGGTTCCATATGGTCGCGGTCATTTCCCTCGACCGGCGGACGGCGTCCACCACCGCCACCCCCGCCGATCGACGGGACAGCAATATATGGTATCTTAGCCTCCGTCATCATTGCGTTAAGAGCGGCGAGGTCTTCGCTAACCAGTTTACGAACCTCTTCAGAAGCGGTCGGGATCCGTTTTAACAAGATCTCGATCTGTGCGAGCTCAAAATCAGTCGGTGCATTTGACGCGCCTTCGATTGCAAAAGCAAGCTGAGCAACGCGTTGGTTGAGCGGCGTCGGCAGCTCAACCAGCGGAGGCCCGGCCTGGCTGATGTTGCTAACCAGCGACGGCGGCGTGCCCCAGTTCACATAAGCCGTGTCGATCTTTTTGAGCAGATCCTCGGCGGCCTTTTTCACGTTTTCAGGCGGCTGTGCGGTGCCGGGGCGTTTCCAGCCTTCGATTACCGTATTGAGATTGGCACGCAGTCCGACGATGGTAAATTGAGCAAGCGACGATTGCATGATCAGCGGCTGCAGTTTGGCCAAGGCCACCTTTTTCTTAGCCCGGTCCTCAGCAGAAAAAACGACTCGCGGATCATCAATGACCTTCAACGACTTAGACATTTCCTTTTCGCCAAGCTTGATCTTGACCATGTAGTCACCCGGATCGACTCGGAATCCGAGAGTCGCGAGTGCTCCGCCAAAACCGCCGCCGCCGCCGGCCCCACCTCCGGTAGCGGGCAATTGAGGCCCAACCGGTCTCGAACGCATATCCCAGACATACCGGTTAAATCCGGCCACGGCATTGCACTGTTGCTGCCCGACGCCAAACCCGCCAAATCCTCCTCCGCCACCGCCTCCCTGGCCGCCTTGCGGTGCCGCCGGGGCTGTCGGATTTGGACGTGTACAGTTGATAGTTCTGACCGTTGCTCCGGACGAATCCTGAATGGTGATGGCGATGGTATCTTTTTCACCGAGTGGTTCTTTTAGATAAAAGTTGATCATCGCTCCATTTGGCGGATTTTGGCCGTAAAATGCCTTGTCCGACGTAAGCGGCTTGTTATTCCAGGTCCGCCAATTGATCGCCTGCCGCGTGTCAAAGAGATAGATGCTCTCATTAAGCATCGCATCATTGGTCTGTTGGAGCGGCGTGATATCGTCCATGACCCAGATCGAACGGCCGTGTGTGCCGAGGATCAGATCGTTGTCACGCGGATGGATGAGAATGTCGTCAACCGGAACGGTCGGCAGATTTTGTTTGATCTGTGTCCAATTGCCGCCGCGGTCGTACGATGCGAACAGGCCAAACTCGGTTCCGACAAACAACAGGCTCGGGTTACGCGGATGTTCGCGGATAACGTTGACAACACCGTTGTTTTGCGGCAGATTTGACGAGATCGAACGCCAAGTCTCGCCGTAATCGGACGTCATATAAACATAGACCTTAAAATCTCCATTGCGGTGGCCGTCAAATGTCGCATACGCCGTCCCTTCGTTTTCACGCGAGGCGACGACGCGGCTGACAAAGGTTCCTTTTGGCAATCCGGGCACTTTGTCCGACACATTTTTCCACGAAACCGAATCACGTGTAACCTGTAAATTGCCGTCGTCTGTTCCGGCCCACAGAACGCTCTTGTTGACGGGCGATTCTGAGATCGTAGTAATCGCGGGAAATTGCTGGACACCATCGTGACGCGAACGCGTATTTTTATCCGGCACCTTGCCCATTATCGGCAGAGTGTTGCGGTCAACGTTGGTCGTTAGTTCGCCCCCTATTTTCACCCAACTATCGCCGCGATTGGTTGATTTGAAGAGGAAATTGCCACCGTAATAGATCGTATTGCGGTCAAACGTCGAGATAACAATCGGCGAATTCCAGTGAAAGCGATAGTTCTTTTCGCCTTCGTCTTCGCGTGGACGGATGCTCTTGCTCTCACCCGTTCTAACGTTTCGGCGAAGCACGTTGCCATCCTGCGACTCGGTATATACGATGTCAGGATCATTTGGATCCGGCTGGGCATAAAAGCCGTCGCCGCCGCCGATCGTGTACCAATCGTCATTGGTGATGCCGCGGGGGTTGAACGACATGCTCGGGCCGCACCAGGCGTTGTTATCTTGCAATCCACCACAGATCTTATAAGGCATGCTGTTATCAGCACCGACCTCGTAAAATTGCCCAATGGGGACGGTGTTGGCATAGTCCCAAGTGACGCCGCGGTCGTGGCTTATGTTGATACCGCCATCGTTGCCTTGGATAATGTGGTTTGAATCTTTTGGGTTGATCCAGAGACCATGGGTATCAGCATGCGGCGCACGAGAAAAGTTGCCGGTCCAGGTCTTGCCTCCGTCGTCCGAATACTGCATAGTCACACCGGCGATCCAAAGACGTTGGTCGTTATTCGGATCGATCCGTATCTGACTGAAATACATCGGTCGCGGATTGGCGTCGATATTGCTCATTCGTGTCCATGTCTCACCCTTGTCGTTCGAGCGATAGATACCTCCGTTCGCGTGTTCGACCATTGCATAGACGATATTCGTGTCTTTTGCGTAAATGGCGATAGCGTTACGGCCAGTTTCCGAAAACCCTTCGGGGCGTGGTGTTGGAGCATTTTCTGCGTCGTACGGCATACCTTTTGTGATCTTTGTCCAGGTATCGCCGCCGTCATTTGTTTTGTACAGAGCGCTTCCCTCGCCGCTGCCGTTAAATCCAAAAACCGTGCGGCGTCGTTGGTACATTGCCGCATAGAGGATAGTCGGGCTTTCCGTATCGATAGCGATATCGGTCGCGCCGCTGTCTTCGTTGACCTTGAGTACCAATGCCCAAGTTTTGCCGCCGTCCATAGTGCGATAAACGCCGCGTTCGGGACTCGCCGCCCAGAGGTTTCCGGTCGCGGCGACATACACAATGTCCGGGTTCGTCGGATGCACAACAACGCGGGCGATGGCCATCGTTTTTTCGAGGCCCATATTTTTCCAAGTTTTACCGGCATCCATCGACTTGTAAATACCGTTGCCCCAAGACGAACTTTGACGGTTATTCGACTCGCCTGTACCCGCCCATAGGATCGACGGATTTGATGGCGTGATCGCAATGTCGCCAACGCTCGGGACCGTTTCTTTATCAAATATCACCGTCCAGGACGTGCCGCCGTTTACGGATTTGAGTATGCCGCCCGCCGCCGTCGCGGCGTAAATGATGCGCGAATCAGAGCTTACGACCTCGATGTCATTGATCCGTCCGCCCATCGTCGCCGGACCGATCTCGCGGAAACGCAGATTTGCCATTGCACCTTGCAGAGTCTTTTTCGCCGCCGGAGCGGGCGTCGGTGATACACCGGCTTTTGGGGTCTCTTTTGGTTTTGGTTGAGCAAGCGCAAATGAAACGGCAGTCAATAGTAATAGCGAGCAAACGCAAACCTTCAAGGTCGCACGAAGAATGTTCATGATCTTTAATATCCTCAAGAAAGAAACAAGGGTTATATCGGCTACATTTATCGCAATAGCCAAATGTTATTGGAACGCTATCAATTTAGGACAGTCACGCTGATTACGCAACTAATACGGGGCGGAGAATCCAAAGTTTACAAAAATTTACAAAACGGATAGCCAAAATATCAAAAAACGCGATGAAAAGCCGAAATTTGGGTAGAAATGCCCAGTTAACGGCTAAGATCACTGATTTTCAACGACATTCCTGCGTGTCGTTTTGAAACACTTAGGCGTATCGAAAACCCCGTTTTGATCGCTCGGCCAGTCAAAGTGGGCCTGTCAAAGAATTCTAGTAAATGGTTCACGACTGTATCAAAAAATAAAAATAGCCGTTTTCGCCCACCTTTCTCCGCGTCCCCGCGTCACCCGTAGACAGGCATTTCGCCGCCGCCACCGCACCGCCGCGATTCGCCGCGTGGTTATCCTTGGCATATTTTCCACTGCTCAATTTATTTGAAAGCGGGGAGGATAAACCGGGATCATGAAGCGACCGGCGGCGGGGTCATTATCGCGTTACAGACTTTACAAGTTCTTAGATCTTCGTCGCCGTAAAATCGTTTGAACACGCCTTGGAATTGGGTGGTGATATCGTCGAGTTGAAAATATTCTTCGTAAAGTTTTTCGTTACAGTTTTCGCAAAACCAGAGTAGCCCATCGAGTTCCCCTTCGTGGCGCTTGCGTTCGATGACGAGGCCGATGGTGTTGGCACCACGGATCGGATTGTGCGGGATACGCGGCGGCAGCAAAAACATCTCGCCCTCACGGATCGCGACTTCGACGGGTTTACCGTCCTCTTGTATCTGTACCTTGATATCGCCTTCGAGCTGGTAAAAAAGCTCTTCGCCCTCGTCCCAGTGATAGTCCTTACGCGAATTCGGCCCTCCCACGACCATCACGATAAAATCACCGTCGTTGTAAACGCACTGATTCCGATAAAATCGTCGTCATCATAGACACACTGATTCCCGACGGGCGGCTTAAGCAAATGCCGATGCTCGTCGATCCATTGTTTGAAATTGAAAGGGCGTCTAATTGTCATGTTATCCAACACCATTTACAGCAAGATCTGAAAACTTGCCCGTACTCACATCGTAAATGACGCCCCATTGCGTCCCACCATCGCAAACAATTGCTGCGTGCTGTTTCCAATACTCGCATGAGGTGTCAGTGATTATTCCATCCTTATCAAAACAATACCCGCGCGGCTTCTCTGTTGATACTGAGCTTACGTATATTATCTTTTTACCTTTCCATATTAAGGCCGCATATTGAAGATACCAATCGTCAGGATTGGCCACCTGGTCGCCAATAATGCAGCAAGATTCAACCTTGAGCTTGGTGATATCATTAAGGTCCATCTCCATGGTTTTGATCTGCTTCGCAGTTGGTTCCCATGTACCACTAAAATCATCAGGACTAGGCCGCGAACATTGCTTGGCTAGCTTCTTTGCCTCATCTGCTGGCAGCAATGCCGACTTGGAACGTTGGGCATTTACACAAATAACTGCTGTGGCTATTATCAAAAGACCTACGAAATTCTTCATAACAATATGATGCAGTTTCTTGTGAAACCTATAGCTCCGCCATTTCTGCGAAGTGCTGCGATTGCGAAAGACTCGATCCGATGTATTTGAAACCTGTTACTGTCCGACAACAGTATACAATCAAATGGGCGAGCAGTTCGCAAGGAAATACACATGAAACTAAGATCAAATGAGCCATTTTGGCTGGTTAAGAATGGCCTGATCGGATCGTATCCGTCGCTCGACTGCGATATTGAAACCGATGTCCTCGTGGTCGGCAGCGGGATCACGGGTAGCTTGATCGCACATCGGTGTGTCGCTGAGGGTTACACAACGACGCTCGTCGACCGTCGCGAGATCGCTCATGGCAGTTCGTCGGCGACGACATCGATGCTCCAATACGAGATCGACACGCCGCTGTGGCAGCTCATCGAGATGATCGGCGAACGCGGTGCGGTTGATAGCTATTGGGCGTGTTATAACTCGATCGACGAGCTCGGGAAAGTTTCCCGTCAAATCCGTTCGACATGCGGTTTTAAGAAAAAGGACTCGCTATATTTTGCCGCACGCAAGAAAGATGTCGCGGATTTGAAGAAGGAGTTTGCGGCTCGCGAGAAACACGGCTTTCCGGTCAGTTGGCTTGAACCCGCTGAGATCACTGAGAAATATTCGCTTGAGGGAACCTTTGGCGGCATTTTATCGAAGCAAGGTGGCAGCATCGACGCTTTTTGCCTTGCCCATGAAATACTGCAATTCAATGCGAAACGCGGCCTCACTATCTACGACAAAACCGGGCTCGTCAAAACCGAACACAAACGCAACGGCGTGCGGATCACAACCGAATACGGCAACACCATCAAAGCTAAAAAGGTGATCTATTGCACCGGTTTTGAGAGCGTTGAGATGATCAAAGATAAATTTGTCGACCTGATCTCGACCTACGCGATCGTCGGTGAGGTTTCGGAGGACGACCATTCGCATCTGAGCGCAACTCTATTCTGGAACACCGCTGAGCCATATAATTATTTCCGCACCACCGACGACAACCGAGTTCTAATGGGCGGCGAGGACGAGGATTTTGTCGATGCAAAAAAACGTGACTCGTTACTTGGAGCAAAAGCCGACAAACTCGAGAATACCTTAAAACGTCTATCTCCGTCACTAAAATTTCGAACCGATTTTGCGTGGGCGGGAACATTTGGCGAGACCAAGGACGGACTTCCCTACATCGGAAAACACCCAAATTTCCCATCTGCATATTTTGTTCTCGGCTTCGGCGGCAACGGCATTACCTTTTCGGTGATCGGGATGGATATGGTCACCGCGATGTTAAACGGCGAAAAGCACCCGCTCGATAAATATTTTAGTTTTCGGCGCTGAGACATTACCGCATCTTTTTCTTTCAAAATCTGACCAACTTTTGATATATTGATGCCCTAAAAATACGTATTTCTTTTGTAATGCCAATTTGAGGGGGCCGTATGAACGAAGAAAAACTCAATCAGTTACTCGGTAAATTTGTCGGCGATCTGGGTGCAACGATCCACTCCGGATCGGTTGTCATCGGAGCCGAACTTGGCCTGTATAAAGCAATGGCCGCGGCGGGGGCACCGGTAAGTTCCGAGCAGTTAGCAGAAAAGACCGACACAAACGAACGGTATGTGCGTGAGTGGCTCAATGCCCAAGCGGCAAGCGGCTATGTCGAATACGACGCGGACATCGGCAAATATTATCTTACAGACGAACAGGCGTTCGTCCTCACCGATGAGAACTTTGCGGCTTATCTGCCTGGCGCTTTCATTCTGGCAAACGCCGCCCTCAGGGCTGTTCCAAAGATGATCGAACGATTTAAGACGGGCGACGGCCTTGGCTGGCACGAACATCACCAAGACCTGTTTCGCGGAACCGAACTATTTTTCCGGCCCGGTTACGCGTCAAATCTAGTCTCGTCATGGATACCGTCGCTAACCGGTATTGATGAAAGGCTCAAAGCGGGCGGCAAGGTGGCAGACGTCGGCTGCGGACACGGAGCGTCGACCATCCTGATGGCTCAGGCATATCCTAATTCGACGTTTGTAGGGTTTGACTATCACGACAAATCGATCGAGGCTGCCCGCACCAAGGTAGCGGAGGCGGGCGTGAGCGACCGTGTCAGTTTTGAAGTTGCAAGCGCAAAAGATTTTCCCGGCGGCGGATATGACCTCGTGACTTTTTTTGACTGTCTGCACGACATGGGCGACCCCGTTGGTGCGGCAAAGCATGTTCGTCAGGCTTTAAGTGAGAATGGCTCGTGGCTAATAGTCGAACCATTTGCCAACGACACGCCGGAGGGCAATCACAACCCCGTCGGACGAGTGTTCTATTCCGCATCGACGCTGATCTGCACGCCGGCTTCGCGTTCGCAGGAAGTTGGCTTGGCTCTTGGGGCACAAGCCGGCGAGGCTCGGCTGCGCAGTGTTGCTGAAGAAGGCGGATTTACTCAGTTTCGACGTGCAAACGAAACGCCGTTCAACCTTGTGCTAGAGGCAAGAGCCTGATCCGAGAGATCCACTAGGGCTTTAACTTAGCGATCTCCCTTTGCAGGAGATCAGCTTTTGCCGCGTCGAGCGGCTTAAGGTCTGCCAAGACTTTTTGGGCCATAGCTTTGTTTTTGAGAGCCACGTAGGTCAAGCCTATACCGTAATTGCCGTCTACACGATTTTTTTCTAATTTAAGACTTTTTTCGTATTCCGTTAGAGCCAAGGCATATTGGCGTGTTTTGTAGTATGCATCCGCCAAATATACAAATGCGGTAGCCCAAGTAGGACTTAGCTCGCCCGCTCTCTTGTAAAACGGTATCGACTCTGCCCATTTATCATCATTATAGTAAGCATTACCGTAACCCAACTGTGCGTTCGCCAAATTTGGGGAAATTCTAAGCGCCTCTTTAAACGCAACGATCGCCTCGGGAAATCTCTTTTGATTAACGTATACGTTTCCGAGCTCGGTGTGGTACGAGGAGTCGTTCGCGTTTATCTTGATCGCCTGTCGGAAAGATGATTCGGCCAAAGGATAATTTTTCTGGTCGCTATAAACCATTCCTAGTTTGTAGTGCGGATTCGCATTTGCCGGTTCAGCTTGGATAGCCTTTTGATACCATATGATCGCATCAGCGTACTTCTTTTGATTGTAATACGCATTCCCCGCCCAGTAATTAGCACGCACGTAATCGGGTTTTATACTCAGCGTGCGCAGAAATGCTGCGGCTGCCTGGTCGTACCGCTTTAAGTTGTAATGGCACAAACCAAGGTTAAATTGTGCCTGATGAAACGTCGGTGTTTGTGCAAGAACCTTTTCAAAGGCAGCGGCCGCCTGTTCATATTGCTTCGCATCGAAGAACTTTAGAGCATTATTAAAATCATCGTTTTGGCCGTTGGCACCAAAAGCTAATGCGAGTACGAAAACAACTGTCGTAACGAACTTTTTCATCTTTTTATTACTACACTCCTTATACGTTAAATCGCTGATGTTATTACCAGCCCTTCAGTTCCGATAACGTCAACACAGTAAATATTGTAAAGCGAGTAAACTCAGAATCACAACTCTGCCAGTTTCTGGACCGTCCGCCAGTTACGTCCGGTAACGGCGACTTTTAGTTTTTTTTCGATAAAGCTTTTGCCGAGTATGCTGTCAATGACACCCTTCGGCACATGGCAATAGACCTCTCGGCCAATGACGGCAAAGCGTTCGTCCGCAGGGGCGGCTTCGAGCAATTGAGCGGTCTTTTCGGGCGGCATCTCTTCTCTTAGAAACAAGACGTGCATTTCCTTATGGCTTTCAAACTGCCCGTCGTAGGGGTTGTTTGCAAGTATGCCGTTGATCGCATCACGTTCGCGGACCATGACCGGAACGGTTTTTTCAAAATCGGTAAGGATCGCGTTTTCGATCTTTGCGACGAGCTTTTCCTCAGCCGTCTTTTTTGCGTCAAAGCCGATATTGCCGCTGTTGATATACGTAACGACATTCTCAAAGCCGAGTCTTTCGAACACGGCTTTGAGTTCTGCCATCTTTATCATTGTGTTGCCGCCGACGTTAATACCGCGCAGCAGTGCGATGTATCTAGGCATTTTGCATATCGATAACGAACCTATATCGGACGTCAGACTTGACCGTGCGGTCGTATGCAGTTTCGATCTGGTCGGGCGTGATAAGTTCAATATCCGATGTGATGTTGTGCTCGGCACAATAGTCGAGCATTTCCTGTGTTTCGGGAATACCGCCGATGCCGGAGCCGGCGAGGCCGTGATTACCGAATATGAGGCTAAATGCTGAGATCGGCATCGGTGCGGTAGGAAGGCCAACGAGAACCATGGTACCTTCCCAACCGAGCAGATTCAGGTAAGCGTTGACGTCATGATCTGCCGAAACAGTATCGAGAATAAAATCAAGAGTCCCGGCGACTGCGGCCATCGCTTCTGCGTCTTTTGAGACCACGAAATGCTGTGCTCCGAGAGCCTTTGCGTCCGCTTTTTTCGATGGTGATGTGCTAAAAACGGTCACGTCCGCACCCATCGAAACCGCCAATTTAACACCCATATGACCGAGCCCGCCGAGGCCGACAATACCGACCTTGCTTCCCGGCCCAACCTTAAAGCGTCGCAGCGGAGAATATGTTGTTATCCCGGCGCACAATAGCGGAGCGACCGCCTTGAGGTCCTGCGTCGGATCGACCTTTAGTGCGTATGCTTCGTCAACGACATAATTTGACGAATACCCGCCAAAGGTCATGGTCGTCTCGTCCATCTCCGTGCCGTTGTATGTCCAGCTACAATGCACTTTACACGCTTGTTCGTGACCGGCCTTGCAATTAACACACTCGCGGCAGCTATCGACAAAACAGCCTATACCGGCAATGTCGCCGACCTTGAATTTCGTAACCGCATCGCCAACCTGCGAAACGGTGCCAACTATCTCGTGTCCGGGCACCATCGGATAGGTCGAGTTTCCCCATTCACCCTTTGCCTGATGAATATCCGAATGGCAGATGCCTGCGTATTGGATGTCGATAAGAATATCGTTCGGCCCTACGTCACGTCGTTCAAAATCGAAAGGCTCAAACTTTGCACTCGTATCATGAACCGCATAACCCTTTGTTTGTATCACTTATTACTCCTTGTTCTGTCGGAACGCAGGCGTACAGCCTGCCATCTAACCTTAGTCTATCGTCGCAATTACCTTTAGCTCGATAGCTATCGGCGTTGGAAGTTTGTTTATCTCGACCGTCGTCCGGCACGGCTGATTGTCCGCAAAATATTCCGCGTAGATGCGGTTGTAGGTCACGAAATCATCCTTCATATTTGTCAGAAAAACCGTCACATCGACGATCCTGTCCCAAGACGAACCCGCATCCTCGACGATGTACCGCACATTTTGAAACACCGAACGGCATTGCGTTTCTATGTCGTACGAGACGATCTCGCCTGCGTGGTCAAGTTCGACGCCGGGTATCTGTTTCGTTCCACGTTCCCTTGGGCCGACACCGGACAGGAAGAGCAAATTACCCACGCGGCGAGCGTGCGGGTAGAGGCCGACGGGTTCGGGGGCTTTGGATGAATTTATCGGATCTTGATCTGCCATCGTTTAATAAATGCGGAATATTTTCAGCCGTCAGCGGCATCTAATAAATTGCTGGACTGTTATTCTAGTTTGAGTATATTAGAGTTTGAATCCGATTTGAAACGAATGCGCGAATTCATAAGCAGAGGACATATGACAGCTATACTTTTTAAATTATTATCGTTTGTTTTGATGAGCACCCTGCTCGCGTGCAGCACCGTTACGAGCAAAACGCCCGACCTGCGTGAAATCGCTCCGGCACAGCCTGCGGCTGAGAACACTGAGTCCAAAGGCATGCAGACCGCTGTGTTTGCAGGCGGTTGTTTTTGGGGCGTCGAGGCGGTATTTGAACATTTAAAAGGTGTGACCGATTCGCGTTCGGGTTATGCTGGCGGCGATGCGAGGACGGCTAAATATGATCTTGTCAGCGATGGCAATACCGGCCATGCTGAATCCGTACAGGTCACATTTGACCCGACAAAGGTTACATATACCCAGCTTTTGACCGTATTTTTCTCAGTCGCACACGACCCGACCGAGCTAAACCGACAGGGGCCGGACACGGGAACGCAGTATCGTTCGGCGATCTTTTATGTAAACGATGAGCAGAAAAAGCTAGCTGAGGATTTTATTAAGTCCATCGACGCGTCAAAAAGTTTTCCAAAACCGGTCGTTACCCAGGTCGTGCCGCTCATAAAATTCTTTGACGCCGAGGCATATCATCAGGATTACCTCAAAAATCATCCAAACGATCCGTATATCGTTTATCATGACCTGCCAAAACTCGAGGAACTGAAAAAACGGTTTCCTGAGCTTTGGAAAGACTGATCAGTAGCGTTTTAGAGACTTTAAGATCTTTTCCGTATCGGCCAGGCTGATCATCGTTAGACGGTCGCTGCCTTCGTCCTCCGTCCCATAGGTTCCGACATAATGGAATGCGGTTCCCCGGATGTCGAACCACTCGGTCATTGCAAAATCCATGATCTTTTTGCCGTCCTCGTCTTTAGGCTGGTAATAGAGATGGACCTTGCCGATAGGCGTCGTGAGAGTCCGCGGGCCTTCATACATCAGATCTCCGATGCCGTCGAAACCGGCCTCGAAAGCAAATCGCTGCAATTTTCCGTTCGCCAATTCGCGCGCATAGACAATAACAAGCTGCTTGTCCTCAAGTTTTACCTTTGGCCCCACAACCGAATGAACTTGCGTAAGGGTAAACCCTTGCGGCAGCCAAGTCGGGAGAGCAAAAGCGACTGAGCGTTTGGTTGTTGCAAGCTGCTTTTTCGTTTCCGCGTTTAGCCCTGGAAAGGTGGTTTGTGCGGTCATCACCGACACCGATGCCAGTGTGAGAATAAGGATCGATAGTATGTGTTTCATAATGTTGTTATTTTGAGCGCTCAGCCCAGATCTGTACTAGGTGCACGAGTGTCTCGGTCGATTTTTCCAATCCTTTTCGCGAATTAAATTCGAGTTTGCCGTGGAAATTATGTCCGCCGGTAAAAAGATTTGGCGTCGGCAGCCCGCGAGTCGTCAGACGCGAGCCGTCTGTTCCGCCGCGGATCGGACGCAGTTCAGCCGAAATACCCGCACGCTTTGCCGCCTCGATAGCGTAATCCGTCAGTTGGGGATAATCTTTGAGCACCTCTTTCATATTGAGGTAGCCGAGCACGCTGGCGTATTCGATCTTGACCTTGGGAAATTTTTTCTGCGTTGCGGCGACCATCGCTTTGATGGTCTTTTCTTTTGCGGCAATACCGCTCAGATCGAAATCACGCAGCAGGATCTTTACGGTCGAGGTCTCGACATCGAGCGTGCCGACATATGGGTGAATAAATCCGACGCGTTTGTCGGTTGTCTCGGGGCGAAACGGATAATTGGCAAACTGTGCGAGAAACGCTCCGGCAGCGTATGACGAATTGACCATGATGCCCTTCGCCGTACCCGGATGTGTCGAAGCACCGCGAAATGTAACCGTTGCGGTTCGTGCCGACCAGGTCTCATTCGAAATATCCCCAAGCTGCTCACCGTCGACCGTGTAGGCAAATTTTGCTCCCCAGCCCTTAATGTCAAATTCGTCCATTGGGCCGCCGACCTCTTCGTCGGGCGTAAAGGCGATGGCGATGTTGCCGTGCTTCAACTGCGGATTTTGCTTGAAAGTATCGATCATCGTCATCAGCTCGGCACAGCCCGATTTGTCATCCGAACCAAGCAATGTAGTACCATCGGCGGTGATGATGTCGTCGCCGATCAGGTTCTTGAGATCGGGGTTTTGTTTGACAGTAATGACCTGTGTCTTGTCATTTGGCAGCACAATGTCGCCGCCCTGATAATTCTTATGGATGATCGGATTAACGTTCGCACCAGACACCGCGGGTGATGTATCCATGTGGGCGATAAAACCGATGGTCGGAACCTTTGAGTTATCAGCTAGATTGCCCGGGACCATGCCATAAACAATTCCCTGCTCGCTAATGCGAACATTTTGCACGCCGAGTTCTTTCAGCTCTTTTGCCAGCAAATTTGCCAGCACGAGCTGCTTTGCCGTACTCGGAAATTTCCCCGCGTCCTCAGCCGACTGTGTGTCGATCTTTACATAACGCAGAAACCGCGACATAGCGGATTCCGTCGGAGCTTTTTGCTGTGCGGAAACGGCTGTGAACAAGACCAAAGCAATCAAAAATGTAGATAGTATTTTCATAAATTTAATAATAGAGTAGCCCCCGATACCCGGACAACACCGGATGGATATAGAGAAAATCTAATCCTTAACTCTTTTATATCTAATATTATATATGAATTTCAGAACGTTCTGGTGCCAAAGCGTTAAGGTTTGTTCTGCCCTAAGAAAGTTGTGCTCTGGCGTCACTATTAGATGGTCACGAAACGACCTGATATATTGAGCCCAATAATTTCCCTTCGAATCATTTAATAAAAAGTAAAAACCCGCATCACCAAATTTTCGTCCCGTCGATTCTAAGATCAATTCCCCTTTTGCTCCGACTCGGGGAGACAGAATAACCGTAGCGTTACCTTTTGGCAGAGGAAAAACAGCCTTGACGCATACTTTCCCGGACGGTAACGTGCAGGTGCCATAGACCCCGGAATAGATCGCATGGCCTGTTGACGGATCCTTTCGAAGCCAGATAGTGTATTTTACTTCGTTGGATATCCGGTCAATGAGCGCGATTATTTCACTCGTCATTGACTCGATCCGACCATTCTTACACGGAACGTTCAGTTGGTTTATTCTTTTACTGAAAAGCCTGTTTGTTAAAATCCCGAAAGGCCTGAAAAACGGATTCCATTTTACGCTTAGATCCAGATCATAATCTGTCGTATTTTCATAAAACTGGACGACCTCTTGGGATAGGCGGTTTAAGTCAGTATCCGACAGACCTAACATCGCGACTGAGGGAATAATCCCTTGAGATCGGCCGCCTCTTACTATGGCCAAGCCTTCTTTTTCAGCCAATTCTTCTGCAAACGCCACCCCAATTCCCGCAAGGCCACCAAATGGTCCGATGATCCAAGGATGATCATTTGGATCAAACTTTCTGCCCCAAAGGATCACCCATTGTTGGGTAAACCAGTCCTGAAACTTCTGTACTGGATATGCAAGATCCATTTTCAAAGAGCTTCCTTTAGACCGGGAATGAAATTTATTTGGCCCTTCCATTCACCGGCTTCCGAAATTGGCTTGAATCGCAGCGTAGTAAATTCAAAATGAAAGTCCTTTCTTTCCCTTTCTTTCATAGCGTTCACATGTCTTTTCGGCTCCGGGACCGCGCTATGTCCGCGAACCATATCCGTCATCTCCTTTCGTGATTTCCATATCGAGAAAGTCGATACCGTGCGCGGAAATCTGATTGAAGCGAGTGACAGTGTTGTGCCGGGGTGATCACGAACCAATTTTTCAACGGGTCTGCCCCAATGAAGAAATCGCGGGACTTGAAACAATTTCATTCGAGCAACCGTTACGGCGACTACAGTAGCATCGGGCGGATCGATCACTTCATTCTCAGTTGGAATGTCGAATCCAGATATCTTGCCCCATTGCCTCGTAAATTGCAGGCGAGTGTGCCATCCGCTTGCCATCATTCTTCCTAAGCTGCTTGTCTTCAAAAAATGATCGATCGCGGTTTCGTCTTGCCATTGAGCAAATACAACAATTTGGTTAAAGAGTATCCGAGACAGCGAAAAAACAGGTGAACCCAATGTCATTGCCGACATAGTTTCGGCATGGATCAAACCCGGAGTGCTTGAAGGTTTTAGAGGAACGGCAAGAGCCTTCAGCGTCGACACAAACGAAGCATTTGCTAAGTGGTACGAGAATATACTCATGCAAGCCTCAGTCGATTATTGTTGCCTAGAGCTTTATACACACATTCTTCTCTTCTGTAAAAAATCTCAACGTCTCAAACCCGCCTTCGCGGCCGATGCCGCTGTCTTTGTAGCCGCCGAAGAGCGTTCGCAGATCGCGGAGCATCCAGCTATTGACCCAGACAAAACCCGATTCGAGCTTAGCAGCTACGCCATGGGCACGTGAAAGGTTTTCGGTCCACACACTTGCAGACAGGCCGTAGCGGACGCTGTTAGCGTAAGCCAAAACTTCGTCCTCGGTGTCAAACGGCATAATTGTCACGACCGGGCCAAAGATCTCTTCTTGGTTTGTGCGGCAATCGTAGGGCAGGCCCTCGATTACCGTGGGTTGAATGAAAAAACCATTGGAGCATCTTTCGGCGTCAACCCGGAATCCGGTCGCTACAGCTCCCGGTTCTGACCCGATTCCGCCACACAAAATGGTTCCGCCTTCTCGTTTCGCCAAGTCGATATACGACATTATCTTTTCAAAATGAGGCTTTGAGACGACCGCTCCCACATCCGTGTCAGCGTCAAGAGGGTCGCCGACCTTCAATGCGCGAGCACGCTCGACAAAATCCGTCTTAAACCGCTCGTACAGCGAACGCTCGACGAATATCCGCGAGCCGCACAGACAGATCTCACCTTGGTTGGAGAACGACGAGCGGATGGTGGTTGCCAGCATTTCTTCGTAATTGCAGTCGGCGAAGATTATGTTGGGATTTTTGCCGCCCAGCTCAAGCGACAGTTTTTTGAACATCGGTGCGGCAACTCGTGCGATCTCTTCGCCCGTTTTTGTACCGCCCGTAAATGAGATCGCTTTGATATCTTTGTGCGACGACATCGCCGAGCCGACCTTTGGCCCAAGGCCGTGGACGATGTTGAGAACTCCTGCGGGTAAACCCGCCTCAATGCAGAGTCTTGAGAGTAAAAACGCCGTCATCGGCGTTACCTCGGATGGTTTAGCGACGACCGTGCATCCGGCTGCGATCGCCGGAGCAACTTTCCACGTAAAAAGATAAAGCGGCAGGTTCCACGGGGAGATGCAGCCGACAACCCCAAGCGGCTGACGCAGAGTGTAGTTGATCGCACCCTGAGCGACGTTGTCGTGCGACTCATTATGCGTGTGCATCGCGGCGGTCGCGTAAAATTTGAAGTTTGAGACGGCACGCGGAATATCGACCGTGCGGGCAAGCGTCAAAGGCTTGCCTTGATCGATACTCTCCGCTAACGCAAGCGGTTCGAGATCGCGTTCGATCAGAGCTACGAGCCGCATCAAAATATCATGCCTCGCCTCAGTAGATGTCGCGGCCCATGCCGGGAACGCAGTATTAGCCGCCTCGACCGCAAGATGCACGTCACGATCATCCGAATCCGCGATCAGCGAATAGACCTCGCCCGTCGACGGATCAAAATTATCGATATACGCACCCGAAGCAGGCTCGACCAATTCACCGCCAATGTAGTTATCGATTTTTTGCATTAAACTTTTGCAAATGTCAGTCCTGACTGCCCCTGATATTTACCGCCGCGGTCGGCGTAGCTGACGCCGCAATCATCGTCGGATTCGAAAAATAGTATCTGCCCGATGCCTTCGTTGACATAAACGCGAAGCGGCAGATTTGCGAGGTTGGCGATCTCAACAACGAGACGCCCGGTCCAACCAGCTTCAAGCGGCGTTGTGTTAACGAGCAATCCGGCGCGTGCGTAGGTCGATTTACCAAGCGCGACGCCGGTCACGTTTCGCGGCATTTTGAACGTCTCGACCGTTACGCCTAGGCCGTAATGGTGCGGCGGCAATAAATAATACCGGGCACCGTCCTCGGCAATGCGGATGGGAGGCTCGATCAGAGACTTAGCTTCGTCAAATTTCTTAGGATCGATCTCGTCGCCGTTTACCGACGAAAATATTCGAAAACCGTCGTCCGCCAGACGCATGTCGTAACCATAGCTCGAACAACCCGCGGAGATGATGCGCTTGCCGTCGACTTCGCGGACGAGATCGGCAAGGAACGGCGAGATCATCTGCTGCTCTTCGGCCATCTTTCGCAGCCAAATATCAGATTTGATAGTCATAAAAAAGGTGATAAACATGGATAGTTTATCACCCTTTATTTACAGAATTCGAATCCGCGACGCTCATTATGGCAGCGTGAGTTTGTCGAGCCTCAGCGTACCGTCGCCGACGCTGAATTTGAGCGAAACGCCGCCGACGCCTGCCTTAGCGATGATCGCTCGTTCGGTAAACGGAACCTTTCGGTCGCGGGGCTTTAGATCTGGGATACTATTTTCGATCAACCCACCTCGCAAAACGATGGCGTCCAGCTCCGCGCTCAGATTCGTCGGTAAATGGATATTGAGATCTCCCGTACCAACCAAGATGTTAACGACGCGGCTTCGCCAGTTTTTGGCTGCGAACGCGACATCGACGTTGCCTTTCCCTACTGTCACATTGATCGAACCGCTGATGATCGCTACTTTGGCATTTGATTCGATAAAGTTGATCCGCATCGAACCCTCAATATTTTCGACCGCCAGGTCACCCTTGCCTCCATCGATCTCCAGATCGATGAAACGCGGAACGCGGATAACGTAATCTATCCGAAACGGCAGGCCAAGTAATTCTTTTGGTATTTTCTTGCCGGATTTTTTCAAAAGCTGTTTTGCGTGGGTCCCAATACTGGTGATCAAAACACGCGATGCGCTTCCCTCGGACACAAAGCCCGTCACCTCGGCAAGTTTATCGAGTCCCGCCGCATTTGGCGCCTCGATCTCGATCGTTGCGACGATCTCTACCTCGTTAGTCTGTGCCCCGACGATACGTATCGAGCCATTTGGAGCTCCTGTAACAGTCAATGTCCCGCCGGGACCAAAATCGACGATCTCGGTCTTGGTGATCGTACGTTTGACCTGCGCGTGAGCGACGGTCACCGATAATAGAAATACAAACGCGGCGAAAACTAGTAATTTTTGTGCTTTCATTTGATCTGGGGTAAGAGGAGCGAGCCGTATTTAGATTACGCCTTTATGAAAGGTGAGGTCAACGAAAATCTTGGACGGCTCAACGTCCGAGAAAAGCGATGGTGCCTCGTTGGTTGGTTACGGTGATCGTCGCGCTGCCGCCGTTAAATTTGCCTAAGACACGCCGGCCGTCGCCGAGATAGTTCGTATCAGCGTTGGCAAAAGAGCCAAGCGAGATGTTGCGGGTGGACGGTGCCGTCGCCATCATTTTGAATGATGCATTAAAAGGAATGCGTAACGCGATGCTGCCCTTAGACGACGAAAAACGATAAGTGCCGCCCTCTTTGATCTCACCGTCAAAGAATATGTCGCCGATCGTATTTTCAGCGGCAACATTTGTCGCCTCGATGTTGGTAAGCGTGATCGCACCCTCGCTGGTGATATGAGCCCTGACCAGAGCACTGGTAATATTTGTGACGCTGAGATTGCCGATACGCGTCTCGATATCGACCATCGAGCTGTAAGGCACGCGAATCGTAAAATTAACACTACCGATCTCGCGGCCCTGATTATCGCGGAGCAAATTAATATCTATCAAGCCCGACAGGTTTTGTGGAACGATGTTGGCCGCCGGAGCCTCAAGCTCGGCTGATATGTTGATCTGAGCCTTGTTCCAACCGATGACGGTTACAGTCCCGGTGCGGTTCATTAACCGCAACCTAACGTTTTGTCCCGCCGGATAATTTTTAGAAAATCGTTTCTGGGCGAATGCCTCGCCGCTAAAAAGCGCAAAGAAAAAAACTACGCTCAGGAGCATCGTAGTTTTCACAACCGCCTGGCGGCTAAAAACATTTTCTCGTCGGACGGGCATTATTAAAACTTAAAGATCTGCAAAATCACGCAGCAGATTCATCTTGTCATTCATCACCGCATCGAGCATCTCGCCCGAAAGCTCGTCTTCCGGGTCCTGGTTGAGGATCGTCGTATAATCCTTTACCGATTCTTCGATGACCTGCAGATTGCGGTCAAACGCCTCACGCGTGACGCGATCCCATTGCGAGCGACGCGTCATCACGCGGGCATTCCAATATTCAATTGCGGCCTCTCGCTCTTTCAAACGTCGCTCACGAGCCTGTTGAGGCGTGTCAACGAGGCCGATCTTGCTCAAAACTTTTTCAAACGTGGTCTGCGTCGCTGCCGAGCGGCTCGTAAAATCATCTGTTGGCGGCTGAATATAATTTCTAAGCACAAAATACGTCACCGTCGAACTGATCACAGCGATCACCAATACCGCCGCTGAAAATCTCAATATCGAAATGCCCCAACTTCGCGGGGCTGACGGCTCAGGCAGTGACGGAGCGGGTTTCACTTCGCTCTCGATCATATTATTTATACGCAGCCATAGGGCCTTGGAATTTGGCGGGACTATCTCATCCGAACCGCTTTTGCAGGCGTCAACGATCGCGGTCAGGTCTTCGCAAACGACAGCACATTCGGCACATAATGCTAGGTGCTCACGAACCGCCGCCGCCTGAGTTTGCTCAAGCTCGTTGTCCATCAGGGCACCGATCAATTCTTTACAGTCGCTGCAATTCATCGTAGAAACAGATCCAACATTAAACTCAACTAAATGACCACATTGATAGATTAGTCGAGAGCGGTTTTAGTTGCCTTGAGGTAGGCATTTTACCAATACAAATCGGCACAAAAAACACGAACGACGTATTACGCGTGTTCGTGTTCCCCCTGGAATATTGTGTAATTAATCCTGTTGCCTTTTCAGTAGTCCCCGCAGCTTTAGTCTGGCCTTATGAAGCTGCGATTTGGACGTGCCGACCGAGATGCCCATCATTCGGGCGACCTCTTCGTGTTCAAAACCCTCAACGTCGTGGAGCAGGAACACATTACGATATCCGTTTGGCAGCTCGGCGATCGCATTTTTTAATGCGATACGGTCAACGACCTGCATCTTGTTAGGATTTGCGGAGCCGGCAACCATCTGCTCGGGCAATTCGCCCTCTTCAGTGGTGCGCTCGTTTTTAACGCTGCGGCGGCGAAAATGCATCAACACCTGATTTACCGTCAAGCGGTGAAGCCAGGTCGAAAACGCCGAATCGCCGCGGAAGCTGCCTACTTTGCGGAAAAGCTGTATGAAAACTTCTTGTGTCAGGTCTTCGGCCTCGGTTTGGCTGCTCGTCATTCGCAAGCAGAGGCTGTAGGTACGGCGATGATACCGCTCATAAAGCACTTCAAACGCCGCGATATTACCATTCGCCGCAAGACGGCAAAGATCAATATCTGGCGCCGCCGCGTCAAACACAGCTTCGGCAACGGGTGCCTGAAATTCGGGCAACGCCGCAGAGGTCTCAAAACCAAAGGCGATATCCTGTTCGATCGCTACGGAGAGTGGATCCATACTCGCTCCTAAAAGATCAGTTCCGGATTGTAATACTTCGTCTTGGGCTATGATGACCGACCTCCTGTTACAGGTTGCTTGAACGTAAACAAAATTTTATGCCTAAAATCGGAAAAGGTAAAGCAATTTATCGCTTACATATCTATTAAAGCTCTCAATAGTAACCGCCCATATACTATCAATCGTCGTATTTCTCCTTGCCAATTGGCAGAAAAACATTTATTTTGTATGAAATCCATTTCTTTAGACAATTTAACCAGCACAGGGAGCCTTTAGATGAGAACATCACGCGCAAGCCTATTTAAAATCACTATATCTTTGTTTGCAGCATTGTTGATAACGACCAATGTTTCTGCCCAGCGCAACCAGGGAAACAAATATCCGTCGCTCGAAAGCCAGTTGGCGCAAAAATATCACGGCCATTTTGTCGAACAAGACACCGAATTGGCAAAGCTGATCGCGGCAAACCAAGATTTTGAGATGCTCCGTGCGGATGAATTCAATGACAGGAGAGGTCTTCCGCTTTGGCTTCGAGTATGGTTCCGAAAAGAACATCCTGAGGGCGACTACAATGCTCAAGATCCGACCAAAGGCTATCCGCTGGTTCTAAAAGAGATCCTTGAGTGGATGATCACGCACCAAGACCTGAAACCGGGTCCAGGAAAAGGTGAAGATGGTGAAGAACGCCGTTCTGAGGTCGTAGACGCTCTTTCCGCTAACGACTACAGTCCAAAAAATAATATTGGCAACAAAGACGGCCAAGGAGTCATTCGAGCCCTGATCGGAGCGAACGTTCGCACGTCAGGGTTGCAATCCGTGCCGCGAAGCGAATCCGATGTCCGTATCAACTATTTCGATCCGCAAAAAATACTTATTGCCTCCAATAACATTGTAGGCGGCGGCCAACAGGGCCAGTATCGCTCGCTGGACGGCGGCGTCACCTGGTCACAGACCGTTTTGCCATTCGCTCCCGGTGACACCTCTCATTCCGACCCAACTGTCGATTGGACCAATGACGGTCGGGCATGGTCATCGACACTTGGAATAACGGGTGGAACTTTAAGGCTAAGGAATTATGTATCTACCGATAACGGGGCAACATGGACACTTGAGGCGACCCCTTCGGGAACCCAAACGAATGTCGATAAGCAGATGGTTTGGGTCGATAAGATCGCGACATCGCCCTTTTTTGGACAACAATACGCAATTTGGCATAACGGCAATCCCGCCTTTATGAATCGCCGAACCGCCGGTGCCGGTGGAACTTGGCTCGCCGCCCCTATACAGGTCAGTGGAGCGGAAAGCGTCGGTACGGCGATTGGCGGAGATGTTAAAACAAACAGTGCGGGTCACGTTTTTGGCTTTTGGCCCGTAACCACAGGATCTAAGATCTTTGTAACAAAATCTACGGACGGAGGCAATACGTTTGCCGCACCGGTTCAAATTGCGACCACCTTTGATAATTTCGATATTGGGGTGCCGGCATTTAACGTTCGCAATGCATTTGTCTATGCATCGGGCGGGGCCTTCAAGTCGCCTTCAAAGGATATGGTTTATGCTTCGTGGACGGACCTTTCCGGAGACGCTGGTTGTACGGCCCCGGCAAACGAGCCGGGCGGCAATGTTGCATCGACATGCAAAATGCGTGTTTGGTTCTCGCGTTCGACTGATGGCGGTGCGACTTGGTCCGCAAAGGTGAAAATAAATAATCAGGCTGGTCTCAACGATCAATTTAGCCAGGCGCTCGCGGTTGACGAAGCCACCGGTGCTATCGGAATTATTTATCAAGACACCGTAGGCGATCCCGGACGATTGAAATCCGACGTTTGGTATCAACGTTCGTTTGATGATGGCGTCACGTGGTCGGCAGCTGAAAAGGTCACAACAGCTCAAACCGACGAGACTGGAGCTGGAGCAAATTCGGGTAACCAGTATGGCGACTATAATGCCTTGTCGTCCTTTGGCGGCGTCCTGTTCCCGTCCTGGACAGATCGTCGCGACGGATTACGCGAAGAGATATATACAGCGAGGATCTTTGATCCGGCATGTACCGCACCGGGAATTCCGACAGGCATAACTGCCAGCCCAACAGCGGCCAATCAGGTCACAGTTGGCTGGGCAGCCGGTGCACCGGCTCCGGCAACTTACAATGTCTACCGAGCACCGGGCACATGCGCCGCTCCGGGAGCATATACGTTGCTCGCGTCAAACATCGCGGCGACCAGCTATGTGGATAATACCGTTTCAGGCGGATCGACATATTCATACAAGATCACCGGTAAGGACGGTACCGGCGGTTGTGAATCAACACAATCGACCTGCAGCGAAGCGACCGCGACAGGCCTCTGTACACTCGCACCAACGTTTGCAGGACTTACGACTGCTACCAACGCTGCGGGAGCATCGTGCCAGGCAAACCTTTCTTGGTCAGCGGCAGCTCCGGGATGTTCTGGGCCGATTAGTTACAACGTATATCGTTCGACGGTCTCAGGGTTTGTTCCCGGCCCGGCGAATCTGATCGGAACCACAAACTCGACCACATATAACGATACCAACAGCCTGATAAACGGTACGACCTATTACTATGTTGTACGGGCTAAGGACACGGGCAATAACGTGATCGATACTAATACCGTGCAAAAAAGCGTGGTACCTTCGGGTCCGGTCACATTGAGCACAATCACTGAGACATTTGAGGCCGCGGGCGGTTTTGATAACCCTGGTTGGACACATCAGGCTCTCAGCGGTGTTAATGACTGGACATGGTCGACAGCTCAGTCGCAAACACCGACGCACTCGTGGAATTCGGTCAGTCTGCCTAGCACCTCGCAGCGCGTGCTAGTGAGTCCAACCTTTGGCGTCAACGCCGGAACGACATTGAGCTTCTGGCATACCTTCGCGTTTGAGGGCTCTGTCGCCAATTGTTATGACTCAGGCACGCTCGAATATTCGTCGAACGGTACGACTTGGACAGTGGTGCCGGACGCAGCGTTTACAGCAGGACTGTTTAATGGAACAACAAACAGTGGTTTTAGCAATCCAAATGCCGGAAAACGGGCTTGGTGCAGCGGAACCGCAGGCACCCCGATGACCCAGGTGAGCGTAAATGTCGGATCATTTGCAAACGGCCAAACTATCCAACTACGTTGGGATGAAGCCGATGATGTCAGCTTGACTGCCACTAATCCGGGCTGGTTTGTCGATTCGGTCACGATCACAAATGCAGGTGTGGCCGGTGCATGTACGCCGACTGCGTCGGGCGTCGATGTGACCGGACGGGTTTTTGCTTCGGCAGAAGGACGAGGCGTCAGAAACGCGGTCGTCACTATCACTGATGAAAATGGCAATGCCCGCTCGACTGTTACCGGCGCTCTCGGTACTTATCGATTTGCAGAGGTGGAAACCG
>JBGAUY010000040.1:0-25412 GCA_044228425.1 Pyrinomonadaceae bacterium | reverse complement strand
AAGGTCGATGTCCGTATTATTGCCGCGACTAACGTAGATCTGAAAGAGGCTGTTAAGAACGGACAGTTTCGCGGTGATTTTATTTTCGGCTATCTGTCGTTCCGAGATTCCGCCATTGCGCGAACGGCGTGAGGGCATACTTCCACTGGCTGGCATTTTATCCGTAAATATAGTGAGGAAAATGGCCGCAATATTTCTGGTGAATCTTTCGCCGGAGGTTCTTTCTCTACTTGAAAATTACAACTATCCGGGCAATGTCCGCGAACTTGAAAACATCATCGAGCGGGCTATCGTGATCGCACCGACCGATGAGATTACAGTTGGTTGTCTGCGGCCTGAGGTTCGCGACCCGCAGAGCGCCATGGAGAGGATGTCGGCATCGTCAGGTAAGTCCGGGAGCGTCGATCTGAAGCATGGCGTAAGCTTTTACGACGAGGTTAAAAATTACGAGATCGACCTCATCCGCAGGGCACTCGATCAGACCGGGGGACATCAGTCGCGTGCGGCCCGTCTGCTCGGTCTCAACGCCACAACCCTTAACTCAAAGATCAAAAGCTATAATATCAAAGAAAATCAGCATGATACGCATATCCAAATAATTGGAATAAACTTCAAATCTTCTCAATTTTCCCCAAAAACACTGCAAAATGCCGCTGACTAAGAGCTTGAAAAAGTGACTGTATCTACTTGAAATTCAGTAAGTTATACACTTATTGACACCGATGTCATTGTGGCACGAAACTTGCCATTTTTTTTGGGTATCAGTGTTTACCAATTTCAATTTATACCGCGGCAGGAATTGCAGCACACAGCCCGGCTCAAGCTTATTGATCCACTCATTATTCGCACTTAAATTTTTGTAAGTGAATTAGATTTAATTTCTTAGGAGGAAAGATGAGAAAGTTTACCAATATCTTAATAGTCGGTTTATTGCTTTTGCTGGCACAAGCGGCTATTCAGGCACAAACGATCAACGGAACCATCTCAGGGACGGTAGTTGACCAGCAAGGTGCTGTAGTTGTGGGAGCCACGGTTACAGTAAAAAACCCTGAAACGGGGTTTAAGAGGACAATGATTACCAACGACGATGGGTCGTTTAAGGTGACAGCATTGCCCGTTGCAAATTACATTGTTAGCGTCGAGAAGTCAGGGTTTAAGACTTCGGTCAACAACTCAGTTGGTGCGAGCGTTGGAGGCGATACTGGTATTAGAGTCACACTAGAGACCGGATCGATCGAAGCAATTGTCGAGGTTACGTCATCGGGCGACGTTTTGGACACTACCGCCGGACAGGTTTCAAAGACGGTTAGCCAGAAGCAAATACTTGAATTGCCTGGTCGCAACAGTCTAAATGGACTTGCGTTGCTTAACCCTGGCGTCCTACCTAATCAGAATGGTAGGCCGGGATCGGGCTTTGCGGTCAACGGAAATCGTACTCGGTCTAACAACTTCACAATTGACGGCGCAAATAACAATGATCAGTCGCTTTCAATTCCACGGCAGAATCTGCCGTCAGAGGCTCTTGAAGAGTTTACAATCGTAACGAATACGCCAAAGGCTGAATTTGGCCGGAATGCGGGCTCATACGTTAACCAAATTACCCGATCCGGTACGAATTCATTTACTGGAACTGGTTTCTATACTTGGGGTGGTAATGGTTTGGATGCGCTTACAACGAGTCAAGAGCGTTCGTTTAACGCGAACGTTGCGACGCTCGGCAAAGCAGCCGCCCTTAGAAATGCCCGGAGTGTTACTGTCGATAACACGTATGGTTTCACTCTTGGTGGACCACTTCCTAATTTCGGGTTTGGCGAAGGGACAAAGTTTGGCTTATTGAAAGATCACACATTTTTCTTTACGAGTATAGATTTCAATGATTTTCGTACAACTGTAAGTAGCGCTGCTCGCGTGGCAATTTCGCCCTTGGGACGCGCGCGGTTGCAGTATCCTGGACGTGTGGGTGTAGTGCCGTCTGCGTTGAATTACGCCCTTACGAATTTCCCGGCCGCGAACGATCCAACGTCTCAGGGCTCACTTACGCTAACTGGCACGACCGCATTAGCAGCTTGCCCGGTCGCAGATCCTACTAGCTGTAATGTCATTCCGCTCGAAGTGTTTAATCGAGCCCGTTCAGGAGGTATTCCTTATGGGACTAACTTTAATCGATATCTATTTAAAATAAATACTCGATTATTCAAAAACGACAATCTATCGTTCCGTTACCTTTATGACGAATCCATGGATCCGGGATCGCCCACGAGTATCGTGGGGCAGGAAGTCGGTCAATCGGTGATGAATGATTCGTTCACGGTAAACGACACGATCTCGTTGACGTCAAGGTGGCTAAACGAAGCCCGGTTTACGATTAGTCGTAGGAACATTTCCTTTCCGAATAATCTAGGAATTGCCTTTTCAGTAACCGGTGTTGGAGGAGCTTTGAGTTTGGGTAACTCAAATTTCCCGCAATATCGCAACGATAAGGTCTATGAGTTTACTGACAATGTATCTTTCACACCTGCAAATCACTCCTTTAAGATGGGGTACAGCGTATTGATTTATAATCTTGCGAGCTTCTTTGCACCTAACTTTAACGGGACGGTGTCATACCCAAGTCTGACTAACTTCTTGACCGACACATCTGCGTCGATTCAAAGATATGCCGGCGATGGTCTAACTGACGCGACCACCTACGAAAACAGTATGTTTTTCCAGGATGACTGGAGAGTCAATCAAGACTTAAACGTCAATCTCGGAATTCGTTACGAATATGTAACAACTCCATACGGATTCTTCTCAAATGCGAAACCTGACGCCAATAACTTTGGTCCGCGTCTGGGCGTAGCGTGGAACCCGAAAAACATGTTTGGTGGTCGAATGGTATTGCGTGGCGGATTTGGAATTTCTTATGATCAGGTTTTCCAAAACGTTCTGTTGAATAACTCGCGCAACTACCCACGTGGCGTCAATATTGCACTCACCAATCAAAATGGAATTGCGCCTTACATC
Source organism: Pyrinomonadaceae bacterium (assembly GCA_044228425.1). GTDB lineage: Bacteria > Acidobacteriota > Blastocatellia > Pyrinomonadales > Pyrinomonadaceae > OLB17. The sequence goes on along the minus strand of JBGAUY010000040.1, from coordinate 22,406 downwards.
ACTCTACCGCCTGCTCCGACGATCCGAAATTGTTGGCTCTTCGTTGTTACCAACGACACAAGAGTGAGACAACCGATGTCAAAGCGATGGACGGAAGTCCGTCTTCAATATCGATTACGTGGCTGGTGCCAAGGCCAGGCCACATTGGAACCCAAGGTCAAGATTTGATCAGGTCGAGAGCAGAATTATGGTTCGAATCCCCTGACCGACGGAGATCCGTTCCTTGTCGGTGGGGTATTCGTCTTATCATGCCGGACAGTTTTCTCTTGAGAAAAGACTTTCCAAACTCAATATCTTCGGAACAAATTTCGGAAATCTCGTTATGAACGCAAACTACACATTCAGTGCGTTTATTAGTGAGTCTGATGATGTTTTGGGTGGTCAGGCCAACCGGACATTGCCAGCTGATCCGAGATTCCCGAAGCTTGATAAGGCTCGTTCGGGTTTCGACCAACCACACCGCTTTGTTACAAACTTTGTTTGGGAAACACCGAATATAATCAATGACAATTCCAGTTTCTTCGTCAAGAATGTGGCATCGAGAATTCTCAATGGATGGCAATTGTCAGCGGTAGGCACGTACGCGTCCGGAACTCCTTTCTCAGTACTAAATGCGAATAATGCGTTGGGTATTTTGCCCGGGCAGGTTTCAACTGTAGAGGGGTCTCAGCGTGTTTCTGTAAATCCGGCAGGTATTTATCCGTTGGTTTCTACACCAACTGCTCCTGTTGCGAATGCCTATTTTATCGTTAACGCCGTAAACTCCGGTATACGTGGAACGTTGGGAGCGAACACAGAACGAACAGGCGGAACTCAGAACTGGAATATCGCCGCAGTAAAGAATATTCGAACTGTTGGTGAGCGTCAGAGATTTCAGCTACGAATGGAGGTCTTTAACCTCTTTAATCATCGTAACTTTACCGTTATTCCGTCTAATACGATTGGAAATACAGTTAATACAGCGACGTTTCTGAACCGCGGGTTTACAAACGTCGGTGGCCGTGGATTCACATTTGGCGCACGTTATTTCTTCTAAAATGGTGTAGTTAGTTGAAATAATCGAAATGCTTATTTTGAGGGCAGCCTAAAAAGGTTGCCCTTTTTTGTTTGTTTGAAAGGCGATATACTTAGGTGAAATTTCTGCCACCTATGTATGTCACCCAAAAGAACAGACCCGATGTATCGCTATCCCCCCTAGGGGCGGGCGATCTGATCGATCGTGCCGTCAGATTTTACCGCAAATTTTTTGCAACATTTATCCTCATTGCTTCGCCACCCGTCATTGTCGGGACGCTTGTGTCGGTGGGATGGACTCTGGTGGGGCGTCAGATATTTCAGCTCGGTGCTGACAGGTACTCGGCCGAAAATACTTTTTACTATATCTTCCTTTGGTTTGGCAGCGTCGTGATATGGCTCGCAGAGACCATCGCGACGCTGGTCGTAATGGGCGGAGCGTCGCGAAACTTTGTCCGGCATCTGCTCTTTGGTGAGGCGATAACTTTTCGCGAAACCTACGCCAATGTTTGGAAACGCCTGGGCGGGCTAGTGGTCGCGTCGTCGCTAATAACGGTGATACTGGGTACGTTGGGGATCGCGATCTTTTATTTTGGGATGACCGTCGGCGTGCTGCTGATCCTGCTGATCATCTACATCTTTAGTTTTTTGCCCGCCCTAGCATTTATCGTGTCGGTCGTGGTGGGCTTAGCGGTCGCGGCCGGCTCGATCTGGCTATTTTTTCTGGCGGCGTCGCGGGTCGCGTATGTGCCGCAGGTGATGCTCGTCGAGGGACAAGGAGTTTTCTCGGCAATCGGGCGTAGTGCCTCGCTTGCCAGCGGCAACGTAAAGCGTCTGGCGGCGTTGTTCGTATTTACTACGGTTGCGGCGTACTCGGCTCTTGCTCTGCTCTACGTGCCGCTTGCTTGGTACGCTTCGGCGAACGGCGTCCAACTGATGTCGTTTGACGCCGACCTTGTACCGGCTTGGTACGAGATCGCGTATAACCTGATCTGGCAGATCAGCTTTATCTTGTTGTCGCCGGTGTGGATGGCGGGGCTTTGCCTGCTCTATGTCGATGAACGGGTGCGGGGTGAGGGTTATGATATCGAGCTAATGGCTGCTCGACGGCTTGGCGAGATACCGACAGTGCCAACAACGTATATCAATCCGCTGCAACCAGCTCTATCGGCGACGGCAGTCAATGCCGAACCCACTCCGGTGGCGAACAGATCCAATATCACGACTCTCGGGCTAAAATAAGGTATGCCTTTGAATTTGCGACACATCTATATGCGGCTCTGCCTGAGGGCGGGCGTGGCGATGTGTTTCTTGCTGACGTTGGTTCTAACTGCATCGGCGGCGTCGCTTGACGATTATCGTCAGCGGGTCGAATCGGTTCATATTTATGTCGAGGAGCTTTTGGCGGAGGTCGGCAAAGCCGAGCAGGGCAAGCGTGATGTGCCTCATGAAAATGAAGTGATCGCACACATCCGCCGCGTGCTGCCGCCGACGGAAAAGGTTGAGTGGCCTGCTGGCTCGGTCGAAACGGCGAATCAATGGCTCTTTGCATCACTCGAACAATTCCAAAACGAAGGCGACTCCGCGAAACGCGGCGTGATCCTGACCGGAATAAATGAACGCCTTACGTCTATCGCCCGCGAGGTGGATCTGCTGCAAAAAGCCGCCGCGTCGAATCGCACAAAGGACGAAGACAAGCAAAAGCTCGCTGAGATCTTGCAACGCGAAGAGTACCAAAAAGCACAGGCAAAAGAGGAAAGCATATTTCAAAAATGGCTGCGTGAATTTATGGAATGGCTAGCAAAGGTCTTTCCGCGAACGCCCGCCACGCCTAGCTCAGATCCCGGAACCGGTTCGCTAAAGATGGGGTTGCAGATACTCATTTTTGCACTCGTAATTGGGTTAGTCGGATTTTTGATCTATAAATTTGTGCCGTTTTTTGGCCGCCGCGGGCGTAAAAAGAAAAAAGAAAAAGGCGACCGCGTCATCCTTGGCGAACGTGTCGCAAGCGACGAATCGGCCGCGAGCCTGTTCGACGAGGCTGAGTTGCTTGCTCGCGAGGGGAATCTGCGTGGTGCGATCCGCAAGGGCTACATCGCGCTGCTTTGCGAACTCAGCGACCGCAAATTGATCGGCCTCGCTCGTCACAAGACAAACCGTGATTATCTTCGCGATGTCAGAAAGCGGGCCGACCTGTTTGAAAACATGAACGGGATGACGCTCAATTTTGAACGTAACTGGTACGGCCTACGTCCGACGGACGCGCAGGATTGGGAAGATTTTAAAAGCAGCTATCAACAAACCATCGCGGACGTAAAAGGGTAATTTTTAGTGAAGCAAAAGCTTTTCATTTTTATTTTCCTGATCTTTCTGATCGCCATTTTGGTCGGGCTAAATGCCGCGACCTATACGCAAAAAGAAAAGACGCCCGACAGCGAGGCTCTGCCACGACGTTCGACCTTTAATTCCGGAGCGACGGGCTTGCAGGCCTTCTATACATTACTAAGCGAGACCGGCCGCAAAGCCGTCCGCTGGCAAGAGCCACCTGCAGCTTTGCTGACTGCTCGCAACAAGCCGTCGGTCTTTGTCGTCGCCGGTCGGGTGCGACGTGAATTCACAACCGCCGAGGCTGACGATCTGTTGCGTTGGGTCGCCGGCGGCGGCCGTCTCGTTCTTGTCGATCGCGAACCGCCCGAGGATCTCCTAAAGATGTCCGGGCAGTGGACGGTCGAGGTCGAGGCGAAAGAGAACTTTGAAATAATGTCGGCCGATCCGTCAGACACAAAGCAGATGACGGGCGATATGGCTGCGGCAAAACCCGTCCAACCCTCGCTCTTTACGACAGGCGTCAACGCCGTTCAGCCATCGCAGTTTGCGGCAGCGATAACGTTCGAACGGCACGGGTTTGAGCGTGGTGCCCCGCCGCCGAGATCGATGTCGTCAAAGAGCGACCCGTATGTTGCGGTGGACGAAGCCGCGCCGACCGTTCATATCGCTCAAGCTCAGAATAATCTGCTCGTTGACGTACCGTATGGTTCAGGCCGTATCGTGATATTGTCTGACCCTTTTATTATTGCCAATGACGGCATCGCTCTGGTCGATAATGCACAGCTTGCGGTCAATATTGTATCCGGCGACGGCGTTGTCGCCTTTGACGAATATCATCAGGGTTACGGTGCGGACAGTAATCGATTCCTGCAATTTTTTGCCGGGACGCCGGTCGTGGCGATATTTCTGCAGGCGGTACTGCTCGTCGGGCTCGTCTTTTTTTCACAGAGCCGACGCTTTGCCCGAGCAGTGCCGGAGCCTGAGCCGGATAGGCTGTCAAAGCTCGAATACGTCGGAGCGATGGCCGAGCTACAGCAGCGAACACGGGCATTCGACCTCGCCATCGAGAATATTTACACCGATTTTCGCCGCCGCGTCAGCCGTCTGTTGGGGCTCGATAATCTGACAGTCAAGCCGCGAGAATTATCAGCCGCGATAGCAGAGCGCAGCGGACTTGACCGGCAGCCGACCGAGGAAATTCTGTTCAAGTGCGAAGAGATCATTCGCGGCGAGCCGACAAACAAACGCGAGGTCGTCGAACTGACGACCGCTCTGCGCGAGATCGAGGCAAAGCTTGGCATTCGGCGTGCTGTGGACAAGAAGATCTAAACGATGGCCACTTACGCTCTGATCATTTTGATCGCGGTATTTTTTGTGACAAGCGTCGTCGGCGTCGTCACGGGCAGTAATTCGCTCATCGCGGTTCCGGTCATGTTTCAGTTTGGCATCGACCCGCGTGTGGCGGTTGCGACAAATATGTTCGGCCTGGTGTTTATGTCGATCGGCGGCACATTACCATTCGTCCGGCAAAAAAAGATCGATTACCGCAAGCTCTCGCCCTTTATCGTGCTGACGGTCATCAGCTCGGCGATCGGTGCGATGCTCGTTGGCATCATCAGCGGCGGTGGGATAAAACTGATCGTCTCAACCGCGATGATCGCCGTTGCGATATTTACGCTAGTGAGACGAAACGCGGGCGTCGGCGATGATATCGAACCGCGAGCGTTTTCCGTCCCGCTGACCTATGTTCTGGTATTTTTGCTCGGCATTTACGGCGGGCTGTTTAGCGGCGGATATGTCACTGTGCTGACGGCGGTCTGTGTTGGAATTTACGGGATGCGTTACGGCGAAGCGGTCGCATCGACCAAGCTGATAAACGTTTTTTCGTCCGCGATTGCCACGCTTATTTTTATGTGGCAAGGTTTAGTGGATTACAAACTGGGGCTGATACTGGGTGTCACGATGTTTGCAGGGGCTTACATCGGGGCCCATTTCGTGACAAAATTAAACGATATCTGGCTGCGGCGGGTCTTTTTGACAACGGTTATTTTGCTTGCATTAAAAACACTTTACGATTTTATTTAAGATGCTAACTTACACACCTACAACAGTCGCACATATCCTGAACGAGCTGCGCAAGACGATCGTCGGACAGGATGACGTTATAGAACAGATCCTGGTTGCGATCCTTGCCGAGGGCCACGCGTTGATCGAGGGCGTGCCCGGTACGGCGAAGACGCTGACCGTTAAGTCGCTCGCACAGATCATCGGGGCTGAGTTTTCGCGTATCCAGTTCACGCCCGATCTGATGCCGTCGGATATCACGGGTACGAACGTGTTTAATATGCAGACTTCAGAGTTTTCTCTGCGTCAGGGGCCCATCTTTACTGACATACTGCTCGCTGACGAGATCAACCGCACGCCGCCCAAAACGCAAGCCGCCCTACTCGAGGCGATGGAAGAACGCCAGACGACCATCGACGGCGAACGCTATCCGCTGTCGCCTCTGTTCACCGTGCTCGCGACCGAAAACCCGATCGAATACGAGGGTACATATCCGTTGCCCGAGGCGCAGCTTGACCGGTTTTTGATGAAGATATTGATCGATTATCCCGAAGCTGCGGACGAAGAAGAGATCGTGATGCGTTGGGACGCGGGGTTTAATTCGCGGCATCTCGAACAGGTCCAGATCGCCCCTTTGCCGGATGCGACGGCAATACAGCGATGCCGGATGGAAGTACGCGAAATGCGTATGGAACCCGGCGTGCAAAAATACGTTGTCGAGATCGTGCGGCGTACGCGAACGCACCCGACGATACTCTACGGAGCTAGCCCGCGTGCGTCGGTTGCATTACTATTGTGTTCAAAGGCTTTGGCGGCGATACGCGGGCGTGATTTTCCGACGCCCGACGACATCCGCGATGTTGCTCCGCCCGTACTGCGTCACCGTTTGGCATTACGCGCGGAGGCTGAGCTTGACGGAGCAACGACGGACGCAGTTATCTCCGACATCATCAAAACAGTGGAAGTCCCGAGATGAGATTGAGCAGACTAGCCGCCACGGCTGTTGTTATTGTTTTATGTTTTGCTGCCTCCGCGAAGGCACAGAACGCAAATGTGCCCGACTGGATCCAGCGGGAAATGTTCCTACGTGCTTGTGAAAATGCAGACATCGTCAAGGTAAAGGCCTATCTCGCCAGCGGCATCTCGCCCAATTCACGCGATATCTTTGGCCAACCAGCGATAATACGAGCGGCCCTTGGGTTTGATGTGTTTCGCAATACGCCTGAGGTCATCCGCTTGCTTTTGAAAGCGGGGGCGGATGTAAATGCGACGAACGAATTTGGTTCGACCGCCCTATTCATTACCGTCCACGATCCTGAAACTGAAATGAACCCGCAAGCGCTTTTACTGAGTTCCGGGGCAGATCCAAAAAGACGAGATAAATACGGGGTAACCTTCAGCGAGCGAAAGTTTGAGGACGAACGGATCGAGCAAACTGACGAATTTTTCTGGCGTTTGTTGATGGAAGACCGGATCAGTTGGTCAGCGGATATTAAAAATGTGCGAAAAATGCCAAGGCATTCGACATCGGCGACGTCGATGATGGCGGCGGCATATTACGGGATACAATTTGGCACTTTGCCGGAGCGGGGCGGGGCAGAATGGCAGCGGGAGGTCGACAAAAATGGAGAGAACTATCTGTTTTACATGGCCAGCCGGACAAAGATCTATGCAACGGATCTGCTAAGCATCGACCGCGTTGCTGCTAACTCCGCAAATAATGACGGGGAAACCGCGCTGATGAGAGCCGCCCGATTTGATAACGACTGGCTAGTGAAGCAAATTTTGCTTGCGGGTGCTGCAACCGACAAACGTGACAAATCCGGGCGAACGGCCCTCGAGTATTCTGCGGAGTATGGCTATTTTGGATCCACCTTCATGTTGCTCGCCAGGTCGGATGCGAACCTGCCAAATAGTGCCGGGCGTACGCCGTTAATGATTGCGGCGGAAAAAGGCAATTTCGATGCAGTTCGTGCGTATGAAAACGCCAAAGCTTTTGCGGCGGGCGTAGCGGCTAAGTCTCCCAGATTATCGAAAGAGGATGCAAAAGATGCGTTGGCGACGGCAAGGGTATTCAAACGGATTGACGTTGATCTACGCGACCGAAAAGGCATGACGGCGCTTATGCTCGCTGCGGCGGCGGGTCATCGTGATGTAGTCCAGTCGTTGCTCAGGCTAAAAGCAAAGACCAAACTCAGGGATCTCAAAGGCCAAACTGCGGCCGAACTCGCTGCCCTAAATGGGCATAAAGATATCTCGAAACTTTTTAAATAAAATTTTATTGGACGTCTTCAGGAGCACCATCGGTCCCTGATTTTTTAGCGTCGGCCGGCTTGCCCGTAGACTTAGGAGTCTTTGGCGGCGGCGTTGCCATCGGTTTTGGCGTCGGTTTAACTACGGCATTAGCTGCTGTGTTTGGCGTAGGTTTTGTAGTCGGAGCTGTATTTGTATCTGTCTGCACCGGAACCGGAACAAGGATTACTCCGCTGTCCTGCGGCATGAATTGGCTGCCGCCGTTCGGGTCGATGACCACGGTCTGTCCACCCGGAGGCGTGTATGGTTGCGGCATTCCGGTTGGTGGTACGCCCTGTGCCGGCGCTCCTATAGGCGGAGCTCCGTTACCTGACCAGGCGTTGTAGCCATCACCGCCGGGCAGGGTTCCCGGAGGCACCTCCATCATACCGGCAGACGCGGCCATGATCTCGGCCTCGGTCATTTCGGGTAGTTTTGCAAGACTCTCTTCTTGTGCACCTGTCGCGGGACCGATCGGCTGTACCGGTAAGCTGCCCGCGTCGGCAGTTAGCTGTGCCGTCGGGTCGGTCTTGCGAACAGAAGTGAAATATATCAACGCAGCCGCAAGCAATGTAATGCCGGCAAGGGCGATGAACGCCGTCTGCCATACATTATGTTTGGAACTGCCAGCGGTAGCCGCTGCGGTTTTGACCTTGCCGGTCGTGAGCATTTCGAGGTCCTCGGCAAATGCCGTCATCGTCTGGTAACGGCGTTCGGGGTCGAGGGCGATCGCACTCAGCAGGATCGGCTCGATGTCCGGATGCAGATCGCGTCTAAATGTCGAAAGCGGCGGTGCTGGTTCGGCGTTTTGTTTTTTTGCCACATCCACAGCGGTCGCACCGTCGTACGGGACGACGCCAGTGAGCATCTCATACAACATTATGCCGAGCGAATAAATGTCCGAGCGCTCGTCCGCCACCGGATAAGCATTGGATTGCTCAGGGGCGAGATAACGCGGGTCGGCTCCCTTGGCAATATCGAGCGGATCGCCGCCAAAGCCATATACCTTAGCCGTGTCATTCTCAACAAAAACATTTGCCGGGGCGAGGGCTGCGTGGATGATCTTTTTTTCGTGTGCAGCAGCAACGCCGGTCGCTATTTGGTGGGCAAAGCCGAGAGCCCGTTGCTCGTCGATGGAGGAGCCGTCCGCAAGCAAGCCGCGCAGCGTTTCGCCGCTTGCCGGTTCAAAAACCGCATACGACACGCCCTTGGCATCGGTGCCAAAATCGGTGACGTTCAAAATATTTGGGTGCGAAACTGAGGACGCAGAGCGAGCCGCGTCGATAAATTTCTTGGACCAACGAGCGTCGATGGCGAGTGCCTGCGGCAGCACCATTATCGTCACGGGTTTGTCTGAGATCTCGTGTTTACCCGCAAACAGGTCGCCTGCCGAGCCTTCGCGAATGAGGCTTTCGATGCGGTATTTATCGGCTACTAATTTTCCTACAATGTCTTCGATCATCAATTATTAGAACGCTTTTAGGGCGTAATAGTTGCAAGTAAAGAATATAGCTACGCCGCGTTAGATTCAAGAAAATTCTTGAAAAGAAAAGCGGATGAGGCTACTTTCAAACCTCATCCGCAAATTTTGTGTCTTCGTTCGCGGTTTAGAGCTTAACGAATACGATGAGCAGTGCGAACAGCACGAGTGATTCGATCAGAGCGAGAGCGATGATCATCATCGTCTGGACTGTTCCGGCTGCGCCTGGGTTGCGGGCAGCACCCTCAGCGGCACGCGAACCGACGAGGCCCTGTCCGATACCGGCCAAACCGGCAGCGAGACCAAAACCGATACCGCCGCCGATAGCTTTAGCTGCGGCAACCGATGATTCGTTATCGGCAGCACCCTGGGCCAGAGCCGGGATCGCCATCAATGCAAGTGCGAGTGTCGCAAATACAACATATTTAATTTTGTTCATTTTTTTATCTTCCTTTTATTTAATTAGAAGACCGTTTTACTAAAACCAGCTCAGGGGTATTATTCCGCCTCACTTCCGGTATTGCGTGGATTTTCTACTCCGTGGAGTCCACGCCGCCTGCGTGCGGGCATATCGCTATAAAGAGCAAGTTATCAATTCCGGTCTTCTGTTTGGAGTACCGACTTTAGTCGGCCTCTCCGTCTTAGGAGCCTGCTAAAGCAGGGACTCCAAGCTTGTTAGGCATGAGCCACAGCTTCATCACCGTGTGCTTCATGCTCGTCCTCATCGTGATCATGCGGGGCGTGTGATACCTCGCCGATGTAGATCATCGAGAGCAGCGTGAAAACAAATGCCTGTACAAACGCAACAAAAACGCCCAGCAGCGTCAGCACTAGCGGCACTAGAAAGTGCGTAAAGGGCGGTGCGATATTTGTGATCTCGGCAAAAACTTTTTCGTCCGAAAACATATTTGCAAACAGACGCACACCAAGCGTAAACGGCCTGATCGAGCTGCTGATCACCTCGATCGAAAATATAAGCGGCGTGATTATCAGCGCCATTACAAATGGCAGTTTGGGGCCAGCAAAATGGCCGATATGCTTGAGGATGCCGTTTTCACTGATGCCGACGTAGTTGTAATAGACAAACGACGAAACACCTAGTGCAAATGTTACATTGACCGACGCGGTCGGCGACATAAACATCGGGAACTGACCCATCAGGTTCGACACAAGAATCAGGACGCCAAAAGTTGCAACCACCGGAAAATGCCGCGCTCCGTGGGGGCCGATGATGCTGCCGATCATGTCTTTGACGGCGAGAAATCCGGCCTCGAGTGTAAGCTGTCCCGGCTGCGGATCGTCCTCGCTCAGTTTGCCCTTGAGCAAATAAACGATAAAAACCGTCAGGAGACACGCGATCACAAACATGATCGTGTACCACGGGATAGCGTTTTCAGCGGTGTAAGGGCCAAAAACCTTTTCGGCAGTCGTGCCAAAATATCCAAAAAATTTATCCCAAATCGGCTTAGTGTACTCTTTCTGGAAACGATGAACCGGCTCGCCAAGATAGTGATTGACAAACTCAACGATCATCGGCACATGGTGGCCGCCGCCTTCTGAAAATAAGAACATCTTAAAAATACCTTTTAGGTCGAACTAGTAAAAATACTTCGCAATCCCTGGATGACTACTGCAAAAGCAAATGCTGCAAGCCCCGCTATCACTGCCGCAAGCGGCAAAGCTCCCGTCAAATGCACGGCCAATAAAACAAGGCCAAGAGCCGCGTAACGCATGATGTACTTTGCGGCCAAAATGCCGGTCGAAGTTATCGCGTCGCCGCTAAACATTGCCTTGGTCACGCGGTCGAGCCAAAAATAATTGGCAAAAGCGAGCACCCCGCCAAACAGGACGCCGACACCGAAAAGCGTGCCGCGCGCGGCAAAACCGGCAGCCGAACCAACGATGACAAGCACCGCCATTATTATCAAAATACCGCGATGCGACATCGCGCCATTGTCAGTTGTCAAAGGGTCAATATCCTCACCCATTGCGAAACTTAAATTTTACAAATAAACGTGGAAAAGTTCAAAAGAGAGGCGCGGAAAACCTGGGGATTTACAGTTTATCGTCCTCATCGCGGGAAATAAGCGGACGGATCTCGGATGATGGCTTTTTCGTGCCGTAGATCTGGGAGCTGAGGCGAAAGAATTGGATAAAGCCGATGATCGAACCGAGTACGATGCCGCCGACGATACCCCACGGCGAACTGCCAAAAACGAGATCGGCAAGCCAGCCGAGAAAGAGGCAGAACGCGACGGCACCAAAAAACGCGATCCCTGCGGACCACGCCAGGCCACTTCGTCGGACGTTTTCCTCAGTCGTTTCGGGCGAAAAGGGAACCAGGACAACGGGCGGTTCGTCCTGTTCCTGCTCTTTTTCTTCGTCAAAAATGCTCGGCGTCATCTCGCGCAATGATGACAGTTTCCGTCGGCGATTTCAATTCGTAGGTGATGCCCCGCCAGGTCATCCGTCGTGACATCCACGCTGCGAGGGAATTGTAGATAAACAATGACGGAGCGATCAGCCACAAAGTATTCTGCGTCCAAAACTGACGCCGTAACGCCGCGTCGTGTTGCGGCAAAACGAGCCTGACCGCATTGAGCCGCAACCACGCTTTGCCAGTGCTGAAAACTGTTACGAGAATCAGCGTCGCGAGGCTTACCCAAACAGCAATATCGTTAGTTTTGCTGAGTATCACGATCAGCAACGCGGCGATCAGCACGGCGTTAAAGATCGTAGTGCCTATGAGCGAGACGACCCAAAGCGGCGTGGCATAGACGCGTGTGATCTTCATCTGGCGGGTTGTAAATTCGACCGTCTCGCGTAATGTGCAATCCTCGACCGTAGCTGTAAGTGCTTGCGGGACAAAGATTATCGGCAGCCCCGCCGCTTTGACAGTTCGTGTAACGGCAAAATCATCTGACAACACACCGCTCCATTTCTCACGCATCCCCAGCCGCTCAAACGTGTCGCGGCGCATCGCCATCGAGCCACCCCAGCAGAAATTGGACTTGATATTAGGGCCAAGTGCGGATGTGATCGATGCGTTCCACGCGGAACGCAATTCCGAGCCAAATGTCGGGTGTTTTGCGATGAACCAGCGATACCCTGTCGCGGCTCCGGCATTCTCGTCGGCAAGCGGAGCGACGAGTGACCGCAGCCAATCTTTTGACGGTCGGGCGTCGGAGTCGGCAAAGACGAATATTTGGCTTTCGGGTGATGCGTGCAGGACGGCTTCGCGGAGGTTTTCAACCTTTTGGCTGGATGAGGTGGCTTCTGGGGCGATCACTAGTTTAGTGTCCGCAGGAACCCAGTCGCTATCGCTCCCGGTTCTGACCCCACCTGGACGCTCGATCATACTTTCGATCACTGCGACAGCGGGGTCGTGTTTGTCATCGACGACGAATATCACCTCATATTGCGGATAGTCTTGATCGAGGAATGCGGAGAGGTTCTCTTCCAGTCCTTTGTCGAGGCCTCGGCAGGGAACAATGATAGTTGCAAAGGGCGTAAAATCGGATCGAGGTTGGGCTAGCTGTTTGCGGAAAAATTTGAGATAGGCAATGCCGCCGAGAAATGACTTAAAACTAAGCCAGACGAGGATCGCGGCAAAAAAGTAAAAGACAAAGATCATCTCGGCTTGCCTGAGTTTAACATTGGCGTGATGTAATCGATGGTCCGCGTGGCCGCTCCGCGATTGTGCCCCATTACTTCAAGGGCGTTCAGGCCAAGCTCTTTTCGTTTTTGCTCGTCTTTAAGGAGGTCGCCAAATGCCGTTGCGAGCGTTGCAACGGCGGTCTTTTCGGTTACTTTTTCAAGCTGAATAAGTGCGTATTTATCTAAAAATTCATTTACGGCCGCCTCAAAATTTGCCGTGTAAGAACCGGTAATGATCGGCTTTCCGGTCGCGGCGGGCTCGAAGATGCTCTGGCCGCCGTGCGGGATAAGGCTACCGCCGACAAAGACCATCTCGGCCAACGGATACGCCGCCCGCAGCTCGCCGATCGAATCGAGCAGGATGATCTCGGCGGTCTTATCTCGGGATGAGGCCTTTTCGGATCTCCGCACCCAGGTAAATCCGGTGGCTTTCATCAGAGCCGCGACCTCGTCAAATCGCTCGGGGTGACGCGGTGCGAGCATCAGACGCGGTAGGTTGTCGCCGGACGATTTCCAGACCTGTTTGAAAGCGTCGAGTATCCATTTTTCCTCAGGCGAATGAGTACTAGCAGCAATAATTAGCGGTGCATCAAACGCGATACCAAACCGTTCCTGGAGCTCGCCGGTGATGGCGTTTTCGTTTTCGTCTAGGTCGTGGTCAAATTTGAGATTGCCGAGCACGCGGACTTTGCTTGCCCTTAAACCCAGCGACATTATTCGCGTGGCGTCGTCATTTTCCTGCATTAATGCAAAATCGAGATATCCGAGGATGCGTTTCATGAACCGCTTGATCTTGGTATATCGGTCGAGCGAACGCTGTGACAAACGGCCGTTGACGATGGCGATGCGGGCCTTTGATTTGTAGGTTTCGCGGATGAGGTTAAACCAGATCTCGGTTTCCATCAGCAGCAAAACACGCGGTTCAAAATGCCGCAATGCCCGCCGGACCGTCCAGCGAAAATCGAACGGAACGTAAAAAACACAGTCGGCGGTGTCTTTGAAAATAGCCCTCGCCAGCTTTTGCCCGGTGCGGGTGACGGTCGAGACGATGACGCGGTGGCCGGGAAATTTTGCCTTTAGCTCATCGACCAGCGGACGTGCGGCGTTGGTCTCACCGACCGAGACGCAGTGTATCCATACGACAGGGCGCTTGTCTTTCTTAAATTTTGGTAAAAATCCGAGGCGCTGAAAAAAGCCCGCCGCGTGTTTGCCGCGAAATATCGCGCTCAATGCAAACACCGGCAGCATCAAAATAAACGCCAGCGTATATAAAAGGCCGTAAACGAAAAACATTTTTTCTTAGCCTAAAAAAAGTGCTAAAAGCCCGCAAAATCCTGAAAGAAACGACAATTCGAACCTCTCCGGACTTCGCGGGCTTTTTCGCCGATCAAAAAAACTGAGCTACTTAACGCGCTCCATATACTTGGCCTCGGTCGGGTTGACGCGTATCATTTCGCCCTCTACGATGAACGGCGGGACCGACACGGTAACGCCGTTTTCGAGCGTTGCGGGTTTGTTCGAATTCGAAGCGGTCGCGCCCTTAAGAGGCGGGTCGGTCCGCGAAACGGTCAGATCCATCGTTGCCGGCAGAGCCACGCCGATCGGAGTGGCGTCGTAAAACTCGACCTCGATCTTCAGATTTGGCATCAGCCACTGAGCCGCGTCCCCAAGCTCGTCCTCGGTCAGAGCGACCTGCTCGTAGGTTTCCGAGTTCATAAAATGATGGTGCGAGCCGTCGGAATAAAGGTAATCCATCTTGTGCTGTTCGAGCGTTACCTTTTCCAAGGTGTCGTTTGAACGAAAGCGAAACTCGAACGAGTTGCCCGTGATCAGATTGCGAAGCCTCGCCTGGACCATCGCACGAAGATTACCGGGCGTGTGGTGGTGAAATTCCATCACGCGGACCGGTACGCCCTCGTGGACGATGACCATACCTTTTCTAATATCATTTGCTGAAAGTGCCATAAAACTTGATCAAATCTCCGTTAGGTAAAATTGCGTTGTCAGAACCGGGAGGCGTAGCGACCGGGTTCATAAAAGCGACAATCATACATATTAACTGACAAGGAGACATCTGTCATAACCTATCTGACTCGGAACCCTGTCGCTATCACTCAGGGTTCTGACAAATCCGTCTAGTCAACGGTCACCTTGAACTTGAACGTTCCCTTCCACGCGTCGGCCTTAGTGCATTCCTGTATGGTGAATTTATAGTCGCCTGCGACGGTCGGTGTGACCTCGTTATTAGCGTGACAGTCGGCGGCCATATCTTGCTCGTAACCCGATCCTGCGGGCCCCTCGATGAATATCGAAATCGAACGGTTACCGGTGTTTTCTGTATTCATCGACTGGCCGTCTCGAACGCGGATAACAAAAACTCGTTTCGATTTATAGCTCGACAATGTGCCGGTGACGGTCGCCGATGTAGTACCGCGCTTAAATGTTATACGTTTCGCGGTTTGAGCTGATGCGGCTGAAACCGCAACGCCCAAGATCATAACTGCAAAGGTGGTGATGGCGATCTTTTTCATTGTCTATTTACCTTTTTCAAGAGTTAAGGGTGGCGGCTCCTCGCCTTCGGGCGGAGCCTCTTTGTTCATACTGCCGTAGATCATAGTGATCTTTTCGATCCAATCTTTGGCATCTTTATTGTCTGCATCGTATTTCAGCGTGCGGCGATAATCGCCAAGCGCCGATGCATACTGACGCGCGGCTGTCAGAGCGTCGGCACGCTTGTAATAAGCGTCGGCGAGAGCTTTCTTGGCGGCGCCATCATCCGGCTTTTTCTTAAACGCAACCTCGGCTGTCGCGATCGCCGTGTCAAAGAGCTTGGTATCGATAGGGTCGCCGCTCTGTTTCCATTTCGACGGTGCACCGGTATTTGCGGGCGGTGTCTGATTTTCCGTAGTATGGGAGATTGCGGTTTGCGACTTTTCGGTATTTCCCGGCTTTGCCGAGTTCGTATCCTGAGCGACCGGCTTTGCGGCGTTGTTGCAGCCAGCGATGAATATTGCGGAGGCGACTAAAACTAATAATTTTTTCATAATTTAGTATAACCAACTATTTCTTATCAATATAGGGCCGGGCCTGGACGATGTAAATCTTGCCGTTCAGAATACCCCATTCGATGTCCTGTTCTTTTTTGCCGCCAAAAGCTGTGCGGATGTTGATGGCGGCCTTTGCAAGTGCGCGGGCTTGCAGGTCGGTCAGCACGCGTTTTTTTGCACCGGCACATTTATCGACGGTTACTTTGAGGTCGCCGTTTGCGTCGAACGCTAGTGCATTTTCCTGTTGCGACAGGGTCATCACGACGACCGAGTTTGACTTCGGATTGAACAATATCTGCTCCGGAATACCCGTATTATCAACCACCTTTGAATTATGCCCGCAGACGGCGCTGATATAGACGCTGTTTTTGCTGCGGTCGTCAAACGGGTCTTTGGTGATCATCACGCCGCCGCGTTCCATATCGACGCCGATCTGGACGAGAGCCGACATATAGACGTCGGACTGGCTGACGTAATTGCGGACGCGAGCCTCGTAAGCCTCAAATTTCCAGAGCGATGCCCAAACTTTTTTTACTGCCTCGACAAGCTTGTCCTCGGCGATGACGTTTGGCACGCTAGAATATAGCCCCGCACCACTAAAATTGGGTAGGTCTTCGCTATTTGAAGAGCTGCGGACAAAGACCGGTTTGCCGCCAAGCTGGGTCTTCCATTTGTCGATGAGAGCCGTTTTTAGCCCGTCATCAAACTTGCCTTTTTGTATGAGCCCACGAAATTCCTCGAGCTTTTGCCGCCGAAACTTAGGGTTATGGACAAAATCATTGTTATCCATCAGGTCCTCAATGATCTTGTCAAAACCGTTCTCTTTCATGAACTTGTCGTACCAATGAAAGGGAACAGAGAACCCGTCGGGAACCGTAATGCCAGTTAGCTTTTTATTGAGCATTTCACCGAGGTTGGCAGATTTTGCTCCGTATTTTATGCTGTCCGCCTTACGCATTTCGCGTAGCCCCGCGAGCTTTGTCGTCTTAAGATCTGCGGGCGGGATCTGCTGATCGGGCGAAACAAATTTTTCTTTGATATCGTCTTGCGACGCTCGATCAAAGCTGTAATCCGTCAGATTGGCATTGAGCTTCATCACGAAAGTATCGTAGCTGCGAAACAGCTTGTCGGCGTCTTTGATATACACATTTGGGATGTTCCATCCCTTGGCAAGGATGTTGACGTGCGAAAGTGGTGAAGATGGTTTTGCGATGATAATGCCGCGAACGGGCGGCAGGTTGAGCGGCAATTCTTTTAAGATCAGAATCTCGTTATCCCCTATTTCTACCGTATCATCCAGCTTGTCAATGATGTGGACACGGCCGATGGCGGTGCCGGTGTTAAGCGCAAGATACGCCTGATTGCGGTTTAACTCATCCTGCAAAATGCGGTCGATGCCGATGTTTGCGGATACATCTTCTTGCCGGATGGAGTTTGGTTTGTAGGTCGTTTTTTGAAAGAACGACGCGTTGATCGTTGCGTTAGCCGTTTTTATGATCTCGGCAGACGCGAGGTCGCCTTCCCACAATTCCCAGGTAAATTTTTCGACCGGAGCCTGCCACGCGATCGTGCCGACGATAAAGCGGCGGTCGAGATCGACATAAATCCCTTTAAATACGTCGGTGCCACGAGGTACCAGATATGTCGCTAGTAGAAAATCTTTGTGAAAGCGATATTTTTGCGAATTGACGTAATATATCTTGTTGTTTGAACGCCGGTCGATGATAAACATCACATGCGGCATCGAGTAGGGCGTTCCCGCATGATAAACCCGGGCGATCGAATCAAAAGCGTTGCGCGACTCGATCTTCGGCAGCGAGTTTTTTGTCGAGTCGGGCTTTTTGTCCATTGCGCCCTTAGGCTCGCGGGTTGGCGATGGCTTGCGCGCCATCTGGCCGAATGCCTGGAGCGAGACGGTCAAAATACAGAATGCTACCAAAAGAAAAATGTTGCTCTTGTATCTCATCATAAATAAACCTAACAAAGAGAATGTTAAGCTATTTGCTTTAGCTCCACACCCAAAATTATCCCCTACCAGCCATGAAATTCTTCCTGAATTCACGTGCTTCTTGCTGACCAATATTTGTATGTCCCAGATCCCTGATCAGGCCATCCGTTAGCCCGTAGATCCATCCGTGGATCATCAGCTTTTGGCCGCGATTCCAGGCATCCCGTACGATGGTGGTCTCGCAAACATTTAATACCTGTCGGGCTACATTGAGTTCGCAAAGCCGGTCGATCTTTTGCGGCATCTCCTCGATAGCATTCAGTTCTGTGGCGTAGAGATACGCTGTTTCGCGAATATTCCTCAGCCAGTTGTCTATGAGGCCGTGACTGTCAGTTTCGAGGGCGGCCTTTACTCCGCCACAACCGTAGTGGCCGCATACGATAATGTGTTCGATCTTCAGCACCTCAACCGCAAATTGAATTACGGACAGACAGTTGATATCGGTGTGCACCACGAGGTTGGCAACGTTTCGATGAACAAAGATCTCACCCGGCGACATGCCAACGATTCGGCTTGCCTCGACGCGGCTGTCAGAACATCCGATCCAAAGAAAATCCGGAGTTTGCTGTGCCGCGAGACCGACGAAAAAATTAGGATCCTCGATGGTTTTCCGCTCAGACCAACGTTTGTTGTTTTCGATCAAGCGGGCAATTCTTTCCATAAACTAATATCTTAACCACAACGATCGTTAGCGTAAAACAGCCTCTATCGCATCACAGGCCGTCACCGTGCCATTTTCGGAATCTATGATTCGTTTTAACGGCAAGGCGTTTGCGCGATATTTTTCGTTCGAGAGTATAGCGGACAGAGCTTTAGCCGCGTTTTCAGCGTTGTAACTGTCACGGCTGAGAATCTCGGCGACGCCGGCACGTCGGCAGCGAGCCGCGTTGTCGGGCTGATCGTGGCTAAACGGAACGATGAGATGCGGCACTCCGGCACGCAAAACTTGCCCGGTCGTGCCGACGCCCGCTTGATGTACGACACACGCCGCTCGCGGAAAAACAAGCGAATATGGTGCGAATTCGAACGCGACGATATTTTCATCAAGCCCTTTTGGCGGAGCGTTGTCCCTGCCGTATAGCAAAACCGCGCGACGCCCGAGCAGCTTTGCCGCTCTTGCACTTTCGTCAAAAAAATCGCGTGCATCCATCACCGCCGCCGAGCCGAGTGTGAAAACGATAGGCGGTTCGCCGCTGTCGAGAAACGCGGAAAGCTCGGGCTGCAGTTCCAGCGTTTCGCTCTCGTCGAAGAAGCAAAATCCGGTTTGCAGCGTCGGTGAATGCCAATCCGATTGGGGTTGTGCGATCGCTTTTGAGAACATCGCGAGATGGAGGAGTTTGGAGTATTTGTCCCGGAATATCGGCTCGTGATCCTCGCTCAGACCGATGCTGCGGCGAAACGCCTTGTACGGTTCGTACCAGCTATTCAGGCTCAAACGCATCACGCTGAATAGGGCCCGGTGCATAAATGCGGGCATAGGACGCAGGTATTCGAGCCATTCCGCGGTCGCATATACATTGGGGTCCTCGGCCGAGAACATCAACATTGGTGACAGACTCGTGGAGACCCATTTGATATTAGTTTTTTCGATGAGCGAGGCGGTCGCATAGACAATCTCACCGTTGATGAGCAGATCAGCGTCTTTGCATGCGGCAGCGAGATCGTCGTACATATCGCCGATATTCGGGAATATTAGATTTTTGATGACCGTCTCCGGGCCGATCCGGGCGTCCATCGTCTTGCGAAGCAGTTCGCGGTCGGTCTGATCGACATTCGGTCGAAGCGGTCGAAACTCGAGACCGAGCATTTCGACCTTCTCGCGGTACCCTTCCCAGGTATTGATAACGGGGACGTGGCCGCGTTTCTTAAGTTCGATGGCAAGAGCGATCATCGGATGAAGGTCTCCGAGGCTGCCCATTGTCGAGAGGACGATGCGTGACATATTTTATTGAGGCTATATCTCGGGTTCTTCTGTTTCGGATTCCTTGGCTCGACGCTCGTCGAGCCGCGTTTTTACCTGCATTCGAATGCTTAGAAAAAATGCGACCGCACCGATCACGGCGGTGACAAACATCGCGTCATAATTGCCGCGCCAGTAAAGGAACGCGGCTATCCCGGCAAAGGCAACGGCGAGCAGTTGAAATGTGCGTTCCCAGTTCATCGGACGGCTACGTCGTTAAAGCCCTCTCCACGAAAATAGGCGCCGACGGCCCGAAACATCCGCCGAAAGCTGCGAAATACTTTTGGTAAAAACCAGAAAAAGAACATAACGAAGAAAACTAGCACGATAGCAATTGCGATCGGGGCAAAGACCGCGAGGATCACGCCGACGATGACGAGGCCGTCTTCGAAAAATGACAGTGCCCAGTTTGAGATCGGTTCGGGCGATAGATTGGCTCCGACACGCGCTGCCGCCTTAGTGCCGTGCGAGGCAAGGGCAAGCCCGCCTCCGATCAGTGCCGCCGGTATATAGACGCTCGAATCGAGCTGATTCGTCGCCGCGTACGCAACTACTGCACCCGCAGGCACGCGGATAAACGTGTGGACAACATCCCAGACGCTATCGACGTAGGGAAATTTGTCGGCGAAAAACTCAATGATATACAGCCCGCCGGCGATGCCGATGATCCACCAGTTATCCAGCGAATCGAGCCCGCCCGGCAGTTTGGTCGCGCCAAATTTTTGCAGCAGCCCGAGGATCGTAACCGTGGCGTATAGATTGATGCCCGAAGTCCACGCCGAACCGAGAGCCAAACTTAATGTTGAGAACCATTCCATAGCGAGTTCCTCCGCCTAAGCAATTATCAAACTGGATAGACAGGATGAGAAGGATAACTCAAGAACCGATCCTGTTTATCTTGTGCATCCTGTTAAATTCTCCCGCTTCAATCTACGAATCTTCGCCTTCCTCAGTTCCTTCATCCTTTTTGAATCCAAATTTTTCGAGCCTGTACTGCAAAGTTCTAAAAGTCAGCCCGAGCAGCTTTGCCGATTTTGTGATGTTGTTGTCGGTGCGTTCCATGGCCTGCATTATCAGGCTGCGTTCGACGTCTTCGAAATTTACGCCTTCCGCGGGAAGGGCGAAGAGGTCGCCTGATGCCGCGGTCGCTGCGGTTCGGCCGCCGGATTGGGTCATTTCGGGCGGGAGGTCGTCGAGCGTGACGCGGTCGTCTTCGCAGAGCAAGATCGAGCGTTCGAGCGCGGATTCGAGCTGGCGGACGTTGCCGGGATAGGCGTATTCGTCAAGCAGCTTTCGGGCATCGGGGGCAAAGGTGATCTTGCGGTTCGTTCCTTTGGTGTGTTTGGCGACGAAATAATCGATGAGCACAGGGATGTCGGTGCGGCGTTCGCGCAAGGCGGGTAGCTCGATCGACAGCACGTTGAGCCGGTAATAAAGGTCCTCGCGAAAACGCTTTTCGCCGACCATGTGGAGCAGGTCGCGGTTTGTCGCCGTCACGACGCGGACATCGACGTTTAGTTCGCGAACGCCGCCGACGCGGCGGATCTGTTTTTCCTGCAATGCCCGCAAGATCTTTGCCTGCAGAGCGATATCAAGTTCGCCGATCTCGTCGAGAAAAAGCGTCCCGCCGTCGGCTATCTCAAACAGTCCTTTTTTGTCGGACACGGCTCCGGTAAACGAGCCTTTTTCGTGGCCGAACAGCTCGGATTCGAGCAGGTTCTCGTTTATCGCGGCACAGTTGACCGCCTGAAAAACTTCGTTAGAACGCAGGCTATTTTTATGGATCGCACGTGCGATCAACTCTTTGCCGGTACCGCTTTCGCCGCGGATGAGGACGGTCGAGTTGGATTTGGCGATCTTAAGGATCAGCTTTTTGACCTTGTCCATCTCGGGCGAGACCGAGACGATCTCAGCGTCGAGCATCGTCAGTTTTTTGAGCGCACGCGAAACTGTCTCAAGCAGCTTTTCGCTGTCGTAAGGTTTTTGCAGATACTCGAATGCCCCGAGCCGCAGAGCATCAACGGCCGAATCGATCGTGCCGTGAGCGGTGAGCAGAATGACGATGATCGATTTGTCGAAATCGGTCAGCGCCTTGAGCAGATCGAGCCCGCTCATACCCGTCATCTTCAGGTCGGTCAGGACGAGATCAAAATGCCGGTCGGCGACAAATTTCATCGCCGCTTCGCCCGAACTCGCCGTCGTCACGTCATAGCCCTCGCCGGAGAGGATCGTCTCTAATATCTCGCGTTGATTTTTCTCGTCATCGACGACGAGAATCGATTTTCTAGCCATAAATATTTTTCACCGCAGAGACGCGGAGACGCAGAGGAGATTAAAATCTATTCACAATGCGTTTAATGCCTTCTTTTAGAACCGAGGAGTGAAAATTAAGAATTAAGCCGACTCTCAGATCTAGCATTCGAAGATACGAAAGGAGTTGAGCTTCGTGGATCGCGATAATCCGGTCTACGGCTTTGAGCTCAATAATCACGGTATTTTCTACAATGATGTCCAATTTATATCCACAATCGAGTTTTACTCCCTTGTAGATTACAG
>JBGAUY010000002.1:60314-120605 GCA_044228425.1 Pyrinomonadaceae bacterium | reverse complement strand
ATCATGCCGTTTGGTGAGGATTTTATTATTAATGACCTGCCGGTCGGGACGCGGGTTATTTATCCGAATCCGCCGATCAAGGGGCTGCCCAATCGCGAAGCGGCGATCCGCTATGCGGTAAATCATCCGATCGAGATGGAGCCGCTTTATGCTTTGCTTGAGCCGGGGATGCGGGTGACGATCGCGATGGATGACATTTCGCTGCCGCTGCCGCCGATGCAGACGCCAGATCTGCGGCAGACGATGCTTGAGGTCGTGCTGGATATGTGCGGTGCGAATGGCGTCGATGACGTCCATCTGATCATCGCAAATTCGCTGCATCGCAAGATGACGGCGTGGGAAATGAAGCGGATGGTCGGCACCGACATATACAACGAATACTACCCCGACCGCTATTACAATCATGACGCCGAGGACGATGACAATCTCGTCACGCTCGGTGTCACGCGGCACAACGAACCGCTGCGGGTCAATAAACGTGCGATCGAGAGCGACCTGCTGATCTATCTCAACATCAATCTCGTCCCGATGGACGGCGGCCACAAATCGGTCGCGGTCGGGCTGTGCGATTACGAATCTCTGCGTGCACATCACGACCCACAGACGATCCGCGACTCAGACTCGTACATGGACCCGCCGAAATCGGTGCTCAATCACAAGGTGATTCGCCTCGGCAAGCTCGTTGATGAACAGTGCAAGGTTTTTCACATCGAGACGGCGATAAACAACAAGATGTTCCCCGAGGGATACGACATTTTGACGCGGAACGAGGACGAATTTAGTTTTGCCGACCGCATGAAATGGGAAGTGATGGCCAAGACATTCTCGAAAATGCCGCGTGCCGCCCGGCGTAAAATGCTGCACGCTATTCCGGCTCAGTATGAGTTGATCGCTTGTTACGCCGGTAAGACCGAGCCGGTCCACGAGAAAATTCTCGAAAAGAACTATCAGCAGTACGAGATCCCGGTCAAAGGTCAGTGCGACATCCTGATCTCCGGCATCCCGGACATCTCGCCGTACAACGTCTATTCGGCGCTTAATCCGCTGCTGGTGCAGGTGATGGCGCTTGGGTATCACTTTAATATGTACCGGAATATGCCTTTGCTCAGGAAAGGCGGCGTGATGATCATTACGCATCCGTGTTTTGACGAGTTTGATCATAATTTTCATCCGGCGTATATCGAGTTTTTCCATCGCCTGCTGCCCGAATCGCGTGATGCGTTCTATCTTCGTGAAAAATATGAACGCGAATTTGCCAGCAACCCGGCCTACATCGAGATGTACCGTCGAGGCAACGCCTATCACGGAGCACATCCATTTTTCATGTGGTACTGGGGCGAAAACGGCCGCCAGCACATCGGCCACGTCATCGTCGCCGGTGCCGAAAACGCCCACGTTCCCGAAATGCTCGGCTGGGAACGCGCCGACAACCTAACCGAAGCCATCGCCATGGCCCGCAGCTACATGGGTCGCAACGCCGAGATCACTATGCTGCACCAGCCGATGATCGGGCTGTGTAATGTGACGGATTAGTAAGGAAACATTATGGAAAGCACAGAAATGACAACTGAAATGGAGGCACTGAAAAGCCGTTTGCGGGCTACTTGGATCGCGGGTGATTTTGGTGAGATCGCAAAATCGATCGAGACCGGTGCCGAGGAATTTGTCGCACGGCTCGATCTGAAACCCGGGATGAAGGTACTGGATGTTGCATGCGGTACAGGAAATCTGGCGATACCGGCTGCTCATGCGGGGGCTGACGTTACTGGCATCGACATTGCGCCGAATCTGATCGAACAGGCTCAGGCAAGCGCAGCGGACGAGCGGCTTGAGGCGCGATTTGACGTCGGCGATGCCGAGGCTTTGCCGTATGACGATGAGACTTTTGACGTGGTGATGACGATGTTCGGTGCGATGTTTGCCCCGCGTCCCGATGTGACGGCGGCTGAGCTGATCCGCGTTTGCAAACCCGGCGGCGTTATCGCGATGGCAAACTGGACACCCGGCGCCTTTACGGGGCAGATGTTCAAGACAAACGCGAAACACGTGCCGCCGCCCGCAGGAATGCCTTCGCCAATTCTGTGGGGAACCGAAGACGCCGTTCGCGAGCGGTTGTCAGACGGAGTGACCGATCTGCAAATGAACACACAAAAGATCAATTTCACATACCCATTCGGCCCAGTCGATGTGGTCGAGCATTTTGTTAAATATTTTGGCCCGACGCAGAAGGCGTTTGAGTCGCTCGACGCCGAAGGGCAAAACGCCCTTCGCCACGACCTCGAACAGCTTTGGGCAGACAATAACCGTGCGACGGACGGGACGACGCAGGTTGAGTCGGAGTATTTGGAAGTGAGAGCAGTAAAAGGGTGAGTTCTATGAAACTAAAACTATTTCTTGGCATCGCACTTTTGTTTGGGACAATGGCCTCGATCGCCGAAGGCCAAACTTCGCGTCCACCGATGCCTTTTGTGGACAAAGGAGCGTGTCCTTTCGAATGTTGCACCTATCGGGATTGGACGGTCGAAAAGGCGACGACGATGCGATCTGCGATGCGTGACGGTTCGTCGATCGCTTTTCGCCTGAAGAAAGGCGAGCGAGTTCGCGGTCTTACAGGTTCCGTCATCACTTCGCAAGCCGGCGAGGTTCGCGTGCTGAAACGTACAAAGATAGGCAGATTCACTGCTCGGCCGGGCGATACGCTTTATCTGCTGACCTATGTCGGCGAAGGCTTTCACCGCGTATGGTACAAAGGCCGGATCACTGAGGAAGAAACCTACGATAAAACTATCTTTCGCCAAATCCGCGAACCAAAAGCAGTCTGGTGGGTAAAAGTTCGAAATTCCCGCGGCCAGATAGGCTGGAGCCGCGAGCCGGATAATTTTGGGAATAAGGATCAGTGCGGGAATTGATATCTCCGTTCCATTTTAATGAAACTATCACCAACAGAAATATTTAAGGGTAAGAAGATATTTTTTATCGGCGGGACGGGCTTTGTGGGCAAAGTCACGTTGTCGATGCTGCTGCATAATTTTCCGGATATCGGGAAGGTCTATGCGACCGTGCGTGCGCGGGATTCGGCGGAATCGAAGATACGATTTTGGACGTCGATCGTGACATCGCCGACGTTTGATCCGCTTCGTGAAAAATACGGTGATGGGTTTGACGATTTTATCCGGTCTAAGGTCGTGCCTGTTAATGGCGATGTTGGTAACGAATATCTGGGCCTCGACGAAAAAGAGGCGAAAAAGATAATGCGGGACACGGACATCATCATAAATGGTGCCGGTAACGTAACGTTTAACCCGCCGCTTGAGTCGGCTCTGCGGACGAATATTAATGGCTCCAACAACATCATCAAGCTCGCCCGGATGATGAAAAAGCCTCGTCTGGTGCATGTATCGACTTGTTTTGTGGCGGGCAAACGCAGCGGGCCGATATGGGAAAACGAGCCGGTCGTCGGGTATTTTCCGCGAAAAGATGAGCTGGTCGGTACCGTGTTTGACGTAAATCGCGAGGTTGAGGACTGTGCGCGTTTGTCTGAACAGGCGAGACAAGAGGCGGACGACGCGGTGCAGCATGCAAAGTTTCGCGAACAGGCACGCAGCCGTTTTATTGAAGAAGGCCGCGACCCGGACGACGAAGCCGAGCTAAAATCCGCCATCTTTCGCGAGCGTAAAATGTGGATCCGGGAACGCACGACCGAGCTTGGCACCGAGCGGGCCGAGTATTGGGGCTGGACGAATATCTACACCTACTCGAAATCGCTGGCTGAACAAATCATCGCTTCGCAGGACGACATTGTTAAGGTGCTGCTCAGGCCGTCGATCGTCGAATCGTCAAATCAATATCCTTTCCCCGGCTGGAACGAGGGCTTTACGACAACCGCTCCGCTAATTCTGATCGCGTTACGCGGCCAGCCGATCATCCCGGTCAACGAAAAGCTGATCCTTGATGTGATCCCCGTCGATATGGTGTCGGGGGCGATACTTGCGGCGACGATGAACGCACTTGTCGATCCAAAACCGCCGCTTGTGTTTCAGGCGTCGTCGGGTGACTCGAACCCGAACGACATGAAACGGATCGTCGGGCTCGTCGGCCTTTACAAACGCCAGCATTTTGAGGATAAAGAGACGGGCAACAAGCTCACGAACAAGCTCGCCGGCATGATCGAAACGCAGACGGTCAAACAGCGAACATACGAGCTGACCTCTGCTCCGATGCTCAACAAGATCGCGAAACGTGCCGATGACCTGATGGACCGTGCGACACCGCGTTGGGGCGGCGGGCGTATCGGTAATATTATTTCCGATCTCAAGAAATCGACCGAAGGATTCAAAGAATCGACTCAGGCGACGATGGATGCGTTTGCGATGTTCAAACCGTTCATGATCGACAACGAGTATTTGTACCGCTCGGACAATGTTCGTGCGTTGTATTCTGCGATCAGGGAAAAAGAAAAAGACCTGCTGCCGTGGTATCCCGAGCGGCTCGATTGGTACGACTATTGGCTAAACGTTCTATTTTCGGCATGCGAAAATGGGTGCTGCCGACACTTGAGGAAGAGCTAAAGGCTGTCGAAAAGCGGTCTTACACCTACAAAGACCTGCTCGATCTTTTGGACACGTCGGTTAAACGTTTCCCGACCCGCGTCGCGATGCGCATTGAACGTGACGGCCGCAAGGAGCAATACACTTACGAAGATGTCCACGAACTAACGCTGCGTGCCGCCGGTTTTCTTGCCAAAAAAGGTATCGCCGCGGGCAACCGCGTCATCCTGTTTTCAAACAACATGCCCGAATGGGGAATGACCTATTTTGGCATTCTCAAAGCCGGTGCGACGGCGATACCCATCGATCCGGCCAGCACTGTCGATGAGATCGTTGCGTTTGCGAAAGTGGCGAGGCGGCGGCTGTTGTTGTCAGCCCGAAACTTGCAGGTGAAAATCCTGACCTTGCCAAAGCATTGAAAGAAGCTGGTTTAGAGGTTGCCGTATGGACGTTTGACGAGGTATTTGAGATCCAGACGGAGACCGAGGAAGCGAAACGAAACGCTCTGCTTCCGGCAAAGATCCACTCGAACGCTATCGCGTCGCTGATCTTTACATCGGGCACGACCGGCACGCCAAAGGCGGTGATGTTGTCGCACAAAAATTTTGTCAACATGATCTCGATGCTATCGTCTGTACTCGATATGGACATCACCGATGGCGTTTTGTCGGTGTTGCCGATGCATCACACTTTCGAGTTTTCGGCCGGGTTTTTGACGCCGTTTTCAAACGGCACGCAGATCACATATCTCAACGAACTGACTGCCGAGGACCTTGCAAGAACAATTGAGAACAGCCATGTTACCGGGCTCGTAGGCGTTCCGGCGTTGTGGGAAATGCTTCATCGTCGGATCAAAACGCGATTGCGAGAACGCGGTGATTGGATCGCCGATCTCGCCGACAACGTGATCGAATTTAACGCTTGGATACGCGACAATACGCCATTTAACCTTGGCCCGATCGTGTTTTTTCCGATCCATCAGGGCATGGGCGGGCAGATGCGGTATCTGATCTCGGGCGGCTCGGCGTTGAGCGAGAAAGTGCAAAAAGACCTGCACGGGCTTGGGTTTACGGTGCTTGAGGGTTACGGGCTAACGGAAAGCTCTCCTGTTCTGACGGTTGCCCGTCCGGGCAACAAGATGCTCAAGGGAAGCGTCGGCAAACCGCTGCCGGGCGTTGAGGTCAAGATCGATTCGCCCGACGAGAATGGCGTTGGCGAGGTACTCGCTCGCGGGCAAAATGTGATGGTCGGTTATTTCAATAACGAAGCTGCGACCGACGCGGTGATGACTGACCGATGGCTCAAGACTGGTGATCTCGGGCGGCTGGACGAGGACGGTAATCTGTTTATTGTCGGGCGTTCTAAGGATGTCATTATTGACTCGAACGGCAAAAATATCTACCCCGACGAGATCGAGGATCATTACAGCAAGTCACCTTATATCAAAGAGATGAGCGTTGTGGGCTTACCGGATGACGACGGCGGCGAAAAGATCGCGGCTCTCGTCGTTCCGGATTATGAACACGACATCGCCTTGTCGCGGCAAGAGGTCAATAAACAGATCGAGCAGCATTTTCGTGAGGTTTCGGCGGGGCTCGCGTTTTTCAAACGCGTCAAAGTTTTGCATATTACGCCGTTTGAACTGCCGCGAACGGCGACCCGCAAGGTCAAGCGTCCAGAGGTGGTCGAGATGCTGCAAACGCTCGAGGAACGCTCCAAATCAAAGACCAAAACGGTCGTCGATGCCAAGGGTGACGACAATGCCGTCTGGATCCGCAAGGTCGTCGCGTCGGTGTCGAACCGGCCGCTTTCGGATGTCGTAATGGAAGACAAACTCGCCGATCTCGGCTTTGATTCGCTGATGTTCGTCGAGCTGCAAGCGGCGGTTGAGGATGCGGGCGGACGCGTGATGTCGCCGGACACGCTGAACGAGGTACAGTCTGTCCGCGAGCTTTTGACCGCGATCCTGCGTGTCGATAAATCTAAAAAGCTCGCCGACGAACCGAGGGTTGAGGAAAGGAAAGACGACGAAGATATCTTTATCCCCTCGATCGTCCGCCGAATCGGCAACGCCGCCGTTGATCTCGCGACCGACGCGCTTTATGACAACGTGCTCAAAACACGCATCGAGGGCCAGGCAAATGTGCCGCAGCACGTCAATTTCATCGTCGCACCAAACCACACGTCGCACATCGATACGGGCCTTGTGAAAAAGGCTCTTGGCAAAGACGTTGCGGAGCAAACCGTCGCGGTCGCGGCTGCGGATTATTGGTTCGACACTAAATACAAGCGTGCGTATATGAACAATTTCACAACGCTTGTGCCGATCGAACGGACGGGAAGCCTGCGGCAGTCTTTGCGACACGTCACGCAGATATTGAACGACGGGTTTAACGCACTGATCTTTCCCGAGGGCGGCCGGCAGGAGAGCGGACAGATAGCGGAATTCAAACCGATCATCGGCTATCTTGCTCTAAATCAAAAGATCGGCATCCTGCCGATCTATATTTGGGGCACATTCGACGCCTTTCCAAAAGGCACAATATTGCCCAAGAGCAAGAGCATCGGTGCCAAGGTTGGTGCAAAGGTTGGTAAATTCCTCGAATACGACGAGCTAAAGAAAATGACCGAGGGCGTGCCAAATACCGAGGCCTATCGCCTGATCGCCGCCCGCGTCCAGCACGAGGTCGAGAATATGCGCGACGGTAAACGGACAAAATTTGATGTCGAGGCGATACGCAAAGTGTGGAAAGCTGAACGGCGCAGATCGCGAAAACAGGAACCGGTGATAGATAATTAAGAGGGATTTGCCACAGAGGACACGGAGGCGGAATGAGTTATTTTAGGTTAATTGCCCTGTCTTTGAGCTTTTTGGTGCTTGGGTCTTACTCGAGTATTTCCGCCCAAGCTGTCGACAAAAAACAGATGGCCGAGCGGGTCAGGGCGGAGTTTTTGCATTCGTGGAACGGCTATAAACAGTATTGCTGGGGCCACGACGATCTCAAACCTATCTCGAAAACTTGCCGCGATTGGTATGGAACGCCGATCTTGATGACGCCGGTGGATTCACTTGATTCGCTGTATTTGCTGGGCTTTAAGAAAGAGGCCGACGCGACGCGGGAATACATCGTCAGAAACCTTTCGTTTGACAAAGACATCTCGGTTCAGAATTTTGAGATAACCATTCGCATTCTCGGCGGGCTGCTCTCGGCGTATCAGATGACGGATGACAAGCGTCTACTTGCACTTGCGGATGACCTGGGGACGCGGCTTTTGCCGGTGTTTAATTCGCCAACGGGCTTGCCGTACAAGAACGTCAATCTTAAGACCGGCAAAACGAGCGGTGAGGTCTCGAACCCGGCCGAGACGGGAACGCTGCTAATCGAATTTGGCACGTTGAGCAAACTCACGGGCAAGCCTGTCTATTACGAGAAAGCAAAACGGGCTCTCGTCGAAACATATAATCGCCGTTCACCGATCGGGTTAGTCGGCACAAACATTAATGTCGAGACCGGCAAATGGACCAATACGGACAGCCATTTGAGTGCCGAGATCGATTCGTATTACGAGTATCCGTTAAAGTGCTCGATCCTATTTGGCGATCTCGACTGCCGCAATATGTGGGAAGATTCGATCACCAAGGTCCACACATATCTTGCAGACGAAGGCGAGACGATGAGCAAGAAAAACGTCGCGAAAAATGCTGTTTTCGTTGGTGATCTTTGGTACGGACACGCCGATATGAATACCGGCAAACGTACGGCGACCACCACCGGAGCCCTCGATGCTTTTTTTCCGGCGGTGCTAGTTCTTGACGGCGACCTTAACCGTGCGCGGGTTTATCAGGATTCGCTATTTACGATGTGGAAAGTGCAGGGCATCGAGCCAGAGGTCTATAACTACCGAACCGGAAAGATCGAACACGGCGGTTACCCTCTGCGGCCCGAGATCGTCGAATCGACATATTTTCTATACCAAGCAACAAAAGACCCCAAATATCTGGCGATGGGCAAGCAGATGTTTGAGGATCTCGTAAAATACTGCCGCACAGATGTCGCCTACGCTGGCTTAAAGAACGTCGAGACAAAGGAAAAGACAGACTATATGCACAGCTTTTGGCTCGCCGAAACGCTGAAATATTTTTATCTGCTCTTTGCGGACGAAAAGAAACTGGATGTTAAAAAGGTGGTGTTTAATACCGAAGCACATCCGATCACAAAGACCTGGAAATAGAAGCTTTATGGCAAAGACCAAGGCATTGGCGAAAACTGAAAAGACCGAAAAGCGTATCCTAATTACCGGAGGAACCGGATTTTTGGGTACGCACATCGTGCAGAACTTTCTTGCGTACGGCGAGAAAAATCTTAAGGTCATGGCGTCGAGTGTGCCCGAATGGATGAAGGACGCGGGGATCAAGGCGGTCGAAGGTTCGGTGACGGACCGCGAGACGGTCGCAAAAGCTTGTAAGAACGTGTCAGCGATATTTCACCTCGCGGGCAAAGTGTCGCGTGATAACGACGATGCGGCGGCGATGAACAAAATTCATCTCGAAGGCACACGCATCCTGTGCGAAGCCGCCAAAGAGGCCGGCGTTCAGACGATGGTGCTTGCGTCATCGAGCGGGACGCTCGCGGTCAGCGAAGACGGACAAGTCGTCGACGAGACCTTTCCACCGCCGGTCGACATCCTTACCCGTTGGGCGTATTATGCGTCGAAATATTATCAGGAACGTGCCGCTATCGAAAATTTTGACGGCGACGGACGAAAGCTCGTTATCATGAACCCGTCGCTGCTGCTCGGCCCCGATGACGAGCGGCTATCATCGACCAAACCCGTGCTCGATTTCCTTGCCCGCAAGATACCTTACACGCCGAGCGGCGGCCTTAATTTTGTCGATGCCCGCGATGCGGCGGGAGCATTTATTGCGGCGCTCGAAAAAGGGAACCATCAGGAAAAATATCTGCTAGGTGCGGCAAATTTGACGTTTGAGCAGTTCTTTGGACGTCTGGAAAGGCTGTCAGGGGTTGCTGCACCTGCGTTAAAAGTGCCTAAGAAGCTGGCGATGGCCGGTTCGAGTATGATCAGCTCGATCTACAAACACTGGGGAAAGGCTTCGCCGGTCGCCCCGAACGAGGTCGAGCAAGCCGAATATTTTTGGTATTTTGATTCGTCAAAGGCGGTCGAAGAGCTTGGATTCTCGCCTCGCGACCCGCAGGAAACGCTCAACGACACGATCAACTATCTCCGCGAAGCTTTCCTTGGCGAGGGCGTCTTTCAATAAATTATTTACACACCGCAGCCGGCTTGGATCCCTTTTATTAGTTCGAGTTTACCGCCACGCATTTCAAATGCACCGGCTCCGGCACCCTCGTAATACTCGGAGTAAATGACGACCTCCATCCTGCCGTCGCCGTTCAGGTCGGCGATCGATGATATCTCGTAGCGGTTCGGAGCTCCGCCGTTATCCTGTCCTGTCTTGAAAATGTTGCCATCGACCAAATAGTCTTTGACGCCGTCTTTGGTTATTTTGCGAAGCATCACGAATGAATACTCGCCTGCTTTCCAGCCGACGCCAAATTCGCTCGTGATGTTGGTTGCGGTGATTAGAGCTTCATCCGTGCCGTCATTATCGAGGTCGATCAAAAAGATCTGCGTCGTCTTTACGACGGGGCGTTTTACTCCCTCTTTTCTTAGCAGATTTGTGATCGCTGTCTTGTAAGCTGCGGTCGGGGATTTTAGACGTTTTGGAGTGCGTGGCATCGCGTTCCAGGTTGCATTTACTCCCAGACCAAGGCCGAGACGGTCCTTGATATCCATTTCTATCCGGTAAAAATCGCTGCAAACATCTTCGACCGGAGCCCGCTTTGCGGAGTAGATCGGAGTTTTTTCTTTACCCTTGAAACCGAAGACAAAGAGATCCATACCGCCGTCCATTATCGATTCGGCGGCGAGACCCGCTTCGATCCATTTGCCATCTTGTGAACCGCCGAGCAGGCCGCCGAGACGCAGATCGATGATCGGGACCATCGGCTTTTGGGCGGGTATCGCCGAAACCAACGCGGACAAAAGCAGCATCGCGCAGCAAAATCTGAGTGTTTTCATAATGTCAATTATTTGGCTTAAAGAAAAAGAAGAAAAATAACGCGGCATGACGCTGATCGACGCCCTCGGCGTACCCGATCGTGCTGCGTGAGCTGTTCTCAACGCGGCCGTTTGAGTTTACATATCCGAGGGTCGAGCGGCTGCCGTTTTCAACGGTCCCGCTGCTGCTAACATAACCGATGGTGGATCGGCTTGCGTTTTCAACTCGGCCGTCTTTGTTGATATAGCCGAGAGTCGAGCGGCTACTGTTTTCAACTCGTCCGTCCGAGTTGATGTAGCCGATCGTTGAACGACTCCCGTTTTCGACTGTCCCGCTAGATGAGATATAGCCGATGGTTTTACGGCTGCCATCTTCGATCCGCTGTCCAACACCGACGGCCGCAAAGACCGCGACAATGCTAAAAATAAATAGCGCTTTTCTCATAATTCCTCCGTTTCGCCGTTGGCGATGTTATTTGAACGCCCAACGAGCCGAAATCCTGCAAAAATTATCAATCCGACAACGACGGCGATCAAAACGGCGAGACCCTCTTTGGCAAAATCGACGTTTGTCAGCAGCCAGCCGATAAGCAATAAAGACAAAACGGCCGCTCCGATGCCAAGCGGTAGGGTGAACTGCGATTTTGGTGCAGTATCACGCATGCGAAAAACGGGCAGAGAACCACAAGTCGTAGCATAGACCAACAGACGTGTGATCGTCGCGATAGCGACTGCGGTCAGGAACGACGACATTATCGTGAGTATCAAAATAACGACAGCGGTCGCGATGATCGCGATGTGCGGAGTTTTGAACCGTGCGTGCGTTTTTTCAAAAACTCTCGGCAGATCACGCTGCTCGGACATCGCAAAAAGCATCCGCGTCGAACTTAGAACCCCGACATTAAGATTGCCAAAGATCGAGATCAAAGCCCCTACAGTAATAAACGCGGCTCCGAACGGGCCGAGAAACGATGCGGCGGCATCGGCGATCGGACGTTCCGACGCCGCAAGCCCCGGCAGCGTGCCAATACTTACAACTTGTATCAGTATGTAAAACACCGCCACGATACCGAGCCCGACGATCAGGCCAAATGGCATAGTTTTGCCGGGTTCTTTGGCTTCGCCAGCAACGACGACACCGGCTTCAAATCCGACAAAAGCATAGATCAGCAACAGAACCGCGCTCGAAAACGAAGAGTAACCGGGCACGACATCGAAATTGAAATTACCCGGCTGGATAAAGAACATCCCTACGACCGAAAACATGAGCAGCGGCAGGAGTTTGCCGACGGTAAAGAGGTTGGTCATCCTCGCCGATTCGCGAATACCGATAACGTTGACGATGGTAATTATCAGTACGACGAGACTGATAAACGCGATGCGCATCACGCCCTCGTTTGCACCGGGCACAAAAAAACCGAGATAGGTGACGAGCAGGTTGCAGTTGGCCGCAAACGTCGTGACACGCACGACCCAATACAGCCAGCCGACCTCAAATCCGACAACAGTGCCAAACGCTTCGCGAGCGTAAAGATACGGCCCGCCGGTCGCCGAAAAACGACTCGATACCTCGGCGTAGCACAGCACGATAAGCGCGATGATGCCGGCACAGGCTAGAAATGCGATAAGGCTGTAGCTACCGATCTGGGAATAGACCTTTGCGGGCAGGCCAAAAATACCAGCGCCGATTATCGTGTTGATGATGATCGCCGTAAAATCGAGCCGCCCGAGTCCGCGTATCAGTTTTTCTTCGCTCATTTGGTTCAAAAATGGAATTGGATACCGCCTATCGTTTATACTCTTAAAACCGTTTCAGGTAAAGATTTAAGGAGAATTAGTATGGTGCGTAGCGTGTTGTCGGTGATCGTTATTTGTGTATTGGCGTCGATCGTGTTTGCTCAAAAACCAACCACTAATGGCGAGATCAGCGTTCCCAAATCCTATAAGGCACCCGTGACCGAGGTCTCCGGCGAATTGCAAACGCTCCTAAATACCGCTATCAGCGATGCTCTTGGTGATGCTACGAATGTCAAACCCGAAGATGTTGCGGTGACGCTCATCGATCTAAGGAACCCGGCGAAATTTATGATGGCTGAGGTTCGTGGGGACGAGCGGACATATCCGGCGAGTGTGGTCAAGATGTTTTATATGGCGGCCCTAGAGCGCCAGCTTGAGGACGGCAAGATCAAGATGACGCAGGAACTGCAACGCGGTTTGAAGGATATGATCGTCGACAGCTCAAACGAAGCGACGCAGTATATCCTCGATGTAATAACGGGCACGTCGAGTGGGGCTGAGCTGCCAACAAAAGAATTCGAAGCGTGGCAATATAAACGAAATCGCGTCAACCGCTGGTTCGCGTCTATGGGTTACACAAACATCAACGTCAATCAAAAAACGTTTTGCGAAGACGCTTACGGCATCGAACAGCAATCACGCGGTTATAAGGGGCAAAACCGAAACATGCTCACGACCAATGCCACCGCACGCCTGCTAGCCGAGATCGTAACCGCCCGGATGAACACGCCCGAGCGAACGACTGCCATGATGGATCTGATGAAACGCGACCCGTTTGGAAATGCCGTCGATGGTGATGACCAAAACAACGGTTTTACCGGCAAGCTGTTCATCGACCGCAACATCCGTGATGTCAAACTATGGTCAAAAGCCGGTTGGACAAGTAAAACGCGCCACGACGCAGCTTATATCGAGACGGCGGACGGATTGAAATTTGTGCTCGTCATATTTACCGAAAACCATGCTAACGAACGTGAAATTATTCCCGGCATTGCCGGCAAGGTGCTTGACCGATTGAGGAAAAATTAAGGAGAAAAGATGAAAACGAGATTATTGATGCTGGCAGCCGTGCTGCTGATTCCGGTTTTTACATTCGCTCAGGGCAGCTATAAACAGCCACCTAAAGAGATCATGGATGTGCTCAACGCTCCGGCGACGCCGTCCACGTCTATCTCGCCGACGCGGGATAAGATCGCGATGCTCGAACCACTGCGTTATCCGCCGATCTCTGAGCTGGCTCAGCCGATGCTGCGTATCGCGGGGCTTCGGATCAATCCGAACACAAACGGCCAGCATCGCCAGCCATACTTTATCGGCTTAAAGATCATGAATGTTGCGGACGGCAAAATTACGCCCGTTACGCTACCGGCGGGGGCTCAGATCATCTCACCGCAATGGGCGCCGGACGGCAAGCATATCGCGGTCGGTAACGTCACGCCGACGGGTGTCGAGTTGTGGACCGTTGATACGGCTAGCGCAAAGGCGACTAAGGTCAAAGGCGTGATGATCAACACCGCGATCGGCGGCTTTGGCTGGGAAGACTCCGACACGCTGTCGGCGCAGCTCGTTCCGGCAAAACGCGGGCCCGCTCCGGCGTATCAAAACCTGATCCCGGGCGAACCGAATATTCAGGAAACATCAGGCCGCACAAGCAATATTGCGACCGTTCAAGATCTGTTAAAGACGCCGAACGACGAGCGTTTGTTTGAATATTACTGCACCTCGCAGATCGCCCTGATCGAGCTCAACGGCAAGGTCCGCGAGATCGGCACGCCTGCTCTTTACGATAACGTTTCATTTTCGCCGGACGGCAAACATATCCTCGTTTCGCGTATCGAGCGTCCGTTCTCGTATCTTTTTGCCGCCAACCGTTTCCCGAAAAAGATCGAGGTTTGGGATACGAACGGCAAGGTTTTGACGACGGTTGCGTCGCTGCCGCTGCAGGACAGCATCCCGAGCGGTGGTGTAGCCGTCGGCCCTCGCGGCGTTGCTTGGATGCCGGTCGAAGGCTCGACACTCACGTGGACCGAAGCGCTCGACGACGGCGACCCGCGTAAAAAGGTGCCATTTCGCGACAAGATGATGACCCTTGCGGCTCCGTTTAACGGTGGAGCGAAAGAGCTGCTCAAGACCGAGTATCGTTTTCAGGGCCGTCAGTTTGGCGAAAAAGACGGGATGATGATCTATTTTGATTTCAACCGCGACACGCAAAAGCGTCGGATCTTTCTTACCGACTATCGCAACCCAACGAATGTCAAAATGCTCTCCAATGCGAATATCAATGACCGCTACAACGACATCGGCCAGCCGGTCACAAAGGTTATGCCAAATGGCGTCAGCCTTATACGGCAAAACGGCGACGAGATATTTTTGACCGGAACCGGAGCCTCGCCGCAAGGCGACCGTCCGTTTTTCCGCCGGATGAATATTAAAACATCTGCGATCACTGAGATCTGGCGTGCGGGAACCGAGGAATACGAGACGTTTGCCGGAATGATAGACGACAACGGGATGAATTTCTTTACCCGCAAAGAATCGCCGACCGAGCCGCCAAATATCTTTATTCGTCAAGTTTGCCCTGCTGGGCAGGTTTGCACGGCTCTGGCGTACAAGCAGATCACGGAGTTCAAGGATACGGCACCGCAGCTTCGCGGGATCAAGAAACAGCTTGTTCGCTACAAGCGTGCGGACGGTGTTGATCTGTCATTTACGCTCTATCTGCCGCCGGGTTACAAGGAGGGAACTCGTCTGCCCGCTCTCGTCTGGGCATATCCCGAAAGCTTTACCGACGGAGCTCTTGCCGGACAGGTTTCGGGCTCGACCAACCGCTTTACGCAGATCGGCGGCATCTCGCACCTTTTCCTACTGATGCAGGGTTACGCGGTGATGGACAACGTCTCGATGCCTATCGTTGGCTCGCCAAAGACAAAGAACGACACGTTCGTACAGCAGATCGTCGATTCGGCTAAGGCGGCGATCGATAAGGCTGTCGAAATGGGCGTGGTTGACCGCGACCGCATCGGTGTCGGCGGGCACAGCTACGGGGCGTTTATGACGGCGAATTTGCTTGCACACAGCGATCTGTTTCGTGCCGGTATCGCCCGGAGCGGAGCGTACAACCGCACGCTGACGCCGTTTGGTTTCCAAGACGAAGAACGCAATTTCTGGGAGGCGACCAAGATTTACACCGACGTCTCGCCGTTCTTTTACGCGAACAAGATCAACGAGCCGATGCTGATGATCCACGGCGAAGCCGACAACAATCAGGGCACGTTTCCCATCCAGTCCGAACGCCTTTACGCCGCGATCAGCGGCCTCGGCGGAACGGCCCGTCTCGTAATGCTCCCGCTCGAAGCCCACGGCTACGCAGCCAAAGAATCGACCGAGCACACCCTCTATGAGATGAACCAGTGGATGGAAAAATACGTAAAAAACGCTAAGCCGCGGTAATTGGTGATGGCGGTTTTTGTTTGATAATCGGCTTCGGTCAGCAAAGATCGAAGCCTTTTCCATTGTTAGAATGATACTTGACATATTTGTAATGTTTCGTTAAGGTGTTATTAATTTAGTAGGGGAGTAGAAACCTCTGTTTGTTCAGAGGTCCACGAAATCGTCAATACGTTCGCATAAATAGCCAAGCGAACCGGTGCGTGGGGAAATATCGAGACCTTTTGCGGCTTTAGTCTGCAAGAGGTCTTTTTGCGTTTGCAGACTCAAAACACTGGGGGTATGCAAATGAACAATTTCTTATTGCAAGGAATTACGGAATTTCGAAAACAATCTACTCACGAACGACAATTCAAGGGCTACGCCAGACGGATACGGAACCTGTTAGAGATCAGTTGTGCGACGTCGGATGAAGCATACATGCTGATGCTGACCCCGATGATCGAGGTCGCGTGGGTAGACGGACGTGTAGGACGAGCTGAACAGAATGCGATCCTGAAAACGGCGGAGATTTACGGATTGCTACGAAGTGACGAGAACTGCGTTGAGATCATGTCGCGGCTTTCGAGTCGGCCCCACGCGGCCATGATAGAACGCTTGTGGGACGGGGTGGCCAACCTGCTCTCAGGTATGCCGCTCGGTCAGACCGCAGCGATCTCGTCCCTCATGCTCAGGCAAACGAGGTTTGTAGCCGAACTCGGTCAGAAACAAATATTTGGAATGTGGCGCGGACATTCAAGTGGAGAAAGCGAGAAAAGCAAACTTGAAGAAACCGAGAAACGATTTTCCCGTTTGGAACAGCGTATGACTACGTCAGACTCTACATCGCAGAAAAATGGTATCGATGACCATCTAAAAATGCTTCCGCTTGTAAAGGTCGCATGGGCGGATGGGCGGATAACAAAACGGGAACGGCAAATGATCTTTGATTCAATGTTTGATCTAGGCGTCGATCCGAACAATAAGAACTTAGACCAGTTGCTTGGTTGGTTAGAGTTGAGTCCAAAAGAGGAGTTCTTCAAAGAATCACTCGAAAAGCTTAGAGCCGGACTGGAAACCCTTTCCGATGACGATCGTGCGGAACAGAAATATAGCCTGATCTCACAATGCACATTGGTCGCCGAAGTCTCGGGCGGCGATTCAGATTCCCCCTCCGGGGGGCCGCGTATTTGCGACGAAGCGATTACTGCAGTCAAGCAAATTGCACGAATTCTCAAC
This sequence comes from Pyrinomonadaceae bacterium, assembly GCA_044228425.1. Lineage (GTDB taxonomy): Bacteria > Acidobacteriota > Blastocatellia > Pyrinomonadales > Pyrinomonadaceae > OLB17. The sequence goes on along the minus strand of JBGAUY010000002.1, from coordinate 103,515 downwards.
GGAGCGATCGAGCGAGGCTAAACCTAGGGGCGGTTAGTTCGCCCAGATAATACGGTATTGCCTTTGGTGCGTACCGATGGAGAAAAAATGAATTTATTTCCGTTTTCTGAATATTGGTTGTTTTACGCCGGATTTCTGGTGTTTGTATTGGCGATGCTCGCCATTGACCTTGGGATTTTCAATCGAAAAGAACATGTTGTCTCATTCAAAGAGGCAACTATCTGGAGTGCGATCTGGGTAGCGCTTGCATTGATATTTGCCGGGGGATTTTATCAATATACATTCGCAAAGTTTGGAGCGGAGATCGCCAAAACCTCAACGCTCGAATTCCTGACCGGTTACGTCCTAGAGTATTCGCTGTCCGTGGACAACATATTCATATTTGTCCTGGTCTTCAGCTATTTCGGTATTCCCGCTAAGTATAAACACCGCGTACTGTTTTACGGCATTCTAGGAGCCCTTGTTTTTCGTGCGATCTTTATCGCCATGGGTTCCGCACTGATGCAGTTTCATTGGGTGATATATCTGTTTGGCGGATTTTTAATACTTACCGGTATCAAGATGTTCTTTACGAGTAACGAAGAGATCAAGCCGGAAAAGAATCTGCTGATCAGGATCTTTAGAAAGTTCATGCCGGTAACGAATAAGATCGACGGCAAGAGCTTCTTTCTAAAGATCGGCGACCGTTGGCATGCAACGCCGTTGTTTATTGCGTTGCTGTTTCTCGAAGCCACCGACATTATTTTCGCTGTTGACAGCGTTCCGGCTATCTTTGCGGTGACAAATGAGCCGTTTATCGTTTTCACGTCGAATATATTCGCGATACTCGGACTTCGCTCACTATATTTCATGCTTGCGGGCGTGATCGACAAGTTTTACCTGCTCAAATACGGCCTCGCGATCGTCCTGGTTTTCGTCGGATTAAAGATGGTCTGGCTAAATGATCTGTTCGGCGGAAAGTTTCCGATCTCATACTCGCTTGGGTTAATACTTGCGGTCATTTCGGGGTCGATCATTCTTTCTTTGATATTTCCTCATCGAAAGGAAAAAGCTGCGTAGTGGGTGTTCTAACTGATAGCAATGAATAGTATTTGTAATCTAAGACACACGATATTAGGCATGGTATTTAGTTTATTATTGGCGTCGGCGGGTTTTACCCAGGCGACGCCCGCAACCTACGATACGGACTTTCAGATCTGGAATGAGACGCATTTCATAATTCCTATGGATAAGAAGAAGGACTGGAATGCCACCATCGCGGTTTTCGGTCGGTTTGGTAATAATGTCAGAACTACGACCGATGCACGTATCGGCGTGTGGATCACCAAAAAAGTTAATAAATACGTAACGGTTGGCGGCGGATATTTGTATCGGTATTCAAACGCGACGTTCACACGGAAGCGATACGAAAGCCGCTATCTCGGAGTCGTGTCATTTAGCGTTCCACTGAACACAAAGTGGGGCTTGGGCATTCGCAATATCTATCAGTACGAAGACCGTTACTCGCGCCCGAATGCGAGTGTTGTTCGAAATCGATTGTGGCTAAAACGCGCAGTTACAATATTGAACAAAAAGATCGAGCCATTCATCTCGTTTGAACCGACCTATGACTTTCGGCTCAGGGGTTTTTCGCGATATCGCACACAAATTGGCTTTTCACATAAATTCAACCCACGATTTTCGACAGATATTTTTTATATCCGCCAAGACGAAACGGGAAACGGATCCCGTCCCGGCACTTTGAATGGAATCGGTTCGAATTTACGGGTAAATTTATAAACTAAAAATAGGGAGACATATATACAAATGAAGAAAATAGTTCTTAGTCTGGCAATGCTATTTGCCTTGACCACAATTGGATTTGCACAAACGGTGACGAATTTTAACGTCACGGAGCAGATGGTGATAGACGCCCAGAAAGGATGGTGCAGCGCTCTGGTTGAGTTAGGTGCGTCAAAAGAAAAAGGTGAGGACTATAAAAAGCTCGCCTCAAACGTGATCGATGCTGCATACAATTATCAGAACGGCGTCGTCCTTTTCAAGCCCACCCTCACCACGGGTGATCAGGTTTTCCGAATGGACAAAGAGGGAGCGTTAGCGTACTTCGTCGGCGGCAACTCAAAGTATCCGAACGATGGCGGCTTTGCACTCAAGGGCTGGAAGAAATGCGAAAGCAAGCCGAGAGGCATCATTTTGAACGGTGACACGGCTATTTCGATGGGAAATGTCCACTTTTGGGACAAAGACGGCAAAGAGACTGTCGTTGACAAGACTTGGGGCTACAAGCTTGATGAAAAAGGAACCTTAAGGATCATTTTGCATCACTCGTCTCTGCAATATGTGCCGGCTGCTGCAGCGTCAACTAAGAAGTAGGTCTAAATTACGACTAAGAGAAAGCAGGGAACCGGCGAGCTTTGAAAGCGGATACGCACGATAGGCGATAACCTAAAGTTGCGAGATTTCCAGGCTAACTGGTATCGTTTTTGATATGGACGTTAACTTGGTGATCGGTAATTTTCTCAACCCGCCGATCCTGTTTTTCTTTCTTGGCGTGTTGGCGGTCTCGCTCAGATCGGATCTCGAGATACCTCCTCCGATCCCAAAGATCCTCTCGCTTTATCTGCTCTTTGCCATCGGCCTAAAGGGCGGTGTGGGCATCGCGGCCAGCGGTTTCCAACTACAAGTTGCGATCACGCTCGCCGCCGCCACTGTGATGGCAACGGCCGTTCCGCTTTACGCGTTTTTCACTTTACGGCGGAAACTATCCGTCGCCGACGCCGCAGCGATCGCGGCCACGTACGGATCGATCAGTGCCGTAACGTTTATCACCGCAACAGCGTTTCTTGAGAAGTTGACCATCCCTTACGGCGGATATATGGTCGCGGCGATGGCTCTGATGGAATCTCCGGCGATCATCGTTGCCGTAGTGCTCTATCGGCTACGTTCGAGTGACCGGACCGGCTCCCGCTTCTCTTGGGGTGAATTAGGGCGAGACGCGTTCTTTAACGGGTCAGTGCTTCTGATCATGGGGAGCCTTGTGATCGGTATACTTTCTGGCGAAGCCGGAGCGAAAGCGTTAAAGCCTTTTACGACTGATATTTTCACCGGCGTATTGTGCTTCTTTTTGCTTGATATGGGGATAGTTGCTGCGAAACGGCTGGGCGACCTGAAAAGAGCAGGCGTATTCCTAGCAGGGTTTGGGATCCTGCTGCCGCTCGTCAACGCCACCATTGCGATACCTCTTGCATATGCTTTAGGTCTATCGCAGGGCGACGCATTTATGTTCACGATCTTATGTGCGAGTGCGTCGTATATCGCAGTTCCCGCGGCGATGCGGCTTTCGATCCCAGAGGCGAATCCGAGCCTGTACGTGCCGATGTCGCTCGCGATCACGTTTCCGTTTAACATCATCGCAGGAATGCCGCTTTATCTGGCCGTTATCAATCGAATTTGGAGCTAAACACTATGATGCCCGTAAAAAGGATCGAGATCATCATCGACGAACTTGAACTGCCGACTCTGCTAAACCTGCTCGATGAAGCCGGAATGTCGGGGTACACCGTTATCAAAGACGCCACCGGCAAGGGTGACCGAGGCGTTCGTGGCGGCGGCGACCTGACACGCGTTTTCGCCAATTCCTACGTCCTGACGGCGTGCCCCGCCGAAAAGCTTGACCTCATCGTCGAAACAATACGCCCGATCCTCAAAAAACGCGGCGGCGTCTGCCTAGTATCCGAAGCTCAATGGTTAATTCATTGATTTTTTGGCTTGACCTTTTGATCGCGTGACCAAATTAGATCTAGTCTGAGACACTGAGAGCGTTCTCGAAACAAATTCTAGTTGGGTTTAGATACCACCAACTGACGTCTTTTTGAAATAAGGCGGCTCTTACTGCACATCTGAGACTTCGATCACGGGACCGGCGTCGGTGAAATCGATCTCGTTGCTGAATCCGGAAAGGTCCGCACCTTGGCTTAGAAACTTTTCGGCTTCGTCGGCGGTGACGGGCCGGGAGAAGAGGTAGCCTTGGCCGGCTTTGCAGCCAAGTTCGCGGAGCAGCTCGAGCTGCCGGAGCGACTCGACGCCTTCGGCGACGACCTCGATGCCGAGATTTTCCCCGAGCATCAGAATTGTTTTGACGATGAGGCCGCTCTTTTCGTCCGATTCGAGGACGTTGATGAACGAGCGGTCGATCTTGATACGTTCAAAGGGGAATCGCTGGAGATAGCTGAGGCTCGAGTAGCCGGTACCGAAATCGTCGGTCGATAGGGCGATGCCGAGTTCGTCCAGTTCCTGGAGCACCTTGAGCGAGCGTTCGCTGTGTTCCATGACTGTGCTTTCGGTGACCTCGAGCTTGAGCTGTTTGGCGTCGAGGCCCGTGCGGGCGAGTATCTCTTTGACCTGGCCGGTGAGCGTCGGGTGCATGAGCTGTTTGGCAGATAGGTTGACGCTGATCGAGAGCGGGAACGTGTAACGCTGCTGCCAATCGGCGGTCTGGCGGCACGATTCCTCGATTATCCATTTACCGATGTGTACGATCAGGCCTGTTTCTTCGGCGACGGCGACGAATTCATTTGGAGCGATGAGCCCGTGTTTCGGGTGACGCCAGCGGATGAGAGCTTCGAATTCCTGCACGCGGCCCGTCGTTAGATCGACGATCGGCTGGTAATGCACTTCGAACTCGTTGCGATCGACGGCGTGACGCAGATCGGTCTCGACCTGGAGCAGATTCATGTTGCGGACATGCATCTCGCGGTCAAATATCTCGTAGCGGGCCTTGCCGGATTCTTTTGCACGATACATCGCAGCGTCGGCGTCGCGAAGGAAATCTTCGGCACGGCGTTCGACGTTGCTTGAGACGACGATACCGATACTCGCGGTCGTAAAGACCTCGTAGTTGTCGATCTTAAACGGTTCGGAGATCGCTGTTTGCAAGCGTTCGGCAACGTGGGCGACCTCATTTGCGTCGCCGCTGCGGTTGAGCAGGATGGTAAATTCGTCGCCTCCCAGCCTGGCGACAATATCGCCGGGACGAACACAAGCCGTGAGCTTTGCTGCGATGGCTACGAGGAGCTTGTCGCCGACCGCATGGCCGAGACTGTCGTTGATGACTTTAAAACGGTCGAGATCAAGGAAAAGGACGGCAAATTTTGCGTAGTCATTACCCTCGGCACGTTCGACCGCCTGCTTGAGGTGGTTCATGAACGAGACGCGGTTTGGCAGGTCGGTCAACGTGTCGTGCAGAGCGTAATAGCGAAGCTTTTCTTCGGCCCGGCTGCGCTCGGTAATGTCTCGAAAACTGGCGACGCGGCCGATCGCATTGCCTTCGAGATACTGAGGCTGTGAATAGCGCTCGATCAGGCGGCCGTCGGCAAGCTCGAGTATCTCTGAGATCGTCTCGTTGGGGCTATCATAGGTATCTTTTAGCCGCTGCAGAAATTCATCCCGGTTCACCAATTTGCCGGCGACGTGCCTAACAAGTGCCGCCCCGTCCTTATTCTCGATTATTGCCGGATCGACGTCCCACATTTCCATGAATTTCTTGTTACATGTGACGATCTGTCTGTCGAGGCTCATGACGACGATGCCGTCCGCGGTCGATTCGAATGTGGTGGTGAATAGCGACAGCGTTTCGCGGAGCGAATTTTCGACGCGACGCCTTTCGCTGATGTCACGTGCAATGCCCTGGACGCCGATGGGCATACCGTCATTGACGATAAGCCGGGTGCTCAGGTCGAGCGGGACGCGTCTGCCATCTTTGGCGATGATCTCAAGCTCATAGGTCGTCGGGCGCTCGTCTTCGATCTTGCGGGCGGTCATCGTCCGGGCACCTTCGAGGTACTCGGGGGCGACGACTTTCGCGATGTTCATCTGCAAGGCTTCTTCGCGGCTGTAGCCTGTGATGATCTCGCCGGCACGGTTGAGTGACGTAAAATTGCCATTCAGATCATGGGTGTAGATCAGGTCGTTGGCGTTTTCAAACAGGTCCTTGTAACGCTCTTCGTTTTTGCGGCTCAACTCTTCGGCAAGTTTGCGGGCAGTAATATCGCGGGCGATGCCCTGAACGGCAACTGCCTCGCCGTCTTTCATGATCGTGCTGCTGTTAACCTCCAGAGTGACGCGGCTACCGTCTTTGCGGATACAATCGACCTCATAGACCGTTTGGCCCGCGTCGCCCTTGATCTTTTTGAGTAGATTTTGTTTGACGAGCTTCATGTGCTCGGGGGCGATGATCTGGCTCATGTTGAGCGACAGAGCCTCTTCGCGAGTATAACCAAAGATGCGCTCGCTCGCGTTGTTCATCGAGATGTAGTTGCCATTGAGGTCGTGGACGTAAATTATGTCGTTTGCATTTTCAAATAGTTGGCGGTAACGGGCCTCGCTTTCTTGCAAAGCGTCACCTGTGCGTTTGCGTTCAGTAATGTCCTGCCACATCACCATACCGGCAAAGATCTCGTCCTTTTCGTTGCGAACCGGCAAGATGCTTACTTGAAACGCTCCTTCCTCATTATCCATGTCGAGGACAACGCGTTCGCCTTGGAGTGCGCGTTCGTAATAGCCCGACCACTCTTCGGCCATTTCGGGCGGAAAGACCTCGGACAATGTGCGGTTCTCAAACATCTCGGTCGTCCAGTTGTGATGTTTGAGCTGTTCGCCGTCGGCGAGAGTGTAGCGGTGGTCGTGGTCAAAGAGCAGTACGGCGGTCTTTGGTATTGTGCGGGCGAGCGTGCGATAGAGTTTTTCCCTTTTTTCGAGCTCCTGTTGCGCAAGCTTTCGCTCGGTGACATCGAGTATTACACCCTGCCAGCAGATCAACTCGCCGTCCTTGCCCTTAACAAAACAGCTACGGTCGCGGACCCAGACGATGTCGCCGTTTTTGCAAATAACCCGATATTCAAAATCGATGCTCTCGCCCTTTTGCATTGCAGAGCGCGTCGAACCCAGCACGTGCTCGCGGTCATCAGGATGTATGACTTGGTCCCAAATATCGCTATCGGTCATCCATCGGTCCAGCGGATAACCGAATCGCTCAAACGTCGGGCTTATGTAGATCGGCAAATGTGGCTGGACCGGCTCGACGGCATAGAACATCACCGGCAGGTTCTCAATGAAGCTGCGAAATGTGCTATCCACCGCGGGCGAATTTGCCGGATCGATTTTTGAATTGGACGTTTTTTTTGCCATTTCGGGCGATCTATAACAGGCAATTGCGGTGATCTTTCCGCAATTTGTGCTGTCTGATCAGGCTACGGTAAAATGCTCTAAATAAAGGGTTTGGAGCGAAAGTATTTTTGAGTCGTGTGGACGGGACTGCTAAGAAAAAGCGTTAAATCAGGTTTAACGCATTTCCATAATACCATTTATGGCGGGGTTCTGACCACATTTTTTTTGGGTTGCGGCTAATTGTTTATCCGTACAATAAAGCGTTAAACTAATCGCGTTTCTCACCTTAATAATAATTATGAAAAAGATATCCGCCATCTGCTTGCTGCTTTCATTCGCTGTCACGACATTTTCACAAACAATGCCCGCCGGTGCCGATCCTGCCATTTGGGCCAAAGCCGTCAAGATCCATAAAAAGGCGATCGTTATCGACGGACATAACGACATAACGTCGCCGCTCGTTGACGAAGACACTGACCTGCGGAACAGCACGACGGGGAAGTTTCACCTTGGCGGTGACCCTTTTCATACTGATGTATCCCGGCTCAAAGCGGGCGGCATTACGGGCGAGTTTTTTGCTATCTACGTCTCAGGCAGCACGATGAAAACAGGCGGAGCGATGCACCGCGCGGTCGATATGATCGATGCGACCTATCGCGAGGTCGAGCGAAACCCAAATGACCTCGTATCTTGCACCACCGCCGCTGAGATCCGCAAGGCAAAGAAAAATAACAAGATCTGTATCCTGATGGGCATTGAGGGCGGTTATGTGATTGAAGATTCGCTCGCGGCTCTTCGCGTGATGTATCGCTTGGGCGTCCGCTATATGACCCTGACGCACAACGTCGCGACAAACTGGGGCGATGCTCATCGTGATGAAAAGCATGGCGGACTGACGGATTTTGGAAAAGAGGTCGTTCGCGAAATGAACCGCCTGGGAATGTTCATCGACATCTCGCATATTTCGGTCAAGATGATGAATGATGCTCTCGACGTTTCGACCGCACCGGTCATCGCTTCACATTCGGGAGCCCGCGGAGTTAATGATCACACCCGCAACGTGCCGGACGACGTCCTAAAACGCGTCGCCAAAAACGGCGGCGTGATCATGGTCAATTTCTATCCGTCGTTCCTCGACGCCCGCACAAACAAAGAGGAAAACGAACGTTCGGCGAAATTAAAGCCACAGATCGACGCACTCACTGAGCAATTCAAGAACGATCGAAAGGCTCTAGACGATGCGATCAGAAAACTCGAGGACGCAAACCCGATCTACATGCCGACCTACGCCCGCATCGTGGATCACATCGATCACATCAAAAACATAGCAGGGATAGACCACGTAGGGCTAGGTTCCGATTTCGACGGTGTCCCGATGTTACCGGCCGGTATGAACGGCGCAGAGGATATGGTTTTGGTGACGTACGAAATGCTCCGCCGTGGATACTCTGAGACCGATATCAAAAAGGTGCTCGGCGAGAATCTGCTGCGAGCGATGGCACAGATGGAACGCGTTGCGGGCAACAGGCAGATCAGCGGACAGGGAAGCCTGAAAAGAATTAAATAACGTACATGACATTTGATCACTGGGCGGTGTCATACCGCCCTTTTTTGCGCTTGACTACGACTATCGTTGGGCGTATGAATACTCGCGTAATCCCAAACATTGATCTTATTCCGAGATGGCGGGCGTCTGTTGATGCGGCGACTGCCGGATGTCTCGTCAGTTACGCATCTGTCTTTGAGGAGAAATTATATGAGAAGGATTTTCTTGGCTATTTCAACGCTCATCGCAGCAACGATTATTTTTACATCGTGCGGAGCCCCGGCGGCTAACAACGCGTCTAACACGGGCAACAAGCCCGCGAACGCGTCTAACACTGCTACAGCACGGGCCGCTGATAAGGCTGCTGTCGAGGCTGACATCAAAAAGATGATGGACGAGTTTGTGGCCGCACTTAATAAGAACGATGCCGCCGGGTTGGATAAGTTTTACACAGATGACTATACGCTTGTCGATCAGAATGGCGGCGTCGCGAGCAAAGCCGCCCGTCTCGAAGCGATTAAGTCCGGCAAAGTAAAGAACGAAGGGCTAAAGTTCGACGATCTTAAATTCAAGATAAACCCGGCGGGTACGGCGGCTGTTGTTCTCGGGCGTGTTACGGGAAAGGCTAGCGTTGACGGGAAATCTGAGGACCGCAATTCGATGGTCACTTGGGTCGTTGTGAAAAACGATAAGGGCTGGCAGTTCACCAACGCGCAGATCACCGACATCAAAGCCGGTGCTGCCAAACCGGACGACGCCAAGGCCGAAGAGAAAAAGCCTGACGCCGCCCTGGCAGCTAATAAATAAACCTAAGTAAAAAAGGCGGCGTGAGCCGCCTTTTTCTTTTTGCTATTCTTCCTCCTCCGAACGGTCGTCGTTGGGCCACCAGCCTTGCGGCGTATAATTGACCCGTCTGACCTCGCGAAGCCGGTCTTTGCTCAGTTTTCCTTCGACCAACTCATAACCCATCAGGGCAAAGATACGTCCGCGTAAAAAGATGGGGCGGGCGTTGCCGTACCAATCGACACACGACGCACGGCAGCCGTCGTTGGTGTCGGTCGAGCGGGCCTCGAGTTCGCCGATCTGACTAAAATTGAGGCGGTTGTTTTTGAGAAAGATGATCGCCGCCGAATCTTCCATCAGGTGACGATAACCGCTGCGGCCTTCGCGGGCGATCGGCAAGCCGAGCAGTCCGCTGTCTTCGCCGTCCGGTTTGTAGAAAAAGCCGTGGCTGCGAAGCTCGCCCTGCGAGGCGTTTTTACGGACGTAGCTCGGCCACAACTTTGCTCCGTCATCGAGTCCGACGGGTGAGAAATACAGATCGGACCCGTTAGTTCCGACAACAACTGCGGCATTGCCAAGCGGTTCGATGCGATCAACGTTGTGGTCGAGGTGCAGATTTGTGACACTGCCGGTTTTCCAGTTCGCGGCAAACAAATTTGCTCCGTCGCGGGTTTCCTGACGGCCCCATCCGCTGCCCGTGCCGTAAAGCATATAGTCGCCGACGAATCGGTTTTGAAATGTGTAGTTATCGACATTTGGCAGGTCTTGATAGCTGGCCTTGACTGCCGATTCGCTACCGTCAGAAAAACTTTCCGGCGACGCTTTCAGCATTGCAATGTCGCCATTGGATTTCTCGCCGTCCCACATCTGGTCGCCCCGGCCGTCGCTGCGGACGAGCACGTTGAGCTGTTCGCCTTCGCTTTCGAGGAACGAGAACTGGTCGATCGGGCTGCCGGTCACGCCGAGAGCACTCGGGGCAGAACCGTCGAGCGGCATCTTGTAGAGCAGCGAATTGGATTTCGGACCGCCGCTGCCGTAGTTGTAGTCGGTGGTCCATACGTACACGGATTTTTGCGAGACATAAAATACTCGTCCCGCCGCGCCTAAAACCGCCGTTCCTTTGCACGCCATTGTCTTTGAAGAAAGGTCGCAGACGGTTATTGTGTGCAGGGCCGAGACTGATGTTGAGTCGATCGGACGCTCGGCACGATAGATCTCGGTCGGCGATACGACGGGCTCAAATTCATTAGCCTTTGCCCCTTTTCGCCATTTTCTAACGGCCGGGAATTGTGCATTGCCGTCGCTGTAATAGCCTAGATACTGCGGCGTGTAAAACACCAGCTTACTGCCGATCAGACGGCTGGCGTAGTTGCGTGACGAATAATAATCGTTTGACCGCAGATGATATGTCGAGCGGTATGCGAGATCGCCGCTGCGGTTGATGTCGAAAAGGTTGATCTCCGTGCCGCCGCGGCCGTAGCTGTAACCGATCACGACCACCGTGTCGCCCGAAACGAGCATCTCGTCGTACCAATCGTTGCTCGGATTGATCCCAGGTGGATAGGCGTTGACCGAAGATTCCGGCTCCAAAGCATTGCCGCCAACCTTGACGGTAAACAAACGCCCGCGACGCAGTATCACGAGATGGTCGCCGTGGACCTTAACAATGCCGCCCTCATCAACTCCAGCGTGCTGGTTGTTTGTTATCGATTCATCTTTGCTGTCTTTTGAAAGGGAAGACGGTGCGGTCTTTGCGCCGGCCGACGGTGAGGGGGCTGCGTCTGTGGCGACAACGCTGTTAGACGAATAATTATCTCCATCCGCCGTCACGCCGGTACGACGCCGCGAATCCTGAAATTTCTTAAAATGCTCCTTTAACTCAGCCTCTGACTTAAAGGGCTGCATGGTCTTTCGCGGTTTAGACGAAGTGACAGTTGCAACGTCAGCAAACCAGCCGCTGGGCCGGATACCTGAATACGAGAACGCAAAAACTCCGGCTGCCAATACAACGGCACCGGCTATAAATGACCTTTTCATAATTTTTCCTCCGTCGGCAGCGTCTCCACCGCCGTAAATATCGGATATTTTCATTCCAATCGGAGGAACGGATAGAGGTTGGATGACTTGCAGGGAAAACTTTAAAAAGTAAGGAGAGTCAGCGATTCACGTCGCCAGTAGAGACAACGAAGAATTGCGGCGGGGACGAGCTTTCGTCCGGGAACCGGACGTTTGCCAATAGCCCACCGATTTATCGGTGGGAATCGGGGACGAAACACGTAACAGTCCCGTAGGGACGGCTGAATACGGCACAGATCAATCGAACACATATCGCGGGTCGTATTCCATCAGATGTTTATCCAAAAATGAGATGAACTCGGTCTTAAAATCCAGTCTCTTATGGTGCTCGGATTGGTTTGAGATATATTTTACGGTTCGATCGACCTCGCCGATCCCGATAGAAAACGCACCGTAACCTTTTTGCCATTCAAATTTCTGGTGCTCGGTAAATTCGTCGTGGATCCATTTGGACGAACCTCCTTTGACCAATTGCATCGCATGAGCAATGTCGAGCGTTTTTGGGAGCGAGACGAGGAGGTGAACATGGTCATCGACGCCGCCTGCCGAGATCAGCTTCATTTTGTTCTTTCGAGCGATACCGCCGATGTAGGGGAACAGCCGTGTTTGAAGTTCGGGCGTGATCAGTGGCCGCCGCTCTTTTGTGCTGAAAACGCAATGCATCAACTGGCTAACGTATGAATGGGACATATATGCTCTCCTGTTTTATTTTCAGTCGTCCCTACGGGACTTCGGGGTATTATTACACAAAAACCCACCGATAAATCGGTGGGCTATTAACGGTGGGTCCCTGACGGGACAAAGAAAAAGGCGGCCGGAGCCGCCTTTCGGATTAACGTTGGGTGTTACGCCCTCACTTACGTGCGGGCTTCTGCATTAGGCTCCCGCCCCGTGGCACTTCTTAAACTTCTTACCGCTGCCGCAGTAGCACGGTTCGTTGGGTTTGGTTTTGGGTTGGTCACGGACAAAAGGCGTGTGCCTGGCGGCTTCGGCTCCGGCGGCTTCGGCGGTTCCCATGGCTCCGGTGAAGGCCATGCCGGCGGCCTGGCGGTTGGCACGTTGACGTTCGAGGCGTTCGAGACGCTCGATCTCTTCTTGTTCGTCACGGTTGACGATCTCGAGGTGAAATAGCGCCTTGGTCGTGTTGGTGTCGATGCGGTCGAGCATGTCTTGGAACATATCGAACGACTGTTTTTTGTATTCGACAAGCGGGTCTTTCTGACCGTAACCGACCAGGCCGATGCCCTGTTTGACCTGATCGATCGAGAGCAGGTGATCTTTCCACTGGCTGTCGATGATGTTGAGCATGATGTAACGCTCGTAAGCCCTCAGAGACTCTTCGCCTGCCTGTTTTTCTTTGGCCTCGTAGCTGGCGATGGCCTTTGCCCAGATGGCGTTTTCGATCTCGGCGGCGTTCATCGTCTTGAAATTAACGCCCGCATCCTTGGCCGGATCGATGGCGTAGATGTTCTCGATCTCGGCGGCGTAGGTATCGACTTCCCATTTGTCAGGCGTGATCGCCGACGACAAAAAGCTGCCCGTCAGATCGGCCAACAGGTCCCGTGCGACGCCCTGTTCGCCAAGCAAATACTCGCGATGCTCCGGTTCGAACATCAACTGCCGACGCAGCCCGTAGATCGTCTCACGCTGGCGGTTCATGACGTCGTCGTATTTGAGAACGTGTTTACGCGTCTCAAAGTTGCGTGCCTCGACGGCCTTTTGGGCACGTTCGATCTGGCGTGAAACGGTCTTTGATTCGATCGCCACGCCGTTTTCCATGCCGAGCCATTCCATCATCGAGCGGACCTTATCGCCCGCAAAAATCCGCATCAGATCGTCTTCGAGTGACAAAACAAACCGCGACGAACCCGGATCGCCCTGACGACCGGCACGTCCGCGAAGCTGATTATCGATGCGGCGCGATTCGTGGCGTTCGGTGCCGAGGATGTGCAGCCCGCCGACGGCAACGACCTCTTTAGCCTCTTCGGCGACGACGGCTTTTGCCTTACGAAGCTGCTCGTTGAACTGCTCCTCGGTCGCCTCGTCCGGATTGACCTCCATCCGTTTGAGGTAATCGCGAGCCAATGATTCCGGATTGCCCCCGAGCAGGATGTCGGTACCGCGGCCGGCCATGTTGGTCGCGATGGTGACGGCACCTTTGCGGCCCGCCTGCGCGATGATCTCGGCCTCTTGTTCGTGATATTTGGCGTTGAGGACCTTGTGCGGGACGCCGATAGCTTTGAGCTTTTCGGCGACGAGCTCGGAGTTTTCGACCGAAACGGTACCGACCAGAACGGGACGTCCAAGGGCGTGCAGCTCTTTGATCTCAGCGACGGTCGCGTCCCATTTTTCGGGCAGCGTGCGATAGATCATATCCGGCGAATCGACGCGGATCATCGGCTGATTTGTCGGGATCATCACGGTGTCGAGGCCGTAAACGGTATTAAATTCCTCGGCCTCGGTCTCGGCCGTACCGGTCATGCCGCCGAGCTTTTCATACATTCTGAAATAATTCTGCAGGGTTATCGTGGCGAGCGTCTGGTTCTCTTTCTCGATCTTGACGCCCTCTTTGGCCTCGACCGCCTGATGCAGTCCGTCGGACCAACGTCGGCCCGACATCAAACGGCCGGTGAAATCGTCAACGATGATGACTTCGCCGTCCTGGACGACGTAATGGTGATCCCGTTTGTAGAGCGTGTGTGCCTTTAGCGCCTGTTCGACGCAATGGAGCAGGTCCATATTCGCCGGATCGTAGAGGTTTGATACGCCAAGCAACTTTTCGGCTTTGGTCACACCGGCCTCGGTCATCACAGATGAATGATTTTTCTCATCGAGCAGATAATCGCCGGTCGTGACCTTGGTCTCCTCGTCCTTGTGGCCGAGCTCGAGCTGCGGGATTATCTGGTTGGCGGTGTAATATTTGTCGGTCGCCTCGTCGGTCGCACCCGAGATGATGAGCGGCGTACGGGCTTCGTCAATGAGAATCGAATCGACTTCGTCGATGATCGCGAAATAGTGGTCCGGCTGGACGAGCGAATCAACGTCAAACTTCATATTATCCCGCAGATAATCAAAGCCAAATTCGTTGTTCGTGCCGTACGTGATCGAGCAGGCGTAAGCGTCTTTACGCTCGACGTCGTCCATGTCGTTTTGGATACAGCCGACGGTCAGCCCGAGAAAGGTGTGAATTTTGCCCATCCACTCGGCGTCACGCGAGGCGAGATAGTCGTTGACGGTCACGACATGGACACCGCGACCGGTCAGGCCGTTGAGATATGACGGCAATGTCGCGACGAGCGTTTTACCCTCGCCGGTACGCATCTCGGCAATGCGGCCCTGGTGCAAAGCGACGCCGCCGATCATCTGCACGTCAAAGTGACGCATCCCGGTTACGCGACGCGAGCCTTCGCGAACGGTCGCAAACGCCTCGGGCAATATCTCGGCAAGCACGGCCTGCTCGGTCTTTCTGCGTTCTTCTTTATCCTCAATGCCCTCAAGAGCATTGGCGATCATCTCTTTGAATTTAGGCGTCTGTGCCTGTAATTCGGCGTCCGTGAGCTTTTCGATCGCTGGTTCCCAAGCGTTGATCTGGGCGATGATCGGTTTGACGTTTTTCAAAAAAACGTCGCTCGACGAGCCAAAAATTTTCTTAACTAATTTATCTGCAAAACTATTAACAGCCATGATTTCCTCTTAGTTCAGAGTTACGCCTTTTAGGCGTGATTCAGTAATCGAATAGACTGAATCATCGCGTCTAAAGACGCAACGATGAACGGTAAATACCTTAGAAAATAGCGAGTTAAAATGGAAAGGATTGAATATCGATCCGCTCGCCGCTACTTTGCGTCTGATGCAAGCAACGGGTCAAGCGAGCCGCGGGGAAAATTAGTGAGAGTTAGTATCTGATCGAGTCGAAAGCCGATCTTTCGATCGACTGAGGTCGCGATAGGCATAACGTTAGCCGCCGCGATTTTGACAAACTGAACCGGTGACGATGTTGCTGCAAAGGTATGCAACGAACCAGCGGTTTGAAATTTAGCAAGAAATTTCCTGACCGAATTTGAGACGTGATCGTTGGTCTGGGGCGAAGGTTTGTCAGTTTCGATCGACGATGCTTGATCCGGTTTGTTGTCGAGATCGTCAACCATCTCGATCTCGTCACGCAGGTCAAACTGTTTTGCCGTCGCCGCGTTCGCCAAAACCTGCGGCGTCGCGCCAGCGAGCACCAGGCCGAGATACACGCCGAGTGTCGCTAAAAGCAGGATCGAGTTTTGGCTTTTCCGTGTCGTCAAATCTTATTTTAGTGCGGCAGTGTTGCTCGAAAGTCCGCCGACGGCGTTGCCGTTCTGTTGTTTGGGTGCCGCTCTTTGCTCAGCCAGTTTTCGCTGGATCATTGGCAGAGCGATGTCTTTTGGCACGAGGAATTTAATGACGATTTTTTTACCGATTGCCTCGACTTTGGCATTTTCGAGCAGGACGAGATCGTCTTTGTCATTCTGATCGGCTCCCTCGCCACTCTTAGCCTTTTTCGCGATCGACATCGCGAGGCTCAGGGCACTACTTATTGAACGGGCACGCGTCTCACTTTCCATCTCGGATTGTACCAAAGCCGAGATGTTTGCGTCGTCCTGCTGGAGCATCAGGCTAAAATCTTTGCCGCTGATGTCCTTTAGATATTGCAGATAGCCGCTGTCGTTTATCGCCTCGATCGCTTCTTTTACGACATCGACCATCTTTTGGTCTTCGCTTGCGACCTGTCCCCATTTGAACGATTTAGGGTCGAGCTTACCCTCTTTTGTCAGTTTGCCTGACGCATTGACAACAAATGCGGAATCGAGACGAACCTGTTTTTTGTCGAGCAGGTCGTTAACGCTATTGGCAAGATCGACGAACGGACGTTTGTTGATATCGGGTTTGGCCGGATCGGTCGGGTCAACTTTTGGGTTATTTCCTGCGGTCGTGGTGTCGTCAGGAGTTGGTGTCGCCTTAGGTTGGCGCGGTTTACGCGGTTTGTCCGTCGACCCCGTCGTGCCGCCGCCGCCTAACGTCGGCAATTCTCCGTCGATGACGTCGTTGTTTGTCTTAGGGATATTCGGTTTTGTGTCGAGCAAGCTGTTGCCGCTGGTCGCTGGCGGTGTGTAGGGTATGCCCGGCGGGAAACCGCTGTTGTTAAACATCGGATCGTTTGCCTGCTGCTGGATCATGGCAAATTCTTCAGGATTTGCGATCTGAAAATAGCCCTCAGGGTATGAAAGCGGCGGAGCGGTGCCGCTGACATCGACAAACGTGATATCGGCATCGCCAAGATCAGTTCTTTCGTACACTTTGTCAACATAATCACGGTCGGTGCCAAATAGCATCGTACCGACATATACGACGTCGAGAGCCTCACAAACGCGTCCGACCAGCGGGCTGTCGCAGCCCTTCATCGTCAGCAGAGAGGTTTGCCCAAAGATCAGCAGCGCGAACAGGTTACCGGCCGCCGCGATCGCAAGGATCTTATAGATGCGCGGGCCAAACTCCCAGGTTTTGATCTCGTACGTATGAAACAGATCACCCTCGCTCGTAGGGGCGGCAACCGGTTCTGTATCGTATATTGACTGCTCGAACATAAGGCTTAAGTATAAATATCGCGTTAGTCTCAAAAAGCTAGCTGCAAATTTAGACGCCCGCACCCTGCAATATGTTGCAAGGCAATTGAGTATATTACCATTTTCAACCGTCGATTGGAAGGATTAGACTTATCCCCCGCAAACCTCTAAGATTGGGCACATGGCCCGCTCAGGTGACCGAAACCGCTCAGCAAATAAACGCAAGCGGTACTCCGGTGAACGAAAAGATAAACGCTTTATTGCACGCGAAAGTTCCGCTCCGCGCGTCGTGGTGCAACAGACTCCGCGACAGCTAAAAGCGGTCGAACGTCTGCTCTCAGGCATCGGCGTGCCCGAGCAAAAACCTTTCAAACCGGACGCTTTCCAGCTCGAAGCACTCGCCGCCATCGAGACCGAGGATGTGCTTGTAACCGCTCCGACCGGCAGCGGCAAAACTTGGATCGCCCGCGAAGAGATCCGCCGTCTGCTCGCGGTCGGAAAACGCATCTGGTACACGACCCCGTTAAAAGCGCTGACAAACTCAAAATATACTGAGTTTTCGCTCGAATTTGGTCCGGAAAACGTCGGGATCCTGACCGGCGATCGCAAGGAAAACTCCGGTGCTCCGCTGATCGTCGGAACGACGGAAATCTATCGCAATCAGCTATTTGACGCTCTGCGCGAAGGCGATCAGGTCGAGACGGATTTTGTGATCTTTGACGAGGCCCATTATCTCGCCGATGAGGAACGCGGCCACGTCTGGGAAGAATCGATCATCCTATCGCCGCCGCGTATCAGGATGCTACTGCTCTCGGCAACCGTCGGACGTGCAGAGGAATTTGCGGCGTGGATCAGTGAGGTTCGCGGAACCAAGGTTCGTGTCGTCAAAGCGGGCCCGCGTCCGGTCGAGTTGCGTGCCGCTTATTTGTCGCACGATATGCAGCTATTTCCGCTATTGGGCGATGACGGTTCGTACAATCGTGACCTCGATCAATTCGCAAAACAACGACAGAGTTCAGGTGGATTTAGAAGACGGAGAAGATAGTCAGAACCGGGAGCGGTAGCGACTGGGTTCCTGAGCCGTTGCAAAAGAAACCCAGTCGCTACCGCTCCCGGTTCTGACAAAAATATTCTTACTTAATACTCGCGACTAAAATATCGATATCTGCTTGCGGAACGAGCAGATCGAGGGTTACTTCGTTTGCTCGATTAGCGATCTTGGCGTTTTTGATCATTCGCGAATAGACCTGCTGATCGGTGCGTTTTGAGCCGCCTAACAAAGCACCGCCGAGCATTTTGAGGCCGTCAAGCATTTCGGACAGGCTCTGTGCCTGATCAGCTTTTACCGTTCGAGCCATTACGTGCAGGTTCGTACCCGCCGCCGCGACGTCGAGCGACCCCGCCATTAGCTGTATTGCGTTGATATTTTTGCCGATCTCGTCATTATCGAGCGGCAGCAGTGCTTCCATTCCGCCCGGGATGCGTGTCGCAAAACTCATCACCGCCGTCTCTTTTTGCGAGAGCAGGGAGGTCAGATCAGCCGAAGCATGCGTTTTGCCCTCGAGCGTTTCACGAACGCGGGGCAATGTGCCGATGGCGAGCGTGTTTGCGTCGATCGAAGTAACGGCGATCTCTTTTGACAAGCCTTTCAGCGCGTCGTCGATCATGCCGCTGACCTTTGAGGTCGTGGGTTTTGTGGATTTTTGAACCACGTCTTTCAGTGCAAAAACATAAACAGTCCGCTCGCCGATCTTTTCTTCGCGATACGTGCCTTTTGAGGCAAGCTTTGCGACCGCGACGAGAGCACCGGCGTTGATGTCACCGCCGGCGATCAGTATTGGTTCATAATCAGTTTCTTTTGCCGAGATCTTTTTGAACGCGACACCGACAGCGACCTGGTCAAATTTACGCAGGTCAATACCCGTGCGGTTTTCCATTTCGTTGATCTTTGCCATTATCTCGCCGAGCATCGGCTGATTGGCCGACAACACACGCGGCAGAGCGTCGTCTAAGAAACGTTTGGCGTCAAAAACGGCAACGCCGTCAGAAGCAGGCAGCAAAGTTACGAGACGGCTCGACTGACGCTTTTTAGCCTTGTTTTTACGGGTATCAACAGCGGCAAAAGCCAGTGTGTTTACCAGCAAAACTGCGACAACTGCGGCGGCGATAGATCTGATCTTCATGTATTTACCTCAACAAAAATTCTAGTTGGTATCCTAACGATAACAGATGCACGATTGTTCGTGAATAGTTTGCTTTAAATTAGGAGGAACTCACCACGGAGGCACGGAGGGCACAAAGTTTCTTACACATTTTTATTTTCCTCTGTATTCTCTGTGTCTCCGTGGTGAATAATCTTCACTACCTCGAATTCGAATTGCAACTCTTTTCCGCGAAAGATATAGCTCAGATATTGTTCCCAAAATTTGCGTGTGAACCGCATCCCGGGCCATCTCGTGTCGAGATTTACGATAAATTCGATGCCGAGAGCTTTCCAGAGATTTAATAGCGAAACATAACACCGCACCGGTTTTAGCTGAACCTCGGTGTAAAAATCAAAAACCTCGCGCCCCGCGATAAAGGTATTAAATGTGTAGGAATTGATGTGGTTGCGATGGGTCGGATCGTTTGCCCAGTCGGGGTTGGTGTAGTGCGGGCAAAGCAGTCTGATCCGTCCGCCGTGACGTGTAACGCGATGCAGCTCGCCAATAAATCCCATTACATCGGGCACGTGCTCAACAACGTGATTAGAAACAACAAGATCAAATTCGTTATCGGGAAACGGATACGGCAGCTCGCCAAGATCGTGGATGACGTCAGCATTGGTGCGCGGATTGTTATCAAGCCCGATCGCACCCTCAGTTTTATTGGCCCCACAGCCGACATCTAGGATCTTGGTCATTGGGATTCAAGATAATGCAGAAGCCCGCGCGTTAGCAAGGGCTTAACATACAACATTCGAGTTAAGCCCTTATTTACGTGGGGGCTTCTGCAATGTTTTTTCGCTCAGATAGTAGTGCCACAGCAGCCTAGCGGCGACCGACCGGAAAGGCTTCCATTTCTCAGCCATCACGATAAACTCATCCGAACCGGGCCTTTTCTCCGCCCCCGTCAATTTCTGATACGCCGCATGCAGTGCAATATCACCCCGCGGCATCACGTCCGGCCGGAGCATCGCCATCAGCAGATAAACATCACTCGTCCATTCGCCTACGCCTTTTAGCTTTATGAGCTCTGCCTTGACCTCGGCGTCGGGCAATTTGTGCAGACGGTCGAGGTCGATATGTTTATTGACTATCGCTTCGGACAGATGCCGTGCATAGGCCGTTTTCTGACGGCTGAAACCGATGGTTTTGAGGTCAATGTCATTGACCGCAAGCAAATTTACCGGCGTGACCTCGCCGATGTGTGCCGCAAGTTTGTCAAAACACGCCTTTGCCGAGGCGAGCGAGACTTGCTGTTCGAGAATGATATTAAGCAGAGTTCCGAACCCCGTCGGGCGATCCCACAGCGGCGGCACGCCGTAAGTATTGTAAACAAACGCCAACTCGGCGTGCTCCTGCGACAATTTTACGCAAGCACGCTTGATCTGACGGTCATCAAGGGGCTTTATCATGATTTTTGGTCCACCCTGGTCCAGCTTGGTCCAGCTTGGTCCATCTGGTCCGGACCGGACCAAGAAATTACCATATCGACGGAACCGCGGATTCATCAAACTCTATAGACTCGCCATTGGGGAGTATATGAATTATCTGCCCGACACCTTTAGTTTTTAATATTGGGGCGAGCATACCGACGCGGTGGCAATTGGCACGCGGCACTTTGTGGTCAGACAATGGTTTTGATTCCGAACACATGATGACTGTTCGCGTTTCCGATGCTATCTCGACAACGCGATTTACGCCCCATTCGAGATCCGCGGGTTTTGGTTTATTCTTACCGCCTGTTTCGGGCAAATGCTCGTAGCCGATCCCGTTTTCTCTTAATAATTCTGCTAAGACGAGCCCGTTGAACTGCGGCCACCTGCTTCTCGCAAAAGCTCTCACATCGCAGACAAACTCTATCTCGTATTTTTGTAGCAAGTCGAGAAAATACGCGAAAGGATGGCGGCCGTGGCCGATGGTGTAGAGCAAATTCATTTATTTATGTTGGCGATCTCGGCGACAGTCTGCGGATTTTCGAGTGCCGACAGATCGCCGGGGTCTTCGCCGAGATAGGCCGAGCGGATGACGCGGCGCATTACCTTGGCATTGCGGGTCTTTGGCAAGGCGGAGACGAAATGGATTTTTGAAGGGGCTAGGGGTTTGCCCATATCTT
The DNA here is from genome assembly GCA_044228425.1 of Pyrinomonadaceae bacterium. Lineage (GTDB taxonomy): Bacteria > Acidobacteriota > Blastocatellia > Pyrinomonadales > Pyrinomonadaceae > OLB17. The sequence continues at coordinate 82,038 of JBGAUY010000002.1, read as the reverse complement.
TGGCAACAATAGCCTTCAACTCTTGTTGCAATGGCGAGTCAGCAGAATTTTCTTCCCTTGTCCCTTGTCCCTCGTGACTTGTCCCTGACAGAACTACAAAAGCCACCATCGCCGTGCCTTTCGTCTCGTCGGGGACGCCGATAACTGCGGCTTCGGTTACCTGCGGGTGAGCGACGAGCAGCGATTCGACCTCAGCTGGGCCGACGCGTTTGCCGGCGACCTTTAGCGTGTCATCTGAGCGGCCGAGGATGAACCAGTGGCCGTCTTTGTCACGCATCGCAAAATCGCCGTGGACCCAGATGTCTTTGAAACGCCGCCAATAGGTGTCAAGATAGCGTTCCTTTTCCTGCCAAAACCCACGTGCCATGCCGATCCATGGTTGCTTGATAACGAGCTCGCCAACCTTGCCGGGTTCAACAGGATTGCCTTCGTCGTCAAGAATATCGACATCCATTCCCGGGCACGGAGCGGGGAATGAACAAGGCTTGATCGGCAACAGAGGGTTTCCCATCAAGATACCGCCGGAGATCTCGGTGCCGCCGCTGTAGTTGATGATCGGGAGTTTGCTGTTGCCGACCTTTTCAAAAAGCCACCACCACGGCGCCGGATTCCAAGGCTCACCGGTCGAGGCGAAGGCCCGCAGCGAACTAAGGTCGTGCTTTTTCGGCAAATCATCGCCGCAATTTGATAACGCACGGATCAGTGTCGGCGAGATGCCGAGTATCTCAACCTTATGCTTTGAGCAAAACTCCCACATCCGATCCGGCTGCGGGTAATCAGGAGCACCGTCATAAATACAGATCGTCGCGCCGTTTATCAACGCCCCGTAGATCAGCCACGGCCCCATCATCCAGCCGATGTCGGTGTACCACGAAATCCTCGTGGCTTTACCAACATCGGTCCCGAACGCCATATCCTGCGCAGCCTTGATCGGAAAACTCGCATGCGTATGAGCAATGCCTTTAGGCTTTCCCGTCGTGCCGGAGGTGTAGAGGATAATGAGCGGGTCTTCGGCGGAGGTTGGTTCAATATTCCTAGGAATTGGATCGGCTCCGCTGACCTGATAGAAGTCGCGAAACCGCGGATCCAAATCTATTGAGTCGTCGAATTCATCGATAGCATGCCGCCGAACGGCGTATGCGATCCGTATCGAAGGACAGAGTTTGACAGCCTCGTTTGCAACGGTAAGCGAATCGAACTCCTTTCCCCGGCGCGGAAATTTGTCGCACGTAATTAGTGCTTTTGCTTCCACTGCGTTCATTCGACTTGCAATCGCATCAACGCCATAACCCGAAAAAACTGGAACCGCGATCGCGCCGATTCGATTGATTGCCAAAAGGGCTACCACCGTTTCGATAATCATCGGTAGATGAATGCCTATCGCATCGCCTTTAGAAAACCCGTCTCTTCTCAACCCATTTGAGACGCAATCAACCTCGTACCAAAGTTTCTCGTAACTAATCGTGTCGTATGGAAAATCTTCCTCTTCACCTTCCCAGATCACCGCCGGCTGATCTTTCATCTCGTCCGTCTGCCAGCGGTCGAGGCACATTTCGGTGATGTTGAGGCCGGCTCCGTTGAGCCATTTTGGAAACTCAATTCCATCCGTCGTGTCGAGCAGCTTTTCGTAAGGCGGGTCGAATTTTATGTCAAGGAACTTGATGACCTCTTCGGTAAAATTTTCGACATCGTTGATCGAATATGCGTAAAGCTCATCCCAGGTCGTGACGCCGACCTGCCGCATAAATTTTGTCAGCTGCGCCCGTTCGATAACGTCGGGCGTCGGCGTCCACGCGATGGGCTGATCTTCGAGGAGGTTTTGGTCGTTCATTGCTGGTATTTTACCGCAGAGACGCTGAGACGTGCAGATAAGAACGGAATAAATTGAAAAAATGCTTATCTTGCCTTTGCGTCTCAGCGTCTCTGCGGTGAAAATTTAGTAAATGACTGAGCAGGAAACAAGTATAGGTTTGCCGGGAAATCTGTTTGCGGGCAAGACCGCGATCGTTACGGGGGCTTCGCGGGGAGTTGGGCGTGCCGTCGCGTTGCGGCTGGCGGAGGGCGGGGCGAATGTTGTCGTCAACTATCTGAGCAGCGACATCGAGGCACAGGACACGGTCGATCTGTGCATTAACAAAGGCGTCGGGGCGATCTCGGTACAGGCGGACGTGTCCGAATTCGCCGGCGCGCAAAAGATCGCGAAAGAGACGATCGAGCGTTTTGGCGGCATCGATCTGCTCGTCTGCAACGCCGGCGTCTGGGACGGTGCCCCGATCGAAGACATGAGCGAGGAGCTCTGGAACAAGGTCATGAACACCAATCTCAAATCCGCTTGGGCGATGACCAAGGCCTGTGTCCCCGCGATGAAAAAACAGGCGTCGGCCGCGATCGTGATGGTGTCCTCGACCGCCGGACAACGCGGCGAGGCAGGCTATTCAAACTATGCTGCATCAAAAGGCGGCCAGATTTCCTTTACCAAAGCGCTTGCGAGCGAACTTTGCCCAAAGATCCGCGTCAACGCAGTCGCTCCGGGCTGGATCGAAACCGCGATGGTCCGTCCTGTTTTCGAAGACAAAGTTTACGAACAAAGCGTCATCGATTCGATACCTCTAAAACGCATCGCAACCACCGATGACATAGCGTTGTCGATCTGCTTTCTATTGTCCGACTGGTCGCGTCACATAACAGGCGAGATTCTCAATATCAACGGCGGAGCCGTACTTTGCGGGTAAAATGCACCGATAATTCCCAAATTGTGACAAATAGCACAGCTTAGATTTTCACATCGTGATATGCAGATATTACGACCGACTTTGCGCGATCAAGCAACATGAAAACTTCAAGCCTTGCCGAATATCAAAATCATTTTGGTGCCGTGCCGACGAGTTCGAGTTATGTCGAAAATCTGATCGGCAACACGCCGCTCCTCGCTGTCCATTTTCATTACAAAGGCGAACGTCGCACGATATTTGCCAAGGCTGAGCATCTAAACCTGACTGGCAGCATCAAGGATCGTATGGCCCTGCACATCATCTGCTCGGCGTACCGCGACGAACAGATCCGCAAAGGCGATATCATCGCCGAAGCTACGAGCGGCAATACTGGCATCTCGTTTGCGGCGATCGGTCACGCGTTCGGCAATCCTGTGCATGTTTTTATGCCGGAGTGGATGAGCAATGAGCGGATCTCGCTGATCAAAAGCTACGGAGCTGACGTCACGCTCGTCAGCCACGAACAGGGTGGATTTGTCGGCAGTATCGAGCTGGCGGATGCTTTCAAATACGAGCATCGACGCGTGTTTCTGCCGCATCAATTCTCAAACCTGGCTAACGCGGAGGCTCATTACCTAACGACCGGGCCGGAGATCTGGGCCCAGCTAAAAAAGGTCGGTTTTGAACCCGACGCATTCGTCGCAGGCGTAGGAACGGGCGGAACAATAATGGGCACGGCTGCATACTTTCGCGAAAAGAACCCCGATATCAAAATGCACCCGCTCGAACCTGCCGAATCGCCGACGCTAACGGTCGGCCATAACGTCGGTAGCCATCGTATTCAGGGGATTTCGGACGAGTTTATTCCTGCGATCTGTGATCTGCCCAAACTTGACGAGATCATCACGGTCTCTGACGGCGATTCGATATTGATGGCACAAAAGCTGGCGTCCGAACTGGGGTTGGCGGTCGGTATTTCGTCCGGAGCAAATTTCCTCGGTGCGTTGATCGCACTAGAAAAGCTCGGATCTGATGCGATCGTCGCAACTGTGTTTTGTGACGACAACAAAAAATATCTGAGTACCGATCTTGTCCGCGCGGAGCCTGTAAAAGAGGGCTACCTGACGCCGGACATCGAGTTGTTTGGATATCAAACCATCGGCCGCGTCGGTCAAGGAGAGTTGGCGGCATTTTAATTTCTCAATTCTTTACGAGGTTGCAAGAGCGAATCGGTCAAATCTATCGTAGAATAATTCTTTTCTAGATTAGAACTTCGATTTGACCAGTTTGAGCAGCCAAGGCCCAACAGTAATGAAATTCGGCGGCACGTCGGTCGGTGACGTTGCGGCTTTTGAGCGCGTTTTTCACATCGTTTCGACGCAAATAAACAAGCATCCGGTTGTCGTCGTGTCGGCAATGACAAAGGTCACGGACGCACTGCTCGCGGCGTTTGAGACGGCGAAAAAGGGTGATTTCGCTGAGGCTTACAACTCGCTCGAACCGCATTTTGACCGCCACGTTGAGGTTTCCAAACATTTTATCCCCGACGACAAACCCAATGCTTTTAACGGCGAATTAGAATTTGCGCGCGGCGAACTGTCCGATCTGTTGATGCGTGTCACTCGCCGAAGCTTGCCGCTGCAGATGCTCAAGGACGCTATCGTTAGCTACGGCGAACAGCTTTCCTCGCGGCTGCTTGCGGAGGTTTTGAAGGCAAAAGGGGTGGCGGCTAGACATGTCGATTCTCGGCGGCTGATCGTCACCGACGACGAATACGGAGCCGCTACACCGATCATCGACGAGACAAATGAGATCGTCCGGCTTGAGCTTGGGCCGCTCATTGCGGGCGGTGAAGTGCCGATACTTGGGGGCTTTATTGCTGCAAACCGTGCTGGCGAGACGACTACGCTCGGACGCGGCGGCTCTGATTATTCGGCTGCGATAGTTGCGGCTGCACTCCGTGCAAGCGAACTGCAAATCTGGACGGATGTGACCGGCGTGATGACCTGTGACCCTCGCATTTGCGGCGAGGCGCGGACGATACCCGTTTTGTCATACGAAGAGGCCGCCGAGCTTGCCTATTTCGGTGCCAAAGTCCTGCACCCAAAAACGATAAAACCTGCGGTCGATAACGCTATTCCGGTTCGTGTCTGCAACACCTTCGAGCCCAGTGAGATCGGCACGATGGTACTGGCTGACAGCGGGGAGACGCCAAACAAGATCAAGTCTATCGCCCACAAAAAGAACATCACGATCCTGCGTATCTCGTCGGCACGCATGCTAGGCAGCTACGGCTTTATGAGCGCCGTGTTTCAGGTGTTTGAGCGGTTTCGCACGGTGATAGATGTCATCTCGACCTCTGAGGTCTCGATCGCCCTGACGCTCGACAACACGGGCGAACTCGACAAGATCGTCGCCGAACTCGAACGCCTCGGTGATGTCGAGATCGATCCTGGCTACGCCGTCATCTGCGTCGTCGGCGAAGGCCTGCGAGCCTCGACCGGATTAGCGTCAACCGTGTTTTCGACAATTGAAGATGTTAATGTCGCACTAATATCGCACGGGGCCTCGAGTGTAAATCTGACATTTGTCATCAAAGAGGAATCGGCGGCGGATGTGATAAAAAGGCTACATGAGGAGTTGTTTCATAATGAACTGGGTTGAAATCATTACTTTGCTTTCCTCGTTGGCGACAACCGTCGGTGTATTTTTTGCGTGGTATCAGATTCGTCGTGCCGGCGATCTTCATCGTACGCAGTTCGAAGATTCATTATCCAAAGAATATCGTGAACTTATTCCAAAAATACCGATAAAGGTATTTATCGGAAAGGACTTGACCCCTGATGAATACGACGCTGCTAAGCCAGTCTTATTTCATTATTTGAACCTTACGAACGACCAGATTTTCCTCAGATCAAAAAAGCGTATTAGTGAAGCTGTATGGAACGATTGGCGCGATGGGATTGAACACAATCTTAAAAACATAAAAGCCATACGTGAACTTTGGGGGGAAATCAAAGAAAATTCCAAGAACTTTTATGAGCTCAGAAAATTAGAGGAAAATGAATTTGTCGGAGATCCTGCTGAATGGGATGAAAAGGAATTGAAATCCAGCAGAAAGCTAGAACTTGCAGCCGGTATAGACCAATGAACTTATTCGAACTCACGACATCTCTGATGAACATTCCATCCGTTTCGGGCGAAGAGGAAGCGGTCGGTTTTTGGTTGCGGGATCATCTCGAATCACTCGGCTGGACGGTCGAATTACAGCCGGTCACCGAAAAGCAGAACAACGTCATTGCTTATCTCAACGACACGCCCCGCGTCTGGCTTTCGACTCATATGGATACGGTGCCGCCGTTCATTGCTCCGACCGAAGATGAAGAGAAAATTTACGGACGAGGTTCGTGCGATGCGAAAGGGATAATTGCAGCACAGATCACAGCGGCAGAACTGCTTAGAAAAGAGGGTATTGAGGACATCGGACTGCTTTACACCGTTGAAGAAGAAAGGGCCTCGACCGGGGCAAAGGTCGCGAATGACCATCCGATAGCCGCGAAATGCGAATATCTGATAAACGGAGAGCCCACGGACAATGATCTGGCCATCGGTTCGAAAGGGGCATTTCGGGCGAAGATCAAAACGAAAGGCAAGGCCGCCCATTCGGCGTATCCTGAGCAAGGCGATTCGGCGATCGAGAAACTGCTCGATATTCTCGAAGACGTTCGCCATACCAAATTTCCAAATGACGATTTTTTTGGAGAGACGACCTGCAACATCGCAACGCTCGACGGCGGCATTGCCCTCAACGTCATCCCGCCGCACGCCGAGACGGGTTTGCTCATTCGCCTGACAACGCCGATGGAACCGATCCGTGATGCCTTGCAAAGCCTGATCCGAGAACGAGGCGAGCTAGAGATATTGTCATACAGCCTGCCGGTCAAGATGCTCGCGGTCGATGGATTTGAGCAAAAAGTCGTACGTTTCACGACCGACATCCCGCACCTCGGCAACTGGGGCCAGCCGCTGCTGCTCGGGCCGGGATCGATACTTGTCGCTCATACAAAAGATGAGTTTGTGTTGAAAAAAGATCTTGAGATCGCGGTCGGGCTGTATGTCGAATTGGTTAAGAGGTTATTACAACAGAATACACAGGATTAACAGGATAGGAATGTATTTACTAAATCCTGTTTATCCTTTCTATCCTGTTAGAATTGTTGTATGCAGATAGCACTGATCGGTTACGGGGCGATGGGCAAGCTCATCCACCGTCTTGCCGAGGAAAAAGGACATGAGATCGCAGTCATCATCGACGACGCGGACGCTGGTTTGACTGCGGCTGAGTTGGCTGAAAAACTGCGCGGCGTCGATGCGGCGATAGATTTCACGACCGCTGAAGCCGTGCGGCGAAATGTCGTGGCGTGTGTCGCGGCGGGCGTGCCGTTGGTCGAGGGCACGACCGGTTGGAACGGCCAACGAGCTGAGATCGAGAGTATTGTCAGCAACGGCAACGGTGCTTTTGTCTTTGGTGCGAATTTCTCCATCGGTGTAAATCTCTTTTACCGCATTGCGGATCTTGCTGCTGAGCTTTTCGCCAAGTTCCCTGAATACGAAGCCTTTATCGAGGAACAGCACCATTCCCGCAAACTCGACAGCCCGAGCGGCACGGCTTTGAAGATCAAGGACGTTGTTTCAAAACACGTCGAGGTCGGAGACATTGCGGCGACTCGTGCGGGAAATATCCCGGGCACACACCGCGTAGGTTTTGACGGCCCTGCTGATCAGATATTGCTCGAACACACGGCACGTTCACGCGAAGGCTTTGCCGCTGGATCAATACTCGCGGCTGAGTGGATAATCGGGAAGACCGGGTTTTATGAGTTTACCGATGTGATGGATGAGGTGCTAACAAGATAACCGTTGACCCTCTGGAGCAAACCCACATAAATAAAGCTTGAGATACTGAGTATTTTTGAATATTATGATTTTCAAAAGTGTATAGTTGTGCGATGTATGATCGCCGGTCTTTCATGTGTCTAACCGCAAGCAGGGAGTGCTTATGAACAAGTTTGTATTTATTTTGATCCTCCTTTGTGCATATAGTGCCAGTGCTCAGATCACTCTTAACATCGACATCAAAACCGGTGACGACAACCTTGAGCGAAAGAAGTATCAAAAAAATCCGGAAATTATCATAAAGCTGAGAGATGGGCGTGAGATCAGAAAGGCCAATATCAATCGCGGCCAGACGTGGGAAAATAATTCGCTTCGTCGAGTTGCCCTCGAATTGCCAGAGAACGCTGGACTAGGTGATATTACAGAATTCATTCTTGAGCGTCAGCGCGATTACGGTACCGGCGGATATAGATTTGATACTTGGGAAAAAGATGATTGGGTTGTTAAGGCGATAACAATTTCTGCGGTGGTTCGCGAATCAGGACGTGCAAGCAATGTTTCGGTAGCCAATCTCAATCCACGAGGAAACGTATATCGATTTACGTTCAATGCTACATCCGCTCCCGGCGACGGATGGGTTTTCAAGACGCCTATCAGCTATCAAGCGGCAACGCCGGCCGTTCCGTCGACTTCTCGCAACGCGACTATAACCGCGACATTTGGCACGGGCGGGGATGATCTTCGCGGCCGCGGCGACAATGTAAAGATCAGGCTAAAGACATTTGGCTCTTCCCAACCTTACACAATAGAAAATATTAACGGCGGGCTCAGATGGGAAAATAATTCTGAGTTTACGATAACCAAAGAGGTCCCGAATTCATCCCGGTTGGACATCGACACCATATCGACGTTGGTCGTCCATCATACGGGCGGCGCCAGTAACGACGAATGGGAGCTTAATAAGTTGCGGGTCGTTATCAAGAAACCGGCCTCGTCATCGGGTTCTGGTGGGCGCGAAACATCAAAGTTGCTGGTCGATAGAACGTCCTCTGTACCGATACACCGTTTTGATCGGATCGACAGGCAAAAGGCTTTTCCGATCTTGAGTGCGAGCCGGCAGGATCCATTGAGAAACATAACGATCACCGCCGAGATATCTACCGGCGACGACGACTTGCGCGGCGGGAGTGACAACTTGGATATCATCTTTCACTTAAGGCGGTCCAATCGGGTCATTACACTGTTCAACGTTAACCGGGGATCGAACTGGCCAAATAACAGCACGCGCCGATTAACAAACATGGATCTGGCCTCATCTCATGACCTCAGCTTGAATGACATCAAATCAGTTGAACTCCGACATACAGGCGGCGGAGGTATCGCGGCGGATAACTGGAAGCTAGCCGGATTCAAGGTTACAGCTACTAAGGATGGTGAGTCGCGAGTTTTGGTTGATCGGGTATCGCGTTTGGTTTATTTTTTTACCGGAGACTCGCGAACAAAGATCTTTCCCATTGAGTGACGTAAGATATGGTCGAATTTAAATGATCCGTGTAAAGATCTGTTGTATTGCCAATGAACAAGAGGCCTCGGATGCGATCGTATTCGGGGCTTCGGCTATCGGGCTTGTGGGTGAAATGCCGTCGGGGCCGGGGCCGATCTCGGACGAGGAAATTCATCGCATCTCCCGAACCGTTCCGCCGCCTATCGCGACATTTTTGCTGACCAGCCAACAAACCGCTCAGGGAATAATCGCTCATCATCACCGTACAAAAACCAACACGATACAGATCGTTGATGAGTTGACGGACCGTGCATACAACGAGATCCGCGCGGCTTTGCCAAGTGTCAAATTGGTGCAAGTCATTCACGTGGTGGGCGAACAGTCTGTCGATGAAGCAGCCGAGCTTGCCGAGCATGTTGATGCGATATTACTCGATAGCGGAAATCCAACGTTGGAAATAAAGGAGCTTGGCGGAACCGGACGGCTGCATGATTGGTCGCTGTCGCGACGGATCGTTGAAACTTGCGGCAAGCCGGTTTTTCTAGCGGGTGGTTTGAACTCCGATAATGTCCGCGAAGCTATCGAGACCGTCCGGCCATTCGGGTTGGATATTTGTTCGGGTGTTCGTTCGGAGGGAAAACTTGACCTCAATAAACTCGAGTCATTCTTCGCTGCTGTAAATCGGTGCTGACAAAAAGACACACTCCCTATCGGTCGTGTTTCCGCCTCTCTTTCTGTGTTAATCTGTGAAATCGGTGGCGAAAAGTTATGACGATGAAAATTGACTGGATGCAAGGTTGTGCGACGGCTTTGGTAACGCCTTTTAACAAGGATGGGTCGATCGATGATGCGTGTTTTAGAAAGCTGGTCGAGCGGCAGATCAAGGGCGGTGTAAAGATACTTGTCCCGTGCGGGACGACCGGCGAAAACGTCACGATGGACGAGGCCGAGCGGCTGCACGTCATCAAGATGGCGGTCGAGGTCGCCAAAAAGCTTGGGGCTCACGTTATTGCAGGGACCGGCAGCAATAATACAGCCGCGACGATCGATTTTACGCGTCGGGCTAGAGAAGCCGGTGCGGACGCGGCTTTGGTTGTCGCTCCGTATTACAACAAACCGACGCAGGACGGGATGTTTGCCCATTTTGGCGAGATCGCTAAGTCGGTCAAAGGGTTTCCGATCATGCTCTACAACGTTCCGTCGCGAACCTCGTCAAATATCTCCGCCGCGACGACGCTCAGGCTTGCCGAAAAATACGAGAATATCGTCGCTACTAAAGAGGCGTCCGGCGACTATTCGCAGGTGATGCAGATAATCGCCGAACGGCCTAAGAATTTTAAGGTCTTTTCGGGTGACGATGCGTCGACGCTGCCGCTGATCGTGCTCGGTGCGGATGGCCTGGTGTCGGTTTGTGCGAACGAGATACCAAAAGAAACCTCAAAAATGGTCGATTACGCCCTGAACGGCTCTTTCCATTTCGCACGCAAAATTCACTACAAAATACTGCCGTTGATGGACGCGAATTTTATCGAATCATCGCCGGCACCGTGCAAATGTGTGATGAAGGAAATGGGTCTGCTAGAAGAAAATCTGCGACTGCCGCTCGTACCAGTATCGGCTGAGGCCCGGGCCAAACTCAAAGCCGTGATGAAAGAGGTCATCGGTAAATGAACAAATTTTTATTGAGCATATTGATCTTTGCGGCGGTTGTGTTTTCGACCCAGGCTCAAAATATGTCACGCGACGAAACCGATGTACGAGCGGCCATCGGCAAATGGGCGCACGCGGTCAAAGAACGTGATCAAAAGGCTCTCGACGCACTTTTCGCAGATGACCTGTTTATCACCGATTTCAACGGCGGGACGCGGGGAAAGAAAGAGGAGCTCGAGGTGTTAAAGCCGTCCGAAACGATGAAAACCGTCTCGGTCACGAATGAGGATATAGCTGTCCGCCTTTATGAAAAGTCGCAAACCGCAATTGTTACCGCTGTAGTAAAAATGGTGTTTGAGATCGCGGGGAAGCAAACACCGATGGCGATGCGGTACACCAGCGTCTGGGAAAAACGAAAGGGAAACTGGCAGATCGTCGTGCTGCAAACGGCTCGGGTCGCGCAGCCTAAGAATTAGATATGTTCGAAAAGGGACAGAAACACGAGTTGCAGTTTGAGCGGATCGTATTTTTTAGCGATGCGGTTTTTGCTATTGCGATCACGCTGCTCATTATCGAGATCAAAGTGCCCCATCTCGAACACGGAACTGCAACGGCACGCGATTTTCTTATTTCGTTGGCGAAACTCATACCAAATTTCATCGGGTATTTCTTTAGCTTTCTGGTGATAGGAGCTTATTGGGTAGGACACCACAAAGTCTATGGGATGATCGTCGATTGGAATTACGGCCTGATCTGGCGAAACGTATTTTTCCTGCTGACGATCGCATTTATGCCGTTTGCGAGTGCATTTTTTAGCGAGTATTTTACTGAACTCGTGCCGCTCGTCGTCTACGCGTTGACGTTTTCCTTGGCCGGCATTCTCGAGATCGTGCAGTTTCGATATGCTTTTCGCAACGGACTGATGGATCCCGACGCTAAAGCAGAAGACGTAAGTAATATTGCGTGGCGAATGTCTGTATTGCCAGTTGCTGGCTTTGCTGCGATCGCAATTGCCGTTATCGCCAAACCAATGTTTGCCGGCTTGGCGTTTATGCTTATCCCGGTCGCACATCAGATCATCAAGCGGAAATTTAGAAAATCTACCGAACGTGAAGTCGATACGGAATAGCCCGAAACAGACATTATGGAATTTGACGACTTAAAAAGGCCGGGCGGGACTTCGGGTGGGTTAGCGGAATTCGTGATCGGATTCATCATGACCGTCTCCGGCGGCTATATGCTCATCAGCCGTGTGATCGTGACTAGCGGCTTTTGGAACTGGGGCGGTTACAACACCTTTGGCCTATCGCTCGTACCGCTTATCTTCGGCATCGCGTTCGTTTTCTTTAACGGTAAGTCGATCATCGGCTGGATCCTCATCGCGATCAGCATCATCGTCATCGCCTCGGGTATTCTGATGAATCTTCAGATCTATTTCCAACCGACGAGTCTTTTTAACACCGTGATAATGCTCATTTTATTTGCTGGCGGAATTGGATTGATCGCAAGGGCAGTTATTGCAAATCGAGACGACGTTTAGGCAAGCGGGGAGAATTTTGTGAATGTACAAAGTGAAATCGAAAAACTGTTTGAGAGATCGGAATTTTCTTCCGATGACCGTGAGATCTACGAAATATTCAAGACCGCTCTCCGTCGCGGTGAGATCCGCTCGGCGGAGAAAGCGGGTGACGGCAACTGGCATGCTAACGCTTGGGTCAAGCAGGGAATTTTGCTCGGCTTTAGAATGGGCAAAATGGTCGAAATGTCTAAGCCGACCGAGACGCTGCAGTTTTTTGACAAAGACACTTTTCCGCTGCGGCCGATGACGCTCGATGACGGTGTACGGATCGTTATGGGCGGTTCGGCGATACGCGACGGCAGCTATGTCGCGCCGAGCGTGGTCGTTGTGCCGCCGGCGTATATTAATGTCGGCTCGTATGTGGACGAAGGCACGATGGTCGATTCGCATGCTTTGGTTGGCTCGTGTGCACAGATCGGTAAACGCGTGCATCTATCGGCGGCGGCACGGTCATCATCGAGGATGATGTGCTCGTCGGCGGGAACACCGGCGTTTATGAGGGTACGGTAGTTCGTGAAGGTGCGGTACTCGCAAGCGGCGTGATACTGACGCGTTCGACCCCGGTATTTGACCTGCCAAATGGCCGTGTAATCAAATCTGAAGGCGACAAACCGCTTGAGATCCCGGCGGGAGCGGTCGTTGTGCAGGGTTCGCGTGCCGTTTCGAGCGGTTTCGGGAAGGAAAACGGCCTGTCGATCTATTGCCCGATCATCGTCAAATACCGCGACGACAAGACCGACGCGTCGACCAAGCTGGAGGATTATCTCCGATGAACGATCAAGGTTCCGGAAATTGGCTCGACGGCAAAGCTCATCAAGCGATGATCGAAAACGGATTTGAGCCCGAGTTCTCAAACGAGGTTTGGGAACAGATAAAACAGATCCAGGCGAGCGTCGTTAGTGACGGCGGTGTCCGCGATATGCGTGACCTGCTGTGGTCGTCGATAGACAATGATTCTTCGCGTGACCTAGATCAGATAGAGTGGGCGGAGCAGTCTGAGAACGGGGATATTCGAGTGCTCGTCGGGATCGCGGATGTCGATTCGCGAGTGCCCGTTTATTCGCCAATAGACATGCACGCCGCACAAAATACCGTTACGGTCTATACCCAGAGCGAGATATTCCCAATGCTGCCTGAGGAACTTTCGACCGATCTGACATCGCTTAACGAGGGCGTTGATCGCCACGCTGTCGTCGCTGAGATGACCATAAAAGAAAATGGCGATGTGCCGGAATCGATGTTTTATCGAGCGCTAGTCAATAACCGGGCAAAGTTGTCGTACGAAGAGATCGGGCCGTGGCTTGATGGCAATGCGGATGTCCCGGAAAAGGTCGTTGGCATTTCCGGCCTGCGGGAGCAGATCGAATTGCAACATAAGGCGGCGGATCGATTGCAGGCTTATCGGACCGTAAAAGGTGCCCTCCAATTCGAATCGATCGAATCGACCGCTGTCGTTGAGAACGGAGAGGTCAAATCGATACGTTCCGTTGAACCAAACGGTGCCCGCAAACTGATCGAGAATTTTATGGTCGCGGCAAATGTCGAGATGGCCGAGTTTCTCGAAAACAACGGGGCATTGTCGCTCCGTCGCGTTGTAATAACGCCAAAAAATTGGGAAGGCATTGTCAGGATCGCTGCCGAATTTGGAGAATATCTGCCTGCCGAGCCTGATCAACCCGCGCTCGCCGCATTTCTGGCAAAACGCCGTGCCGCCGATCCCGACCATTTTCCTGATCTGTCGCTATCGATAATCAAACTTATTGGCAGCGGCGAATATGTTGTCCAACGTCAGGGCGAAGACGCTGGCGGGCATTTTGGCTTGGCGGTTCGCGATTATGCCCATTCGACTGCCCCGAACCGCAGATTTACGGACATCGTGATCCAGCGACTGGTAAAAAGCGTGATCGACAAAACTCCGTCGCCGTACTCGGCGGACGAACTCGATTCGATCGCCGAACACGCAAACATTCAGGAAAAAGGTGCCCGAAAGGTCGAGCGAAAAATGCGAAAGATCGTCGCCGCCAGCGTGATGCAGCGGCATATCGGCGAGAATTTTGACGCGATCGTCACGGGTGACACGTCCGCCGGTGTTTTCGCGAGGATACTGCGTCCGCCCGTCGATGGTCGAATCGTCAACGGCGAATACAACGTAAAAGTGGGTGACAAGATCCGCGTTCGTCTGCTTTCGGCAAATCCGAATAATGGTTTTATCGACTTTGCTGTCAACTGATGCCATAGCGATGTTTTTAACCTAACCGCAAATTGCTAAGATAGTTGTAGAGGAATATATGGGACAAAACGAACCGGAAAACGGCGAGAAACATGGGCTTAAAGATAGCATTACAGGATTTGGGCAAAAGATCATCGGCGAGATCGAGTCGCTTGCGGGGGTGATTAACGCTGATCCGCTGGCGCAGGCCGAGGGCGAATTTAACGTCGAGGTCGGTGAGATCCGCGAAGAACTCGAAGAAGACGGAGTCGAGGAAAACAAGGGATGATGCCTGTCCGAAGTGAGGGAAAATTTACTCTGCCCCGCCGGATGCAGGGCTTGCAGCCGACGCTTATCCGTCAGTTTTTTGAGCGTGCGTTGCCGGACAGCATTAATTTTGGTCTTGGTGAGCCCGACCTGCCGACGCCGCAATTTATGCGTGACGAAGCGGCTCGTGTGGCTCGCGACGAGCAAAATGGCTACACCTCGCATCCTGGATTGCCAGCACTTCGCGACAAGATCGCCGAGCAGTATCCACATCTAGATCTGCCCCGAACCGGTGTCGTTGTTACTTGCGGGTCGCAAGAGGCGATGACCGATGCATTTATGTGCGTCGTTGACGAAGGCGACGAAGTGCTGCTGCCAAACCCAAGCTTTCCGGCGTATGACGCCTGTACACGCATCGCTCAAGGTACGCCGGTATATTACAAAATGCCGGCTGATCGCGACTTTGAATTTGATATTTCAAATTTCAAATCTCAAATTACCGAAAAGACTAAAGCCGCGGTCGTGATCTCACCGTCCAATCCGACCGGTAAAATACTAACCGAACAGAACTTGCGGGACATTGCCGAGGCATTAGACGGAACCGGTATTTGGCTTATTTCGGACGAGATCTACAGCGACCTGTATTTTGGCGAACGGCCGCATTCGGCGTCGGAGTATTACGATAAGACGATCATTGTCAGCGGTTTGTCTAAATCTTTATCAATGACCGGCTGGCGGCTAGGCTGGGCGGCAAGCAAAGACGCGGACATCATGCAGGCGATACAAGTGCTACACGGTTTTACTACCGTCTGCGCGGCTGCGATAGTTCAAAAAGCTAGTTTGCTCGCATGGAATGACCAGGCCGAAGCCGCGAAACAATATGCACGCGAAGTTTATGCAAAACGCGGGGCGTTTCTCGTTGATCTGTTTGAAAAGGAAATGGGCTTGCACGCGACCTCACCCGAAGGTGCATTTTACACGATGCTCGACGTTCGCTCGCTCGGTGATGATATCGATGTAGCTGAAAAATGCTTGCAAAATCGGGTGGTAACAGTTCCGGGCGTTGCATTTGGCGACGAGGCAAAGGGATTTTTACGTATTTCGTTTTGTAATACCGAAGAGAAAATGGCTGAGGGGGTAAAGAGGATGAAGGAGGCTCTTGGACGATGAAATTGATACCGATCGCGTTGATCATTGCGGCGGCTTTTTTTTGCAGCAACATCCGAAATAAGATCGATCCGACGCCCACTCCTGTGCCCACGTTGGGTTCGACGCCTGCGACGCCTAGTCCTACACCTGTGCCGGAGAGCACTGCCCCGCCGTCTACGTCGGGGTCGAATGGCGATTTGATAGAGCCGACAGATGACGGTGTTCAAGTCATTTCCGGCGGTGTACTAAACGACAAAGCGAAAACGTTGCCAACGCCTGAATATCCGCCCGCGGCAAAAGCTGTCAGAGCCTCGGGGACGGTCACTATCGAGGTGTTGGTCAATGAAAAGGGCAAAGTGGTCGCAGCAACGGCACGCTCCGGACATCCATTGTTAAGGTCGCCGGCGGTCAAGGCGGCGATGGGGGCCGTGTTTGAACCGACAATATCGTCTGGAAAGCCAGTGAAGGTCAAAGGCGTACTGACGTTTGATTTTGCTCCGTAATGTCCGGGTTGGGCATCAGGTTCAACTTTTTATGAGTAGAAAATACAGAGTGGGTATTTTGGGTGCCACCGGCACGGTCGGGCAGCGTTTTGCTCAGTTGCTTGAGGAACATCCGCAGTTTGAGATCACGGCGATGGCCGCGTCGGACCGATCGGTTGGGAAACCTTATTCTGAGGCGTGTGCGTGGAAATTGCCGGGTAAGATACCGGCGAATGTTCGCGACATTGTGGTCCAGCCGATCGAACCGCCGCTTGATTGCGACATAGTTTTTTCGAGCCTGCCGGGCAGCGTTGCACGCGAGGCTGAGGAGGCGTTTGCACGCGCGGGTTATCCGGTTATCAGTAATTCGTCGGTCTATCGTATGGACGAGGACGTGCCGCTGCTGATCGCTGAGATCAATCACGATCACGTCGGGCTGATCGCGAAGCAGCGTGAAAATCGCGGCTTTACAACGGGATTTATAGTTACCAATCCGAATTGTGCGGTCATCAGTTTTGCTCCGCCGTTAGCCGCTTTGCATCGCAAATTTGGCGTAGAATCGGTGATCGTGACGACGATGCAGGCTATATCGGGCGCCGGATATCCGGGCGTTCCGTCGCTGGATATCACCGACAACGTCTTTCCATACATCGCCGGCGAAGAGCCGAAAGTCGAGATCGAGGCACAGAAAATACTCGGTACATTTACCGAAAGCGGTATTGAAAAAGCCGATTTTACTGTGTCGGCACAGTGTTTTCGTGTGAATGTGATCGACGGCCACACGGCTTCGGTTCGTGTAAATCTGAAAGAAACGGCGACGCTCGAGGAAATAGTTGACGCGATGAAAACATTTCCGTCGCTCGATCTGCACTCATCGCCTGCCGCTTTTATCGAAGTCACGGACGAGCCCACGCGGCCGCAGCCAAAGCTCGACCGCGACAATGGCAACGGTATGACGATAACCGTCGGGCGTGTTTTCCCGGACAATGTATTTGACTACAGATTTATTTCGCTCAGCCACAACACTGTTCGCGGAGCCGCGGGATCGGCGATATTGAATGCGGAATTGCTTATCTCAAAAGGACTGATCTAATGATCGAACGCTACACACTGCCTGAGATGGGGGCCGTCTGGTCGCTCCATAATAAATTTCAAAAGTGGCTCGATGTCGAGATCGCTGTGTGCGAAGTGCATGCTGAGGACGGCACGATCCCCGCTGAGGCTCTCGCCGAGATCAAGGCAAAAGCGGCCTTTACGGTCGAGCGTGTCAACGAGATCGAAAAGACGACTGACCATGACGTTATCGCTTTTACGACGAACCTGGCAGAGAACATTGGTCCTGCATCGCGGTTCGTGCATTACGGGCTGACTTCGAGCGACGTTGTGGACACGGCGAATGCTCTGCTCTTAAAAGACGCATGCGATCTGCTGCTCGCAAAGACGGATGCTTTACTTGAGGTTTTGAAACGCCGAGCGTTCGAGTTCAAAGACACGCCGCAAATCGGCCGGACACATGGCATACACGCGGAGCCGACATCGTTCGGTCTCGTTTGGGCACTATGGTTTTCGGAAACGCAGCGGAATCGCGAGCGGCTCTTAAAAGCCAAGGAACAGATAGCCGTGGGTAAGATAAGCGGAGCGGTCGGAGCATTTGCCCATCTGGCTCCAGATGTTGAGGAACGGGTTTGCGCAAGATTGGGATTGAAAGCTGCAGACGTCTCGACGCAGGTCATTCAGCGTGACCGATATGCTGAGTATCTATGTACGTTAGGAATCGTCGCCTCGACGCTCGAAAAGATCGCTTTGCAGGTAAGGCATTGGCAACGAACTGAGGTTCGTGAGGCTCAAGAGGCTTTTAAGAAAGGCCAGAAAGGCTCGTCAGCGATGCCGCATAAACGCAATCCGATTCTGTCTGAGCGTATTTGCGGAATGGCCCGCACTGTTCGTGCTAATTCGATCGTTGGGCTTGAGAACGTTGCCTTGTGGCACGAACGCGATATCTCGCATTCGTCCGCCGAACGGATCGTCCTGCCGGATTCGAGTGCGACGCTTGATTACATTCTCGCTAAAACGACCTCATTACTCGACACGCTTGTCGTCTATCCCGAAAACATGCTCAAAAATCTTGAGATCACGCGCGGGTTAGTTTTCAGTGGGCAATTGCTGCTGGCTCTGACGCAAAAAGGCGTGACGCGTGAAGATGCGTATGCGTGGACGCAGCGAAACGCCATGAAGGTGTGGGACGAAGGCGGCGATTATCAGGAGCTCATAAAAACCGACGCGGACATCTCTTCGCATTTATCGCACGAAGAGATCGCCCGCGTCTTTGATCTGAAGCATTACTTACGCAATGTCGGGAAAGTTTTCGATCGCGTCTTTAGTTAGTTTGACCACTTATCGGCCAAGTTGCCGATGATCGGAAGCTTGAAGATCTGACCCTGAAAACCCTTGATACAGCTAATGATCAGCCCAATTACGAGTAACAGGATAACCAGCAAAAAGATTACATAAGCGATGATCGCCAAAAATGCCAATGCCGGCACATCAGCTGCTCCTGCGACAACCATAATGACCGCCCCGACAACCATCATGACGATATAAGCCACGATCATCGAGGCTGATAGCATCAGCGACTGAAACGCATGAAAACGCGGCAGTTTGTTTGTCTTGTCAGTGGCAATGATGCCGATACTGACGATGAGATGGCAAAGACATATCGGTAAATATGCAAGGCCGGCAGCTACGTTTTGATCCAGTCCGAAGACCGATTTTCCTGAGTTATCCATATTTGTTCTCCGTAAAAGCTCTAAAGGGCCTTTGGCACTGTTCTTAACAACAGCATCAAAGACCCTAACTGAAAGTTACAATTAGTTTGACCAGTTGTCAGCCATTCCGCCGATGATCGGCAGCTTGAACTGTTTGCCCATAAAGCCCTGGATACAACAGATGATCATCGCGATCAAAAATATAAAGAAAGCTGCGATATAGACCAAAAAGCCAAGAATTGCGAGAGCTCCAATATTTGCCGCTGCTCCGACGCCGATGATCGCAACACCCGCGACATATCCGACGATGAGAAATGCCGTCAACAGCAGCGATTGAAACGCCGAAAAACGGGCAAGCTTATTGGTTTTGTCGGTAACAATAATGATGATGCTCATAATGAGGCTGACGCCGCAAATCGGTAGATACGCGAGTCCGGCGGCCACATTTGTGTCTAGCCCAAGGGCGGATTTTCCAGAATTTTCCATGGTCTTTTAAAGTTCTCCTTTGAAATAAATTTGAATTGGAAACGATTGCTTGTCGAAATTAACGTGAAATCTACCATAAGACTTTGATAAATACAAGAAACTAGGGTTTAATCTACAATTTATTTCGGTCAAATATTTGGTGCAATACATGAAAGCATTAGTTTATGTCACGCTAAAACCGAGTGTGCTTGACCCGCAGGGCAAAGCTATCCACCATTCGGTCGAATCACTCGGGTACAAAAATATCAACGACATCCGCCAGGGAAAGTTCTTTGAGATCGCTCTCGACGATTCGGTTTCCGAAGCGGATGCCCGTGATGCTGTTGAACGCATCGCCAAGGATGTTCTTGCAAATCCGGTAATCGAGGATTACAGAGTGGAGATCTCGCAATGAAATTTGGCGTAGTAGTTTTCCCCGGTTCTAATTGCGATCACGACGCTTATCACGTCGTTTCAAAACACGTCGGGCAGCCCGTGGATTTTATCTGGCATAAGGAAACTGATCTGAGCGGTTTTGACGCGATCATTATTCCGGGTGGGTTTTCGTACGGCGATTATCTTCGTGCCGGAGCGTTAGCGAGGTTTTCGCCTGTGATGGAATCGGTCAAACGCTTTGCTGCCGACGGCGGGTTTGTTTTTGGCATCTGCAACGGCTTTCAGATCTTATGTGAGAGCGGGCTGCTGCCGGGCGCTTTGCGTCGTAACGCGGGGCTGCATTTTATCTGCAAACATGTCAATCTCAAGGTGGAGAACAGCAGTATGCCGTTCACGACTGAGGTTGAAAGTAACAAGGTACTCTCGATCCCGATCGCGCACGCCGAAGGGAATTTCACCTGTGACGATGAGACTTACAATTCGCTTGAAGAAAATGGCCAGATCGTCTTTCGCTATTGCGATGAGCACGGCGAGGTCACCGACGAGTCCAATCCAAACGGCGCAAGGTCTAACATCGCCGGTATATCAAATCAGAACCGCAACGTACTCGGCATGATGCCGCACCCTGAGCGTGCCTGCGAAGAGTTACTAGGCTCAAACGACGGCCGCGATATTTTCCGCTCGCTGACAACAGCGATCGCACTGCGGAAAGCGGCTTAACACTTCAACGAAAAAGGCTGCCTCAGAGCAGCCTTTTTCAGATCGATATGTTTCCAACAATTATTAATTAATAATTCATTAATTGATAATTGTTAATTTCAAACTAATCATTATCAGAGATCGTGTTGATGCGGACGCCGCCGTTGGTGGTCATGATGCGGACCAGCGGGCCACCGCCGTTGAGGTCGGTATTGACGCGAGTCTTGCGTTGGTAATATTTGTTGTCGTCGCTCTTTTCAGGCTGAAGGCCGACAATGTTGCTCGTGAATCCGCCGTTTGTCGTGCCGGCTTCGATACGGGCGGCAAAGTTTTCGGGGACGCTGATATTAACACCGCCGTTCGTTGTCTGGACATCGAGACCCGTGCCTTTCCAGGACGCTCCGACAAGACGCACGTTGATGCCGCCGTTGGTCGTGCGGCCCTTGACAGTTC
Organism: Pyrinomonadaceae bacterium; assembly: GCA_044228425.1. Taxonomy (GTDB): domain Bacteria; phylum Acidobacteriota; class Blastocatellia; order Pyrinomonadales; family Pyrinomonadaceae; genus OLB17. The sequence goes on along the minus strand of JBGAUY010000002.1, from coordinate 60,813 downwards.
CGGCTACGCCGTCGAGATTTACACCGCCGTTCATTGTCTCAAAGTTGATCGATCCATCGACGCCTTTCACTGACAAGCCGCCGTTATGAGCTGTCAGATCGACGTTTGATGCACGCGGCACGCTGATCTCGTACGAAACGGACCAGCCTTTGTCACCGGATGAATTTTCGGCTTGGATGGTGCCCGACGTGTTGATCTTAATGTTGCTTGCGATGCTTTTAGCAGCATCATCGGATTTTGCCCAGGTTTGCACGCAAGCACGAATAAGCAAATCAGAGCGGTTTTCGCCGCGGACGCTGATGCCCCCGTTCTGCCGGCCATCGACGGTGATCGTGCCGCCCGCCGGAGCGGTCATTTCGCGAAGTTCTTTGAACGTGACGTTGTCGCCGTTTGACCAGTTGTCGTTGTCACAAAAGCCTTTGGCAGTATTGGCCAAAGCGGAAACTGCACCGACGCCAAGGATGAATGTCAGCAAACCGACGGTAAAAAGGGATAGAGT
>JBGAUY010000002.1:0-60288 GCA_044228425.1 Pyrinomonadaceae bacterium | reverse complement strand
TCATGGTATAGAAAGCCTCCAGAATATTTTGGTTAAGAAAATGTCTTTTCTATAACCAAAACACCATGGAGGCGTTTTTCGTGACAAATTATTTGCTTATGCGGCGACGTTAACGGTTAGCCCGTCGGTGTTTAGTTTCCAATCCAGGATCTGCGCACCTTCTTGGGCGGCAACGGCGGATTCGACATCGCTGCGGCGTCCATCTTCGCAATAAAACGCAATACATCCGCCTCCGCCCGCGCCGCAGACTTTTGCGGCGATGGCTCCGTTTGCGATCGCGGTGTCGATCAGGTGATCCATCTGCGGAGTTGTGATGTTTGGCGAGAGCTGTTTTCGCTGCGGTTGAGCTTTTACAAGGATCTCGCCGACCGCGTCCCAATCATTTGCGAGGAGAGCGGTCCGCATATTTAGCGAAGTGTCGCGGATGCCGTCAAACAGATCGAAAAGCTCCGCGTCGCCGTCGATGTGGCGTTTTGTGATCTCCCAGTTGTTGGTGCCGGAGTTTCGCGGCTCGCCAGTGTAACAGACGGCGATGCGTCGTTCGAGCGTGCCGACATCGATGTGTAGAGCCTCGCGTTCCATTCCCGCCGGGCTGAAATGTATACAGGCGACTCCGCCATACTGCGCCGAATAATAATCCTGATAACCCGTCGGGACTTTTATGACCTGACACTCGACCGCGGCTGCGATGGGGATAAAGCGGTCGGGCGCGTAGCGGTCGCCAACGAATTTATTTAATGCACCGATACAGGCGATATTGAGGGTGGATGAACCGGCAAGCCCTGCACCGGCGGGAGCTTCGGATTCGGTAGTCATATGAAAGCCGGTTGTCGGGCGAAAGAAATATACAAGTTTTGACAGCAATTCGAGACGCGGTTCGTTTTTGAGGCTGGCGATGTCGCCGACGGTTGTTTCAAACCGCTGTTTCTGATCGATCGATTCGAGAATGATACGGTCGTCGTCGCGTACCTCGATGCGGCAATGTGCCAGCATCGAGACCGCAAAGTTAACGGTCGCGGCCCCTTCGTGAAAAAGGAACAGCGGCGGAATATCAATTGTGCCGCCGGCCAGATCGACCCGTGTCGGGGCGGATGATTCGATTATCATAAATTAGTGAACAGTGAACAGCCCCGAGCTAAGTCTCATCGTCTTTCTTTTTAACCTTTTCGCTGTCTTCCTTATTGGGTTCGCGCGTGAGGTGGAGGCGTTCGCTTAGGTCGTGGAGCGTTATTTTTCCAATGTCTTCGACGGCCTGTAGTTTTTCTTCGATCTTATGAATTGTCTCGGGGTCTGCGGCCTCGACGCGTTCGGACAGCCAGTATCGTTCTATTACGTAGAAAACGATAATGCCGATCATCACGACAAAGAACAATACAAATCCGACCTGTTTAAAGTCGCCGATCATCGATGTGATTGCACCGCTAAAGAAATATCCGATACCTGATAGGAACAGCACCCATAAAAAACAGCTTATCGAGCTGAGCCATAGAAACCGCAAAAAGGGCATTTTCCCGACGCCGTAAAAAACACACATCGCGACGCGGATGCCGTAGATATATTTTGAGATGATCATGGCCGAACCGCCAAATTTCTCAATTATCTTCTCAACACGAGGCTGAGCGACCTGATAAAAGCGATAATCTTTTGCGTTTTGGTGAAAAATACGGCCGATGCCGTAACCAGCACAATCACCGACGATCCCGCCCAATGTACCTGCGATCAAGAGTTTGAAAAACCCCCAATTTCCAAACAACCCTCCGTGGGCCATGGTGCCTGAAATGAGCAGGGTAATATCGCCTTCGACGGTGCACAACGCAAAAACTGCGTAAATACCATACTGAGCTATTAGATCGTAAAGTTGATGATCCATATTACAGAGGCGAAATTATGCCGGGCCGACTGGCGGACTGCACACAAAAGAGTAACTTTCATGGCGGATACAGTCAATTAACGAGGTTTCGATGTTATGCTCAAAAACATAGGCTAACAAGGGGAATATCTAAATGCTGCGAAATTTTGCTCGTCCACGACGGGTCGTTATTACAGGACTCGGATGTGTCACTCCGATCGGTACAGGACGCGAAGCGTTTTGGAATGGACTTGCGACCGGCTCTAGCGGCGTGCGGCGGATCGAGTCGTTTGATACTGACAGTTCGGCCGTCAAGATAGCTGGCGAGATACAAGATTTTGACTGGCAAGCTGAGCTAAATATCAAGGACCGCAAGCATGTCCCGCGAACAGTGCCGCTCGCTTTGGCGGCAGCCCGCGAAGCGATAGCCGACGCGGGGATCGATACCACCGACATGCCTATCGAAAAACGCCGGACGATCGGCGTCGAGATCGGAACCGGCGGCGGCGGGCTGGCATTTGCTGAAAAGCATTACGAATACTGGTACGTCGGCCCTAAGACGCACGCCAGCGTCTATATAATCCCAGCCTCGACGCACGGCGGATTGTCGTCGGAGATCTCGATGGCGTTAGGGCTACGTGGGCTTTCTCATGTTGTTTCTACCGGCTGCACTAGTTCGACGGATGCCATTTTTTACGCCGCCCAGCACATCGCTCTCGGGAGACAAGACGTGATGATCGCGGGCGGCGTCGATGCTCCGCTGGCTCCGGGCATATTGGCAGGCTTCAATCTGATGACCGTGCTGACCAACGACTGGAACGATGAACCGCATCGGGCATCGCGTCCGTTTGATAAGGGCCGATCCGGTATCGTGGTGGCTGAAGGCTCGTACATTTTTGTGCTCGAGAGTCTTGATGGCGCCCTTGAACGCGGTGCGCGGATCTACGCTGAGATCAGCGGCTATGGCTCGACGTGCGATGCGTATCACCGCGTGAGGCTCGATGATTCCGGCATCGAACCGGCCAGGGCAATGTCGATCGCCCTTGAAGACGCCGGAGTTGCCGCCACCGAAGTTGATTATGTAAATCTCCATGGCACTTCGACGGTTTTGAACGACCGCATCGAAACCACAGCCGTCAAGATAGCGTTAGGCGAGCACGCCTATGAAATTCCGATGTCTGCCACCAAATCACAACTCGGCCATCCCCAAGGGGCGAGCGGTGCCGCCGGTATCGCGGCCGCTCTGTGTGTGATTACGACCGGCATTATCCCGCCGACAATAAATCTGGACACGCCCGATCCGGAATGCGATCTCGACTATGTGCCAAATGTCGCGAGAAAGGGCGAGGTGAGCACCGCACTCTGCAACTGCATCGGGTTTGGCTCAAAGAACAGCGCAATCGTTTTGCAGAAATACGCGTAACTCTATGTTTGAACGTTTTGCCAGACGCAGCTACGAGCTTGAGCGATTGGACACGGGCGACTACACGGCCGCCGAATATCGCCGCTGGCAGCGGGAGATGTGGTTCATCCACCGGATCTTTGGCGAGTTGCGGGCTTTGCGCGGGACGCTTTTTCGCGATATCGAGGCCGCTGGTGCCGTTCCGGTTTCGGTGCTTGATGTTGGTGCAGGTTCAGGCGAATTATTACGAGAATTAGCTAAATGGACGGCGGGACGCAAAACCTTTTTAGTCGGGGCAGAGCTAAACGACGAAGCGACGCGAACGATCAAGAGCGAAACACTTATTGCCGTCCAATGCGACGCTCTGCGGCTGCCGTTTGATGATGATTGTTTTGACTACGTGATTTGCTCACTGTTCCTGCATCATCTGGGCGATGATGACGCAGTTAGTTTGCTAAAAGAGATGAGCCGTGTCGCGAGAAAGCGAATTTACGCTATAGATCTTAATCGCCAGCCTATCGCCTATTATCTTTACAAAGCTCTCGGCAGAGTTTTCTTACAGCGATTCACGCTTGAAGACGGAGCTCTCTCGATACTGCGGAGCTTCAGCCCGGCGGAAATGGTCAAAATCGCAAATGCGGCAGGTTTAGCTGACGCAAAGGTCGACCGTTCAATGGTTAACCGGCTGATATTATCTGGACGGAAGAATTCATGACACTCGGTACAAACACAGGCTATGACGTAATAGTCGTCGGCGGAGGCCCGGCAGGGTCGGCTACGGCAATTAGACTGGCCAAAGCCGGACTCAGTGTAGTGCTTGTCGAAAAGGCCCGATTTCCGCGCCAGAAACTTTGCGGAGAATTTATTTCACCAGAATGTCTCGATCATTTTGCCGAGCTTGGAGTGTCCGGTGATATAAAGCTCGCGGGCGGCGTTGATATCGCTGAAACAGTTTTTTATTCCCGTAGCGGCAAAGGTGTGGCGGTAAAGAGCGAGTGGTTTGGACAGGTTGGCTCGATGGCGTTAGGACTGAGCCGAGCCGAGATGGATGATGTGCTGCTCAAGCGGACGAGAGAAGTGGGCGTATCGGTTCGCGAAGCGACGACCGCCGCCGGGCTGATTTTTGACGGTGACCGGGTAATTGGCGTCCGCCTAAAGGACAAAGAGGGTATCGAAACACCGGTCACAGCAAATTTGATTATTGATGCGACGGGTCGGACCCGCTCACTCGCGCGTCGTCTCGAAAAAGATACCGGACAGCAAAAACGTGCGGGACACGTAGCATTCAAAGCCCATCTTGCCGGATCTGAGATCGCCGCGGGTACTTGTGAAATTTTTGCGTATCGCGGCGGTTACGGAGGATGCAACAGCATCGAGAATGGGCTATATAATCTTTGCTTTATAGCTGATGCCCAGGATGTGAAACGATGTGCAAGCGATGCCGAGCGTGTTATGCGTGAGGTGGTTTGTACAAATAAAAGAGCGGCCGCCGTTCTTGAAAATGTCACGATCGAGAGCGAATGGCTTGCCGTGCCGATCGAGCGGTACGGACGCGGGGAACTGGTTCCCGCTCAAGGATTGTTAACAGTCGGAGATGCGGCGGCATTCATCGATCCTTTTACGGGGAGCGGTATTTTGCTTTCTCTGGAGAGTGCGAGGATCGCCGCCGCCGCTATCGCCAAGAGCTTTACGGCGGATCGCGACCTTGAAAGTTTGGATAGTTTGGCAGCAGAATATCAGCGTCAATATTCAATAGCTTTCGATGCCCGCCTGCGGGTATGCCGCCTGCTGCGTCACACCGCGTCGATGCCCTTTTTGGCGGATGCAACGATATCGATACTGAGAACCAGCGGCGGGCTTAGCCGTCGTCTGGCAAGGGCAACGCGGCTTGCGACGCGACGGGCTTAGTGTTTGACACTAACTAGGTGAGTGTCTAAAATCGCGATAGTTACTTAAAAAATTGGCCTTCTTAATATGAGCAATACCGGAATGATCAGGGTCGGCGTTGAGATCCGCACAAATGAGCTTAGGGCGGTTGCCGTTGATAAGGATGGCCAGCTTGCTGCGACGCGGTCGATAGCGTTTGATCCCGCCGAAGAAACCGCACAACAGGTCAAATCTCTCATCGGTGGTCTCAAAAAAGACGTCGGTGATTTTGACCGGCTTGGTGTTGCCGTGCCGGGGCTAGTCGATCAGGGCACCCATCGCGTTGCATTTTCTGCCCACATTCCCGAACATTCAAATTTTGACCTGATAAAAGAGATCAGCAGTGCAACGGGGCTCATCGCGTCGATCGAAAACGACGCCAACTCGGCGGCATACGGCGAATTTATACTTGGGGCCGCACGCGGCAGCAACAATTTCTTTTACGCGACGCTTGGCGAAGGCGTCGGCGGAGCGTTTATACTCGGCGGCGAGATCTGGCGTGGCGCGTCAGGATTTGCGGGTGAATTTGGCTTTGTTCCTATTAATTCTGAGGGTATGCGGCTGGAAGAGGTCGCCTCGACTGAGAATATTGTACGGCGTACCAAGGCTCGCTTTCATCAGGACAGCACTTCATCGCTCAATTCGCTGGACGAAGAAGCGATCACGCTCGAAAATATTATCAGCGCGGCGCGCGAGGACGATGATTTTGCCCAGATGATGCTCGAACGCACCGGCGCATATGTCGGCACGGCGGTCGCGAGCGTCATCAATCTACTCAACCTGGAAAAGGTAGTTGTTGGTGGTGAGATCATGGACGCTAAGAATCTAGTGCTCGACGCAATCATCGAACGAGCCCGCGAACTGTCGTTCGCTCCATCATTTGAGGCGGTAAGCATTGTCGAGGGCGAGCTGGGAGAATTTGCTGCAGCGACCGGTGCGGCGCTGCTTGCGGAAAAGTAATTAGAAAAACGAGAGAAATATTATTCTTTTAATTAAGGCAACTTATTTAACGGTGATTGCTCTTAATTGCAGATTTAGATATTTTTTTATATTGTGCAATTTGCGGATTTTTTAAGTTCTTGTAATATTAGTAGCAGTTTTACGGTTCGCAATTTTTATTTAGACAGGTTGATCTGATCCCTTCTCGAACGCTTTGCGAAGGCAAAGCATACGGGCAGGATAGGTCTGAATTTCTTGGTCGTCCTTCAGCGAATAGACTAAACAATGGCGCAATTCTTTAATAAAAGTGCAAACAACATCGCGAGGATCAGCATGGTCGCGGCCGCTGTTCTAGCTGGCGTTGGCGGATTTGCGTTCACTCAGTTCTCGAGATCCTCGTATCTGACCGGACGTTATGTCGAAAAGCAGCAACCGGTGCAATTCAGCCATAAGCATCACGTCGGCGACGATGGGATCGATTGTCGTTATTGCCACCAAACGGTTGAGACAACTGCCACGGCGGGTATGCCGGCAACGCAGACCTGTATGAACTGTCACAGCCAACTTTGGGCCGACAGTCCGTATCTTGAACCGGTACGTGCAAGCTTTCGCGATAATAAGCCTATCGAATGGGAACGCGTACACGACCTTCCCGAATATACATATTTTAACCACAGCATCCACGTCGCTAAAGGCGTAGGTTGTTCGACGTGCCACGGCCAGATCGATAACATGCCGGCTGTTTTCCAGGAAAACACTTTGCAGATGGAATGGTGCATCGCATGTCACCGAGCTCCTGAAAAGTTTATCCGCCCTAAGAAAGAGATCTTTAACATGGCTTGGCAGGACGGCGATCTGGATGAAAAAGAACGTAAGCAGTTGAAAAACGATCTTAAGATCCGCAGCAAAGAAATGATGACGAGCTGTTCGACCTGCCATAGGTAAGAGCAGAACACAGAAGAGTTGAAAAACTTTATGAAACGACCGCAGACCACGCAGAACGATAATTTGATCGGGGAAACAGCCTCAGAGATATCTGTGTCCTCTGTGGCCAAATTTGCCTCTATACGCGATCAAATACTTGCTCAGAACGGTAAGGAATATTGGCGCAGCATCGAGGAACACGCCGACACGCCCGAATTCAGAGAGTTTATTGCCGAAGAATATCCGCACGAGATCGAAGAGTGGGACAACGGCCTGAGCCGCCGAAATTTTGTAAAAGTTATGGGTGCATCGCTCGCCCTTGCGGGTTTGAGCGGATGTGTGATCCAGCCGCCTGAGAAGATCGTCGCCCCCGTCCGGCCAACAGACGGCAGTTTGCCTGGTAAGGCAGAGTATTTTGCGACAGCGATGTCGTTGGGCGGCGTCGCGACAGGCTTGCTTGCAAAAGCTTATGAGTTTCGTCCTGTAAAGATCGAGGGTAATCCGGACCACCCTGGCAGTCGCGGAGCGACCGATGTGCTAGCCCAGGCTTCGCTGTTGGGGATGTATGATCCCGACCGTTCTCAGGAAGTGACGTTTCGCGGAAACCCGAAAAACTGGGAAGCGTTTATGACCGAGTTTCGTGCGGTCATCGAGGAAAATCGTAAAGACGGCGGAGCTGGTGTTCGCATCCTGACCGAAACGGTCACATCGCCGACGCTGATCGATCAGTTCGCCAAGATCAAAACGGAGTTGCCCAACTCTAAATGGATACAGTACGAGCCGATCAATGCGGACAATGCTATGGCTGGTGCCAAGATGGCATTCGGAGCGCCGGTCCAGACGATATACAAATTTGATAAGGCCGAGAGGATCTTGTCGCTCAGTGCCGATCTTTTCTCAGGATTTAATGTCGCTTATATCAAGGATTTTGGTAAGGGCCGTGCTTTTTCCGAGGAAAAGAAAGAGATCAACCGTCTTTACTCGATCGAGACGACCATCAGCCTGACCGGTGCCAAAGCCGACCACCGCATCGCGGTCAAGCCGAGCCAAATGACAGAGGTCGCGAAGGCTGTGGCTAAAGCCGTCGGAGTTGCGGGTGCGACTTCGACATATACAGAAAACGCTTCCTGGATCGCCGCAATGGCAAAGGATCTGGTAGAGCATAAGGGCAAATCGATAGTCGTGGCGGGTGATAATCAGCCGCCGGTCGTCCACGCTCTCGCTCACGCGATGAACGCCGCTCTCGGCAATGCCGGACAGACGGTTGTTTATACAGATCCGATGTCGCCTAATACGGATAAGACGCAGGTTGAGCAGTTCAAAGAGTTGATCGCCGATGTCGATGGCGGACGCGTTAAGCTGCTTGTCATTCTTGGCGGCAACCCAGTCTATAATTCGCCGGCAGACATTAAACTGTCGCCCGAGCGGATGAAGAAAGCGGGGATGACTGTTCATCTCGGCCAGTATTTTGACGAGACCGCAGAGAACTGCTTTTGGCATGTGCACGAAAAGCATTATCTCGAAAGCTGGAGCGATGCTCGTGCTTTCGACGGCACGGTTTCGATCATCCAGCCGCTGGTCGCACCGCTTTACGACGGCAAAAATGTTCACGAAGTCGCACAGCTTTTCATGAAGGAAGGCTTCGACAAAAAAGATTCAGATATAGTCAAAGAATATTGGCAGCGTACAAATATCACGCCAGCCGCAGCCGTTCCGGTCCCTAAAGAAGAGCCGAAAAAAGAAGAGCCTAAGAAAGATGAGGCAAAGGCTACGGAACCGAAAGCTGAAAATACTAAGCCGGAAGCTCCGAAAACGGAAGCTAAGGTTACGGAACCCGCCACCACGGCCGGCAAGGAAGCTCCGAAAGCTGCGACTCCGCCCGCGAAAGATGCCCCTAAGGCCACCGCACCTGCTGCGGTTCCGGCGGGAGCATCGCCCAAATCATTCGAAGACAACTGGCGTAAAGCCATTCACGATGGTGTCGTTCCAAACACGGCGGCTGCTGTTAAAACGGTAACGGCTACGACTGCGTTTTTGAGCCAGCCTGAAGCAAAACCGGCCGCGTCGGGAAATGTTGAAATATCGATCCTGCCTGACCCGTGTGTTTATGACGGGCGTTTCGTCAATAACGGATGGCTGCAAGAACTGCCAAATCCGCTTAACAAGATCACGTGGGAAAACGTCGGCCTCATCAGTCCCGCTACCGCCAAGAAACTTGGTGTCAACACCGGAAACGACGAAGACGAAAAGAGCGGCGGTGTGCGCGGAACGAGTTTTATCAACACACGCGGCGGCAATATGTCGTCTGATCTAGTGACAATAAAATATCAGGGCGGCGAGATCTCAAAGCCGGTTCCGATGTGGATCACACCGGGCCAGCCCGATGACGTCGTGACGATCTATATGGGCTATGGCCGCACGCGTGCCGGTAAGGTGGGCACGGGACTCGGCTATAGTGCATTTGATGTAAGACGTTCGGATGCAATGGATTACGGTTTTGGTGAGATCGCCAAGCGTAACGAGACGACGCAGATCGCGTCGACTCAGATCCATTTCAATATGGAGGGCCGCGATATCCTCCGCGTTTGGGACATCGACGAATTTGAGAAAGATCCGACCCTTGGCCACCAGCACGACGAATACCCGAAATCGATGTATCCGTACGAGCAACATCAGGCCGTCTATAACCAAAATTATAAATGGGGCATGACGCTCGATATCAATTCGTGCGTCGGCTGTAACGCTTGCGTTATTGCTTGCCAATCAGAGAACAACATCCCTGTCGTCGGTAAGGAGCAGGTCGAGCGAAGCCGCGAAATGCATTGGTTGCGTATCGATGCCTATTATGGTGGTGACGATGTCAATAAGCCCGAGGGGCCGCATTTCCAGCCTGTGCTGTGTCAGCAGTGCGAACAGGCACCTTGCGAAACGGTTTGCCCGGTCCATGCGACGGTCCACAGTGCTGAGGGCCTCAACGACATGGTCTACAACCGCTGTGTCGGAACGCGTTATTGTTCAAACAACTGCCCGTACAAGGTTCGCCGTTTTAACTTCCTGCTCTATCAGGATTGGAACACGCCGCAGTATAAGCTGATGCGTAACCCTGAGGTTTCGATCCGCAGCCGTGGTGTGATGGAAAAATGTACGTATTGTACGCAACGCATCTCTGCCGCACGTATCGAGGCCGAAAAAGACGGCCGCAAGATCCGCGACGGCGAAGTCGTGACCGCGTGTCAGGCGGCCTGCCCGACCGAAGCGATCACATTTGGCGATATTTCGGACCCGAACAGCAAGATCGCCAAGTCGAAGAAAGACCATCGCAATTACATTTTGCTCAACGAGCTAAACACTCAGCCCCGCACGACATATCTTGCCGGGCTCAAGAATCAGAACAAGGAAATGCCGGATTACAAGGCGCCGGTCAAAAAGGCGTCGACTGCACCAAAAGCCGAGACCAAAACCGCGGGAGGCGAAGGGCACTAAGCAATTTTAGCCTTTAAGATTTATGAAGGACGATAAAGAACTTCAAAAGAAACTGCACCCCGCAATGCTCGAGGGCGACCACTCGTTTGCAAGTGTGACCGACAAGATCAGTGACGTTACGCTGAAAAAGCGTACGCCCTTTCACTGGTTCATCGGGTTTGGGCTCGCCTTTATGGTTGCTCAGCTGCTGCTCTTCTCGGTAATGTGGCTGCTTGCGAATGGTATCGGCGTCTGGGGAAACAACCAGCCGGTCGGCTGGGCATTCGATATTATCAACTTTGTCTGGTGGATCGGTATCGGTCACGCCGGAACGCTGATCTCGGCTATTTTGCTGCTTTTGAATCAAAAGTGGCGAACGTCGATCAACCGTTTTGCCGAGGCTATGACGCTCTTTGCCGTTGCCTGCGCGGCGATGTTTCCATTGCTGCATACAGGCCGTCCGTGGCTTGCGGCATATTGGCTTTTCCCGTATCCAAATACAATGGGCATCTGGCCCAACTTCCGCAGCCCGCTCATCTGGGACGTTTTCGCGGTTTCGACTTACGCGACGGTTTCGGCATTGTTCTGGTACGTCGGCCTTATACCCGATCTTGCCACGCTACGTGACCGGGCTAAGAATAAGTATTTCAAGTTTGTTTACGCCGCTCTTTCGTGGGGCTGGCGTGGATCGGCTCGTCACTGGCACCGCTATGAGATCACGTATCTGATCCTCGCGGGGCTTTCGACGCCGCTAGTACTTTCGGTACACTCGATCGTTTCATTCGACTTCTCGGTTTCACAGGTGCCGGGATGGCACGCAACGATCTTCCCGCCGTACTTTGTCGCGGGAGCTGTTTTTGCGGGTTTTGCGATGGTGCTCATTCTTTGTATCCCTCTGCGAAAGTGGTACCGGATGCAGGATTTTATTACCCATCAGCACCTTGTCTATATGGCAAAGGTCATGCTCGCGACCGGCCTGATCGTGGTCTATGGCTACGCAATGGAAGCCTTTTTCGGCTGGTACAGCGGAGCACAGTATGAGCTGTTCATGGTCAAGAACCGCATTTGGGAAGGGCCGTATTGGTGGTCGTACTGGTTGCTGATCTTTTGTAACGGCATTTCGATCCAGTTTTTGTGGTTCAAACGGTTTAGGGAAAGCGAATTTTGGCTATTTGTCATCTCGATCATCGTCAGCGTCGGCATGTGGCTGGAGCGATTCGTTATTATTGTGACGAGTCTGCATCGCGACTTTCTGCCGTCAAGCTGGGCGATGTACAGTCCGCGTGTTTGGGACTGGACGATGTTCATCGGCACGATCGGATTTTTCTTTACGCTGATATATCTTTTCGTCAGATTTGTGCCGATCATCTCGATATTTGAGGTCAGAACGCTGCTGCCCGAAGCTAATGTTCACGGGCACCAACAAGATTTTGAGGAGAACGTGAACGAGGTCGAATATACATACGACCGGACCGATCCGCCAAACGAGTAGGCAGTGAACTTTAGATAGTTATGGAAAGCAAACTTCACGGGATAATGGCTGAGTTTGATACGCCTTCGGATCTGGTCGATGCGGCGCGTAAGGTTCGCGATGCGGGCTATACGAAAACGGACGCCTTTTCGCCGTTTCCGCTGCATGAGATCGATGAAGCTCTGGGCATCAAACGGAGCATACTGCCGTACCTGATATTTTGCGGTGGCATTACGGGGCTGTTGTCCGGCATTGGCCTGCAATATTTTGTTCATGTATTTGATTGGCCGATCATCGTTGGTGGGCGTCCTCATTTCAGTTTGCCGGCATTTATTCCCCCGGCATATGAGCTGACGATCCTTTTCTCGGCGTTTGTTGCGGTTTTTGGCATGTTGTTTCTCAATGGTCTGCCGGCTCCGTATCACCCCGTCTTTAATGTGCCGAGATTTGCTCTCGCCACGCGAGAAAAGTTTTTCCTTATCATCGAGTCAAAGGACGAAAAATACGATTACGCTGAAACCAGAAGTTTTATGGAAAGCCTAGCCCCGCAGGAGGTTTTTGATGTTGAAGAATAAACGCAACTACCTCTACGGCCTTTTGCTTATTGCCTACTGTCTGCTGACGGTCGGGTGTGGCCTGCGTTTTGATATGCAGGACCAGCCGCGTTACAAGGTGTATAAAAAGAGCGATTGGTTCAAGGACGGCCTGTCTACACGTGACCAAGTCGCGGGAACTGTCGCGAGAGGACATCTTCAGGACAATAAGGCGTTCTATACCGGTAAGATCGATAATCCGGATCTCAATGCCGTAGTAACGAGCACCGTTACATCGACCGGCAATACGTTAGTGACCAGTTTTCCTAATGACATAGACGAATTTCCGATCCCGGTTACCAAGGAACTGGTCGATCGCGGACAGGATCGCTACAACATCCACTGCATTGTCTGCCACGGCCCGGTTGGCAACGGAGACGGTATGGTCGTGCGACGCGGCTTTCCAAAACCGCCGACCTATCATGACGACCGTCTACGCAATGCACCGGTAGGCCATTTCTTCGATGTGATGACAAATGGTTGGGGCCGGATGAGTAGTTATTCATATCAGATACAACCGGCCGACCGCTGGGCGATCGTTGCATACATTCGGGCTTTGCAGGTCAGTCAGAACCCGGAAGAAAGTCTCAAAATGAGCACAAAACCTGGATCGAACGCGGCTGCGCCAAAGCCCGTTGAGACAACCAACGCGAACACGAACGGAGGACACCGCTAAATGGCAAATCTTGATGACTATCAAGCACCGGCCGTGATCAGCCGTTGGCGAACACTCGCTCTCGGTGCGGGTGGGATTGCCGTGCTCGCTTGGGGCGTCGGAACATACATGAACCCGGAGCAGGGCCTTCGCTCGTGGCTGCTCGGCTTTATTTTCTGGGCGGGCATCACGTTTGGTTCGCTTGGTGTGTTAATGCTCCAGTATTTGACCGGCGGAGCCTGGGGTGTTGTTATTCGCCGCACGCTTGAGGCGGCAACGCGGACATTTCCTCTCGTCGTCCTTTTGTTCATACCGTTGGCGATCGGCGTATGGACGCATACATTTTTTGAATGGACACATCTGCCGGCCGACGATCCGATCATGGCCCATCGCGGGGTTTATATGACACCGTGGTTTTGGATCGTGCGTGCGGCCATTTATTTCATCGTGTTCGGCTTTATGATCTATCTGCTGAATAGATGGTCGGTTCAGCAGGACAAGACGGAAACGGTTGAAGAATCGCGTTTAGTGCTCGAGAGAGCCTCGCGTTTCTCCGGCCCGGCAATGGTCTTTTTTGCATTGGCCGTGACATTTGCGGTCGTCGACTGGATGATGATGCTCGATGCTCACTGGTTCTCGACGATGTGGGGCTTGTTATTCGTTGCGGGATGGGGACTGAGCTGTTTTTGTTTTTGCGTAACGATACTCGCGAACCTTTCGGATACGGCGCCGATGAACCGCGTACTTGGAAAACGCCATTTTCACGACCTCGGTAAGCTTATGCTTGCATTGACCATGGTCTGGGCATATTTCAATTTTTCGCAGTTCTTGATCATCTGGGCAGGTAACCTTCCCGAAGAAACGACCTGGTATCTGGCGAGAATGAAAGGCGGTTGGGGTTATGTCGGTATCGGATTGATCCTGTTCCACTTTGCTTTTCCATTCTTAGTTTTGCTCCAGCAGGATTTCAAGCGAAAAGCACGTTGGCTGGCATCGCTCGCGATGTTTATTTTGGTGATGCGTATCGTAGATATGTTTTACCTGATTGGGCCGACAGATCGCGTATCGGGCACGCTGGAGCAGGGAGCATTCTTTATTAGCTGGATGGACGTTGTTGCTCCTATCGCAATCGGTGGAATCTGGTTGTGGTGGTTTTTTGGTCAATTGCTCAAACGGCCAATGGTGCCGGCAAAGGATCCGTATTTTGAAGAGGCCGTCGAGCACGGCCACGGGCATTAGTTAACGTTTGGCTGAGTAAAAACTGATATGTCGTCAAAGAAACATAGTGACAGCGTCGCAGACCTTAATAAGGCCTACGAAGAGAACGAGATAGGGCTGAAGGGCATTGTTTCGTTCGCGGTCGGGCTTTTTTTCCTGATCGTTATCACGTTTGGCTTGATGTGGGCGATGCTCAACGTCTTAAAGGACTACCGCAAAGAGAACGCCGGCCCCACAAACCCATTGGCAATGAGCGAAAAGGAACGGCTACCGGCTGAACCACGACTCCAAGGGGCGCCGGGTTTTGGCGTCGAGTCCGACAAAGGCTGGGTCAATATGGAGCTCGGCATCCCGCAAGCGGAGTATCGTGAGCTGTATAAACAATGGCTCGATCTTTGGGAACATGGCAAGAAGGACGCAAAGACCGGTACGGTGACCGTCATGCCGATAGACGAGGCCAAAGAAAAATTCCTTAGCCAAAATGTAAAGGCAAAATCAGGTGCCGAAGCCGAAGCGTTACTTAAGAGTTCGCATGCCTTTATTTCAGAATCGAGTGCGGGGCGGATGGCGTCTGAAAAACGCCGCTAAAAGCGGAAGGCAATAGTAAAAAGTGAAAAAGCAAAAGTTAAAAGTCAGCACTCTGAAAACCAAGACCTTTGGTCGCGGGATCAGAATTGCGCTTTGTCTTTTACTGTTCACTGTTCACTGTTCACTGTTCACTTTCACCGCGTTTGGTCAAAAGAACGAGCATTACAATTCGCCGCTCTATAGCCCGAGGACATACGACCCGGCGATGTCCGAGCCTAATGGCCTGCCCGAAGCATTGAAAACTATCGGTATCGAGCAAAAGCTTGGAGCCCAAATGCCGATGGATGTTGAATTTAAGGATGAGGACGGCAAGACGGTAAAACTTGGCAGCTATTTCAACACCGGACGGCCTGTGATCATCGCATTTGTATATTACGAATGCCCGATGCTCTGCAATCAGGTGCTGAATGGACTTAGCGGTTCCTTAAAGGGAATAACGTTTGACGCCGGAAAAGATTTTGATGTCGTCGCGATCAGCTTTGACGCCCGCGAGAACGACAAGCCTGACTTGGCTAAGAACAAAAAAGCCGCTTACGTCGAACGATACGGACGAGCAGGGGCAGAAAATGGTTGGCATTTCCTCACCGGAACGCAAGAATCTATCGATAAGGCGACCGCCGCTGCAGGATTTAGCTACAAGTGGGACGAGAAAAGCGGCCAGTTTGCTCACGCGGCCGGCGTGATGATCGCTACGCCTGAGGGTAAGCTTTCGCGGTATTTGTACGGTATCGACTATTCGCCGAAAGACATAAAATTCGGCATCATGGAGTCGAACGAGAACAAGGTCGGCACCGCCGCCGAGCAGCTCTTGCTGTACTGCTATCACTACGACCCCTCGACGGGTAAGTACGGCTTGGCGATCTTGCGTGTAATGCGAGTGGGCGGTGTGCTAACTCTCGCACTAATGGGCGTAATGGGATTTGTATTTTGGCGGAGAAATAAAAGAAAAGCAGTAGATGGTGAGTAGTAGTTGATCGCCCTGGCGGCTTACAACTGACAACTGAGTTATGCAGAACACAACGTGGGTACCATTATTTCCGGATCAGGCCTCGACTTTCGCGTGGCAGGTAGATGCCCTGTATTTTTATCTGATCGCGGTGAGCGTTGCTTTCACGATTCCTATCGTGGTGGCGATATTTTTCTTCGCCCTCAAATACCGTGAAACCGAGAAATATGCGACGCCGGAAGAAATGCATGGCTCAATGCTTCTTGAAACCGTTTGGTCGATCATTCCGTTCGTTATATCGATGACGATCTTTATTGGTGGGGCTCTTGTATATTTTAATCAATATACGCCTCCCGAAGACGCGATGGAGGTCTACGTTGTCGGTAAGCAGTGGATGTGGAAAGCCCAGCACCAAACCGGCCAACGTGAGATCAACGAACTCCATGTCCCGGTTGGACGCAAGGTCAAGCTGACAATGACGACTGAAGACGTGCTGCACGATTTTTCGATACCGGCATTTCGTACAAAAGCTGACGTTGTTCCGGGACGCTACACTTATATGTGGTTCGAGGCGACAAAACCTGGTAAATATCAGCTCTACTGCGCGGAATACTGCGGACTTAACCACTCGGGCATGATCGGTTGGATCTATGTGATGGAACAGCGTGATTTTGACAATTGGTTGAGCGGCAGTGTCTCAGGCCAGACACCGGTCGAGATGGGCAAAGACCTGTTCACCAACAAGCTCGGCTGCGCATCATGTCATGCCGGCGGCCCGGCTCAACGTGGTGCCAAGCTCGAAGGGATCTATAATCACGATGTGAAATTGGTCGGCGGGGCCACGGTCAAGGCTGATGAGCAATATATTCGTAATTCGATCTTAAATCCGTCATCACAGGTTGTCGAAGGATTTCAGCCGATTATGCCGACATTTAAGGGACAGGTGACAGAGGAGCAGCTCAACGCATTGGTAGCGTATATCAAATCGTTAAGCCCCAATGCCGCTGCGTCAACCGCGGCGATGCCAGCGGCCCCGGCGGCAAATGCAAACACGCCGGCTGCTAACAAGCCGGTTGCAAAACCGGCCGCGAATGCTAATAAGTAGTTTTTAAGGATTATGAACGCGCAAACTGCAATCACAGAAGGTCACGCCGACACACCAAAGGGCAATTATTTGACCAACGGCTCGACGCTGGCATCGTGGCTACTGACCAAAGATCATAAACGCATCGCGATCATGTATCTGATCTCGGTTTCGGTATTCTTTATGATGGGCGGGCTATATGCCGCCACCATCCGTTTGGAATTGCTGACACCGGCAAGCGATCTGGTCGAAACGGCGACGTATAACAAGGTGTTTACCCAGCACGGCATCTTGATGATCTTTTTCTTCCTGATACCGTCGATACCGGCCATTTTGGGTAACTTCCTGCTGCCCCTAATGATCGGCGCCAAAGATCTTGCTCTGCCGCGTATCAATCTTCTTAGTCTCTATATCTATTGGCTCGGCGGTGGGCTCACGCTGTTTGCTCTAATGCAGGGCGGCGTTGATACCGGTTGGACGTTCTACACTCCGTACAGTACGACATTTTCGAATTCGTTCGTTATGTTTGTCGGCCTGGGCATTTTTATTAACGGCTTTTCGTCGATCCTTACGGGCTTGAACTTTATCGTCACGATCCACACGATGCGTGCTCCGGGAATGACCTGGTTCCGCATGCCTTTATTTGTATGGGCTCATTACGCCACTAGTCTTGTGATGATCCTCGGAACACCGGTCGTTGCGATCACCGTGCTCCTGCTCGCGATCGAGCGTGCAACGCACGTAGGGATCTTTGATCCGTCGATCGGCGGCGACCCGATCCTGTTCCAGCACATGTTCTGGTTCTATTCTCATCCGGCGGTCTATATTATGATCTTGCCGGGAATGGGTGTCATTTCTGAGCTGATCTCAAACTTTTCGAGAAAGAAAGTTT
Organism: Pyrinomonadaceae bacterium; assembly: GCA_044228425.1. Lineage (GTDB taxonomy): Bacteria > Acidobacteriota > Blastocatellia > Pyrinomonadales > Pyrinomonadaceae > OLB17. The sequence continues at coordinate 42,339 of JBGAUY010000002.1, read as the reverse complement.
TTGGTTACGAATTCATCGCTTTTTCGAGCATCGCGATCGCAGTCTTTGGCTTCCTCGTTTGGGGTCACCACATGTTTGTTAGCGGCCAGTCGATTTACGCGGGAATGGTTTTCTCATTCCTAACGATGGTCGTTGCGGTGCCGTCTGCGATCAAGATGTTTAACTGGACGGCGACCTTATACAAAGGTTCGATCTCGTTCGACACGCCGATGCTATATGCCATCGGATTTATGGGTTTGTTCCTCATCGGCGGATTGACAGGACTATTTTTAGGGGCCATCGGCCTTACCGTCCATCTGACCGACACATACTTTGTCGTTGCACACTTTCACTACGTGATGGTCGGCGGACAGGTGATCGCCTATCTAGGCGGTATCCATTACTGGTGGCCGAAAATGACGGGCCGGATGTATTCGGAATTTTGGGGCAAGATCTCGGCGATGCTAGTTTTTGTGGGCTTTAACCTGACCTTCTTTCCACAGTTCATATTAGGCTATCAGGGCATGCCGCGACGATACGCCGCATATCCTGAGGAGTTGCAGGTACTTAATATCTTTTCGACCGCCGGGGCTTCGGTGCTCGGCATAGGTCTGATCATGCCGGCAATTTATCTGACGCACTCGCTGATCTTCGGTAAGAAAGCCGGCGATAATCCGTGGATGCATCCCGGATTAGAATGGCGTACCAGTTCACCGCCGCCAACTGAAAATTTTGACGTCATGCCTGTTGTTACTTGGGAGGCATACGAATTTGGCGAAGAGAGCGGATTGGATCTAGAGGGAGCAAAGCGTCGCGATGCGGCTGGCGTTGCATAAACGGTCCTAATTAACACAAATGTCGACACACGAAACATCAGATAAGTTTGTTTATCACGAGCCGGGCTTGCAGCACCAGTTCGAAGACATGGGCCAACAGGAAGAGAGCGTCTCGATCGGGATGTGGATGTTCCTCGTTCAGGAGATCCTGTTTTTCGGCGGGCTGTTTACGGCCTATCTCGTATTTCGTTCTAAATATCCGATGGCATTTGCCGCCGGCTCTAATCACCTCGACGCGTTTTGGGGCGGGCTGAATACGCTAGTGCTGATCGTCAGCTCTCTGACGATGGCTCTTACCGTTTATTACGCGCAAAAGAGCAACCGATGGATGCAGGTCATCATGATCGTGCTGACGATGTTCTTTGGTGCGACATTTCTCGGGGTCAAGGCGATCGAATATACCGATAAATATAATCACGGGCTTATTCCTGTCGCCGGATTAAATAAAAAGATCAAGGATGACAAAGCGGCTCATGAAACCGGCCACGAAAAGCCGTGCTGGGAAGTCGATCACAACGCACCTGCGGTTGAGCATCCAAATCCTCGAGGTGATTTTCAGTGGACGGATTGCTCGCTCGTAAAGCTCGCCCAGGACAAGAATTATCTTACCGAGTCCGAAAAAATCGGATATTTTGTCAAGGACGAAACGGGAGCTGCAAAGATCGATCCGGATAAGTTTCGCGACAAGGTGCGGATATTCTTTTTCCTTTATTTTGTAATGACGGGCCTGCACGCCCTGCACATGATCGTCGGTTTGGCTTTAATGCTATGGCTGTTGTGGACGGCGTTTCGTGGTCATTACACGTCCGAATATTATATGCCGGTCGAGATGTCGGGGCTGTATTGGCACTTTGTTGATATCGTCTGGATATTCCTTTTCCCGCTGTTATATTTGCTGGGCAGACACTTTCTTCATTAGAGGCTGATAATGGCAGATACACATAACGAACACGACCATGAACATATGAATATTCCCAAGTATATTGGGATATTTATGATACTCGTTGTCGGCACGATCGCCACATATTATGCGGCGACGGTCGACATGGATCGCTTTTTTCCAGGGGCGAATACACTCGTCGCGTTGTTGATCGCATTTACAAAGATGACGTTCGTGATGCTTTTCTTCATGCACGTCTATTGGAGCAAGAGGCTGATCTGGCTGGCGGCCGTCGGCAGCTTTTTCTGGCTGGCGATCATGTTTGCGTACACGATGCAGGATTACCTTACACGTGGTTCCGGAACTTTTTCGGGCTAAATTGTAGTTTTTGTTAGATTGAACGCGGGAGCGGGAGAAATTTATATCTCGTTCCCGCGTCTTTTCATTGGTGGCAAATGGCGTTTTGACGTGCTATTATCTTGCGTTTGACACGTCGATAGGCGATTAGTAGCAACGCCGCACACGTCCTGACCATCGGAAACGAATGATACGTTTTATTAATCCATCACATCGGGTTTTGCTGACCACATTGATCTCGTTCATCGTGCTGTTTGCAGGCTGTATCAAGGTCAAGCAGGACCGCGCGACCGCACGCCTATTAAAGACCGAAATTGCTACGCAGCCCGAGTTGCTCAAAGAGATCGACCGTTTTTCGCGTGTAAATTCGATGCGGGCAAAGATGGATCTAAAATTTGAGGACAATTCATTTGCCGAATTTGGCAGCAAAGAGGTCTATCGTCAGGCTGATGGCGAAGTTGTCGTTCAGCGTCCCGGTAAGATATTGCTCAAGGTTCAGGTCCCGATCATTCATTCGGACGTAGCTCAAATGACGTCTGACGGAGTACAGTTTCGCGTCGCCATCCTGCAGGACGGTGGTACCGGTAAATATAAAAAATTTCTCAAGGGAACCAACAGTGCCGATTACTCAAAACTGCAAAAGCAGCTTAGCACTGCAGAGCTTGAGAACGCCAAAAAGACAAACGAAAGCGTTAATGCATTTGCCAACCTGCGGCCCCAGCATTTTACAGACGCAATGCTTGTGCGACCCACTGACCAAGCAAATGTCTACACGATGAGCACGATCTTTCAACAGGAAGAGGACTTGAGCGTTGATAAAAAATCACCGATCCGAAATGTGACCCGCGGCTATTATTTGCTTGACGAATTTTCAAAGCAGCCCGACGGGATGTTAAAGATAATGCGCCGATTTTGGTTTGACCGCGTAGGCGGCATCAGGCTGGCTAAGCAACAGATATTCGACGCCAAAGGCGAGATCGAATCTGATATCGTTTATGGCAAAGAAGGTAGTCTCACGAGCACAGGAAACTTTCCAAACCTGCCGCTCGAGGTCCAGGTAACAAGGCCAAAAGAACGTTACTCGATGAAATTGACGTACCAGACGCCTGAGGCTGTTACGATCGGCACGACTTTTCCTGACGCCGCGTTCGTACTGCAAAATTCGTGGAATTTAGAAGAGGTCGATCTCGACAAACGGTTGCTCGAAGCGACCGTTGAACAACCGCTTTTCGATAACAAGGCCCCGATCACAAAAAACTAACGCACCCCGAAGATGAAACCGATCCTAAGCACCATAGATCTTAAAAAGTCATACAAAGTCGGAAAGCTCGATGTTCAGGTTTTGCGAGGGCTGTCGTTCGATGTCGCTGAGGGCGAATTTATCGCCATCATGGGCCCGTCCGGCTGCGGCAAATCGACATTGCTGCATTTGCTCGGCGGATTGCTTTCGCCGACGAGCGGCAGCATCCTGATCGACGGTGAGGATCTCGCCAAGGTCTCCGACGCACGTCGGACTGATATCCGTCGGCGCAAGATCGGCTTTGTGTTTCAGCGGTTCAACCTTTTTCCAACATTATCGGCCGAGGGAAACCTGAAATTGGCCGAAAAGATCCATACCGGCCAGAGTGGTAAAAATTCCGATAATCGTCGTGAGGTCTTGAGACTGCTTAAACTTGAGGATAAAATGCATCATAAGCCGCTCGAACTGTCCGGCGGCGAACAGCAGCGTGTTGCTCTGGCGCGTGCGATCGTCAACGGCCCGGCGATCATCCTTGCGGATGAACCGACGGGTAATCTCGACTCGGAAAATTCACAGATCGTGCTGGAAATGTTCAAGGAACTTAATGAAAAATTTGGCCAGACGATCATCATGATCACGCACAATCCCGAGGCGGCGGCGGTCTGCACGCGGACAATACAGATGCGCGACGGCCACATAATTAATTGAACCAAACCGTATGAAAAACGTGATCAATTGGAACTATGAGAGAGCTTCGTGGCAATGGGATGTGTTGTGCATTTTGATAATGATATTTATATTCGCGACGCCAAAGTCGTGGTTTAACAAACCAAAATCACCGGCAAACCAATCAGCACCCGCGACCGTCCAATCTGTGACTGATACCGCGAAATAGATCCATAAAAAATTTATTGTTTTCCCGGTTGGAGTTAATGTTTTTATGCGTAAATTCTTAATTTTAAGTTTATTTGTATTTTGTTTTGGCCTGTTCGCATCGAGCGCCAACGCTCAAGGCCCACTCGGCACCATCTTAAAGCGTATGGACGACCATAATAAGTCGCTCCAGACTTTGAAAGCCAAAGTGACAATGGTCAAAACGAATGTTCAGCTTAACGTTTCCGATACAAATGTCGGCACGACTCAATACATTACAAAGATCGCCGGCAAAGGCAAGATGTATGTCAGGATAGATTGGACACAGCCTGTTCAGGAACAGATGGCTGTTATCGGCGACAATTACGAATTATATCGCCCGCGTTTAGGGCAAGTGATTTACGGAAAAGTACAGCAGTCAAAAGGTTCGCCGGCCGTTGGTGGAGCCTTGGCATTTATGAATATGTCCAAGGATCAGTTGAAAGCCAATTACGATGTTATTTACATTGGCGAAGAGGGTATTTCGGGTGGGACGAAAACATGGCATTTGCAGCTGACGCCAAAAACCCAGACGAGTTACAAGCTTGCTGAACTGTGGGTGGATGGAAATGGAATGCCTTTGCAGGCAAAAATTACCGAGCAGAACAACGATACTACTACCGTTCTTTTATCGGGTTTGGAAAAAAATACCAAGATCGACACCAAGGTCTTCGCTCTCAGCTACCCGAGTTCGGTCAAAAAAATTAAAGCGTAAGGTTTGCGTTATCAATTGAAAATGCCCCGGCTGATCTATTCGAGCCGGGGCTTTTTGGTGAGAACCAGAAGCGATAGCGACCGGGTTCTTTATTCTTTGTAAAGAATCAGCGACTACCACTAGCGGTTCTGACACGATATAATATTCTCTTATGCCAAAGGCAAGCAGTTTTAGCAGATTTACACGCGGTGTTAAGCATACCATCAAGGCTTTTGCCTCGACCAAGCACCCCGTTCTCGTGCACATCGTGCCTATGCGGCGGTGCAATCTGGCGTGTACATACTGCAACGAATACGACAAAACGAGCGATCCGGTGCCGATCGACGTTATGCTCGAACGTATCGATAAGCTTGCCGAATTTGGCACGTCGGTCGTCACCATTTCCGGCGGTGAACCGATGATGCACCCCGAGATCTTTGAGATCATCGCCCGCATTCGCCATCACGGCATGATCGCGGGGCTGATCTCAAACGGCTATTATTTTCAGGTCGATAAGATCAAAAAGCTGAACGAAGCCGGTCTCGATTATCTACAGATATCGATCGACAACGTAACGCCCGACGATGTGTCGAAAAAGAGCCTCAAGGTTCTCGACGCCAAGCTCGTCAATCTGCGGGATCACGCGAAATTTAAGGTAAACATTAACTCGGTCGTCGGCGGCGGTGTTGCAAACCCCGAGGAAGCGCTGATCATCGCAAACCGTGCCCGTGAGCTTGGATTTTCATCGACGGTCGGTGTCATCCACGACGGCGACGGCCTGAATAAGGGGCTGACGCCCCGCGAAAAGGAAGTTTACAAAGAGATCAAGGAAAAAGGTGCCCGCAGCTACGCCCGTTGGAACTGGTTTCAGGACGACCTCGTCGAGGGCAAGGAGCACGTCTGGAAATGCCGTGCCGGTTCGCGGTATCTCTATATTGACGAAGGCGGTATCGTTAGCTGGTGTTCGCAGCAACGCGGCACTCCCGGCATACCTTTGCTCGAGTATACCCGCTCAGACATGCATCGCGAATACAACACCGAAAAATGGTGTGCCCCGACCTGCACCATCCAATGCGTTCACCAAACGGCGTTACTCGACGCGTGGCGTGATCCACAGATCTCGCCTGCCGAATACATCAAGAAAAACGGTGGACTGAAAAAAGAGACCGTTGCGCAGGTGTTGAGTTCGGAATAATGAATACTTCGAGTATCCCAATTGCGGCTTGGCACCAGATCGTCGAACAGCGTGACATGTCCGGTCTGTCTGACATTCTCGCCGACGAAGTCGTTTTCCACTCGCCCGTAATCCACACGCCGCAGTCCGGCAAGGCTTTGACCATAATGTATCTGTCCGCTGCCGCAGGACTATTGCTCAACGGCACGTTTCGTTATACTCGCGAAGTGATCGGTCCGCAGGATGCAGCTCTCGAATTTGTTTCGGAGATCGACGGTATAACGATAAACGGCGTTGACCTGATCAAATGGAACGCAGACGGAAAAATAATCGAATTTAAGGTTATGATCCGTCCGCTCAAAGCCATAGACACGATCCGTCAAAAAATGGCGGAAATGACACAAAAAATATGAGTCATCGCGAACATCATCGTACAGATCGGGTCGGCTGGCTTAGAGCTGCGGTTCTCGGAGCAAATGACGGCATTGTTTCGACTGCTAGCCTCATAATTGGTGTTGCCGCGGCAAAGGCTGAACATAGTGAGATACTCGTCGCGGGCGTCGCCGGCCTGGTCGCTGGAGCTATGTCGATGGCTGCGGGTGAATATGTTTCCGTTCATTCTCAGGCGGACACCGAGAAAGCGGATCTCGAACGCGAAAGGAAAGAGTTGGCCTTAAGTCCTGAGCATGAGCTTGAGGAATTGAGAGGTATCTACGTAGATCGCGGGCTGGATGAAGACCTCGCTCTCGAGGTCGCTAAGCAACTTACCGCCCACGACGCTCTCGGTGCACATGCACGCGATGAGCTTGGCATTTCTTCGGCAATGAGCGCACGGCCGGTCCAGGCGGCTGTCTTTTCGGCGGTTAGTTTTGCTGTCGGTGCATCGCTGCCGCTGCTGGTGACAGCTCTTTTGGCAGGGTCGACGATGATACCTGTCGTTGCGGTTAGTTCATTGGTCTTTCTCGCTCTGTTAGGAGGCGTCGCCGCTCGTGCAGGTGGGGCAAGTATTCTTACAGGCTCGCTCAGAGTCCTCTTCTGGGGAGCGATGGCGATGGGAGCTACCGCACTCGTTGGCAAGATATTTGGAACGGTGGTTTAACGTTTAGGAACTTTCTCTCCGATCGACCAGACGATCACTGAACTCGATAGCCCTAGTCCTGACAGGCGTCCTGCCATCATAATCAATGTTTCCCCTGCAATTACAGACCCCGCGTCGATCAGCGTTTTTTCGCCGATCTTTAACATTTCTCGTGTCGAATTACGCGGGTCGTGGACGAAAGGATGAACTCCCCAGATCAGAGCCAGCTGATTATAGGCGTCGAACGAAGTCGTGAGTGCAAATGTCTGCAATCCCGACCGCACAGTAGACAAACGCCTAGCCATCAGACCCGATTCGGTAAAAACAGCTACCTTTTCCGTCTGCATTTCTTTGGCGGCATAAGCGGCGGCTATACATAGTGCCTGGCTCGTCCGACGCGAAGGCGGCTGTGAAAATTTGGCCGGTTTTTTTAGCTGATCCGCCTTGATCGTCTCGGCCGAATCGATAATACGTCCCATGGTCTTGATCGCCTCGACCGGGTAACTACCGCTTGCGGTCTCTGCGGACAGCATCACCGCGTCCGTGCCGTCCCACACGGCATTCGCCACGTCCGAAGCCTCGGCACGTGTCGGGAAAGGATTTACGATCATGGATTGCAGCATCTGTGTCGCCGTGATGACAAATCTATCCTTAGCAACCGCCAGCTCGATGATCCGTTTTTGATAGACAGGCACTAGCTCGACGCTCGTCTCGACGCCGAGGTCTCCTCGAGCTACCATGACGCCGTCTGTCTCGGCGAGAATATCGATCAGATTTTCGATCGCCTCGGCCTTTTCGATCTTGGCAACCAGCAAGGCACGGCCGAGCTTTCGTTTGTTGAGTTTTTTAATTAGATCTTTGACCTCTTTGCAATCGGCGGCGGTCCGGACAAAAGACAGAGCAATATAATCGACATTTTGCTCCATCGCCCAGATGAGATCGGCATGGTCTTTTTCGGTCAGCGAAGGGATCGGTAGCGAAGTATTGGGCAGGTTGATGCCTTTGCGTTCGCCAAGCACACCGCCGATTACAACGCGGCAAATAATATCCGTCGGCGTCTCAGATTCAACGACCAACTCGATGGCTCCGTCGTCGACTAATATCCTTGCTCCGGCCGAGACCACCGATGGTAGGTCCGCGTAGTTGGTCGAAACTTCTTTGTCATCGCCGACAACCTCGCGGTTTGTCATGACAAACTGTTGTCCTGCTTTCAACACCACCGGCAGCCCATCCTTTAATCCACGCGTGCGGATCTTTGGCCCCGATAGGTCAACTAGAATTGCGATAGGGCGGCCTAACGCTGCCGCTGCCTCGCGGGCGATCTTGATGCTTGCGGTGTGCTCTTCCTGAGTGCCGTGGGACATATTGATGCGGACGGCGTTTAGACCGGCGGCGAGCATTTCGTCAATAACTACCCTCGAATTAGAAGCGGGGCCGAGTGTGGCAAGGATCTTTGCTTTTCGCATAAATTAAGATTTTAACGCAAGAAAGGAAATTAGCCACAGATGGACACAGATAAACACCGATAAGAAAAGAGGTATGTCTATTAAAATCTGTGTGTATCTGTGTTTATCTGTGGAAAAAATCCTTTCATAGTTCTTTCAATTTGGTCAGATAACTATGAACCGCCGCGACAAACGTCGAGTGCGACCACGTCAGCGGCGACACTGAAACGGGTTCACCGGTCAGCGGATCGATCTGCTCGGCCAAAACGCACGATGGCAACGCGCGTTTTACTGTCCATTCGAGGATGTTGAGGGCCGGTTTAAGCTCGTCGGCGGTTTTAGCAATGGCGATGTAATATTCGGCTAACCACAACGTGCAGATAAACCACGGATTGCCGGTGACGTCTTCCGAAACACGCATATATCCGTCGTTCTCAAACCGTGCTACGCCGCCAAATTCTGTAGTGACGAGCAATTTGTCTTTGAGAGCCTGCATTGTGCCCGTAACCATTGGGTCGTCTGCCGGTAAGCAGTCAAAATAAAATACGGCGAACAGCGATGCATCGACAGTCGCGTCCGGCGTCAGGGAATCACCGCCATTTGTCTGGAGCGAACGCAAAAACCGTCCATCCTCAGCGCTGTAGAGATGCGTTCTCATCGCTTCGACGATCTCGTCAGCGGCTTTGGAATATTTAGCGGCCTTGTCAGTGTCGTTAAAAAGCTCAGCAAAGTTCGCCGCCGCCCGCAGTCCTGCAATGACCGTCGCACATGTAAATGTATGCACACCGAGGCGATCCTCCCACAAGTTCCAGCTTGGTTCAGGTAGCTTGGTTTCGGCATCGCGAAACTGCTCCATAAAATCCGAGCACGGCACGATCATTGATTCGTATAGGTTTCGAACGAAGTCAACATCTCGATCATTTTCAAAATGACGCCACAATGCCCACAAAACGAGAGCCGTTTCGTCCTCTTGTATCGGCACCATCGGAACTTTACGATGATTATCCCAACGCGGGTGCCAGCTTGAGCCGAGCGTGCCATCGGCATTGTATTTTTGAAAAAAGTAACCGTTCGGGTGCATACACCGCTCGCAAAAGTTGAAATATTTACGGCTGATCTCAGGATAACCGGCACAATCGAGAGCGTTTGCGACGAAAGAGCCGTCACGCATCCATGAATAGCTGTAATTGTCAGTCGCCCGCTCCGAAACATCCGAATCATTAGCCGCGATGATCGCTCCGCCGTGATCGATCTGCGTTCGGATCATCAACAGACTGCGTTTATAGAAACGGATAAGGTCGTCAGGCAGATCACCGAAATCAGTATCATTCTTATTGACCCATTCTCGCCAGTACGTTTCCGTTTCGCCAAAATACTTTTCAGGGCCGCGTTCCAGCGCGTGGCTATTTAGCTTATCAACCTCGGCATGAGATGCTCCGGCGGCTATCCAATAGTAGGATTCGTGCGAAGCGTTTGCATCGAGCGTGAAATAAACACCGATCGTCGAATCGACCGACCCTTCGGTTATCGGCCCGTTCGCCAGTTCGCCGTCCTCGGCGTCACGCCACGTGCCCTCGTTATTGCGAAATGCTTTTCGTCCGGTAGCATATGCATCGAACGCAGGCTGAGTGTTTATAAGAAAATACCGGCGCTTTTTGTAATGAATTATCGAGCCGTTATCAGGATCGAAAAAGGCGGTGTCGCCAACCTTGTTTTCATAGATTCGAAAGTCTTGGTGTAAAAAGATTCGCACCTCACGCGATTTGCCGCTCAAATCGCTAACTTTTATCCGGCGGAGATAGATGTTCTCGCGGCCCGCAACGGTGTCGCTGCATACGATCTTAATAGCTAGCTTTTCGCTGGTTAATGTGACGTTTGTTACGAGTGTTCCGGGCAAATAATGCAGATCGCGTTCCCACTCATCTTCGAAGATCCACGAAAATACTCCATCTATCCAAACGCCAAAACGAAACGGGAATCCTTCGGTATGGTTTTCCTGGCCGACGTGCGGGAAATATATGTCTCGGATCTGATATTTGTCGTCGAAATTTACAAGCAGATTGCCGTTGCCGACGGGAATGTCTCTCATACGATAGCGGGTTAATTCGCCTTTAGAGCCTCTTCGACGGCGGCGTCAAGTTCTTTCTGAATGGCCGCATTAAACCCGATGATCTTCTTAATTATCGTGCCGTTACGCCCGATGATGAGGGTTTGCGGTATGTCGTCCCGGTCGGAGAAGATAAAACGGCTCAACTCATTTTCGGGAAAGGCGATGGGGTAATCGAGCTTGGTTTTTGCGGTAAAGGCGGGTATCTTCGGCAGGTCTTCCGCACCGCCGACATTTAGTCCGACGATCACCAAATTCTCAGCTCCGTGCTTTGCCAGCAGCGAATTTAGATGCGGGATCTCCTCGATGCAGGGCGGACAATAGGTCGCCCAAAAATCAAGAATAACTGCCTTCCCTTTGAGATCACCTAGTTTTTGCACCTTATCATCAGCCGTGGTCCAGCTCATTTCGCTCATCGGTTTTGATGGCGGCATTGGGACGTTGGTCGTCGGACGGTCGTTGATCGATACGGGCCTGTTAGAAACGGTTACCGGGGCAGCAGCGGGACGGCAGCCGGTGGTAAATAAAAAGGCAAAAGTAAAAAGGCAAAAATAGAACAGTTTCACAACGCTATTTTACACAACTAGAATTAAATCCGCCTTTACTTTTACCTTTTTAATTTTTACTTTTACCTTAATGTCATATTATCCCGCAGCGATCCAAATACGGCTGAATCGGTCCCAAAATGCCGGAGCGATCGAAAACGCACGTGCGTGCGGAAGGTCGGCGAGTTTTCTGTGCGGGTGTTCAGCCGAATTTTCGGTAAAGTTGGGCGACGACGGCAAATCGATAGAGGCAGCGGCGTTTAACAGTAATGGTTGCGGATATATGATCGCCGCCGCAGACGTTTTGGCGGGAAAAATAACGGGAACCCGGCTGAGCGATCTCCACAGCCTCGATCATGACGGAGTGTTTAGTGCGGTAGAGGACGCACTCGAACCTTATCCAGCCGAACGCCGACAATGCGCGGATGTCTGTATCGAGGCTTTGCGTTCGACCTTTGCGGACCTTAGGGCAAAGCAGATCGAGGAATTCGAAGGGGAAAAGGCTCTTGTCTGTACCTGCTTTGGTGTTTTAGAAGAAACGATCGCCTCGCATATCAGCGAAAGATCGTTAAGAACAACGGACGAGGTTGCTGCAATTTGTAACGCCGGCGACGGTTGCGGCTCATGCCGGATGCTGATTCAGGAAATGCTGGACGCCAGTCGGGGGGATTCGTTGATCTGACCCGCGTTTCCGTCAACAAGTTATATGCTATAATTTTCAACATTCGCCCGCCTATTTGGGGCAAAAATGCTTTTAAGGAGATCGATCGAGGGCCGTCATAAGTTGGCCCGATAGACCAATTTTTCGAATCCGTAATGGACGATCCTGCCAGTTTGCTTCTACTTTTTGCCGCCGACATCGAGACCGCACCCGAAGTGCCAACTCTACTGTTTACGCTTGCCAAAATTTTATTGGTTGTTTTCCTTGTGCTCGCCAATGGTTTTTTTGTCGCAAGCGAATTTGCGCTAGTCGCGGTTCGTAAATCGCGCATTGAGGCGCTCGCCGCCGAGGGCGATGCTGCGGCCAAAAAATTGTTGCTGATGCTCAACAATCTAAGCGGCTACATCTCGGCGACGCAACTCGGCATTACCTTGTCTTCGCTTGGCCTCGGTTGGGTCGGTGAACCTGTCGTTGCTGCCCTCATAGAACCCGGGCTCTCGTATTTGGGAGAGGTGACGGGAGCATCATTTTTGTCAGCGGGACCGATCTTGCACACGATCTCATTTACGATAGCTTTTTCACTTATCACTTTTCTGCATATTGTATTTGGCGAATTGGCACCAAAAACCGCCGCACTCGAATTGTCAGAACGCGTTTCATTTCTAGTCGCGGCCCCACTACGGTTGTTTTATAACGTTTTCAGTTATCCGATCCGCATGCTTGATTGGACGGGAACGCGAACGGTGCGGCTTTTTGGGTTGCAGGCATCCGGTGAGCATGGTTCGAGCTACAGCGAAGACGAGATCCGGGGGCTTATTAAGCTGTCGCAGGAAAGCGGCCATTTGAACGAAGAAGAACAACGCCTGATCAACCGCGTGTTTGAATTTTCGGAAACGACTGTAAAAGAAGCGATGATACCGCGAACAGAGATCGTCGCGGTGCCGGAAAGCTGTAGTTTTGACGAGATCGTCGAGGCGTTTCAGCAGCATGGTTATTCGCGTTTGCCCGTTTATCGCGGTTCGCTCGATGACATCGCGGGGTTTGTTCATACGAAAGATCTGGTCGCATACACCAAAAAGCAAAAAAGTTTTAAGATCGTCGATGTTATACATAAGCCCAATTACGTTGTCGATACCGCCCACCTCGAAGACGTACTCAGGCAGATGCAGAACGAAAAATTTCATTTTGGCTTTGTCGTAGATGAGCACGGCGGCATTGAGGGCATCATCACGCTCGAGGACCTACTCGAAGAGATCGTCGGCGACATCTCTGACGAACACGATATTGAAGTTGATGAGCAGATCGATGAGCAAGCCGATGGCAGTTATTTGCTCGATGGCGGTCTTGCGGTGCGTGACCTAAACCGCCGACTTGAGATGACCCTGCCTGTTTCTGAAGGCTATACGACGATTGCCGGATTTTTGATGGCAGAGGCGGGGCAGATACTCGAAGAAGGGCAGACCGTGCCTTTTAATGGCCACGTTTTCAAGGTCGAAAAGGTTGATAAACATCGGATAAAGCAGATCAAGTTGGAAAAGGGCGTTTCGTAATGCTCAGGGAAAGATGATGAATCTCAAGAATAGTTCAACGGGCCTTTTGCTGACGGGAGCAATACTATTCGTCGCCGCTCTTGGCTGCGGCGGCACGCAAAACGGGCCAAAGCCCGAATGGACCAAGTTAAAAAAGATCGCGGGTAAGGAACAGGGTCTGTCGCACGTGTCGGGCGTTGTCGTTGACGACAAGTTTGCCTACACCACTATTGGCGGCACGGTCGCTGACGCAAATGCGGGAACCAATGGCCTAAGAAAAGTTCCGCTTGATGGCGCAGCCGTTACGATGCTCGACAACGGCGAAAAATACCCTCAGGCCGAGCAGGGCGGCATTGCTCAGGACGAAAAATACGTCTATTGGAATTCCGGCGGCGAGATCGCCCGCATTGCGAAAGATAACGGAAAACGTGAGGCTGTTGCTACCGAATTTGTCGGCATCGGGCTAGATATGGCTCTCGACAGCGACCGCGTTTATTGGGCAAACCATGGTTATTATTCGTCGGCGACGCCGATCAAACCCAGCCCGATCTATTCTTCACCAAAATCGGGCGGAAAGGCTGAGGTTTTTGTCGACCAGCAAATGGCTCCGGGCAATATTGTCGTCGATGATAAATTTGTCTATTGGACAACGCCGTCAAGCATAATGAAACAAGCAAAAACCGGCGGCACCCCGCAAGTTGTTTTGCAGGCGAGCGACAAAGAGGGAATTGATAAGCTTGAGCAGGATGGCGGTGATCTGTATTATGGCTTTCGCGGAGCGGGCGAATCGCGTTGGGCGTTACGAAAAATATCAAAGGCCGGCGGTGAGCCGCAGACGATCGCTAAGACGTTTTCGTTAAAGCAGTTCGTCATTGACGATCAAAATATCTACTTTTTTGACGAAGATGGCCTTTCCGCCGATGTGCTTTGCAGAGTGCCGAAGAGCGGGGGCGAGGTCGCCAAACTCGATACGGGCTATGCCAGCGGCGTTATGACACAGAGCAAGGGGAGCGTTTTTGTTGCCAGTTTGGATACAATTTACAGTTTTACAAAATAGAGTGAGGAGCATCGATGAGCTATATTGAACAAGTTTGGGCACGCGAGATCATGGATTCGAGGGGCAATCCGACGATCGAGGCCGAGGTTATTTTAGAGGACGGAACGCAGGGGCGCGCGGCAGTGCCGAGTGGTGCATCGACCGGCGAAAATGAGGCGGTCGAACTGCGTGACGGCGATAAATCGCGTTATCTCGGCAAAGGCGTCCTCACCGCTGTTAACAACGTCAACGACGTCATCAGCCGCGAGCTTGAGGGACTCGATTGCCTCGACCAGACGCTTATCGATCAGACGATGATCGATCTGGACGGCACCGAGACGAAATCAAAACTTGGGGCCAACGCCCTGCTCGCCGTTTCGCTTGCAAATGCCCGTGCCGCCGCCGCGTTTCAGGAAATGCCGCTTTACCGCTACATCGGCGGGACAAACGCCAAAACGCTACCCGTGCCGATGATGAACATCCTCAACGGCGGTGCTCATGCTGACAACAACGTGGATTTTCAAGAGTTTATGGTGATGCCGGTCGGGGCTGAGAGCTTTACCGAGGCGTTGCGATGCGGTGCTGAGATATTTCACAATCTCAAAAATGTACTCAAATCACGCGGTTATTCGACCAGCGTCGGTGACGAAGGCGGTTTTGCACCTAATCTAAAATCCAACGACGAAGCCGTCGAGACCATTCTCGAAGCCATCGACATCGCCGGTTACAAGGCCGGTGACGATGTGATGATCGCGCTTGACCCCGCATCGAGCGAGTTTTTTAAGGACGGCAAATATATCTTCAAAAAGAGCGACAATCGCGAGCTTTCGTCCGAAGAAATGGCTTCGTACTGGGCCGATTGGTGCGGCAAATACCCGATCATCTCGATCGAGGACGGCATGGCTGAAAACGATTGGGACGGTTGGATCAACCTGACCGGAAAGGTCGGTGACAAGGTTCAACTCGTTGGCGACGACCTGTTTGTGACCAACGTCAAATTTCTACAAAAGGGCATCGAGACAGGAGCGGCAAACTCGATCCTGATCAAGGTCAATCAGATCGGGACGCTTACGGAAACGCTTGATGCCATTGAGCTTGCACGCACGAACAACATGACTGCCGTTATTTCGCACCGCTCCGGCGAAACCGAGGACAGCTTTATCGCCGACCTAGCCGTTGCCACAAATGCCGGCCAGATCAAAACAGGCAGCCTCTGCCGTAGCGACCGTATCGCTAAATATAATCAACTGCTGCGTATCGAAGAGGATCTCGGCGAGTCTGCAAAGTATCCCGGCCGCAAGGCGTTTTATCAGATCGGGTGATGAACCTTCGCGACGAGATCCTTGCCGAGCATTCTAAGCGGCAGACGAAAAAGATCACCGATTGGGTGGGCGACGATCCGGAAAGGTTTGCGGAGTTGATGCGACTGTTTCTGGGTGATGCCTATCGCATCACGCAGCGAGCAGGATGGCCGCTGAGCAACTGCATTGAGAAACATCCTGAGCTGGTCAAGCCATATTTTGCGAAGCTTTTAAAGCAGCTTGTACGTGACGACGTCCATAATGCTGTCCGTCGCAATGTTGTCAGGCTGCTTCAGTTTGTCGAGATCCCTGAGCGATATGCAGGACGAGTTTTTGACGTCTGCTACAGCCTATTAGATGACCCGTCGGAAACCGTCGCGGTTCGGTGTTTTTCTTTGACTGTCGCGGCAAATTTGGCAAAGGATTCGCCAGAATTGCTCGACGAACTGCGGCTTGTTGCGGCAAAATATCCTCAGGTCGCCACAGCCGGATTTCGCAGCCGTGCTCGTCGCGTTTTGGGTGTTTGAGATGAAACAGAAACCACGAAAAGGCCTATACGAGATCGATACGGACAAAAAGCGGCTCGACATCGCTGCGATCCACAAATTTCTCTCTCAGGAGTCATATTGGGCAGCGAGCCGTCCGCTCGAGCAGACACTGACCGCGATCGAAAATTCGGACTGCTTTGGCGTGTTCAAAGGCCGCGAGCAGGTCGGATTTGCCCGAGTAGTTACCGACAGAGCGACCTTTGCCTACATCGGCGATGTCTATATTATCGAAGAGCATCGAGGGAAAGGACTGAGCAAGTGGCTGATGAAGGTGATCGTCGAACAGCCCGATCTGCAGCGGCTGCGGCGTTGGATATTGGCGACGCGTGATGCTCACGGGCTCTATGAGCAGTACGGGTTTACCGAGTTGAAACACCCAGACCGCTGGATGGAAAAACCAGCTCCGGACGCGTACTAGAAATTGTTGCACGCCTCACTGCCGTTTCGTTTATAATCGTAAAAGGCTTTTCTTTCGACAAGTCCCTAAATGAATTCAACAATCGCAATAAATCGGCGTCCGGTCGCACTCGTCATCCTCGATGGCTGGGGTTTTGCACCTCGGACCGAGGGTAACGCGATCGCGATCGCCCACACGCCAAACTACGACAAGATCTGTGAACGCTTTCCAATGACAACGCTTGCCGCCGCCGGAACGGCGGTCGGACAGGCTGACGACCAACCGGGAAGTGCCGAGGTCGGGCATCTCAATATCGGCACAGGGCGGCCGGCTCAGACTGAGACTTCGCGGATAAGCGACGCCATTGCGTCGGACGATTTTAAGGAAAACGCGGTACTCAATCGCGCCTTTACTAAGGCAAAGGAAACCGGAGCGGCGATCCATTTGATCGGGCTATTGAGCGACGGCGGCGTTCATTCGTCGACCGAGAATCTTTTCGCATTGCTCCGTCTTGCCAAATCGTATGGCCTGACAAAGGTTTATATCCACTGCATTCTTGACGGGCTCGATGTTGCTCCGCGAACAGCGGACATCTATGTCGAGGCGCTTGAGATAAAACTCGAAGACATCGGCATCGGCGAGATAGCTACGCTCTGTGGACGCTTTTTTGCTATGGACAGTGCCGAGCGTTGGGAACGAACTGCCCGTGCATTTACGATGCTCGTACACGCCGAGGGCGAAAGAACAAATGATGCGGTCAATGCGGTTCGGAACTCATTTTTACGCGGTATCTCGGACGAATTTATCTCGCCGATCATTATTGAAAAGTCGCCTGACGTACCCGTCGCTAAGGTTTGCAACGGCGATCTCGTCGTATTTTTTAATCATCGAGCCGACACAATGCGGCAGCTCGTACGGGCGTTATGCATACCCGACGAATCGGTTTCGGCCAAACCGATTCTCGATACGGTGTGCCTGACCGAATACGACCGTGCGTTCAACCTGCCGGCCGCGTTTCGTCAGGAGCCGGAAAAGGGAACACTTGCCGAGGTTTTGTCGTCTCTGCAAATACCAAGTTTTAAGATCACGGAAAGCTCGCGATTTCCGCATCTGACCCATTTTTTTGACGGCGGTGCTGACCTGCAAGCTTATTTCGACGAGCAGATACTGATTTCCGCAAACAGATCCGCAGACCAGCCCGAAAGCCAGAGTTTTAAGATCACTGATCGGCTCCTCAGCAGCCTTGAGATCTCGCCAAACGGAGTTTTTATCGCAAATATTCCGGCCGCGGAGATGATGGCCGAGACCGGTGATGTCAATAAAACGGTCGCCGCGATCCAGTATATCGACACCTGTATCGGGGGTATTTGCGAAAGTGTTCAGCAAGCCGGTGGCGTTGTAATGATCACCTCGACCCACGGCAATTGCGAAGAAATGATCGACCTCGACAGCGGTGAAACGAGCGTTACCGCAACTGCCAATCCCGTACCGTTCCATTATCTCGACTCAACTTCCAACGGCACTCGCCTCCGCGAAGACGGCTCACTGTCAGATATCGCTCCGACGATATTGAGCGTTCTTGGTATCAAAAAGCCCGACGAGATGACGGGCTCTGACCTGAGAATGTTGTAAAATATCGGCTTGGCTCAAGCTCATCCTAAATACAAAAATATTCTCGTCATCCACTTCGGCCAGTTGGGCGACGTCGTGCTCGGATTGCCCGCACTCAGAGCGATCCGTGTTCATTTTGCGGACGCCAAAATAACGGTCATGTCCGGCACATCTACCGCGGAGATCATTCGACTTGGGCAGTTCGCTGATGATCAGATCGCGGTTGATCGCGTGAAATTGCGTGACGGTAACAAGTTTGAGTCGATCTCTGAGATGGGGCGGATCGTCAAAGATGTCCGTCGCCGAAAGTTTGATCTCGTCATCGATCTCAACAGTTTGTATGAGACGAACTTGCTCGGGTTTCTCTCCGGAGCCAGGCATCGATTATTCGCAAACCGTGATCGACGTTCGATAGACCGGCTTTCAAATTTTCCGGTCAAGCCGCCCGGCGAAGACAAAACCATGCATCATACTGACCGCTATCTTGCGGTTCTTGAGGCATTAGGACTTTACAATTTAGATCGCACGGTCACAATAACGCCTCCCGTCGAAAGTGTCGAAATAGCAAGGTCATTTTTGGAAGAACGCGGTATTGAAAACAAGACACTGATCGGGCTGTTTCTCGGGGCGGGACATCCGACGAGGCGTTGGAGCGTCGACAATTTTGTCGAGGTTGCCCGGCGTATCTCAAAGGACCCCGGTAAGCAGGTGCTCATATTCCTCGGCCCTGAGGAACGCGATATGCGTGACGGGCTCGACGAGGTATTTGGCGGTGCGGCGATCGTGGTTGATGAAATGCCGCTAAGTGATTTTCTCGCGATGCTGTCATTTCTAACTGTCCTAGTCGTCGGCGACACCGGCCCGATGCATCTCGGGTCCATCGCCGGGACAGGGATAGTCTTGCTCTCAGAGATCGGCTCGCCAACGTTCTTTAGGCCACTGATAGATAATATGAAGGTGATTGACGACAGGCCGCTAGCAGAGATCACGGTCGATCAGGTCGAGATCGCTGTAAATGATCTGTCCGTGTGACACAGCGCCTGCTTTTTCTCTATAATTGTCTTTCGAATAGACAACGGGTTATAGAAATATGGTTGAAGAATTTGCGTTCGACAATGCTGACGAACGCCGCAAGGTGCGTCACAACGGAACAGGCTGGATCGAGGTGATCGCCGGGTCGATGTTTTCGGGTAAATCCGAAGAGCTTATCCGCCGCCTGACGCGTGCGCGGATCGCGCGGCAAAAGGTTCAGGTTTTCAAACCTGGAATCGACGTACGATATTCCGACGAAGAGATCGCTTCCCATTCGGGTCAGAAACATCTATCGATCCCTGTCGCAAACACCGCCGGGATGATGGAACACGTTCACGACGACACAGAGGTTGTCGGCATCGACGAAGCACAGTTTTTTGATATGGCGATCATCGCCGCCGTCAACGAACTGGCTGAGCGGGGCAAACGGGTCATAGTCGCGGGGCTTGATCAGGATTATACCGGTAAGCCATTCGAGCCGATGCCGCAACTTCTGTCGGTCGCTGAATTTATCACAAAGACCCACGCCATCTGCGTCAAATGCGGTGCGACAGCTAATTACTCACAGCGAACTGTCGAATCCGACGCCCGCGTCGAGGTCGGTGCGAGTGATAAGTACGAGGCTCGATGTCGAAAATGCTTTGTCCCGCACGCTGACGCGCCAACGTTGCACGACGACTAAACTTCAAATAAAAAAGCCCGCCGATTGAGCGGGCTTTTCCTTTGCCGTCCATTTACTATTTAACCGCTTTCATTGAATAAAGTATCGCGGTGAAATCGTCAGTGTGCTTGTTAAAGTTCGTGCCTTTGGTCGAGGTCATTACATTTAACTGCTGTGTCTGGCCCAGGTATTTACGATACGCGATCCACTGATGGCGTCGAGGGTCGTCCTTGCCCTCGGGCGGTGCTTCGGTAAATTCGACACCTTGGATGCCGTCGATCTCTACCATCTTGACCGATTCGTACTTGCCGTTCTTGAGCTGCTGCATTGCCTGATCGTAGTAGGCCTTGAGGCTAACATCCGCAGGGAAATTATCGCCGAGCACGGAAATGTTTACGAGCAAAAACGCATTGTCAGGTGAACTGTAGTTAAAGCTCTCCTTCTTTACATCCATCTTTTTCCAACCCGCCGGCAGTTTCCACGCGAGTCCCTGATCGTCCCATTTCGTCTCGGTGCCGCCGTCGATGATCGCCTGTTGGGCAGCGTTCGGTTTTGCCTTCTCGCCGGTTGACGAAGATGACGAGGTCGATGACGAATTCGAGCCCGTTGTCGTCGTATTGGTATTGCTGCCGCCCGAGCCGGTCAGGCCTTTTAGTTTGTCGCCAAGCCCGCAAAATGTCAGGGCAAATGTGATCATTCCCAATGTAAGTATCGATTTCATTTATTAGCCTCCGTCAATCTTAAAAAAATCTATTTCGCGGGCCGCAATATCCATGTGAAAAGGGCGGCAAGCAGGCACGCTGCAATTATCACCTCGCACCAAAAGAACGAAACAAAATCACTATAGACACCGATCGGCGGCACGTTTGGCTGTGAATTGCGGACTGCGTAGAACGCAAATAGCAACGCGGCCATGAACGAGAACATGTTGACCTCGACCTTACGCCCGCGAAGGATCAGCGACATGACAAAGAACAGCACGCCAATCGACAGAGCCCACATCAGGACCGATACGAACATCGAGAAAAACTTGACCGTGCCGGAGCGTTCGATACGTGTTTCGATGCCTACAAAATCTACTTCAGAGTATTTAGCCTTTTCCGCGGTAATACTATACCCCGGTATCGAACCGACGAAATCGACCGAGATGGCCATGTCGAGCGAATCTGCTTCCGCTTTCTTTTCAGGTTCACCGGCGTTTTCATCGGCTGTCTCTTTGGCTTCTGCGGCAGGTGCAGCAGCAGGTTTCTTTTCGTCCGTCTTTCCCTTGGTGATGTAGATATCAATATCGGAAACGTATTTGTCAAAAGGATATTGCGTCGCCTGGCCTTCGTACATGTTAAAAACGGCCTCGACGGGCGTCATCAGCTTACCTTTGGCAAAATCGATCTCTTGCTTGCCGTTCGCACTGTTGACGTATAGTTTTAGCTCTTGCTTGAGCGTGCCGTCTTCGCCTAAAAGGTTCTCGCTTGGCGCAAACTCAAATCTCGCTGCCACGTCTCCCTTGATCGGATCGATGGATGTCAGTTTTACATGTGTCTCAACATGACTGGCCTCTTTATCACCCTGCTGTGAGATATCGATCACTTTCTGACCGCCTTCAGCATTGAAAATACCCACCGTGTAAAACATCGCCGCACCGATCACCACCAATACAATGACCGCCGCGACTATCTCTTTTCCTGAGATCTTGTCAGACATATACAGTTCTCTCCTATGCGCGTTTTGGCTTTTTTATTCAAGTTGAATTGCCAATATTCTACCCCAACTTCTGCAAATTCCGATAATGAGTTGCAAGAAGTTATCGTGACAGCCGTTCCAAATACATAAGGCGACGCTCTCCCGAGCACAAAATTAGTATTTCGAATAGGAGTTGTAATATGAATACAAGACTAAAGATCGGCATTTTGTCGATGATCGCACTGATATCGGGATTTGCGTTGACGGCGGCGGCACAGAGCGGCGGCTATCGGATCTCGGCACCATACACATACAAAAATCTCTCTATCTTTCTAATTCACGGCAAGGACGAATCGAAAAAGACCAATATGATGACGCTGCAAGAAGCGATGGAGCGAAAGCTGTTCAAGGTCTATGAAACGTCGGAGGTCAATGAGCTGGAGGTCGAGAATCTGTCAAAAGAGCAGGACGTGTTTATCCAGTCCGGCGACATCGTCAAGGGCGGCAAACAGGACCGCGTGCTGGCTGTCAGCATCATCATCCCGGCAAGGTCGGGGCGTGTAAAGATCGAGGCGTTTTGCGTCGAATCGGGGCGTTGGGAAAAGCGGGGCAATGAGGACTCGAAACAATTTACTAGCTCAAACGACCGTATCGTCACCCGCGACCTAAAGATCGCGGCAAACGCGTCGCGTTCGCAGACCGAGGTCTGGAGCAAGGTGTCTGAAGCTCAGGCGAGCCTTGGCCAGACGGTTGGCGGGACGGTGATTTCCGGTGATTCGGCATCGAGTTTACAGTTGAGCCTTGAGAATCGCAAAGTCGTCGCAAACGTCGACGAATACATCAAAAAACTCAGCAGCATTATCGACGGCAAATCCGACGTGATCGGCTATGCATTCGCGATCAACGGCCAGATAAATAGTGCGGATATTTTTGTGTCCAATTCGCTGTTCAAAAAGCTTTGGTCAAAGAACCTCAAAGCCACAGCTACCGAGGCGGTTGCTGCCCAACGCGGCGTGCGCCTTGCCGACGAGGTCAAAGCGGATGCGGTGAAAGGCTTTATTACCGATTCCGACAAAGCAAAACCAACCGAACGTGCGACCGCCGGAGCCCGGCTCGTCAAACGCGAGGACAAGGATAACGTTATGATCGAGGCCGTTGATGATAAATCAAAGGTCGTCGTTCACAAGACTTACGTGAGGAAAAACTAAGGTTTGACCATTGGCTGAAAGCTCGATGGTCGAAACGCGTCCCTCGCCAAAACGTGTGTGGCAACGTCGCTGTACCCCACACGCAAAAGCGAGGGGCGTTTTATTGTCGCTTAGGCTTCTTTATTCATCATGCCCAGCACGGCACCGATCACGCCGCCACCGATCGCGCCCATCACGACCGAACCAAGTACATCGGCGATGGCCGGAATGTAGTTCTTGTGAAGGTTCATAAAAGCTAGAAACATCAACTGGAAGCTAAGTGAGATCAGGAACCAGACGATCGCACCGCCTTTCATGCCCCCGACGAATGTGCGAATGCTTGCCCATTGCTCAAAGATATAGGCGAGTAGCAACGCGGAGACCATGTTGGCTAGAACCAACGGTATCCACACCGGCATTTCGTTCATCAAGCCGGGGTACGTGTTCATATTTGGCTTCATTACAGCGTTTTCGAGAATGAGCCCGTAAATGACAAAACCAAGTACAAAAAACGTGATGCCGCCGGCAACGGTGGCTGCTAATAATCTCGTGACCATAGGAAAAAACTCCTTTAAGTGAATTACCCAAAAGCCCTTGAAATAGCTAATTGTTTAGCCGATGAAACGAAAAATATATGAGTTTAGTGGGAAAGTCAACAGTAAAAGACTCTAGCGGTCAGCGATCTCTCGTTGATTTTTGAAATGCGTGTAGATCTCGATCGCGGTCTTGGCTCCGACAAATGGCTTTAGCTCAAATGCCTCGGCTTTGGCGATACGCTCTATAGAACCAAACTCGCGAAGTAGTTTCATTTTGCGTTTGTCGCCGACGCCGGGTATCTCGGAGAGTTCGGATGAAAAATCACGTTTTTCGCGGCGTTTGCGGTGAAACTCGATGGCGGTTTTGTGCGTCTCTTCGCGGATCTGTAAAATCAGGCGAAACGCGAGCGAGTTGCGGTCAAACGGTATGGGTTGGTCTTCGCGCCCGTAGATCAACAGATGCGAGATCTGGTTGTGCTGCTTTGGGGGCTTGACGAGTCCGACGAGCATTATCTGCTCCAGGTCGAGAGCTTGCATCGCGGCAGCGGCAGCCGAAAGCTGGCCCTTACCTCCGTCAATAAAGATAAGCTGGGGCAATTGCGTCTGTTCCTCGGTCATTCGGCGGTAGCGGCGAAAAACTGCCTCGTGCATCGACGCAAAATCGTTCGCTCCCTCGACCGTTTTGATGATAAACCGGCGATAATTCGCTTTCGCGGGTTTACCGTTCTCAAAAGCAACGATGCCCGCAACATTCTCCGAGCCGGAGATATTTGAGATGTCGAACGACTCGATCCGCTCGGGGAAATATGAAAGTTCGAGCAACTCCTGCAATTCTTCGAGCACTTTCGCACTATCAGGTTTGAGAACACGAAAACGCTGCTCGAACGCGACCTTAGCGTTTGTTTCGACTAATTTGACCAAATGCCGGTTCTTGCCGCGTTTTGGGTCGAGTATCTTTACTTTGCGCCCGCGGCGTTCGGATAAAAGCTGTTCGAGGATCGCACGATCGTCAAAATCCTGCGGTACATGTATCTCAAGCGGGACATAGTCGGTCGAGTAATATTGGATCAGAACCTCACGCAAGAATTCGAATGAATTGAAAGAATCATCCTCAGGCAGGTCTTCCCAAAAAAACTCACGACGACCGACGATACGCCCCTCTCGCATGGTAAATAGCTGCAATGCGAGCCGCTGCTTTTCACGATAAAAGCCAATTATATCGACATCGCGATCGGCGGTCGTCGCCATCTTTTGCGTTTCGCGAAGAGCGAGAACGGTGTGGTGCAGGTCGCGGTATTTGGCAGCGAGTTCGTATTTATTTTCCTCAGAATACTGCCACATGCGGGCCTCGAGCGTTTTAGCAAGCTCTTTGTTTTTGCCTTCGAGCAGTATCTTGACATCGGCCGCCGCCTCTTTATATTCCTCCGGCGAACAGAGCCCTTTGACGCACGGGCCGAGACAGCGTTTTAGATGATACTCCAGACACGGTCGCGGCAGTTTACCGGTGATCTCGATCTCACAAGTGCGGAGTTGGAACGCACGATTTACAAGATTTAGCGTTTTGCGGGCAAGCGTTGCGGGTAGAAACGGCCCGTAATAACTCGAACCGTCGCGAACGATACGGCGGGTGACGACGACCTTGGGAAACGGCTCATTGGTGAGTTTGAGATGCGGGTACGTTTTGTCGTCTTTGAGCAGGACGTTGAATCTAGGCTTGTGCTTTTTTATCAGATTCGACTCAAGCACGAGAGCCTCAACCTCATTATCGACAACAATAAACTCAAAATCCGCAATAAAACTCACCAGCCGACGCGTCTTTGGGTCCATGTTGCGGCTTGACTGAAAATACTGCCGCACGCGGCTCCGCAGATTCTTAGCCTTGCCGACATAGATGATCTTACCGGCATCATTCTTATGGATATAGATACCCGATGCGGTAGGCAGATCTTTGAGTTTTTCGGTAATGCTCACGTTAATATATTAGCTTGAAGACAGGGGGCGTGAAACTCTTCCTTTGCGTTCTTCGCGGCTTTGGGTAAAACTTCTTTTGTGAAAACTGTTCTTACAAATGATCCGGACGAAGCCGCTGAATTTATCAAACGCGGCGGCATTGTCGCGTTCCCGACTGAGACTGTATATGGGCTAGGGGCAAATGTATTTGATGAACATGCTGTTGGTAAAATATTTGAGGCAAAATGCCGCCCGGCAGATAATCCACTGATCGCACATATTTCAGATGTTAGCCAGATCGTGGATTTAGCCACAGAGATTACAGAGAACGCAGATAAATTTATTCAAGCTTTTTTTCCGGGACCATTGACGATCGTGTTGCCAAAATCTGATGCCGTGCCGTATATTGCCACCGCAGGCTTAGACACGATCGGTGTGCGGATGCCCCGATTCGAACTCGCTCATCGCTTTGTAGCTGCGTGC
This sequence comes from Pyrinomonadaceae bacterium, assembly GCA_044228425.1. GTDB lineage: Bacteria > Acidobacteriota > Blastocatellia > Pyrinomonadales > Pyrinomonadaceae > OLB17. The sequence goes on along the minus strand of JBGAUY010000002.1, from coordinate 16,480 downwards.
GGGGTTCCCGTCGTTGCTCCGTCGGCAAATCTATCAGGCCGGCCCAGCCCGACGACTTGGCAAGCTGTTGCCGAGGATCTTGACGGTCGTATCGATTGCATTTTGCATGGTGACCCGACCGAGATCGGCTTAGAATCAACGGTCGTAGATTGCACCGGAGAGGTTCCCTTATTGTTGCGGCAAGGCGCGGTTTCGCTCGAACAATTGAGAGCGATCGTTCCAGAGACTCGCCGATATGAGGTGACGGCAAACGAACAACCAAAAAGTCCGGGATTAAAGCATAGACACTATTCGCCGACGGCAAAGGTTCTGATCTTGGATCACAAATTTGAAATTTCTAATATCGAAAGCGGAGCCGCGTATATTGGTGTTAATGAAAGGAGTGAACGATTCCAAATAACGCACATTTGTCCATCAGCCGACGAATATGCGCATTCTGTATTTGAGTTTTTCCGTGAATGTGACCGGCGGGGAATCAAAACGATATATTGCGAAACAGTCGAAGAAACTGGAATCGGTTCTGCGTTGATGGATCGGCTACGCCGTGCAGCCGAAGGTTGATCGTTATTTCAGTTTGACCGCAACAATGGCAAGCTCGCCATTGTTTTGCAGCACTTCTGAAGTCAGTAGAGTGCTATCAGTCAATTGTTTCTGATATTCGAGCGGCACGAGAACCAGAGCTGTTTTCGCGTTTGTTCGCTGCATTTCGGACACGACCTCGGATGGGTTATAAAGTTTTTTGAGCTTGCCGTCCGGTTCGCGTAGCAGTCGTCCCGCAGCGTAAAATTCCGTGCTGTGCGAGATGGTGTGTAGCGTAAATACTCGCTCGGTTGTTAGCCCTCGGGCGTTAGCCGCCTCAAAAAGCCCCTTGACAGTCTCTGCACTCGAAAATCTGGGAACGACGAAAGCCGCAAGGGCAATGGTCGAGATAAAAACCAACGCCGCACCGGATAACACAGCCGTCTTCCAACGATCGCTTTGCACTACTAACCTATAAATATAGTTTGAGGTCAGAATAACCGCTGCCGGAACCGCCGGGAGGACATAGCCCGGCAATTTCGATCCTGATAGAGAAAAGAAGGCCAACGGTACTATGAGCCACGCCAGAGAGAACGCAACCAGGTCATTACCGCCTGCGGCAGCGGGGGGCATCTTTGAGACTCGATCTTTGACCGCTTTCCATATCGCTGCAAAGAAAAACGGCATCCACGGCAGAGTCATCAACGGCAGTACCCAGATAAAGAAATAAAATGGCTGCGGATGCTGATATTTATTCGACGTAAATCGTTGAAAATGATGCTGAATAAAAAACTCGTCAACGAACGGCCAGCCGTTTCGCGAGATGACCGGTATATACCAAACGGACGCGACAGCCGCCGCAACCACCGTACCCCAAAACAGACTGAGCACGAAGTTCTTTGACGGCATTTTCCACGCAAGAATGTGATAAAACGCAACTATCGCGAAAGGGAATATTATTCCTATCAACCCTTTCGCAAGTAACGAAATGCCGATGAAAAAATAGAATGAAAGCAGCGGCAGATGATGCTTCTTAAACGATCTGTCTTTTGCTTGATCAAAGATAAAAAAGCTGACCAGGGCGGACGTCATCGGAAATGTGACGATAATGTCAAAACTCGCACCGTGAGCAAAGATCAGTATTCCGAGCGTTGATGCAGCGATGAGAGCTAGCCAATTGGCAAAATTGTTCGTCGTTCGTTGTTCGTCGTTCGTCGTGTTTTCTACAGATCTTCCAAGGATCCAAAGACTCGCGACAGTTCCCAGTCCGCATAACGCCGGGCCGAGGCGGGCGGCAAATTCGCTGACGCCGAATATGTTGTAAAAAGCGATCTCAAACCAATAGAGCAATGCCGGTTTTTCAAACCAGTTAAACCCGCCGAGTGTCGGCGTCACCCAATCACCACGCGCGAACATCTCGCGGGCCACTTGAGCATAACGCGGTTCGTCGGGGCCTAGAAATGGTAAATTTAGCCCGACGAAATACGCGACAACCGCAAGAACGGCGAGCAACACCCAGACATATTTGGGTACTGAGTAAGATCGCTGTGTGTCGGGCTTTGTATTTTCCACGTTCTTAAATGAGAATGTAAAGTATTGCTGAAAAACGGCTTGTTATCAAATTATGGGCGACAATGGAAAATTACGAGTAGCGGCGATCGGCGTCGGGAGTCTGGGTCGGCACCATGCGCGAAACTATGCGGAATTGGCCGCAGAAGGGCGAGTTGAGTTGATCGGCGTGTGCGATTCGAGTGCTGAAACAGCCGCACAGATCGGGTCGAGTCATAGTTGTGATCAATTCACTGACTGGCACGATTTGCTTGGCAAGTTGGATGCTGTTTCGATCGCGACGCCCACCGAAACGCATTGTGAGATCGCCTGTGCTTTTCTTGAAAGTGGTGTAAATGTCCTGGTCGAAAAGCCGATCGCACTTACGCTTGGCGAAGCCGATAAGATGATCGCCGCTGCTGAGGGATCAGGGGCTACGCTGATGGTCGGCCAGCTTGAGCGGTATAATCCGGCGATGGTCGCTCTGCGTCCTCACGTCACGCGACCGCTTTATTTTGAGATCCACCGCGTCTCGCCTTTTCCAAACCGCTCGCTCGATGTCGATGTCGTGCTCGACGTGATGATCCACGACCTCGACGCGATACAGTGGCTGGTCGGGGATGTTAAAGTTTCCGAGATAAGAGCGGTCGGAATTCCGGTTATTTCGGACAAGGTAGATGCGGCGAACGCTCGTATTGAGTTTGAGAATGGTACGGTCGCCAATATTACAGCTTCGCGCATAGGAACCGAAAAGATCCGGAAGACACGCTTTTATCAAACCAATTCCTACGTCGTTTTGGATTACGCGAGCAAATTCGCGTCCGTGACTTCGCTAAACCCTGAGGCCGCACATCCGCTGGCTGGCATTTCGATCAACCGCTTAGAGATCAACGACATCGAGCCGCTGCGGGCCGAGATCACGGCGTTTCTAGATTGTCTCGAAAATAAAACGCCGCCGCCGATCTCCGGTGAAGATGGACGGCGTGCGTTGAGTTTAGCTGTCGGTGTGCTCGAAAAGATCGACGCCCACCGTCTGCGGCTGGATGTTTAGGCGGACGCTTCTTCGGTCTGCGGAGCGGCCATTGTTTTCATCCATTCCTGGGTCCTTTTCAAACGCTCAGAACCATTTGGGGCATCCATGATGACCTTTTCGAGATTGGCCATGGCCTCAGGGGCTTGCCACATTGCTCGCAGTTCATCAAGAAAAGGCTCGACCTTGGCGAATACCAGCATGTGCTCACCGGCGGTCTGGTTGAACATATCGGCATCGATCGCACCCTGATTGACGAATGTAGCCGCCATATCCCAATACGACGTAACCATTCGCAGATAACCGCCGACCTCCGGATCCATCATGGTTTTCATGTATTCCTCGGCGCTTGTCGGGTTAAACGAGAACATCCAGTCACGGGCCTTTCGCATCGTCGCTTCGCGGCGAAGGTCGTAAAGTTTCATTATCAGATCAGCCGATTCGGCTTTTGTTGACATATTAGTAGTGCCTCCAAAGTTGATTTATTTCACAAGTCTATTTACACACACCGCCTGTGTCAATTAAGGTAAGAAAGTGCGTAACGAGATAGCAACATTTTTGAACGAACGGATAGATGCCGGTGATTTCCCGTCCGCGGTTTATCTCGTCGCGGAAAAGGGCGAGATCGTCCTGCACGAAGCCCTCGGCTACGCAGTCGTCGAACCCGAACGGATCGAAGCTAAGCTGTATACAATCTATGATCTAGCGAGTTTGACGAAGGTTTTGGTGACGGGTTTGTTGGTCGCGAAGTTCATCGAAGATGGTAAATTTCCGCTCGATGGACGGGTTAGCGTTTATCTAAAAGAATTTGATATCGAGGGCAAACAAACGATCACGATTGGGGACTTGTTAACTCATTGCTCGCATTTACCGGGCTGGAAACCGTTTTATTTATTGGTAACGGATCCGGCCGAGATACTTAAGGAGATCGGCACGATATCGCTGAACTATGAACAGGTTGCAGTTACCTACAGCGACCTAAACTTCATTTCGTTACAGAACATAATCGAGCGTGTTGCGGACCGCGGTTTCCAAGAGGCTGCCTCTGAGCATATTTTTGATGCATTAGGACTGCAAGAAACGTTCTTCAACCCGCCGCAGACAATGAGACCAAGAATAGCGGCAAGTGAAAAGGGAAATCAGTTTGAGAAGCAGACTTGTATTGATCTAGGATTTCTCGATGACGAGAACCCAGTCGCTATCGCACCCGGTTCTGACCCGTTTCGCACTGATACGATTTGGGGTGAGGTTCACGACAACAACGCATATTTTATGGGCGGAGTTGCGGGTCACGCGGGGCTGTTTTCGACAGCCGAAGAGACGTTTAAGATCGCACAGCAGTTTTTGCCGAATTACACAACACTATTAAAGCCCGAGACCTGTGAGCTTTTTCGGACAAATTTTACGCCGGGAATGAACGAACATCGCTCATTCGCGTTTCAGCTTGCATCGACACCGGACTCGACCGCCGGCACTAAAATGTCGCCCGAAAGCTTTGGCCATTTAGGGTTTACGGGTACGAGCCTGTGGGTCGATCCGGTCAAAGAGAGAGTATTTATACTGCTGACCAATCGCACACACAAGCGGACATTGCCATTCGCAAATATCAACTCTGTCCGCCGGCATTTTCACGATCTAGCGATCGAATATTTAGACAAAAATTCTTAGCAACGAAAATGGGTGTATTCTAATCAAAACGTCGCTTTCCCACATATTGACTTTTTGGCTTGGAGAATACGCGTCGATGAAAAATATTACCGCTCTCGTGATGACCATAGCGATGCTTGTAGTTGGAGCATTTTCTCAGGGAAATACCTCTACACGTCCGCGTGTCTCGCCGACGGCGACACCGCCGACGCTTGGCAACGATACGTATGTGAATACGACGCCTACGGGCCCTCCGGTTTTGATCGGCGGCAACAATCGACCCGTTCCGACGCCGACGCCGGCTGTCGGTGACGACGAGATCATCCGCGTCGAGACAAATCTTGTAACGATGCCGGTCTCGGTTCTCGATCGTGACGGACGATTTATCTCGGGCCTGCAGCAAAACGATTTTAAGATCTTTGAGAACGGCGTCGAGCAAAAGCTGGATTATTTCCAGTCGGTCGAACAGCCTTTTACGGTGATATTATTGATTGACGTTAGCCCGTCGACCCAGTTCAAGATCGGCGAGATCCAGGACGCGGCAAGTGCATTTGTCGACCAATTGCGCCCATCCGACCGCGTGATGGTTATCTCGTTCGATGAGAGCGTCCATGTTTTGACGCCTGCGACCAACAATCGTTATCAGCTCAAAAACGCGATCCGGCAGCTTGAGTTTGGCGACGGCACAAGTTTGTACGAGGCTGTTGATTATGTAATTGACAACCAGCTGCGTCAGATCCAAGGCCGTAAGGCAGTGGTACTTTTCACCGACGGCGTTGACACAACTTCGCGACGCGCCAATTACGCAAGCACATTGCGTGAGTCAGAAGAGGTTGACGCCCTGTTCTATACAATCAGGTATGACACCTCCCGCGATATGAATGGCGGCGGCTGGGGCAATGGCGGTGGCAATAACGGCGGCAACAATTACCCGCAGCCTCGTCGGACTGGCAAGGTAACTTTTGGCGATATCTTGGGAGCCATTCTAATGGGCGGCAGTGTAAACGTAGGCAGTGGCGGCGGCACTCGTGCCGGATCGAGCTCGAAAGAATACGAGACGGGCCGCACCTATCTCGAATCGCTCGCTCAAAACAGCGGCGGGCGTAAGTTTGAGGCTCAGACGCTTTATAACGTCGAGTCTGCTTTCTCAGGTATTGCCGAAGAACTTCGTAGACAATATTCGCTCGGATATTATCCTGAGGCCGTCGGCAAGGCCGGTGACCGGAAACAGATCAAAATACGCGTCTTACGGCAAAATGTGGTCGTAAGAGCCAAGACGAGCTACATTGTCGGCCAGACCAACCGTAACGTCGCGGGCAAATAATAATCGTTCACAGGGAAAAGTAAGGGAAAGTTCGTATGAGCTTTCCTTTTTTCGTTTTGCATCTTTTTAGTAGGTATCTTGCATCGTAGAGTTACTTCGAGTTCGATCCAATTTCAATGAAAGTTGCTCTCCTAATTTTTTCGATCATAATGGCGGCGTTCTTTGTAAGCGGGGCGTCCGCCCAGTCAACGCGTCCGCAACCCAAAATCGGTGAAAAAGCCAATAAACGCCCTGTCGAACCGGCTGCAACACCCACGCCGCTGCCCGTTGACGTTCCCATTTCTGACGACAAGGTAACCGTTGATGACGGCGAGATCATTAAGGTCACGACGCAGCTCGTCTCGGTTCCCGTTCGCGTCATGGACAAAAAGGGCCGCTTTATCGGTGGGCTGACAAAAGAAAATTTTAAGGTCACCGAGGACGGCAAAGACCAAGAGATCGGGCTTTTCTCAAATGAGCATGAGCCTTTTACCGTCGCACTGGTGCTCGATATGAGCTATTCGACGACCTTTAAGATCAGTGAGATTCAAAATGCGGCGATCGCGTTTATTGACCAACTCAGGCCAAACGACAAAGTGATGGTGATCTCATTTGACGAAGAGGTGCACGTCCTGTGTGACGCGACCAACGACCGCCAAACAATCTACCGAGCTATCAAATCGACCAAGATCGCTACGGGGACGAGCCTTTACGAGGCTGTTGCTCTCGTGATGAACAAAAAGCTGCGCAGTATACAGGGACGCAAGGCGATCATTTTATTTTCGGATGGTGTCGATACGACCAGCCGTCAGAGCACGTATAACGACAACGTAAGCGATTCGATGGAACTTGATGCGTTGATTTATGTGGTGCGATACGACACGTTTGCCGATGTTCAAAAGATGAAAAATGGCAGCATCATCAAAAAGTCGCCTCCGATGCAAATACCGGGACAGGATAATGGGGGTATTTTAGCGACCATTATGCAGTCCGGCGTAGGTACACCAAACAGTGCGGGAACAAGCGTAGAGGAATATGAAAAGGCCAAAGAGTATCTTGACCAGCTTGCATTCCGGACAGGCGGCCGTTTGTACGAAGCAACGACGCTCACCAATCTCGCCGACGCCTATTCTAAGATCGCCAGCGAACTACGCGAATTTTATAGTCTTGGGTATTATCCAAACGAAGATCGTACTGCCGGAAAGAAAACCAGCATTAAGGTAAAGGTCGATCGCGAAGGTGTCGTCGTCCGTACCCGCGACGGCTACATCGTACCGAAAAAGACCAAAATTAGCGGTTCCGGCAGCCGTTAGATCTCGGTGCCGTCGTTGATGATGCCGCCCTTGGGCACGATGATGATGCCCTCGCGGATGTAGTACGAGCCGTCGGGCGCGTCAAAATTATCGATGTTTTCGCGGTTCACGAGCCTCACATTATTCCCGATTCGGACATTTTTATCGATGATCGCTTTGCTGATCGTCACGTTTTGGCCGATCCCTATGTGAGGCTTGCCGTTAGTAATATTTGCCCGGATCTCGTCGATCGTTTCAAACACATCCGAGCCCATAATGATCGATCTATCGATATCGACTCCCTCGTCGATCCGGCTGCGCAAGCCGATGATCGAGCCGCGTGCACGAACCCCGCTCAGGATGCTGCCTTCGCTTACCATTGAATTGTCGATGTCGCAATTATTGAGTTTTGACGGCGGCAGATAACGGCTGCGGGTATAGATCGGGGAGGACGCGTCAAAGAAATTAAATTTTGGCAGCGGCGATGCGAGGTCAAGATTAGCTTCGTAGAATGCGCCGATCGTTCCGATATCTTCCCAGTATTCTTTGAACAAATGAGCCTGGACGGTGTATTTTTCGATAGCCGCCGGTATGATCTCACGGCCAAAATCTACCCACGAATTATCCGTTTGCAGCAGTTCTACCAGTCGGTTGTAATTAAATACGTAAATGCCCATGGATGCGAGAAACGGCCGCTTCTCTGCTTCGGCCTCGCTTAGGCCAAATCGCGCGGTGTCGACCCGCATTTGCTCAAGAGCCTCGCCTTTTGGCTTTTCCTTAAACTCAACTATCTCGCCGGTGGAGTTTGTTTTCAGCAGTCCAAACTCCTCAGCCTCCTGCGGCCGGCAGGGAATTACAGAGACCGTCAGGTCGGCTCCGGTATCAAAATGGCGTTTTAGAAAAGTGCGGTAGTCCATCCGGTACAGATGGTCACCTGATAGGATGAGTAGCGTATCGACGCGCCAATCACGCAGGTGGGGCAGCATCTGACGGACAGCGTCAGCCGTTCCCTGAAACCACTCGGGATTGTCCTTGGTCTGCTCAGCCGCAAGCACCTCGACAAAACCCGTCGAAAAGCTCGAAAAGCGGTAGGTCCGCGAGATGTGGCGGTTGAGCGACGCCGAGTTATATTGCGTCAGCACAAAGATCTGCGTGATCTCTGAGTTGATACAGTTTGACACCGGCACGTCGATCAGCCGATACGTCCCTCCAAGCGGCACCGCCGGTTTCGAACGTTCCTGGGTTAGTGGAAACAAACGCGATCCGGCACCACCGCCAAGGATCACCGCAACTACATTGTCGTATTGGCCCATGGAAACAATTGTAAAATGCACAGTGCATAATGCACAATGCAGGATTGAGATTCCGCATTCTGCAATTTACACTATGCATTCGATCTATGTGGTACTGGACAAAAATAATTTTCCTCGTATTTGTCGGAGCTGTTGTTGTTTGGCTGGGGTATGAAGTAGTTACTTTCCCGGCAATATCGAGGCTGCGGGATGAAAATCCGACGACTTCGTCGATGATCGAGTTTCGTCTGTCCGAAGCTAGAGCCGAGGGCCGCGAGCCGCGGAAATTTATGATCTGGACGCCTATCGAACAGATCAGTCCAAATCTCCAGCGTGCCGTGCTTGCGGGTGAGGACGCACGTTTTTTTCAGCACAACGGTTTCGATTGGGACGCGATCCAAAAAGCCTGGGACGAGGCGGTCGAAGAGGGTAAAAAGGAAGATAAGCAGGAATGTGAGGAAGAGGCAAAGGCCGCAAATACTCCAAAAAAGGATTGCAAGCCGAACCCGGAAGACTGGATCCCGTCGATGCCTAGTTTCAAACGCGGTGCTTCGACCGTTACTCAGCAACTTTCAAAAAACCTTTTCTTGTCCGAGGACCGCAATTTCCTGCGCAAAGGCCGAGAGGCCGTCTATACTTATTTCCTCGAACGCGAACTAACCAAAAAACGCATCCTCGAAATATATCTCAACGTCATCGAGTGGGGCGACGGCATCTACGGTGCCGAGGCCGCCGCCCGTAACTATTTCAAAAAATCCGCATCCGACCTGACCAAAGACGAGGCAGCATTCCTCTCGGCAATGATCCCGTCACCACTAAACGTATTCAACCCCGCCAAAAACAAAAAACGCGTCGTCCGAAGACAACGCGTTATCCTGCGTGGAATGAATTCGATCAAACTCGACTATTCCGACAAATAAGAAATTGCCCACAAAACACACGAAAGGCACGAAATAAAAAGCATTGCTCTTATTTTCGTGCCTTTAGTGCATTTCGTGGCCTAGCCCTTACTTCCTACCTACGACTTTCATTTCATCAACGACCCACTTGGCACCGCCAAATTTTTCGGTGACGAACAGCACAAAGCGGATGTCTACAGAGATCGTGCGGTTTACCTCAGGATCGTAGTAGAAGTCGTTGCCGAGTCCTTCGTAGTTGCCGTCAAAACAGATACCGACCTGGTGGCCGTCACCGTTGAGGATAGGCGAGCCAGAGTTGCCGCCAATGATGTCGGTGGTCGATAGGAAATTGACTACGACACTATCGCCCTGGCCATATCGGCCAAAGTCTTTGGCGTTTTGCATATCGATCATCTTTTGCGGCACGTCAAAAGGATTGACGCCGGTGTTTTTCTCGATCATGCCTTTGATGGTCGTAAACGGAGTGCGGATCTCGGCTTCGCGTGGCTGATAGCCTTTGACGTTGCCGTATGAAAAACGCATCGTGAAATTAGCGTCCGGATAAGGCGATTTGGTGCCGCGCATTTCAAACATCGCCGCCATATAAGCTTGACGCAAATGATCGATGCTTGCATTAAACTTGGCTCCGCGGGCAGCAAGTGCAGCACGCTCATCAACCAACCCCGAAATAAAAGGATGGTCCTTCTGGAACTTTGCCCACGAATCGTCATAAAGGTCGGCGATCTTGTCGGGCTTCGTAAATTCGCCGTTAGCGATCTCATTTGCAAACGCTGCCTCCGGTGCACGGCGAGCCTTACCGGTCAAACCGGCAAACTTTTGATCTGCAGCAAAGAACCGCTGATTTGCCGGCAGAGAGTCAAACTGCTTGAAAAAGAACTTGAGCATTTCGTATTCATAGACAGGCTCACGCTCGGCAAATGCCTTTTCGATCTCCGCTTTTTTCGCTTTCTTTTGGTCGCCAGTCAGTTTTTTCCCCGCTTTGATCGACATTGCCGCGGCCACGAGTTGACCGAGAACCGGCATCGAATTTGGATCAGGGAAACGGCGGATCATAGCGTCTCGCTTGGACGCTGCATTTGTCTCAAGCGACAGAGCTTTCAGCTCAGGTATCACCGTGCCATATTTTGCCGAACGGGCCGGATTAGCGGCGATCCACGCGGCAAGCTTTGCTTCCTCAGCCTGACGAGCCTCGACAACCTTGGCGTTACGCAGACGAATGGCACCGCCGTCAAATACCTTAAATGAGTTGTCAAAATTGGCGATGTCGGACTGGAATTTGATCCGCTTTTCATCGTCGGTCGAACCGATCAGACGCAGTGTGTCAGCCAATGTGCGGAGCCATTTACCCAGAAAAGGGAAGTTGGCATCGCGTGCATATTCGATCGACCAGCTTTCGCGATACCGCGTTGTGCCGCCTGGAAACCCGAGCACAAAAACAAAATCATTTTCCTTGAGGCCGCCGATATTCATCGTGAGGAATTTCTTTGGTTTGAATGGAACGTTGTTTGGCGAATACTCGGCAGGCGAGCCGTCCGGTGCAACATAGGCTCTCAGGAACGTAAAATCACCTGTGTGACGTGTCCATTCGAAGTTGTCGGGGTCGCCGCCAAAAACGCCGATGTTGCGGGGCGGAGCATAGACGACGCGGATGTCTTTGACCTGAGCGGTCTGATAGAGATAGTAAAAATAACCGCTGTCGATCGCCTGGATACGAATGGTCGAGCCTTTTGGAGCCGCAGCCTGTTCGGACGCGGTGAGGTCATCGGTATTCTTTTTGATCGCTGCGGCGAGTGCTTCGCCCGTCAATGCGGACGTTCCTGCTTTGATTTTTGCGGTCACATCTTCGATACGCTGTGTCAACGTGATTGAGTAGTCTTTGGCAGTGATCTCGCCCGCACGGCTGCCGGCGTTAAAACCAGTTTCGACCAGGTCTTTTTCCGGCGTCGATGCCTGGACCAGTGCGTCAAAACCGCAATGGTGGTTTGTCAGTATCAACCCGTCAGGCGAGACAAATTCGGCGGTACAGCCGCTGTCGAGCCTGATAATAGCATCGGTCAAGCCAACGCCTTTCGGATTGTATATGTCTATCGGCTTGATTCGCATACCGCGTTTCAAAAGCGGCAGCGACGCGATCTGTGCCGGGGCAAACATCCCCTCGTCAAAATTCGCAAATGCGAACGACGAACTCGATAGCAGCATCGCGACCATCATCGCGAGCGTTAGAAAACGGTTATTCTTTAATAATTTCATAGCTTTGATCCTCTAGAAAATTGAACACCGCTCTGGCTCAATGCTAACATGATGATGCGAACACAAAAAAAGCGAGCCACTGGAGTGACCCGCTTTTCTATTAACATTTAATAACTTTTATTTAACCGGAACGGTTGGCGATTCCTGCGGCAACACGTGACGGGGGTTGATCGATTTATCGTTTAGTCGCAGTTCGTAATGAAGATGCGGCCCGGTCGAGCGGCCCGTTGAGCCTACATAAGCGACTAGCTGTCCGCGTGTAATCTGATCACCGACGGCGACCTCGATCTTCGAGAGGTGGCCGTAGCGCGTTGTCAGCCCGTTACCATGGTCGATCTCTAGCATATTGCCGTAACCGCCGGACCAACTCGCTTTGATAACGGTGCCGCCGGCAGGTGCAATGACTAGGTCACCGCGTTCACCGTCGATATCCATCCCAGCGTGAAACTCATATGAGCGTCCGCCAAAAGGATTGCGGCGGAAACCAAATTCATTATTGATCTTGCCTTCATGCGGCCAAACCGATGGCAGAAACGCCGGATCCATAGTCGCCCGGATCTCCCGCATCTCGCTTTCGATCTCGCTGGTCTCGCCGTCAACACCGTCAATTTCCTCAGGGCCGCCGCTGTTAAAAGTAAAAGCGTCCGCCGTAGGTTGGACAGGCTCGGCGGCCGGAGCGGGCTGAGCAGTCATCTGAGTTGTAACGGGGATCTCCGAAACCGATTGGGCAAGCACGGTGTTGCGGACGACGCCCGAGACACCGATACCTAATGTAGTTAAACCGAGAACAAGAAAAATACCGACCGAACCAAAATGAACGAGGCTCTTAGAGATTGCAACTCTCTTGATATATATCTTAGATCTTGATGAATGCGATAAAAGAAAAGTATAAAACTTGTCGTTTTTCTGCATTATGCTTTAAAGCTCCTTATCAATGATTACTTGTCGAAACGTAAACGCTCCGACACACGGAATCACGCAAGAATAGCCGCGAGCGACTAACGCGAAACCTAAAACAAGAGTCTACTTACTTGAACAAACTCTCGCAGTCGTGGGAAGACCAGCTTGAAATTTCCCAATTAACGAATTAAAAGGAACTTCTATAAAATCATATGCCGCCCGAAAAGGCAAGCATCCAGAGCCTGTCTATCGTGGCGGCTTATGATGTCTATCAAAAACTATTGTCGGTCTAGTATCCGTTTTGCTTGGATTGCCAGGCCTTAAAGACCATATACCCGACCGATCCGATGACCAGAATAAACACTAAAACAACGATTATCTTTATCGCAAACGCAAGGATCCCGACCAAACCTATCAGTGCTTCGAGAAATGTGATCACCAATGCGATCACGGCCAGCAAAGCACCTATTATCGACGCGGCCTTTAAATACATCATAGCCTTGGCTCCTTACAACAAAATACTAATCTAAACATCTTTCCAACTTCCCGTACGCGTTCGGTCCGCAAAATCACCGGCGACATTATAGTCAGCCTCTTGATAATGCGTCTGCGTCAAAGCAAAACTCGCCGATGGCTGCCGCGAAGACCACTGTGTTTCCTCGACGGCCTTTGGTTTGAAAATATAGCCTTTGAGCAAGTATATGCCAAGCCCGATGAGCATCACAGGCAACAGTCCCCGCATAAGCGGTCCGACATTAAACAGCCGTTGAAACAAAAACCCTGCTCCCAGCACGGTTAAGACGACGCCCCAAAGTTTTGGGTTGCCGGAAAATCTTTTGACCAAAACGTCATCAGCAACATCAGGCGTCAATCCCGAGCGTATTGCCTGTGCGGTCCTCCACGAATCGAGTGCCGAAAAAACCACATCCCGATAAAACTCAGCACGAACAGCGGTGCACCACCAGTTAATACCGCCATCTGAAACAGCCCGACAAACACCGCAAAATACACCAGTGCCTTGACCGTCTGGCCGTTATAGGCGGCCCCAAGTCCCGGGCAGACCATCGACAGCAGCGTCGCGATCACGGGGCTTGTGCGTTTTTTTACATACGGAGCGTAATTTGTCTGGCTTTGTTGCTGTAGCAGATCTACGCCCAAAACGATGCAGTCCTGACAATGAGGGAATCCTTTGATGCGGTGGTCACAAGCCGGACATAGCGGCCGGCCGCAGCTATTGCAGCTTACCGTTGCGGCATTTTGGCTGTGATAGCTACAATTCATTAGTTTCCGCCCTCATTCGAAACATCCGTCGTTCCGGTTACGGGGTCTTGCTTTACGCTCGTGCCCTGTTGAGGATTTCCTTTCAATGCGTCCGCACTCTGCTGATATGTCGCCTCAGCAAGCTCGACGCTCTTTTCATAGACGCTGCCGATCGTGCCGTCGGCCGAGACCGTCTGGCTAAACACCAAAAACGCAAACATCACCATCATCGCAAGCGGAGCAAGCTGCGGCACAGATATCGGGAATTTGATCCCGTCTATCCATTCGCCTAAACGTGCGGCCCACGAAACTTTCAATTCCTTGATCTCGACATCACCAAGCGTCGTTTCCATGATCCGCTCGTGCAGACCGGCGGGCACGGGCATCTCTTCCATCTTGTAGGTGTAACATGCGCCGATCGACCGCACGACCATTCCGGGCAGATCTTCGCAAGTCGTACACAGCGCAGCGTGGCGTTCCCAGCGGTGAAATGTCTGTGCGGGCAAAAATCCGTCGAGATAATCGGTCAGGTGCCACTCAAAATCTTCGCAGACCATCGCCGTTTCGGGCATCGTCATCGACAGCACGCGGGCCTCTAATCTCGTGACCGATACGCTCGGCACGGCCATATTGCGGCAAGCATCGAGCGATTCCTTAACGTCATTGAGCAAAGCGTGGCACAGCGGACAGGAGAGAGCGTGCTCGGCGACGGCGCTATGCACACCGTTCACGAGCGTCTTATCAAGATAATCCGTCAGCAGTTCTTCGAACTGCGAACAATTGATAATGTTCTTCTCCTTATTCATAAAATCTACCCCTTGTTCCTAGTCGATCGCGTTAAATAAACCTCCAAGCAGATCGCCTACACCGTCCAGTAACGTTTCACCAACACCGCCCGCAACATCAGCCGCTGTTTCGATGGCTCCGTCAACTGCGACTTCTGCCGCCAAGTCCGTTCCGATATCGGCAACGGTGCCGCCCACATTCGCGACGGTGTCGCCGATCGTAGCTTGCTGGCTCTGGGTTTGGTTTGCGATCTGATCGGCTATTTCGTTTGGATCGTTCATCAAATTGTCACCACCCTCATTCTTCTCAGTATTTTTGCGAGCTCAATACGTCCACGATTGATACGCGATTTGACAGTGCCCTCGGGTATTTTCAGGACGTCAACTATCTCCTGGTATGTCAATTCCTCGATGTCACGCAATATCACACAAGTTTTCAAGTCTTCGGGCAGCTTATCGATGCCCTCTTGCACTTGATTTGCCAACTCCTTACGCTCCATCTCGCGATGTGCCGACGTTCCGGCGGCTCTGAGGTGATACTGGTGATCGTCCACCGCGTCCGCCATCGAATTTTGCGGATTACGCTGGCGGTGCCGGTAATCGTCGATTATCAAATTGCGTGCAAGCCGCATTAACCAATTCGCCAGATCTCCCTGTTTGGAGTCATATTGATCGAGACTGCGATAGACGCGGATAAAGACGTCCTGCGTCAGGTCTTCGGCTGCGTCCGGGCTGGAGGTAAAACGGTACGCGAGATTGAATATCCGCCGCGAAAAGCTCGATACGATGTCTTCCCACGCCGCGCCGTCGCCTGCCTTAGCACGCTTGACGAGTTCTGCTCCATTAAATTCGGCAACAGCCTGTATCGCTTCCAAAAACGTTCCCCTCTCGAACCTTTATTAGGCCCGTCGGCCAAAAGCAACAAAGCACGAATCCTCGCCTTGTCAATGAGAGTTTACGAGGCATCCGGCTCAAAAGTTCCAACAAAAAGATAGCAGATTTACCCACCAAACACACGAAAAACACGAAACAAAGAGGTTGCTCTGACATTTCGTGTATTTCGTGTGTTTCGTGGGCAGTTGTCGCTTTCATTCTGCATTGTGCATTGTGCATTGATCCCCGCCTTTACTTTATCCCTTATCCCTTATCCTTTATCCTTTACGTTATGTGCGGGCGAATCTCACAAAAAGACGTCAGAAAGTACGGCCCGTTTATTGAGGGCTGGTTAAACCCTGAGGGCGAGTTTGACGAACGGCCCGGCCGCAACGTCCCGCGTAACAATATCAAACCGACGGCTCCTGCGTGGATCGTCGCAAGGCGTGGTGACGGGCTGATCAAAACAGTCGAAGCTCGCTGGTGGTGCCAGTGGGATGGGTCGCATAAGTTCGAAACGAAATACCCGACATTTAACGCCCGCGTCGAGACGATGCACGACAAAAAGCTCTGGCCCGCTCTGCTCAAAAAAGGCCAACGCTGTCTGCTGCCGATCGACAGCTTTTACGAGTGGCCGATCAAAGGCAAAGGCTTGCCGCCGGTCGAGATATTTGTCGAGGGACGTAATCCTTACGCTCTTGCTGGACTCTGGAGCCGCTATTTTGAGGGTAACGAGACAAAATACTCATTCACCGTCTTTACGACCGACCCGAACGAGTTCATGAAACCGATCCACCCAAAAGCAATGCCCGTCATCCTGACCGACAAAGACGAGCAACGCCTCTGGCTAAACGAAGGCGA
>JBGAUY010000039.1:0-25566 GCA_044228425.1 Pyrinomonadaceae bacterium | reverse complement strand
GCCGATGCGGCCGCCGCGATGCCGATCATCAACGCATGGCAAGCGACAGCGGGCGATCAGACCACGGTACACATGCTCAATTTCGGCTCGTTCAGCGGGGATGTCTCGCGGCGGCTCGTCGCAGCACCGCGTATCGCGGTCCTAAAAGATGGAGGCGAAGGTATCGCATTCATTAACCTCAATGCCGCCGGCATACGCGACTCGAAAGGTTCAGCATGGAGCGCCGCATCACCAGACCTGCTGACTGAGGCGAATGTTGCGGGTCCGACAACCGCGATCCACGACGACGGCGTTCTGTTCCATCAGCCGACCCTTCTTCCGCGTTACTCGTATGTGGCAGGGATGCATTACTCCGTGGTCACAGCACAGACTCCGGAGGTCGTGTCGGAGATGCGAGCGTGGCTCGACAGCAGTTCGCTGACGCACGCGTTTATGCAGTGCGAGGCCGCACGCGTGGTCGAGAACAGCGGTTTCTTCCTCACAACAGCCGGCATCATCGATGACGGCAGTGCGACGATGACCCCGGCTAATCGGGTTCCCTCAAACCCTCTGACGCAGATAGACGGCAGCTTTCAGGTCGACAGCGGTCAGGTCGATTCGTTCACAAAAAATGGCGGCCTTTATAAAACCGGCGTCACGACGCTCATCAACGAAAACAGCGCATTGTTGACGGAGCGTATCGTCGAGCTAACGGGCCGGATGGACGGCGACAATTCAAACGGACGCGTCACCTATCTAGCCGGTCACGATTATTCGACGGCTCTTCCGATGAGCGCAAATGCCCAGACGAACGGCGTGAGGCTGATGTTGAATACCATCTTTGAAACTGACGCCGCGACCGCGGCTCCTGCGGACACGCTGACGATCACGCAGACTGCTCCGGCGAACACCAACGCATCGACGATCCCATACACGATCAACTACAGCGCATCAGGCACTCGGCCGGCCGAAAATATCAGGATAACCGACACGCTTCCCGTCGGTTCGACATACGTTGCGGGTTCGGCGACGGTTGCGCCGACATCGATCAGCGGCAATGTTCTAACGTGGGATGTGCCTGCTCTTGCTGCTGGCAGCTCGGCGTCGATCACTTACAGCGTAAGCGTAACCACCGACGGCACCTATACGAACACAGCTCAGGCAAGTTACTCGACACTGACGGTCGCCACCGTGAATGCGGCTCCGGTCACAACGGTCAGGGATACCGTCGCTCCGACGATCACGATCATCGCGGGGCCGTCTGGTACTACTAACGACGCGACACCAACGTTCGCCTTTACGACAGGTGGTTCGCCCGTTGCGACCCTATGCCGCTTCGACAGTGACACGCCAGTCCCGTGTGCATCGACTTTCACGTCAGCGTTTCCTCTAGTTAACGGCCCTCACACCTTTTTCGTAATGGCAACCGACGCGGCCGGGAATACAAGCATGGAGCAGCGTTCGTTCATCGTTAACACCGTGGTGCTTGTCTCGATCCAGGTGACGCCGGTGAACCCGACCATACCCGTCGGACTCTCGCAGCTGTTTACCGCGACGGGAATCTACTCGGACGGATCGGCCCAGGACCTATCGAATATCGTGACCTGGAGCTCCTCGGTTCTTTCGGTGGCCTCGATCTCGAACGCCTCCGGTACTAAGGGCCTCGCAACTGGTAACAGTGCCGGTACGACCACTATCAGGGCAACGCTAGACGGCGTCATAGGCTCGACAACGCTTACGGTCAGCACGCTGAGGTCCTTGAAACAGGGGATTCTTGTTGAACTGAACACCGCGCTTTCGACGGCCACGAGCAATAAGGACAAGAACAAACTCAAGGACGCCATCAAAAACCTGAACAAATCGCTTGATAGTTCTCTGTGGGCGCCCGACGGCAACCATTTGGCGTGCGATCGCGGTAATAAGGTATTTGGCCGCGAAAAATCGGCGGTCAAGAGCCTGATGCAAATGATCAACGACACCAGCTCGTCAAATATCCCCGATGCTACCATTCAACGCTGGATCAACGTCCTCATCGCGGTCGATCGCGGGCTCGCCCAGATCGCCGTCACCGAGGCAAGTGTTTCGGCACAAGTTCGTGCCGCTGCTCTCGGACAGATCGCAGCAGGGGACAACGACACGGCCAACGGCGATTTTGACAAGGCGATAACGCATTATAAGCGAGCCTGGAAAAAAGTCAGGTCGTGCGGCGGAGACGATGATGACGAGGACGACGACGATAATTGTGGCCGCCACGACCACTAGTCGCCGCGGGAACCACGAACCGCTGGCCGGCATGGCCAGCGATATGGGAATGGGAATGTAATCCTCTAGCTCCCCGCCTTGATTAGGCGGGGTGGATGCCGCCTCGGCAGACGGGGCGGTAGATCTTGTCAGTACCACCTGCGTAAGCGGGTGGGTTCTAACAAACGAAGAAAGGCCTCGGCTCTTGTCGCCGGGGCCTTTTTTGCGCGGGTTTGGCAATTAAAATGATCGTATGTATCCTACCGCACGGTAGCCGCGATCAAATTCCCTTATTGTTGTTTTATACCGGGTAGTAATTCCGCAGGCCCGGTCTTCATCAGACTGAAATCATACAAACAAGGGGATATTAATATCATGACAGATCAAGCTACACGTACAGAAAAAGAACCGGGAATGTTGACGGGGCTATTTACCGACAAGGAAAGTTCGGAGAGCGCCTATAAATCGCTTCGTGACCGCGGATACACCGACGAAGAGATCAATGTAATGATGTCGGACGATACACGTAAGAAATATTACGGCGAAGGCGAAGTCGAGACCGAACTCGGCAGCAAAGCAACCGAAGGCTCAGGCATCGGCGGAGCTATAGGCGGCACGCTAGGCGCGGTCATTGCGGGCATTGCAGCAGTTGGAACAAACCTCGTACTTCCCGGCCTCGGCCTGGTCGTTTGGGGGCCGCTTGCCGCAGCTCTCGCAGGCGCAGGTGCTGGCGGTCTGACTGGCGGTATCGTCGGTGCGTTGATCGGTTCGGGCATCCCTGAGGAAAGAGCCAAAGTCTACGAAGAAGGCATCAAAAACGGCGGCACCGTATTTGGCGTTACGCCTAAGAACGCCGCTGATGCCGAGTATTTCGAAAACGATTGGAAAGCCAATCATCGCGGACAGAGCATTTATCGTTAAACACTAACCCACTAGCGGGCCGGGGGGCGGGATCGAAAGAGTCCCGCCGCTCCCCGCGTTTTTTCTTTGAGCAGACAGGAGGACTTATGAAATTTTTATCAGTTACAATGATCTTAGCAGCGGCGGCACTCGCCGGATGCAGCACGACCGCAAACAACGGTGCGAACACCGGCAACGCCAATCTTCGCGGCCAAAACACAAACACCGCGTACATCAGCAACGCCGACAGCAACGTCAAACCGCCTATGCCGACGAACGTGACCAACATCACGCCCGGCAACATGACGAACGGCAACACCGCAAACACAAACGCTAACGCAAACGCTAACGCAAACGCCAACAAGCCGCGCAACACAAATAAATAGTCCGGCTAATACTGGAGCGGCAAGCATCCGTGCTTGCCTCTTGTCAGTACCATTGCTTTAGCTCGAACACACAAAAGGCCTCGTCACCGACGAGGTCTTTTATTTTCAAAGTAATAAAGAGTAAGATAGCCGAATAATGGCACTATCACTCGAAGATCGAACTGAGGTCCAATTGCTCGCTTTGCTGAACGGAAGCGAGAACTAGAAGCCGACCTTCTCGATCATCAAAGCAGCCGCGGAGAATTGACTGGGATGTGGAAGACCGATTCTGAGTCTTAAAAAGAAAGGTCTCGGCAACAGCGGTCGTTGACAATTATGGCATTATCGCCAAGTCCGACCTGAAAAACTTTATGCATCCGATTTCGATCTTCCTTCTAGCACTCGCAATGTCGACCGATGCTTTTGCCGCAGCCGTCGGCAAGGGCGCTGCCATGGACAAGCCGCGCTTTCCCGAAGCGCTTCGCGCCGGAATTATTTTCGGCACAATCGAGGGTCTGACGCCAATCATTGGATGGCTATTGGGTCTAACGACAGCGAAATACATCACCGCGTGGGACCACTGGATCGCCTTCACTCTGCTGGGTGTTCTAGGTCTGCACATGATCTATGCCGGACTCAAACCGGAAAGCGAAGTAGGAGCAGCTGATGACACCAAGCGCAAACACGGCTTCTGGAACCTTGCCGCCACCGGCTTTGCCACCAGTATCGACGCTATGGCGGTGGGTGTCGGCCTCGCGTTTCTCGACGTAAATATAGGCGTCGTTGCTCTGGTGATCGGTCTAACGACGCTCGTAATGGTGACCCTCGGCATAATGCTCGGCCGCATACTTGGCACCCTTGCGGGAAAGCGTGCAGAGATCATAGGGGGCATTCTATTGATTGGGATCGGCTCAGTGATTTTGTACGAACACCTATCGGCTTAGAAAGAACGGGGTCAGGCCTGCGACGTAACAAATGCACGGTTCAAAATGCACAATGCATAATGTCTAAGTCCGCGAAGAGGACGGCATATTTTTAGCCCCATGAGCGGTTGCGGCGTTCCCGCAATACTTGCACGTTCTTTGTGCCATAACGGCGTGATCCTCAAGTTGAGCGTTACGCCTTTTCTCTTGCCAAAGCAAACGGTTAGTGCTACATTTCCCTTGTTTCCAAACACCCGACGAAACCGTCTCGACATCCCACGACTTTAGTTCGTTTGTTAATTCGAAAGGCTTCGCTCGGCAACGGGCGAAGCCTTTCCTTTTACGTGACTACATTGGCTACTGTCCGACGAAATCAATACCGGTAACGTTGTCGGTGACGCTGACGATCTGGGGAGCGAATGTGAACCGTCTCGAGCGGACATTGATGATATAGGTTTTTCCTGATTCGACCTCGTCAAAACGGTAATTACCACCGGCCGTTGTAAAGGTGTTCCAGACCGTGCCCGCCGAATCCGTCAGCGAAACGACCGCATTGCGCACACCGCGTCCTTCGCCATACAACACGCGCCCGCTGATCGAAACACTAGCGGCAGTTACAGCCCTATTAGATTCCCAAAATCCGTTTCGCACCGCAAAAGTACCTCCGCCGGGATTTGCTCCGGCTGCGGATTGCCCAAGCGTGCCTGTAACCAAATAGCCCACCGCCGAACTGTCCCCACCGCCGTTAGCGATCACGGATTTCGCGATGATGTAGCTTCCGCCGGTCGGGGCTTGTGAGAACACTTTGCCCGGCGCTGCCGCCAAAATCACGATGAATAGGAGCGCAATATAAGTCGTCTTTTTCATATGTATTTGTTAGTTGAGCGGTGTAGCCAAAATAAAGGTACCTTCTCTAACGATCAGATCGGTTGTCACGTTTGTTGTGGTTCTAGCCAATTGGATCTTAAGTGTCCCCGCCGAAGTTGTTCTAAAATAACCTTCGACATCGAGCTTAATTCCAGGGGTACTGGTGAAATTGTTTGCGTTCCCCGTTGACTCCTGGTCCATAAACGTCGTATTTGAAACCGTGAACGGGCCGAAAACGCTGTTGCCAAAAGAAACGACCATGTCTGTGTTCAGATTGCCGCTATATGAGAGACGAAATGTACCGGTGCCTGATGTAGCGGCGACCCTTTGACCTATTCCCACCATCCGTATCATATACGTCTTATTTGCTTCGAGATTGATACTCAAAACATCCGTATAGGTTGGGTTTGTCGAAGTCACGGTCATTTGCGAAGTCAAGCTCGTAAATAGCGGAGCACCGACACCGCCCGCGACGGCTGCCCAGGTGTTGTCGCCTCGTAGATAGGTTGTAGCATTTGCAGTACCTGTCGGTGATTGCGTTGCCAGTGTTCCGAGTCCGAGGTTTGTTCGGGCATTTGCCGCGGTCGTCGCGCCGGTTCCGCCGTTGGCAAGGGCAACGGTTCCGGTTACATTAGCGGCATTGCCGGCGATATTCCCGGATATTTTCGAACCCGCGATCGCGGCTGCTGCGTTAATATCGGCATCAACGATCGAGCCATCGAGAATCTTGAGGCTGTCGACAGCTTGATCGGCGAGCTTGCTGTTTGTGACAGTGCCGTTTGCTACCTTGCTGGTGGTAATGGCATTAGCCGTGATATCTGAGTTTTGGATAGAGTTAGTTAAATTCAGCTTGCTGTACCCAATTGATGCGGTTGCCGATACTTTAGCATCGGTGATCGCGCCACTCGCGATCTTAACCCCGTCAACACAGCCCGTACACGCCGCCGAAAGACTGTCCGCCGAACCGGCATTGATCGTGCGGATCGTATAGGGGTTTGAGGTGATCTGCTGTCGCGGCGCAAGCGTTGTGTAAGACAGGTCCGCCGGTTTCTTGACGGCGATCTCAAGCCATCGGTCTGCCCCCGCCACAAACGGCGAGGTCGTAAAATCAAGCTGCACCGTAAAAATGCCGTTTGCGACATTAACAGTTGTGTTTGTGATCGTCGAGCCTTGCTGGCCTCCCGCCGCCAGTGCATCAAACACCTTGAACGTCATATTATATGTACCGTTCGCTGGCAATCCGTTGTCGAGCAGCGATCCCTGATAGGTGAATGCCGATGTCTGCGACATAGCGGCCATCGCGGCTGCAATGATCAGTAAATTAATAACAAAGATGCGTTTCAAGATGCTCTTAGGGTTCCCAAGCGACATAGTTTTCTTCCTCCGGCTTACGTAAATGGGTTAGGATGGTTGTTGTTGTACTCGTTTAATAATACTCGAAATCTGACCTCAGTCAATGGAAATAAAAAATTGCCTGATCCCGCGATTAGGCAGAAGCCCGCACGACAGTCACGGTGTTCTTATCCGAGGGGCGGTAGATCATGTCAGTACCACCTGCGTCAGCGGGTGGGTTCCAACAAACAAAAAAGGCCTCGTCACACGACGGGGCCTTTTTTCTTGCCAAAGCAAACGGTTAGTGCTACATTTCCCTTGTTTCCAAACACCCGACGAAACCGTCTCGACATCCCACGACTGTAGTTTAGTTCGTTTGTTAATTCGAAAGGCTTCGCTCGGCAACGTGCGGAGCCTTTTAGTGTAAAAAAGGAAGTCTGAAAGGAGTGTGGCATGGAACCAAATTTTTTCGTTTGTGAAGTCTGCGGCAGTCAACCGGTGAAAGAGGATGTAAGTAAATTCCCATGGGTACGAAGAACAAAAGACGGAACGTCAAACTCCGCTTTAGCGACAGTTCGCTGTGCTGAATGCGCTCGATTCCTACCGTTTCAACTCAAAGAGGGTGAGTACTATCGATCTAGGTTTGTGGGAGAAAAGGATATGGCGAGGGGCTTTCTGTGGAATGGAGAATACAGTTATCTAAACCACGGCATCGGACACCTTCTGGAAATTCATTCGTCACACTATTCGGCGCACCCAGACATTGCGAAAGGTGAGTCCATTGAACTTGGCTATATGATTGATTCGGATACGCCAACAATCCTTTTAGGTTATCGAGTTGGAAATGACTCTTGGTTTGTAGTTCCTTACAACTGGCACGCTTTTCCTGAGTCTGTACGAGGTTTTCCTGCTACGGACCCACCAAATGGTGCGGACCGGAAGTTCACGGTCGCCTTCGTAAATGACGATAATGGCCGATACGGAGTTATTCGGACTGGAACGCTAAGTACGGAGTTTTGTGCCTTATTTGAGTCTGCGATTAGGCAGCAGACAGTCACGCCGCCGACTAATACAAATGGCCTAGAGGGACGAATTGGTAATCTAGCTACGCAACTATCGAATGGTGACCAGACAATATTTGACGCGACAACAACAATCGGCGGTCAATGAAAACTTATGACTATGCGCGTCGGCAGGGGCAGGCCTGCGATATTGCGATTTTTTGAATTTAGGTGGAGAATTGCAGCATCGCAAGTCTGACCCTAATCTATCAACACGATCTGTTCGGAGGTGATGATGCCTAGCTGTCCAAACTGCCACGCTAACTATGAAGGCCAGTCCTTGCAGTTTTGCCTAAACTGCGGTGCCCGACTGGTCGAACAAGACGATATTCCAACCGAAGTCCGGCCATCGTTTACCGAGGCCGAGACAGTAACTCAAACCACTCAAGGGCGCCTTAAGGTAATCAAGATTGGCGATCTGTTAGTTATCGAATGTATCCATTGCACCGGTTCCGGGATTTGCGAACATTCTACTAAGAAGTTCTACACCACCGGTTATTCGGTAAGAAACTGCTCCAAATGCGACAGCGGTACCTATGTCAAGGACCCGGCAGATCCGCCTCCGCCAACATGCAAGGTTTGCGACGGGAAAGGCTATACCGTCCCATAAGCCACATGTCGAGATAACGGATCTGAACGGCCTTTTCTCTTTCATCACCAACAAAGAATCGGAGTCAGGCCTGCGACGTAACAAATGCACAGTTCAAAATGCACCATGCATAATGTTTAAGTCCGCGAAGCGGACGGCATATTTGTAGCCCCATGTGAAGCGAGAGCCGAACGTGGGGTTTTGTGCATTAAATGACCGGAGCGTGTGGAACGCGAGGTTAAAAATTCAACTGACCTTACCTTTAGGAAATATAAAAGGCTTCGTCGGAGCGAAGCCATCTTACCATTTTGCCTGGACTTCTTAGTAAGAATATACCGTGAGGGTGCTGGTCAGCGTCCCCGGTCGGGGCCCGTAACCGTATGGCGGATTCTGCTCATAAAACAAACTTATTTCGGCCCAAGTTCCAGCGTGGCAAGGAATCGGCTTGCCTTTTTCCAAAGGAGCCGTTTCCAAAACATCATCTTTGTTTAAGACATCAAAAAACCGGATCTCAAGCCTGCGCTTATTTGCGTTCCAGTGCTCATTCCTAGCACCCTGCCATGCCAAATTCCCTCGCAGTTCTAGCTTTTTATTCGTTTGCCAACCACATTCGATACGGGTTTTGGTTACCGCTCTGGCCCCGAGTGGGTAGTGTCCCGTGCTGTCAAGAGTGGCAGTCGCAAGCTCCACGATGACTGTGTCAAAGGGATTACCGACAACCTTCTGAGCGTAAGTACCATAAACGCATCCTGAAAATACGACTAACAGAAAACCCAGTGAGGTAAGTTTCATAATCTATCTCCTTATTTTTATGGAAAAATTGGTGAGCGGATATAATAACAGAGTTTTCTGTACAACCGAAGTTCCGTGAACAGTAGAGATCGGGGTCAAATAGAGATCGGGGTCAGGCCATCATTAAAAGGATAAAGGCGAAAGGATAAGGGATAAAGAAGAAAGCGAACAACGGAGAGCATCGGGGGGCAGGCGTGCGATTCTCAATAGACGTGTTGTTTGATCTTTTTTTCCCAGAGCATTTGTTGAAAGGTGTGGCAGGCTTTGAGGAACTCGAGGGCGTAGTTGGCTAGGTCCATTAGGACCTTTTCGCCGGATTCGTCTGATGGGCGGTCTTCGTACTCGGGGTAGATATCGCCGAGATAGGAAAGGTCGAGAATGTCGGCAAGCTCGAAATAAAAATTGTTGGCCTGATGGTTTTCGCCGCACCAAAGGGTGAGGGTCGAGGGCTTTAGCCGTGAGATCGTCGTGCGGGTGGTCTCGTCGTAAGTATCGAGATGAAACGCGACGAGGTTTCTGACCTTTTTGGCCCTTTTGCGAAGCGGCAGATATTCGTGATCGACGACGAGCTTTCGGAGCGGCTCGAAATCAGGATCACCGAGATATCTGCCCTTGATCGCATCGACCACCTGTATCGCTTCGTGCAGGAAACCGCCGAGCATCATCCACGTCCGGCGCAACTGCCGCTCGTGAGTTTTATTCGTCATGAAATCCTTAAACGTTAGGACGTTGGTCGTGCAGTAAGCGAGGGCATTCATCACGCGGCCGATCTTTATCACAGTGATAAAGTCGGGATCGTTCCTCAGGAACATCAGCCGCGAGCTGTGCAGCTTTCTCGCCCACGGCTTGTCCATCGGGTCGCCGGAGGCCTGCTCCTTTGCCTTGGCGAGCAGCTGTTTGACCTTGGTCTGCGAGCTACCGCCCTTTCGCGAGACGCCCTTTCTTTTTCTTGCAACTGCCATTGGTTCGTGTGGGACCAATTCGGACCCGTCGATCAACTTAATGCCGGTGAGTGCCCGGCGGCTCTGTTACGGTGTTTGCGATGTCTTCTTTTTGGGGCCGCGTTCGACGTGGGCGGCGGCGATGCAGGTGACGACAAAACTTCTCATAGGTTGGACTCCTATAAAATGGAATTTCTCGGCATGCAGAGATTAAGGAATGTTATGCCGTTTCTATGATCGTGTCAACCGACGTGGGCGGCGGGGTTATCTTGGCGGAAATGCCTGTTTTATTGACGTACAAGGCTTTGATCGCTCGGATAATGCCGATCATTTCCCTGTTAAAGCGGGTGATTTTGGAAAATCAACCGGCTTATTAGCTAAATCAACTGATCTATTAAGGAAATCGATGGATCTATTTCGAAAATCAATGGCTTTATTTGAGAAATTGACCAACTGATTTTTGAGATCAACGGGCTTATTTGAAAAATTAACGGCTTTATTTTGGTAATAAAACGGGTTATTTTTCCGGTGAACGGCTTTATTTTGGAAATCAGTGGGCTTATTTTTCCGGTGAACGGGATTATTTTTTAAATAAACGGGTTGATCTGAGAAAAAAAGGGCTTGATTTTTCAGATCAGCTGAATTATTATTTTGCCGTTCAAATACGGGTTGAAGGAATCGGTGTTTTGTGGAACATCGGCTGACCTTCAACCCGTTTGCCGTTATTCCCCACTCCGTTTCCTTACCAAAAAGCCGTAGGCGAACATCCCACGGGTTCGTTTCCTCCCGACGAACGAGTCTGAAAGGCTTCGGGCCCGTGGCTAATTTCACTTTTTGGAGGTTAGACACATGCCCAGACCATCACAATTATGGTACCCGACGAATTTACAGGATCAGGCCGCGTGGCACATTATTTTTAGCAGTCAGGCGGATATCGACGGCACGACGTATGGATTGACGGCGGCCGAGGTCGGTCAGATCAAGTCCGACAAGAACATGGTCGTCGCGCTCGCGGGCGCCATTAAATCGCTTGAGACGTATGACAGCGTGCTGCGTGCATTTCGCAGGGACGTAATGGAGCTGCCGGTGGACGGCTCGACGCCCGCGTGGCCCGATCCGCTCGCCGTCACGACCGCCGCCGACGTGCCGCAGGGCATCTGGGAACGCGTCATCGAATACGCCGAGCGCATCAAGGCCGCGGCGGGCTATACGAACGCCGTCGGCGAAAGCTATGGTATCGTCGGCAAAACACCCGACGCTCTGACGCCCGCACTCGTCCAGCCCGTGATCGATCTGGCGGCCGCCAAGCACGGCTATCTGTTTTCGGTCGTCGTTTCGAAACGCGAGGAATCCGACGCGTGGCAGGTATTTCAGCGGCCCGCAGATTCCACCGGTGCATACCAGCTTGCCGCGACCGGCACCGGCAAAGCGATCGATATCATCTATTCACCCGCAACCCCCGGCGACCCCGTCCAACTGCAGGTTTACGTCCAGCTCCGCAAAAACAACGCCAACTACGGCGAACCGAGCGAGATCGGGCTCGTGACGGTGAATCCGTGATGGCCGTGAATAGTGAATAGTGAACAGTAGAAAGAAAAGAGGCCGCGGAGCATAACGCTCGCGGCTTTTTTTCTTTTTAGATCGGCAACGGCAGGCAGTAGAAGAAAATTGACAACCAGTGATATATTGTTGGCAACAATCCTTTCACGGACAATCTCTAAGTTGCGCCTTTGTATGACGGAGGGCCTATGACAAAACTATTGATGATGATCGCGCTGGCGTGCACGGTCCAGGCCGTTGCTATTTACGGACAGAAGGAAGAAGGAGAGCCGAGGGATCAGGCACCTCTCTATTTCTATTCGAAGGAAGAAGTGACCCAATTCCGTGAGACAACTGAACATGTGGAGGTAAAGACCTTCTACGCTCCGAGACGAGTCTGCACTCAGGCAGATGCTCCTCGCCCCGGGGCACGCTTTTTCGGCGGTCCATGCGCGGAAAATGCTCGCCTAAAGATCCCGATGAATAATACGCCCGCGTGGGACTGCGAGCAGGTGCATGGCGTTGGCAATTGTATGCTCGTACAACGTCCGAAGGCGGGCGAGTTTACAGTTAACAAAGAATGGAAAGGTACATTCGACGACCTCAGAAAAGACCCGTTGGCCTTTAACCCGCAGAAGCTTGAACCCTTTTATGTTCCAAAATGTCAGGCAGACTTTCGCCTGGTTTTTGTAGTCGTCCAACGGGGGGCCGAAAGAAACGGGGTTGCTGATTCGTTGGATCTATGGCCCGTATGGGCCCTGTATTGCGCGCGAGACAGACAGGACGCCAAATAGGATTGAATAGGCGGCGACGCATGAAGCTCGCGGCCTTTGTCTTAGAAAAGTTGGTGTCAGGCCTGCGATATTCGGACGTACTCTCTCCCGATCGCGGTTGGACGTAAACCTAAGAGTCGGCTCATCTAGGCGGTCGGTTCCCGATCTGCACCGCTTTTTGTCCTGCGTTAACGATGATCGTCTTGGGAACGCCGAACTTATTGCGGACCCACACCGAGCCCGCCTCAACCTCAACCGTGGTTGTCAAAGTCTTCGGGTCATACTCGATCGAGTACGTAGTTCCGCGGTTGCCGGTAACACAGCGCTCGGTATGTATCTCCCAATTGGGTTCGCTCCCGAGAGTTTTCTGCACATGGTACCAAATCTTCCCGATAAGAAGTGTCCCCTTGAAGCTGGGCGATGTATCCTTAAAGAACTCGCATTTGTTTAATATCAATCTCGAACCGGCAAGGACCCGCGTTATAGAGCCGTCTCCGAGTTGGATCTCGATGCCTTTCGGGACAGTGGTTGGCACCAGGACGGTCTGACCGCGCGTAAAGGTGGGACCATCGAGGGCCATAGCGGCCCGCTCCGCTCTGCTCAGTTCACGGCCCTCACCATCCTTTACTGAAACGATCGTGTTGGCGGGCCCGAGACAAGGGTTGGCGGTGCCGACGTTGAAATAGATGACATTCTCCTGTCTCGCGTTTTTGGTCGGCCTACCCACGGCCTGAGGCTCAAATTCGTGGATCCTTACGCTTAGGCGGTAAGTTCCCTGCTTTGTCAGCAAGACTGTTTCCGGACCCTTGCAGTCTTCGTATATTCGATCCATCTTGGGATCATCTGTCTTTTCGAATCCGCCTACGAGCACGCGCTTCTCTGCCCCACCAACCAGGGCCCACCCTTCACCGGACTTTTTAACAAAGTCCAGATATGACTCGGTTCTCTTCGTGACGCCGTCGGGATCCCGCTTGCCATAGATCTTGACGTAGTGACATAGAACTCCTTCACATGAACATGGAAGTTTTATCTCGGTTCCAAGAGGGTAGGTCTTCCCATCTTCCGGGGTTATCTGCGCCGAGACGATCTGCGCCGCAAATATCAAGAGAACTGTGAATACCGCCCGTTGTACCAACGGGATCCATATATGCCTGGTCTTTAACATGTTGTCTCCATCCTCCTCGAAGAATCACCGCGGGACAACCGCGGCCCCGTAAGTCTAATTCAGCAACAGATATGCCAAAGCAATCGAACTGCGAAGTACTTACAGGAGAGGCAGTTGTTGGATCTTGGGTTGAAAAGTGTCGGGTTGCAGCGTGGAATTTACGGCAGCGGTGCGAGATTTCACATGCGAAGGTCGTGGTAACGATGGACTTGGCATCGGTCGAAAGAAAAGACCGGGGTCAATCGTGCGATTCTGCGATTCTTCAGTCGGCAAAGCGGAAGGCATATTTGTAGCCCACGTGAAGCGAGAGCGGCGATTGCGGCGCATCCGCATCATAGCCGGTGTCAGACCTGCGATATTCGAACGTAACGTGTCGCAATTGCAGTTGGACGCTTGTAAGCCCGTGTTTGCGGGCTTTTGTTTTGGGGTTGGGAGATCTCGTTTGGGGAATTGCAGCGATTGTGTGCACCCAAACAACGTTGCTTTGATGTAAAATGAAAGACTCTAAACGACCATGATGTCTCAAACGCTCCTATCACTTAGAATAATTGGCTTGCATCCGGTAATTCCTGATACGAAGATGTTCAAAGATGCTCTTGACGATTTTTGGGGCGGCGATGAGTCGGAGACGAGCCTTGCACACGTCAAGGAGCATTTTGCCAATTTATACATTCTAGAGATAGAGATAGACCCGCCGAACGCCGTCTTTGATTGGGCTGAGATCACCCAATTCTGTTTGGACAAACTCGATGATTATTGGCAGGTTCCGTGGGATGAGCGGGCGATCGATGACGTTGGTAGGCGGTGGGCATTCTTCTTCCACTGTCTAGACCTTTCTCGGCCTCTGCGGACTCCAATCGGCGAAATTGATTTGCCACCTCCGACACCAATTCCAGCACATTTGCTTTCACTCGAATACCAACTGCCTTAGTCGCTATTGTCAGACCTGCGCTCTCCGGACGTAAACTCTCGCAATTGCAGTTGGACGGTTGAAAGCCCGTGTTTGTGGGCTTTTGTTTTGGGGTTGGGGATAGTTTCTGGTGACGGGCGACAAGGTGAAGAGAGGCCGTCTGGAAAGTGATTCAGACGGTCACTTTTTTTTGGCTAAGGATCCTCTGAACATCCGTGTTGCCGGAAATTTGTTTTGGGGTATTATGTTTGTGTTGTAAACAACGATCTACAGAATATTACGGAGAAGACTTTGACGTATGAAACGAACTATCAGTTTGGGCGTCGTTTGGCTTTTTGTGATAACGACGGGTATTTTGTTTGGCGGCAGCATTTTTGAGGGCGTGGTGCTCACGCCGATGTGGTCTCACAACCTGCCGGACTCTGTCAGGCAATGGCCGTACGGTGGTGTTCAGGTACCTTTTTTTGCCGTCGCGACACCTTTATACGGCCTATTGTCCCTCGCTCTCATAGCATTTTCGTTTGGTATGCCGGCGAAACAGAGGAAATTGTCGCTCATCGCCGGCGTGCTTGGAGTTTTGGTCATCGCTATGACCTTTGCGTTCTTTCTCCCGATCCTGCAGCAGACTGAGGTCAATCAAGGTGCGGGACTTTCGGGCGAAGAGATCACGCGGCTGGTGACACAATTCAAGACTTGGCACTGGGGACGCTGGGCGACGATAGCCATCAGTTGGCTATTGGGCTTGCGAGCATTGAGCCTGTCCGCAGCCGAGTGACAGCAAGCGTAGTTTAGGCCGCGGAGCATAACGCTCGCGGCCTTTTTATTTGATCTGGCGGCCGGTTATTGGCCGGGATATTCCGTAAGAGGATTTGTCATGACCGGACAAATGTTTGTTTTGACATACTGGCGTTTACGCGGTGAGATGGTCTGCAAGTAACACCTCCCTCGAGTATCCTTTTTATATGGCAAATAGAATGGACCAGTCCCGGGAGGCAGGTCCCATCGATCATTTCCCCAGGTAGGCACTTTCGTCAGATCGTCGATTTGAAGTGTTGATTGGGCGACCCAACCAACACTATCGCGTGCTTGTATCAACACCGAGGTCCACCTTTTTGCTATGATCCCTACGCGGACATCCTTCGAGAGGAATGCTACCACCCGACCGTTCCTTTCCACCCGACTATGCACTTCAGCTTTCGTAACGATGACGACGCCGGTCGTCTGTCCGAGCACCGCGGTAGATGTAATCAATACTGCGAACAGTAGAAGAGATATTTTCATATCTCGTTGGATGCGCCTACTGGAGGAAACGTCTTCTAAGGCGCTTACTCTGAACGAAGAAAAAGGCCGTGGGCGTAATGCTCGCGGCTTTTTATTATTTGCGGGCTGGAACGCCAAGTCGGCGATTTAATTAATGCGGTCCAGTAGATCCGGCTGCGGACCGTCAAACTCTTGATAACGCTTGCGGTCTTTTTCGCCGAATTCAACGGTCAACTCAAGGTGCGAGCAATGAACACACGCGTGAGCCAAGACCTTTCGGCTGCCAACCCCGAATATCTGTTTCAATAACGATTTGTCTTTAAAAAGAAAAGCAACACCGCCACCGCCGCCGGTGTCCGTCAACGATCCTTCGACGACGGCCGTCGCCCCGCACCTTACACATTCCATAATGTTAGCCCCTATTTTCTCAGCTTTTCAGTTTCTCAGTATCGCATATACAGTTGGTCGCGTCAGATAATTGCATACGAACGGCATCACACCTGCGATCTCCAACAAGCATAACGCCCCGCGGCCATTTTTTCTTTATGTTAGGAAACACACAGACGCGATGATCGGTATTTTCGATAATTTTCTATTAAATTATTTCTCACGAGGTAAATATGCTGTCGAAAGCCGGCAAAGCAGGTGTTTTGCAGAGGCATTACTGCGTAACGCCAGCAGTCCGTAGGTTTGGTTTGTGAGGGTAGATCCGTTAACGATTTGTCGGTTGTCAGAATATGAAAGGCCGCGAGGCATAACGCTCGTAGTCTTTATGCTTAGTGGAAAAGCGCTTGACACCCCGCCAAGATTTCTATAAGTAGTTCCATATCAAAGGTAGTGAAATTATGTCTTCCACCCGTACGACGCAAAGCGATCCGCCAAGCAGCCGCAATGAACGGCTGGAAGGAAAAATTGCGCTCTTAAAACGCAACGTCGCCTCGCTAAAACATGAGATCGAGTTAGGCTCCCTGATGGAACCACAATTAGTAAAGGAAATGGAACAACAGATCGAACGGTTCGAACAGTTGCTGCAAAAACACAATTCGACAAAATAACTATCCGGCGACAGATGTCTTCCCCGTTGACTTATGAAACGGACGGGATCTCTACGAATAGTTGTTCGCGCGGGCCTTGCGTTGGGCGAGGCGGCACCGGCAGCGTTTGCGGCGGGCGGATCATTAATTTTTCGTTGGGCAGAAACTTATTGCCTTCGCCGGTGAGGATCCAGTCGATCGACGCTCCCGTTATGTGCCGGATGCCGAGCAGCATTTCCGCCGAGGGCATCTGTTCACCGTTTATCACCGCAGAGAGTTCGCGCGTGTGTATCCGCAAACGGAAAACGATCGTCGAGAGTTTTTGATAGCCAAAGAGCTCAAGTATTCGCCCCCCGATCTCTAGCGACATGGGGAGCAGAACCTCGCGGGAAAGCAGTTTTTCGCTCTCTTCGGATGTTTCGCACATCGGTTCGAATCTGTCGTTATAACGTCCCATATCGTCGCGCAGCCCCTTATTTTTTCTTCGGATGGTTCTTGCGCCCAGAACCGCTCAGGTTGCCGCCGCCGTCTTGTTTGTTGACGGTCGCCCATGCTCTCGCTTCGGCTTCTTCGGTCGAAAGCCCGTCTTTTTTATAGGCTTCCTCGATATGCTCCGCCTTACGCTTTTGCTTGTACGTGTAGGCGTCTTTATCTCCCCTCGGCATAAGAATTCCTCCAGTCACGTCGATCTATGTTGTGATATTAGCCTCGCCGCCCGGCGAATGTATGTTCGGCAGCATACTTATAAAACTGTTTTTTCTGCTAATTGAAGGCCGGATGTCTCGAATCGCCGTGGGCCATACGGTAAATGCAAAAGGCCGCGAACATTACGCTCGCGGCCTTTTTTTTAATTCTGACTAACGGCTACTGACTGGCTACAGCACGTTTGCGGCCGAGGGCGTCTTGGAGGCGGTTTTCGAGTACCGTCGAGGATTGCTCGCCGCTTATTAGATTGCGGATCGTGCGAAATATGCGGCTGGGATGCGTTGCGTAGCCGACAAAATAATTGAGCAGCATAAACGACACTCTGACCGCAGCTAGTTCAAAGTTGGTCATGTTCGGGTTTGAAGTTCCCTGCGGTTTGAGAAAGTTGAATTTGCCGTTGAACGAAATGAGCGACATAAAATAGTCGTCGTTCAGCGTGACCTTGCCTTCGCTTTGAAGCTGCTTGAAGATGTCCGTGCCCGGATAGGACGAAAAGATAAAGAACGGCACCTCTTCGACACCGAGAGCGGCCATTCGCAGACCGAACCAGAGCGTTTGAAGAACATCCTTCCGCGTCTCATGCGGGAAACCGATGATCAAGTTTGTGCGGACGATCAGCCCGAGTCGGACAGCGGTCTTGAGTGACGCGATCATCCGGACGAGATCGACCTTTTTGTCGATCATTTTTAGCGATCTGGGCGAACCGCTTTCGGGTGCGTACGCCATATAGCGGCAACCGGTGTCGCGGAGCAGCGTCAGCACCTCTTCGTCGAGCACTTCGCTGCGGGTGCCGCTTGGCAGAGACCAGGACATGCCAAGGTCTTCCTCTTTCAGGCGGCGGCAAAATTCCAGGGTCCAGCTTTTCTTTGTAAATACGGTCAGATCGTAAAACTGGAACGAGGTAATATCATACTTTTCCCGGTAATGCTTTATCTCAGCGATCAGGTCATCGATATCACGCAACACATAGCGTGTCGTCCACATCTGCGGGCTCGAACAAAACTTGCATTTGTACGGGCATCCGCGTGAACCGAGCATCGGCATATCGCGTTCGGATGAAATGCCGTAAGATTTGCCCGCTTCCCAAAAACGTTCGAGATAGCCTTCGGGCCAATGAGGCCACGGGATGTCATCGATGTCTTTGATACGCGGCAGCCCGCCGTTATCGTGAAGTTCGCCGTCCGCGTCTAGATAGCAGATGCCGCCGACCTCGCTGTAGTCGCCCGCAGACCAAGCCTCGATCAGTTCGGTCAGCGTGTATTCGCCCTCGCCCTTAACGATTACGTCGAGAGCAGGACAATCGCGAAGGCTGTATTCCGACAGTGCCGTGAAATGCTCACCGCCTCCCACCAGTAACTGTTGAGGAAATCGATCGCGAACCCGCGTGATCAGATCTTTTAGCAAAACCCACTCGCACGAGAACATGCTGCTAAAGCCGATCACATCGGCGTCCGCGGGAATGCTGTCCACCAACTCGTCAAGACCAATGCCCTGGATCTGAAACCCGGGGTATTCCGTCAGCGGACGAACCGTACCAAGATCGGCAGCCGTGCCGTCCACGATCTCGACTTTGTGGCCTTTTTTGAGAAGATACCCGGCGATATACGCCAACCCGATTGCCGGCGACGCCTCGTTGTTGAGCGACCCCTCGCGTGAGATAAGCGGGGCACGCACGAGAGCCACATTTAGTGCTCGCGGTATCGTCGATCCATCAAGATGATTGTCAGGTATTTTCACCATGCATAAATAGATAGCTATTCGGCAGGTTTTCCCAGAAAATCATCCACGCATAACTGCCGTGTTTTTACGGTTCTTTGACGGTGCCGCCGGGGCAGATCGGCAACCCCATCGCATGATGTATTGACAAATATTCAAATGAGAGTAGATTGAGGGAACCTATCTTAAATCGTATTCGCGCCGTTCCCGCTGTTTTAGAACCGGCATGGTTTTATCTTGGGTGAGGCCCACGGGCCCCTAAATTAAGATCTGTGGAGGAACATTCAATGAAACGAGTTTATCTGAGTATATTTTTTGTTTGTATATTTGCGATCGTATCCCACGCACAAACCCCAACGCCTACGCCGCCCGCTACGACCCCCGGTAATGTATCGCGCGTGACCTATTTTGACATCTTGCCGGGAAAGGGCAACGACTACACTATCCATCTGCGTACAAACCAAGTACCTATTTTGGAGGAACAAAAGAAACAGGGCTTGATCGTTAGCTATGGTTTCTTTAACAAGCCGACAACCGATGGCCCCGGCGACTGGGATCTAGGATTGGTCGTCACTTACAAGAACTATGCGGACACGCTTGATCCGAATCCGGAAAGAGCGGCGAAATTTGATGCGATCGGGCTCAAGCATTATGGTTCGGCCGAAGCAAGGACAAAGGCGAATGATTCAGCGAACTTGCTTCGAACCGTTGTCCGAAGCGAGCTCGTGAGAGGGGTCACATATAATCCGATGCCGAAGTGATACACGCAAAAGACTCTTCGATCAGTAAAGGCCTCGTCACATTCGACGAGGCCTTTTACTTTATTGATACTAGTGGAATTTACCCTCGCACATACCGCCGTTCGACCTTGCCGCAGTGCCACCTCCGCACCCAGCGATAAAAAAACAAATAACCGGGACGACTAACTTAATCTCATTTATTCTTTTCATAGGTTTTCCGCCGTTTTCCTTTTGCGGTTTCCTGATGAAATACCAGACCATAAGAATTGCCAAGCCAATTCCAGCCAAACGCGAATCGCAAGATCGAGGAGGGCCGTGCGGCATCGCTTTTAAGGTCGGGCCATCCCCGAGACGCGAACTGGCCCGTTTTTATCAGCCCGATCCTGAACTAGACAGCTAAATTGGGAACCTTTAGAATCAATGGTTACCCAAGATGGATGAATCGAAAAGACAAGAAATTTTGGCGATGAGTCGAGCGGCTCATTGTTTGACCGAAGCGTCTTACCAAGAGAACCGATCCAAACGCGGCGATTCGGGGTGGAACCAAAAACAAAGAACTCTTCTCGCTGACATGGCCCTTCACTTGCTGCAGACGTCCCTTAAAGAAGGAGAGCTCTCAGAGGAAGGGTTGAGACGAAACCTGTTTTCGATCCTGACTGTTTCAGACCAGTTTATCCACAACCACGATCTTAAGGCCATCGCAGATGAACTGTACTCTTCTTAAGGCGTAACGATCAAAGAAATTTGGAAATATCTGCGCTTCCAAGATCAGCCCCCAATATCATCTCTGCGATTGCCGAATTGCAAAAGTCAAAGCCAAAAAATAAAGCGTGATAAGTGAAAGAAACGAGGCCGCGAATGTAACGCTCGCGGCCTTTTTGCTGGCAAATATGACCCCGCATTCTAACGGACTAAGAGGCCTTCGTGGGAGATAGTCATGGACTCTATTTCGGTACCTTTGCCGACGAGCTTAGAGATAAAGGCGTTCGTCAGCATCCAGCTCATCGCGGTGCCGGCGTGCTCGTCAAGAAGCCTGATTGTAATAGTGCCGCGGGGGCTGCCCGGGCCGGTAACGAGGCGGAATAGATCCCAAAGCCGCTTGTCGTCCTTCATAATGTCGTTCTTGAAAAGACCTTTCTTTACGTACACCGCACCATACTTCTTGATGCCGGGCATTGGAACGTCTCGTGGCTGGCCGGGTTTGTACTCAATGTCTTCGCCGCTAAGTCCGGTGATCTCCTGAGCAATAAACTTGTATGTCTTGCCGCCGACGTCGTATTGGATCTCGAAAGAGAATTTCACCGTTGGCCAGTCAGGTTTTGTCTGCGTCTTGCCGCCATTCTTTGATTCGGGCGCGAGCGTCAGGTCAACGGTCGCAACATCGTCGTCCTCAACAACGACGTTTTCGCGGAAGGCGCTGTCAAATCCCTTCGCACCGTATGCCGCGACCCTGTATTTGCCGGCAGCGATATTTTCGAACGTGTAGGCTCCGTCAGCGTGGGTCTTGACTGTCGCGACAGGTTTGCCGTTAGCACCGACAACGGTCACCGAGACGCCTACGACGCCTTTGCCCTTCGCGTCGGTGATCGTTCCCTCGATCGAACCTTGCGCAAACGCCGCCGCTGCAAACAAAAGAAACGCCGCGATGGTAAAGTTCAGGTTTTTCATAAGATCGCTCCTTGCCTATTGGCAATCGTTACTCCAACTCTTATCGCGGGGATCGGCTCCGGTTTTGTAGCACTTGTTTAGATCGCTCCGGGTGAGTGCTTTGCTAAAGATCGGCCAAACAGTTCCTTCGTTTACTCCGGCGACCTCGACACTTAGGTGAATATTGGCTGCGTCGTCCGGGATCGTAAAGACGTAGGTAGTAACGCCTTCCTTTTTACGAGTGATCGCGTTGCCGGATTGTTCATAGGTGACCGTCGCTATGATGTTCTGGGCAGATTTTGACCCGTTGATGACCTTGATCCAAAGTCCGCTTTCGGCGGGAACGGGTGGCTGTGGCGGCGTATCGACTTGCGGTTTATCGTCCTTGGCTGGCGTCAACATTATATCGACCGTCGTCGTCTCATCGTCTGAAACCACGACATCGTCACGAAAAGCGCTTTTATAGCCTTTCGCACCGTAAGTAGCAATCTTGTATTTTCCCGCGGCGATCCCCTCGAACGTGTACGCTCCATCCTCGTCGGTCTCTACGGTCGCGACCGGTTTGCCGTCAGCTCCGACGATGGTCACGCTGACGTTCGCGACGCCTTTGCCCTTAGCATCCGTGATCGTTCCCTCGACCGACCCTTGCGCAAACGCCGCCGCCGCAAACAAAAGAAACGCCGCGATGGTAAAGATGATGTTTTTCATGGTCATTAGTTAGCGTCAATTTACATCAGAAGATCGCCGAGCCTGAGCCCGTGATTCTTACTTTCTATCGAAAACCAGTTTTTCAGCTACTTCGCCAAAAAAAGACGATGCTCTTGTTTCTATGACAAGGTGCTTATCTTTCAATCGGTAGACCTCAATAATGGTCATGTCACCATTATCGCCCAACGAAATTTTACTGGTTATGACCAATGAAGCTTTATCGCCCGACCAAACTGCAGTCGATCTTTTTTCAGAATCCGCCCAGCCCGGATTGATACATTCCTTACCATCGAGTGTAAATTTATCTTTGACGGTAACATCATCCCCCTGCATGCTGGAATGTCTTTCCACATCCAGATCGTTGGCGGCTTGCACAACCTTTATGTATGTCGGGGCCGCGCCGAACTGGTCGTTCAACTTGCTGGTTGTTCTATTTAAAGTCCAGGTTCCGGAGAAATCGGGTGTCTGTTCCGCGACTCGGACATCGATCCCGGATGGTTGAGGCTTTTGGACGATGGGTTTCGGCGTCGTCACCGTCTCTTGTCCAAACGCCGCCGATGCAAACAATAGAAACGCGGCAATCATAAAGATGATGTTTTTCATAAAACCACTCCCGCTCACGCGAATTTTACACCAAATCCCACTCGCGTCCAGTTACTGCACACACCGGACGGCGACCGCGTAGCCTGCGTCCGAATTCATAAAGCGGTAGATCATACCGTTGTTTGCCTCGATGCGCCGGCGGTAGACGTTTCGCTGGCCGTTGACGTTGCGTGTCGTCGATGTCCAAAAATAAGAACGCGGGCGGTCGCCTTCGATCCCGTCAAATTTCGGCACGCCCTTGCTGAACGTCGCAAATCCCGAGATCTTGAAATCCAACCCCGAATTCCCTCCAACCTGCAGCATGAGGCCTTCGCGATATCCTCTCGTCGTACTGTAACCATCGACCATCAGTTGGTTCTGCGGCATCCCGAGAGCCTTTTCGAGATCCATCCAGTCGGCATCGGTCGGCAGACGCCATCCTATCGGACATGCTTTCAGGGCTCCGTCAAAAGTGTAGAGCATCCCGAGTTCGCTACACCATTCGTCGTCATCGTCGTAGCATATCGAATCATCTCGCATATCATAGCCCAGGTTCTGTTTCATCCAGGTCAGGTTTCCGACCTTTTTGATACCGTAAACCTGCCCGTCACGTGGATCCTTGAAACTTGTCTTGGCACCCTGAGAAAAAGTCGTTGATGTTAGCAAAAGAAATGCTGCCAGGGTAAGCGTGATTGTTTTCATGATGCTGCTCCAATGGGCGAATTGTACACCATTTTTGATTATGACCGACACTTTGTTCGGCTAAACGCGGAACTGCCGCGTCTTTACATTGCGGCGGATTTCGGATATTAATGTTGCGTGATCCCGCACACAATCAAATTTATCTTTTAGGAGAAAAGAATGTTGAGAAAATTAATTATTATTTCATCGGTTTTGTTCGTTCTGACTGTAGGTACGTCAATCGTTTCCGCCCAAAACTGGGAAAACCTAGGTTCGCGAACGGTCAATGATCGAGCCGATCATGACACATGGAACGTTGGAGCCGGTCGAGGTGAATTTCGAAAGATCAAGTTGACGGTGCAGCACAGGGCCGTAAGATTTATCAAGCTGACGGTCAAATTTGAGAACGGGGAGACTCAGGATATAGAACTGCGGAATAACATTCCGGCCGGTGGCTCAACTCGGGTGATCGACTTGGTCGGCACCGACCGCCGCATCGACAAAGTTGATGTATGGTACGAGGCCCAGACGGTACGCCGTGGAGCTAGATCGCAGGTAACGCTACACGGGCTGAAATAACAAATATCGAAAATTAAGGTACTTGGTAAAGAGCGGTTCTCGATAACAACCGATACCGTATTTTAAATTGAAACGGCCTCGTCACATTCGACGAGGCCTTTTCTTATTTCGTGAGAGATCGCTAATCACCCTCTAACATAACGCTGTACGCATCGTCCGCGACGGTCCTTGACGTATCGGAAGACGAGATAACCACCGGCACCGGAGCCAAGGCCGATCAGGGCTCCGCGCCCACCGCCGATCCCGCCGCCGATCGCGGCACCGATACCGCCAGCAATGAGAGAATGAACGAGCTTCTTACGATTCGAGGTTGTGTTTCGAACGCGGTACGTGCCGCTCGGGCAGGGTTTTGACTCCACTGACTCGACCGATATTGGCGTAGTTGCCGCCGCCGTATTGGTCATTGACGGCATAAATACCGCGAATACGATTGCTATTAATAATGTAGAAATGGTCTTTTTCATAATTTTCTCCTTACAAAGGCCTATGGAGAGAGATGACCTTATCTACATTGTGGCGCCGGAGTGCCGCCCGTGACTGTACGCTACCAAACATACGTCAAAGGAAATACCACGCCCGAAACCTATTAATTTAGGTGCCTACCCGCCAATCCTACGTCCGTTTGCCAGGCGAAATATGATCAAAACGACAAGTGCACCGACTATTGAGGAAAAGAAACTCGGAAGGTTGTTCGCGATGTTATCAAACGAGCTGATCAGCGGATATCCAAATAGGTATTTGCCCATGAATCCACCGACGACCGCTCCGACAATTCCTAGAATCGTTGTCAGGATAACGCCGCCGCCATCACGGCCGGGCAATATAAATTTGGCCAGATACCCAACTACAAATCCTAATATCAACCAAATAATTAAAGAAACCATAATATTCTCCTTGTTCAGCGCAAAACCTAGCCACCGCATTTCACCGGCGATACCCGAGCAACATAAACTACCTAATAGAGCTAGGTAGATTGAATCAAATCACAGGAGGACACGTCTGTGTGCTATCGCACTGACTAAAAAAGCCCGTCGAAACGGGCTTGATCGATCATATTGTTTTGGGCACGTTATGCTCGTCGGTGAGCTTGTTCTTCGATAAAGTATCCGAAAAGAGAGGCGACAATCAATGCCAGACCGGCGAAAGCGAACGTGCGCGGTCCGCCAAAGATACCAACGAAAAACGCCACAACACCCACTACAGCCAGCACCGAACTGATGAGGCCCGCCATTTTTGAGAATCCGGTTGAATTATCCATGCGTCAAAGATACCAAATTTGTGTTCTAGACGACAAACGTAGTTACTTCGCGGGTGGTTTCGGCGTCCGCTTGGCACTCCAATCGGCCCCCTCGCCGCTTTCGCCAAATGACACCGTGCCGCTCATATTGTCACCGGTTACGGTTCCGCCAAAGCTGAGTGTCAGAGCGTTGTCATTGTAATTTACCGTGTACGCAAATGTAATGACGTTGCCTTTGATCGTACCCGTCAGCGGAACATCGCCACTTGTTCGTTTGGCCGTTCCGGTCAGCTTTTCGCC
>JBGAUY010000038.1:0-25858 GCA_044228425.1 Pyrinomonadaceae bacterium | reverse complement strand
ATGAATCCGGTCGAGGCAAAGCCCACAGCCGCCGAGGCTGTCGCTCAGCCGCCGATGCCCGTGATCCTCGAAGCACCGGTCGTTGCGGAAGCAGCTCCGGTCGCTGAGGTGTTTGAACAGCCTGTTCCATTTGAAGAGCCTGTCGCGATCGAAGAGCCTGTTGTCGCGGTAGCAGAGCCTGAGGTCGTAGCTGCCGAGCCTGAGATCGTCGAAGAGGTTGCAGAGCCGGTCGTTGAGGCTGTTGCCCCCAAAGCCATACCTGTCGCGGCACCAGTTTATACTCAGCCCACGACGGTCGATGTTGACCGCATACCGGTTTCGCTTTCAGCCGAACGCGACAAGGCGATCAACGAAGGCGGTTTTTACGTTACAGTTATCGAAGAAAAGAACGCCAGCCAACGCAGCATGCTGCTGCTTGGTTCGACGGCATTTATCCTAATGCTGGCACTTGGCTCGACAGTTTTCTCGCTCTTTCAAAAAGATATTGGCATCGGAGCGATCGGTGACGACACATCGCTTGCAAGCCTTATAGATGATGTTCCGATGGTCACAGAGGACGAGCCGGAGCAGAAGAAAGATAAAGACGCCGGCGGCGGAGGCGGCGGTGGCCGCGAAGAAGAGGAAACGACCAAGGGCGATCTTGCAAACCAAACTCAAAACCCTCAGCGTCCGCCACAAGCGATCCCTCGTATGGAAAATCCTTCGTTAGTTTTGCCTCCGGCATCTACGCAGGGTAACAAAACATTTGAGCAAAAATACGACCGTTTTGGTGATCCTAACGGCAGATTCTCTAATTGGAACAACGGCAGCGGCACCGGCGGCGGCCAGGGTAATGGCAGCGGAACAGGCCAGGGCAGCGGTATCGGAACAGGTGCGGGCTCCGGAACAGGTTCGGGTTACGGCAGCGGACTGGGCAACGGTAACGGTAACGGAACCGGTGACGGTGACGGCGGCGGCGGCCCGCCCCCGAGAGCGGTTGGTGTTACGCAGGGTATAAAAATACTTTCGAAACCGCGTCCGGGCTATACGGATTCGGCCCGGCAAAACA
Source organism: Pyrinomonadaceae bacterium (assembly GCA_044228425.1). Classification (GTDB taxonomy): domain Bacteria; phylum Acidobacteriota; class Blastocatellia; order Pyrinomonadales; family Pyrinomonadaceae; genus OLB17. Next base: position 24,810 of record JBGAUY010000038.1, on the reverse strand, counting down.
ATATTACGGGTACGGTTATCTTGCGTGTTACATTCCTTGCCTCGGGACAGGTCGGCAGTATTTCACCGGTCAAAGGACTGGGGAACGGTTTGACCGAACAGGCGATCGCGGCGGCACGCCGCATCAGCTTCGAACCGGCTAAGACCAACGGTGTTCCGCAGTCGGTAACCAAACAGATCGAATATACATTCTCGATCTATTAAAAGTCCGAACCGCCTGCGTTAGCGGGGGGACAGTTTCTCGAAAAAAAAGCGAGCCGTATATGGCTCGCTTTTTTGTTTGGATTAGATAAAAACAATTGATTGCGACGTCGGTATCTCAAACCGTTTGCGGCAGCGAATATTGCTGCACAGCAGCATATCGTCGACGCGGACCATGTAGTCGCGGGATTTCTGAAATTGAGCTCTATCTTGCTCGTTGCGAGTGTTGACGTTCTTTTTCTTGGTCCGCTTTAGCCAGCGAACGTCGTAATCCGCACGCTCGCGGCAATGCGGACACGAAAAGCTCGCTTTTTTGACCTCTTGCCGCTCATCAAATATATCGCGTTCATTCATATGGCTATTATAACCGCAGTCGCGGCGGAGCGGTGGCTTTTTTTATTTGAGTTTATTTAGATACTCAAAGCTAAAGATTCCGGTGTCGTGGTTGTCGGAAAACACAAAATTCAGGGCGTACCGGCCGACGATAGACATTGCCGTAAATGTTAGGTCGTCGCTGATCTGCTTCTCGTCGAGGATCTTTTCACCGGTCCACTCGTCTTTGCAGCTTGCGCAAGGGCACGCTCGCCGGAGTTGGGCGGCAATGTAATTTGACTCTGTATCGTCCGACCATTTGATCGACAAACGGGTGTCCGATTCTTCGACAATTTGCAGTGGCTGTATCATTTGAGGTGTTTGGCGATCTCGTCGGGATCGATGCCGTAATGGGTGGCGTGATAGATGGGCTTGCAGTCCTTTAGCACGAACGCTTGCGGCGAAGCGTGACGTATGCCAAGCCTTTCAACGACAGCGTTCGAAACCTCTCGGGCATACTGTACGACGAGGATATTAACGTCGCCGTCTATGTCGTTAAGTTGTTCGAGAATATGAGCACTGATCCCGCACGTGTCGCTGTGTTTGAAAATAAACACAGGCCGGTCGTTTGAGGCGGCGATAAGAGTATCGAGTTTGTCGATCGTGTCTAAGCTGATTTGTTTTAGAGGCATTTACTGTAATTGTGGAGCGTTTGAATTGCGAGGAAAGACCTTGCGATACGCTACGACGTTAGTTGCGGTTATGATAGGTATCATTAGGTATATGCCGACGCAGAACGCGAGTTCACCGACGAGGGCCATCACGAAATTTAACCCGATCAGGCCGCCGATGCCGGGGATATTTTTCATTACTGCGCGAGCACTGAGTTTGACCGAATCCCAGCTTGAAATACCGCGATCGACTATTAGCGGAAAACAAAATATCAGCAGCGAATGGATCGAGATCATTATCACCGCGACGATGATATCGATAATAAATCCGACAATAAACGTCCCAAGAATCGTGCCGCCATCGGCGTTGTTGCCCATTATCGCCGCAGTAATGATCGGCAAATAAATTGTGACAAACAGAATTATTATCCAAATGACCATCGGCACAACTATCAGAACAGTAACCAGCAGGCTCGGCCCAAAAAACTTAAATCCGACCCACAGATCGTCGATGTTAGCTTTTCCGCGTCCATCGATGACCTTGAGATAGGCATTAAAAATACCGCAGATCATCGCCCCGATAAGGATGTACATCGATACACCGCCGATCATCGCTCCGACGATCGAGATCGCAAACAATATCCAATAGTCGGCCTTGATCAGCGACCAAGCCTCTTTTGCACATTCGATAGGGTGTATTTGTCCGGTTGTAAATTCGTCCATTATTGGCCCTCGTATATCCTGTCGAGATAATCGCTGACCATACGGTCGCTCGAAAATTGCGGTGTCAGCGTCGCGATCGAGTTTTTCATCCGTCGGATCCACTCCGTGGGCAGGCCGCTATTGTCGTGTGAATAGTATGCCGGGATCACCTGCGTTTCGAGCGTCGAGTATAATGACTCGGCATCGCTTGCGTCCATCGCCTCGTCCGAACCATCCGACAGATCGCCGATCTCAAAACCGTTCTCGCCGTTATAACCCTCGATCCACCAGCCGTCGAGTATCGAAAAATTAAGGGCTCCATTCATCGCGGCTTTCATTCCGCTTGTGCCACTGGCTTCCATCGGGCGACGCGGGACGTTCATCCAAACATCAACACCCTGCACGAGATATCGTGCGACTTCCTGGTCGTAATCCTCAATAAAGACGGCACGACGCTGCCAATTAGAATCGTGGTTGATGCTCATCAACTCCTGTAAGATCCCCTTCGCTGTGCGGTCCTGCGGATGAGCTTTTCCCGCAAAGACGAACTGAACCGGCCTTTCGGCATCATCAACCATCTTGAGCAGACGCGGCAGATCTGAAAACAGCAGGTCCCAGCGTTTGTACGCGGCGACGCGGCGGGCAAATCCAATAGTCAGAATGTCGCGGGAAAACAGTCCGCGAGTATTTTCGTGTTCGTGGATCGTCTCCTGATCGCCGGTATTTTTTGCGGCCGTCCGTTCGCGGATAAAAGCGATTAGCAGAGCCTTAAGATCTTGATGTGCGTTCCAGATGTCGGTATCAGGAAGGGAATTGATAGCCCGTTCCCAATCGTCCGATTGCCGAACGATCTCGTGCCAGTTTTCGCCGATCGATTTTGTGAAGAGATTTTGATAGAGGGGGGCGATCCATGTCGGGGCGTGAACGCCGTTGGTAACCGAAGTGATAGGCACGGCCCCAGCGTCGGCAAGATCGGGAAACATCTTTAGCCACAGCCCGCGTGAAACCTCACCGTGTTTTTCACTGACGCCGTTCGCCGACCGGCACATACGGATCGCGAGCGGCGTCATGCCGAAGTATTCGGTGTCGTCGGAGAGATTTGAGCGGCCGAGAGCGAGAAATTCGTTGTTGGTTATTTTGAGCGACGCAATATATTCGTCGCTAAAACACTCACTCAAAACTTGCGGCGGAAATGAATCGTTTCCGGCTGAGACCGGCGTGTGCGTAGTAAAAACGCACTGCGAGCGAACCTTTTCGACCGCACCCGCAAACGATGCGTCAGGGTTGGCTTCGAGATATTCTTTTGCGAGTTCCAGCGTCGAAAAAGCGGCGTGGCCCTCGTTCAGATGAAAGACAGACGGAGCTATTCCCAACTTTCTTAGCAAACGAACGCCGCCCATACCCAAAACCTTCTCCTGTACGATACGCGTTTCGACATCGCCGCCGTACAGATGGCCGGTTATCAATCGGTCAACATCGCTGTTCGTGAAAACATTGGTATCAAGCAGATAGAGCGAGATACGTCCAACACGGGCAAGCCAAGCCTGAGCAACGACCTCGCGGCCGCGTATGTGAACTGAAACCGTAACGCGCTCGCCGTCCGCATCGATCACCGGCGTCAAGGCAAGCTCACTTTCAAACACATCGTTATACGATTCCTGTTGCCAGCCGTCGTGGCTGATCTTTTGACGGAAATAACCAAAACGATAAACCAGCCCGACCGCCGTCAACGGCAGATCGAGGTCGCTTGCAGATTTGAGATGATCGCCCGCAAGGATGCCGAGACCACCCGAATAATTAGGCAGGGAATTGTGGACGCCGTATTCGGCGCAGAAATAGGCGAAGTTCGTTGTTCGTTGTTCGTTGTTCGTTGAGGCAGATAAATAATCTTGAAATCGTTTATCAAATCTGCTCAAACGCTCGACGTAAGCGGCATCGGTTGCTCTCTGGTATAGCCGCAGTCCGCTGATCTTCTTTAAGAAAACACGCGGGTTTTGTTCGCACGTGTCCCACAACTCAGGATCGAGATCACGAAACAGAGCCGTGCCATCGGGCTGCCACGACCAATAGAAATTGCGCGAAATGGCGTCGAGAGCCGCGAGTGGCTCGGGGAGACTGCGGTTAAATTCAAAATCGGTTCTGAATATCGGCTGGGTCTGTTGGGTTACTGCTTCTGTGGCGATATCGGTCGAGGCCTCCGTCATAATTCGTTTTCGGGTAAGGAACGAATATAAACGATGAGACAGCCGTTATCAAACTTTCATTTGATCCTGCGGAATCGTCTTTGTCAGGTGGCCAACCGGCATAAAACGGTAATGCGCCGAAACGATCATGCCAAATACAAATCCCGCAGCGGCCAGAAGGGCGGTTATCTTTAGATAACTTGCAAAATTACCCAGTCCAATTGCCCACCAGACCACGCCCATTAAAACTCCGCCGAAAGCAAAAAAGGCTGGAATCTTTAAAAACTGGAACCTAACTTTCCGCGGAGAGTCCTCTCGGCTGCTGAAAATAATTGGCTTTAGACGGTCATATTCCCAGCCGACGAGATATGTCGCGGCGAGCGTCATCAGTATCGTGATGACCCATGTTCCTTTGAACCCGACGGATGCTGTGAGCACTGCGATGTTCGCGATGATCGGCAGAAATAGTAGCGCGCCGATGTGTGACGTTCTGGGAATGAGCAGCAATATCGCGGCGATCATTTGGCCCCAGCCGAGAAATTCGTAATAGAAACCCGTTTGATACAGCGCATTGAAATAGTGGCCAACCGGGTTTGAATCAGGCAGCGAAGTAAACGGCTGGTGGATGATCTTCGTGTAACTCGGCGGAATAAACCCGATCGCGAGCAAGCACCGCGTGAACGCCGTAAACAGCTGAGTCCACCAACGGCGGGTAAAGGCAACATGCAGGTCGTCGAGTGTGTGTTCGAGCTTCATGACTGGATAAACGGCAAAGTGGGTGAAAAAAGTTCCACGTTTCTTGAGTGCCGCCGATGATTTGCGTAAGATTTGAGTTTCGCGGCAATACAGATTTGGCCGATAAATATATGAAATACAAAATCATCCCCGTAAAATGGTCCGACGAAGGCGTCCTTATGCTTGATCAGCGGCTGCTGCCGACTGAGGAAAAATGGCTGACGCTGAAAACTTACGACGAGGTCGCGGCCGGTATCAAGGACATGGTCGTTCGCGGTGCCCCGGCGATCGGTGTCTCGGCTGCGTATGGTATCGCCATCGGAGCAAAGAATTTTGTCGGCACGACGGTTGCGGACCTCGAGGACGAACTCGAATTTATCAGCGACGTGATCGGTAAAACCCGTCCGACCGCCGTGAACCTTTTTTGGGCCATCGACCGGATGAACCGCACGTTTCAGCAGGCAAAAACTGACGGCAAAGCGGTCAGCGAGATCAAACAGATCCTTATCGATGACGCCATCGCCATTCACGACGAAGATATCGAATCACAGCGTCTGATCGCTCAATTTGGCGGGGAATTGCTGGGAGATAACGATACTGTTCTGACACACTGCAACGCGGGAGCTCTGGCGACAGGCGGCGTCTGGGGCACGGCTCTTGGCGTGATCCGCGGAGCGGTCGATCAGGGTAAAAATATCTCGGTGATCGCCGACGAAACCCGTCCGTATCTGCAGGGAGCACGCCTGACCGCATGGGAACTGATGGAAGACGACATCCCCGTCACGCTTATCACCGACAACATGAGCGGCCATTTTATGAAAAAAGGCGGCATCCATGCCGTCGTTGTCGGATCAGACCGCATCGCGGCCAACGGCGATGTCGCCAACAAGATCGGCACATACATGGTCGCCGTCCTCGCCAAACGCCACGGCATCCCGTTCTACGTCGCCGCGCCGCTCTCGACCGTCGATATGAACTGCCCGAACGGTGACGAGATCCCCATCGAAGAACGCGACCGCATTGAGGTCACCCACGTCCAAAACATCCAACTCGCCCCCGAAGGCGTCGGCATCACCAACTATGCATTTGACGTAACGCCAAACGACCTCGTGACTGCTATCATTACTGAAAAAGGCGTAGCGAGGGCACCTTATACGGAGAGTTTGAAGAAGCAGTTTGAGGCTTAGCGGCGTCGAGAAACGCCTCGCCTGCTCAGAAGTGTAACGTGATGAACGATGCTCCTGACGAGGAATAAGAAAACTGGCAGTTCGTAGAAGAAGGAAACTAATTGGCACTCTCAATCGACTACAAGTTGACGGGTTCCGGCTGGGCGGAATGCACCATTGTGGATGGCGATCAGACATGTACGATCACGGCATCGTACTTGTCTGACGCCTTCGGCAACTTGGTGCTCTCGGCTGTTGCGATGCTTCAATGGTTCGAGGCGGTTTCCTTCCGGTTCGAAGAGGAGCCTGGCGCTTACAAATGGGACCTAGAATCGCGGCCGAATAACACGCTCGATCTAAGGATTTCAGAGGCGTTCCTCAACTTCTCAGCTGACCCATCAAATTGGGAATACAAACAAATCTTTCAGACAACATCCACGCAGATGAGATTTGGCAGAGCAGTCGACGCAGCAGCAAATGCATTGATCGAGGAACACGGTGAGGCTGGCTATCTCGAGAAATGGAAGAGCAACCCCTTTCCTATGGAGCACTTACGTCAACTGAATGAGTTTTTGACGGAACTCTCACACCTTGATCCACTTGAAGACAATTAGACATAGTTCATGAAACCCAGCACAAAATGGATCATTCTTCGCATTTGTTCATTTTGTCAGCGGATAGCTGATATGTCACCGTTCTTCCAAGCCGAGTTCTTGAAGAAATACATCCTTCGCCCGTCCTTCATCCCCTCAAACCGACCTTCTTCGAGCGAGATACCATAGCTCCCGCGACAAAGCGGTTCGTTCCAGTCGTTCCCGTTACGCAAATAATTCTTGATCTTTTCGTCATCCGCACCCATCTGAAATGCCATCGGCACGGCTTCGTCAACCGGGAAGTCGTTGAACCAAGCATCACCCGTACACCAAGAAGCAAGCGATGTCATTGTCAGCGGCGTTTCGGGCGGTAGCTGCTTTTTTAACTCTTTCATCATTGAGCGGTAAAAGCTGCGTTCTGAAACAACCGCGTCAAAATCGATCTGCACGCCTTTTACTTCCGGCAGATCGAGCGTATTTTTGACGAGAGTCGTGACCTTTGTCGCCATTTCAGGCGTGAACGTTGGTCGTTCCGCCGATCCTTTTTTTGTTTCGATTCGCGTGACCGCTATAACATAAGTACCGGGAGCCATTTCGAGCGGCTGACGTCTCGGTTTTGGCAGAACGTTGTCGTTTACGAGGGTTATTGTTTGTACGAGAAATGCTACACCAAATTGCTTTGTGTCGATAAACCGCAGATCCTCAGGTCTTTCCCACGCCCACAAGATCTTTGTTGGCATCGTGTTTGAGAGATTTGGATTGACCTTGTTTTGTCGGGAACATCCGGCCGCAAGTATTATTGCGACGATGAGTAATGCGATTCTTAATTTCACGAGATGATTTTAGCGTATTTGGTCGCCAACGGCGACGAACCGCTTGCTACCGACCGCTGATAGCTGACTGCCTTTCTTTTTGATATACTTTTTGTTACTGAATAGTCATTCATTTTTGAAATGAGCGAATATCTTTTCTCGTACGGGACGCTGCAAAAAGCGGGAGTTCAACTAAGATTGTTTGGACGACGTTTGAATGGAACTAGCGATGTTTTGACAGGCTATAGTACGAGCAAGGTTGAAATTACAGACGAGGCGTTTCTTGCGAAAGGTGAGAAAAGTGTTCAGCTGACGGCGATAAGGTCGCACGGCGACAAGGTCGACGGGATAGTCTTTGAGGTTTCACCCGAAGAACTCGCGCACGCCGACACATACGAACCGGCTGAATATTCGAGGATCGAGGTGACGTTAGCGTCAGAAAGACGCGCTTGGATCTATCTCAAAGTTGATTGATACGCCCTTACTGACGCGCGGGCTTCTGCAAAAATATATGATCGAACGCGAACAGGTACCAATGGATGTGGTTTTTGTCGGGGCTGGCCCGGCGAATCTGGCGGCCGCGCTGCATCTGAAAGCTGAGATAAAGCGGCACGATGAGCTGGTCGAAAAAGGTTTTAAGCCGGGCCGTGTGATCGGTGATCTTGAGATCGCGATCGTTGAAAAAGGTTCGTTTGTCGGTGCACATATCCTGTCCGGTGCGGTGATGGATCCGATCGCGATCCGCGAACTGATGCCTGATTTTATTGCCCAAGGCTGCCCGGTCGATACGGTCGTGACTGACGACGCGGCGTGGTATCTGACGCCGACACGTGGATTTGTCGCCCCGATCACGCCGCCGCCGCTCAAGAATAAGGGCAAATATATTGTTTCACTGAGCAAGGTCTGCGAATGGCTTGGTGAAAAATGCGAAGAGGCCGGGATCAATATTTTCCCTGAGTTTCCTGCCGCCGAGGTATTGTATGACGAAAATGATGCCGTCATCGGCGTCCGCACCGGCGACAAAGGCATCGACAAAGACGGCCATAAAAAGCCCAATTTCGAGCCCGGCGTTGATCTGCTCGCAAAGGTCACCGTGCTTGGCGAAGGCTCACGCGGGTCGCTTGCGAAACAGGTGATGTCGCGCCTCGGCCTGATGGAAGGCAAAGAGCCGCAGGTGTTTTCGCTTGGCGTCAAAGAGCTTTGGGAAGTGCCCGAAGGTAATTTTGCCGAGGGCATGGTCGTTCACACGCTGGGCTTTCCGTCCGACACGCGGACCTACGGCGGCGGCTGGATCTACGGTATGAAAAATAACGTGGTCAGCATCGGCTATGTGACGGGGCTCGATTACGAAGATCCAAATATCGATCCGCATCACGAGTTTCAAAAATATAAGACTCATCCAAAGGTCGCCAAAATACTAGCGGGCGGTAAGATGATCAAATACGGAGCCAAGACGATAAACGCGGGCGGCTATTACACGATGCCAAAGCTTTACGCGGACGGCGTGCTGATCGTCGGCGATTCGGCGTCGTTCCTAAACGGCCAGCGGATCAAGGGCATTCACACCGCGATGAAATCCGGTATGCTCGCCGCCGAGACGATCGTCGGGGCATTTGATCACGAAGATTTTTCGTCAAAAACGCTCAAGCATTTCGAAGAAAAAGTGAACTTGAGCTGGATGTATGACGAGCTGCACGCGGTACGCAATTTTCACGGTGCATTTCAAAAAGGCCGCTGGTCGGGGCTTATTAATACCGGCTTGCAGTTCCTGACGAAAGGCATGGCATGGGGCTTTATGCCAAAAGAGCATCATGTCGCCGGCCATGAACGGATGCAGAAACTCGGCGAGGGTACATCAGATGCGTCAAGATACGCCGAGCTGAAATTTGATAAAGAGCTGACCTTTGACAAGGTAACGGACGTTTTCTACGGAGCGGTTGCTCACGACGAAGATCAGCCCTCGCACCTACACGTTCTTGACACCGAGATCTGTGCGACGCGATGCGTCGAAGAATATGACAATCCGTGTCAGCGTTTTTGTCCGGCGGCGGTTTATGAAATGGAAACCGATGCTGCAACAGGCCGTAAAGAGTTAAAGGTAAACTTTTCCAACTGCGTGCACTGCAAAACCTGCGACATCGCCGATCCGTATCAGATCATCAACTGGGTCACGCCCGAGGGCGGCGGCGGGCCAAATTATAAAGGGATGTAACACAAGAAAGCCGCCATTGAATGGCGGCTTTCTTATTTGTGATCTGTAAAAAAGTTAGTTGTTTTCGAGTATCTCGAAATTTACTTTCTTTTCCTTAAATTCTTTCATCGCGATACGCGTCGGTTTTGTTTTACGCATATCGAGATCGACACGCGAGGTGGCACCACGCTGGAGCTGCTTGCTGCGCTGGGCGGCAAGTATGATCATGCGGTATTTCGAATCGATCTCAGGCGGATCAATGATCTCTTCCTGTTCGACTATTTCCTCGGTTTCTTCTGCTATGTCTTTGATCTCGTCGGCCATAATTTGGGCTATTCTCCTTCAAACAGATGCCTTGATGCATCGAAACTATCAAGAATACCCTTTATTGCACTCGTTTGTCTATCTGTGGACTGGCGTTCGGCAGTAATTATTGCAGCCAGTTGACGAGCGGCGGTGGGCAATTCCTCATTGACGATCACGTAATCGAATTCCTCATACTTGGTCACCTCGTCAAATGAATTCTTCAATCGTGTGCGAAGTTCGTCAGGTTCCTCAGTATTTCTAGAAGTAAGCCGGGCCCGCAAGACCTCAAATGACGGTGGCAAGATGAAGATGCTGATGCGTGAACCGTCGAGGTCCGTGTTCGCCATCATTTGCAGAGCGCCCTGAACATCTACCTCAACGATCAGATCTTTGCCCGTGTTAAATACCTTTCGGCTCTCGGCGAGCGAGGTTCCGTAAAGGTTTCCGTGGACATTTGCGTATTCTAGAAAGTCGCCTGATTCGATCCTCCGCTCAAATTCTTCGCGGCTGATAAAAAAATATTCACGGCCCTCTTCCTCGCCAAACCTTTGCGGCCGTGTAGTGTGTGAGCACGAATAACCGAGATCAGGCAGCATTTCACGCACCTCTTTTATCAGCGTGCCTTTGCCGCCGCCGGACGGGGAACTGATGATGATGAGGTTGCCCTTTAACATTTATTCAACATTTTGAACCTGTTCGCGAATTTTCTCAATCTCGCTCTTTATCGCAAGAGCATTTTCTTTGACCGACATGTTGGTAGTTTTTGATGTGATCGTGTTGGCTTCACGGTTTAGTTCCTGGGTCAGGAAATCCAGCCTTTTGCCGACATCGCGGTCGTCTTTGACGATGGTACGAAAATGCTCGATGTGCGTGCGGAGCCGTGCGACCTCTTCGGAAATGTCCGCCTTTTCAGCAAGATAGGCGACCTCTTGGGCAAGTCGTGCCTGGTCGATCTCGATCTGTGAATCGCTTTTGGCGAGCATATCGCCGATACGTTTTGTGAGCCGTTGACGATATTCTTCGGCGACGTTGTCAGCGTCAGCTTCGATGGGCGGTAGACGGCGTTCGATCTCGGCAAGGCGTGACTCCAGTTCATCGGACAACATTGAGCCTTCTTTTAACCGCATCTTTTCAAGGTCGTCGAGGGCCAAAGAAAAGACCTTTTCGATCGCGGTGAGAAACTCCGACGTTGGCTCTTCTTTTTTTGTCGAGACCACATTTGGCAGACGTGCGATTACATTGATGTCGGGTTCGCCGGTCAGGGCAAATTCGGTTTGCATGTCTTTCATCGCCGCCAGAAAGCCGGTTATCAGCGGGCGATTTAGTTCATATTCAACATCACTGGTGCGATCGTATTGCAGATTTACATCGACACGGCCACGGGTCAGACGCCCGCCGATCAAACGCTTGATTTCGGATTCAAGCTGCTGCAATTCACTGGCGAGCCGCAGATTGATGTCAAGAAAACGGTTATTTACAGTCTTGAGTTCGACGGTGATCGCAAAATTGTTTTCGGTGACCGACGCACGGCCAAAGCCTGTCATTGATTTCATAAGCTACACACTTTATCCCAATTCGATCTGGTACTCGTCCTCATACTCCGCATAGAAATTATTTAGAAAATCGACGCACTGCTGCGGATCCATGCTTTGCAACGGCTCCATATTCGCATTTGCACTAAACTTTTCCTTTCGGTCCGGGCGGTTCAAATACCCTTTGCTGTAGGCTTCTTCAATGCTGATAGAATGTTCGCGAGCTATTTCCGCCGGAGCTATTACCACATTATTAAATTCGATCTCGAGCATTACATAATCGTGCTTTTCCAGCAGGTCCCCGAGCTTACTGACGCTATAGCCAAAGAAATGGTGCCTCAGGCTGAATTCAGGAACGTCATTGACAACGAATTTCACCGGCGGCGGGATCTTTTCATTGAATTCTGACACTACGAGTCTAGGACGAAATTCAGACAAGATAGCATCCAAAACCCAATAGTCACATCCATCGATATCCAGACTTAAAACGGCAAAATCTGTTTCTATTGAATATGCTTTGAGCAGGTCGACGATATTCGTTGACGTTACAAGAAAGCGGCAAGCGCGTGAGCTTGGATAGAAACAATAGTTTTTAGCTAATAGGCTGGCTTTTCGGCTATCATATTCGACGCCGAGGACGTTCCATCCGTCTTGGACCAGGGCAAACGTATTGGAAGACCGGACACCGTCACCGGCACCAATGTCCACTACAGTTTGGTTTTTGTCCCGAATTCGAAAGAGGTCTATATATTTCTCAATGATCGCCTGCTCATCAAAATTCGAAAACTTTCCCTTGTACTTTGAGATACGCGCGCGGTGCCACGCGAACTCGAGGCTCTGGATCGTCCCTTTAATAAATTGATTTAAGCGTCGCTTTTTCATTCCGAGGGCCTAGATAATTATGTCTTTTGGATCCTTAGCGTTTTCGCCATCGTTAAACTGCATCTTGTATAGCTTCTCGTAGGTTCCTTTGCTCTTAAGCAATTCGTCGTGTGTTCCGGTCTCGATTATTCTCCCTTTTTCCATCACGACGATCCGATCTGCCTTTTGTATGGTCGATAGGCGATGTGCGATCACTATCGAAGTGCGGTGCTGCATCAGGTTTGAGATCGCCAATTGAACAAGATGCTCGCTCTCGGTATCAAGCGCCGAGGTTGCTTCATCAAGTATGAGAACCGGAGCATTTACGAGAACCGCACGTGCGATAGCTATTCGCTGTCGTTGTCCGCCGGAAAGTAGCACGCCGCGTTCGCCGACGAGAGTTTCGTATTTCTCCGGTAGCTGATCGATGAACTCGTCCGCGTATGCGACGCGCGCTGCCTCCGCCACTTCGGCGTCTGAAGCGTCGGGGTTGCCATACGCAATGTTTTGCCGGATCGTGTCATTGAAAAGAACTGTTTCCTGAGTAACCAGCGCGATCTGCCGCCGAAGACTGCGGATGTCCGCATTACGAATGTCGATCCCGTCCCACATGATCGAGCCCGCAGTCGGGTCATAGAGCCGCTGGATCAGCCGTGTTAGGCTCGATTTTCCCCCGCCGCTCTGGCCGACGAGTGCGACCATCGTGCCGGTTGGGATATCCAAGTTAATATCTTGCAGTATCTTCTTGGCACCATTCCGATAATTGAACGAAACATTTTCGATAGTGATCCCCTTGGTCAAGGGAGCTAATACAACTGGATCTTTGATCTCAGGTAGGGAATCGTCCTGATCCAAAATATTCCAAACATCTCTGGCCGCGGCAAATGCTTTTGTGATCTCGTTGTGTTGGCGGGAGATCTTGCGCATCGGGTCGTAGCTTCTAAATAGAAAAAAGAGGAACGTAAAAAACTGAGAAGGATCGAGTCTTGCAGAATTGATCTCACGCAAGCCAAAGTAAAACAGCACTACGATCGCCATTATGCCTACCAATTCGAGAGAGGGTGGGGCAGTTGCTGAGATCCGAGCGGACCGAAGATTTGCTTTTGCGATGATCTTTGCCGATTCGAGAAAGCGTTCGCGCTCTGATGCTTCCGCCGAATAGGCCTTGACGATTATGTGATTGGCAAGCGCCTCTTGTGAGGTGTCGGTCAGGCTTTTATTTCCCTCGAGCGACACATCGGCAAACTTACGCATCCTGCGGCTATAGTTTGTCGTTATCAGGCCGATGATCGGCGCGATTATCAGAGAGCCTAACGTTAATCGCCAGTTAAAATAGAACGCCGCACTAAGAAAGAATACGAGCATAAAGCTCTCTCTCAGTACGTCGCGTAGATTTGACGAAACTGCGAGTTCGATCGCAGAACAACTGACGACGAGCCTCGATACCAGGTAATTTGTTCTATGTTTTTCAAAGAAAACGGCCGACTGTTTTAGGAGGTGTTCGTAAAGCTCGCTTCTGAGTTTGAGGACGGCCGATTGACCGATCCTCGCCATCAGATACGATGAGAAATACTCGGCAACGCCCTTTAGGATCGTGAATGATAGCAAAAGGCCGGCGATCATCGTCCAGGCTTTGAACCAGTCATTACGCGGGATCAGGCTGTTAAGGTCAAATAGGGTCTTTGTCTTGGTCGTGGTGGTTTGAAGAAATTGGTCGAAAATAGGAACGATCATCGCCCCGATCGCAGTTTCAAACACGGCGCCGAGGACCATAGCCACAAGGGCCAACACAAAAGCGGCCCAGTAAGGGCGGACATATTTTAGAAGGCGTTTTAGATCTTTCATTCGTCAACAAAAGCTTGAATATACTGTAGATAGCGATGAGTTGCCAATGGCGATATCCTTGCAACTATCAAAAGATCTATGGCATCTTTACAAAAAGCACTGCTTTTTTGGAGAAAATATATGAACAATGCCGGCTTTTCCAGGTTGATGGCGATCCTTTTTTTGTTGGCGACATCGGGTATTGCTGTATTTGCCCAGCAGGCAGACGTCTCGCGTAGAACGACGGCGATCACCTATCCGTTGGATGATACGGTCGATGTTCAATTTAAGGGAACCACCCGTTTTCCTCGAATGAAAGGTGAGGCGAGAGTCAGAAGGACCACCAAAAGCCAGACTAAGATCGATCTTTCAGTCGAAAAAATGCCGCGGCCGTTCGAGCTTGGTCCCGGATACGCAACCTATGTTGTCTGGGCGATCTCGCCTGACGGGCAGGCAGATAATTTGGGTGAGATCAAACGAAGCGGGATATTCTTTATTGATTCCAAGCTTACTGTTACTACGCCTTTGCAGACATTTGCGATCATTATTACGGCCGAGCCGCATTTTATGGTAACGCGTCCGAGTCAGCAGATAATGATGGAAAATCTGTATCCGACAACGACCACCGGCAAACGTATCGGGACGATCCCGTCGGTTACGTATTTCGGCAATTCGAGCGACTATTTTCGTGATCCGCGTACACCCGAAATAGCCGAAACTGATTATGCCAAGACCCCGCCGGCGATTTTGCAGGCACGACAGGCAGTTGCTCTTGCGAAATATGCCGGAGCTGACCGCGATGCGGCCGTCGAACTCGCTGAGGCGACGACGCTGCTGCAAAATGCGATCAACGCGTTTGATGCAAGGCGTGATTCGGATACTGTCGATATCGCCGCCCGCAGGTCGATCAGTGCGGCAGTAAAGGCAGAATCTCTCGCCATCCAGCGAAAAGAGGCTCGCGAAAAACGCAACGAAAAGATACGCACGGATTCCGAGATCCGCAGCGCCGAAAATCGCTTTACCGAAGCACAAGATCAGATCACAGAACTTAAATCGGAACTCGCCCGCGAGACACGCAACCGCGAACTCGCCGAGCGCGACGCGATGAACTATTCAAATCAGGTCAAAGACCTTAGAGATGAAAATGGACGTCTTCGTGAGGAGCTTGGCCGCGTCCGTGTCGAAGCTGAAACGGCTAATGCCAAACTGGCCGCCGCCGAAAAGGAAAAACAGGCGATAGAGCAACAGCGTCAAAGTGAATCGAAAGCCGCAAAGATCAAGGCCGCCGAGGGCGAGTTTATCGCATCGCTCAAAACCTATGGCAGTGTGGCGAAAAATGAGCGGGGTATCGTGTTGACCTTGCCCGAGACACTTTGGACGGGAAGCCGGTCAAGCACATTTGTCCCGCAAGCTGACGGCAAACTAACATCGCTTGCTGAGATCCTCAATAGCAACCCAGACTACCGGATCTCAGTCGAATCGCACACCGATAACGCCGGCGACCCGTCGATGGTCCAGTCAATAACCGACAAAAGGTCTTATCTTATTGCAGATAAGTTTGCGTCTCTGGGGATCGACGAGGGCCGCATCGTAGCAAAAGGATATGGAGCGAGCTCACCGCTATTTCCAAATACTACGGCCGCAAACCGGGCAAAAAACCGCCGTTTGTTGGTAGTGTTAAGCCTTGTTCCTACGGATCGTTGACCTGGCTAAAATACATTGGTTGAACGCAAAACAAACTAGGCCCCGTAATTGACGAAGGTCATTTACCGGGCCTAGTAGTTTTTCCGCATGTTTTGTGCTAACATTCTCCCGAAATTCACTTAATCGAAATAGAAACAGTGCTGAGAAATAGTTGTTTCTAACAAAAGCCTTAATTGGAAGCGTGGGGATCGGACCTTGGCTGAAAGACGCCAAAAAACTCTAATTTTTTTAGTGGAGCGTTAAAAATAATCGTGAAAAAATCTCTTGGGTCATTTGTTGCTTTGAATCGCAGAATGTTTCTTTTATTTGGCGTCGTATTGTGCCTTGCCGGTTTTGGAATTGCCGCGTGGCAGATCAACGCTGCGGGTGCGTCACAAAGCGATAATGCCCAAAATAGTGGTAAGCAAGCCGGAAATGCGGGCAATCCGTCGGCGACACCGGTCGACAGTAAACCGGCGCAGCGTGTTGAGGCTACTTTCCGCGGCGTGATCACGCCGACTAAATCGGACACGTCGCCACCACTTCGCGATATCAAACCCATTCTGGGCAATAAAACACCAAAACGGCCTAACGAAGAAAGGGATATCATTCCTCGCACACCGGAGATCCCTAAAGAGTTGTGGAAAAATGATCCGGTAGTACAATCTTTTCTTGGCAGTCTTGAAATACCTTCGCCAATCGTTACATTTGACGGTTCACCGACCAGCACAGCAAATTTCGCCCCGCCTGACCCAAACGGTGACGTCGGCCTCAATCATGTTATTACTACTTGGAACGCTCAGTTCCAAATATTTACAAAAACGGGTACGTCGGTAATTGGGCCGGCTAATATTAATACACTGTTTTCTGGATTCGGAGGTGCCTGTCAAACTGAAAATGCCGGTGACCCGGTTGTCCTTTACGACCAACTAGCCGACCGCTGGTTTATTATGCAGTTCACGGCTGCGGCTGCACCGTATTTCGTCTGTGTAGCTATCTCAACGACGCCTGATCCTACGGGAACATATACACGTTATGCCATACCGACGGGTACGAATTTTCCGGATTACCCGAAAGCGGGTGTTTGGTCGGATGCTTATTACATCAGTACGCGTGAATTTCCTGATGCGGGGGGATTTGCAGGCGTTGGAGCTTATGCGATCAACCGAACGCAGGCGCTGGCAGGAAATCCGGCGGCTCAGGTACTGTCATTTTTGGCACCGCCAACACCGGATGAATCTGTCGGCGATGGACTGTTACCGGCTGACTTAGATGGTCCTAACGCGCCTCCGGCCGGGAGCCCGAATTATTTTGTCGGAACGCAGGATACTAACGGCCCATATACGTCACCTAGTGATGCCATCAATATATGGAAATTCACGGCAAATTTCACGACTCCTGCAAGCTCAAGCTTTGTGTTGGCTAATACAGTACCGGTCGGCGCATTTAATTCGATACTGGCTCTTTGCGCGGGTGGGCGAGCGTGTATCCCGCAATCCGGAACCGCAAACAAGATCGATCATCTCGGGTACAGGCAGCGTCCGCTTTTTCGCCTTGCCTATCGTAATTTTGGAACGCACGAGTCGCTTGTAACCAATCAATCAGTTTCGGGCGGAACGGGCCCTAATGGTGAGGTTTCAGGCATCCGCTGGTGGGAGATCCGAAGTCCGAATAGCAGTCCGGTGATTTTCCAAGAGGGAACCTACTCGCCGGGTGTAACCGATGGGATCCATCGGTGGATGGGTAGCATTGCGATGGATCGCGATGGAAATATGGGAATGGGGTATAGTGCATCGAGCGCGACGATGTTTCCGAGTGTTTTTTACACTGGTCGTTTAGCCAGCGACCCGCTTGGCACAATGCCTCGCGGTGAAGCGTCGATCATGAATGGCACTGGTTCGCAAACCGGGAGCAACCGTTGGGGTGACTATACGAGTATGTCGGTCGATCCGACAGATGACTGCACTTTCTGGCATGTCAATCAATATTTGCCCGCAACTAGTTCTGTTGCGTGGCGTCTGCGTGTCGGCAGTTTCAAATTCCCTACTTGCGGAGTGCCATTTGGTACGGTTACAGGAACAATCACTAATTGTGTGACATCTGCACCTATCAACGGAGCGACCGTTACATTGGTTCCGGGTGGCTATGATGGCTTTTCGAGTCCATCAGGGGCATATACTGTTAAAGGGCCTAGCGGTAGTTATACCGCGACCGCAGCCTTGGCAGGTTATACATCAGGACCAGGGGCTACAGGGCCTGTAACCATCACAAATGGCGGTAACACAGTGGCAAACTATTGTTTGACCCCGTTCGCTGCATTGAATCCGACCACGACACCGGCACTTCCGGACGGTAACGGAGTTGTTGAACCGAGCGAATGTAATAGGATCAATCTTCCGGTAACAAACAGCGGTACTGGTAACGCGACTGCGGTCAGCGCGGTGCTTTCGACGACAACGCCGAATGTAACGATCACACAGCCAAACTCGGCTTATCCAGACATCGCCCCGGGTGGTACACAGACCAATACGACGCCTTTCCAGATATCAACAAATGGCTCGGTCGCTTGTTTTACAAGTATCAGCTTGACCTTAACGGTTAACTTTACCGGCGGAACCTCTCCGCAGGTCATTAATTTCAACGTGCCGGTTGGCCAGGCGGCAAATCCAAACTATACATTCACAGCGTCAACTGGGGCAACAATTCCGGCTGGCGGTGTCTTGGTATCCGCGGCCACTCAAGCTGACGACGCAACTGCGACAACGACCACTCCGTTTGCATTTACGGTGTACGGTACACCAGTCGCCTCTGGCCAGACCATCGTGGTAAGCACAAACGGAAATGTCCAGTTTGCGGCTACGGGACACAATGGTTATGCGAATGCAGCGCTGCCAGTCTCGACGACGGCTGGAGTTGGTGTTACGGGCACTTTCCCGGCGACTGCTCCGACTCTCTTCCCGTATTGGGATGACCTCAATTTGGCTGGGGCGGCAAACGGGATTTATACCAGCACGACCGGAGTAGCTCCGAGTCGGACCTATACTATCGAATGGCGTGGCGTTACCTTTAGCGGCAGCAGTCCAGTGAATTTTGCCGTGCAGTTCCACGAAAACTCGGACCAGTTCGAGTATGTTTACAACAATTCGGCTGCGGCTAACGGTGCAGGTGCAACGGTTGGTGTACAGGCCGCGTCATCAGGTACTCAGAATACGACCTTCTCTCTTAATCTCGCTGGAACTTTCACAGCCGGTCAAAAACTAAGCGCAGCTCGCGTCGCAGGTGCCTGTGCCCCGGGCACGGGTGGTTGTGCTACGGCTGCGGGCGTCGAGGTGTCAGGCAGGGTTCTGACATCGGCCGGTGGCCGCGGGCTTCGAGGTGCTGTTGTCACCCTCAGAGATGAGAGCGGCAACGAGATCACGACGATGACGGGTGCAATGGGTAATTTCCGCTTCGCGGAGGTTGAGCCCGGACACACCTATATTGTCACTATCCGCAATCGTCGCTTCCAGTTCGCACCGCAAGTGCTGACTATAAACGACAGCATAACGAATCTTGTCTTTACTCCTGAATAGGGAAGTTTAGATAGGCATTAAAACTCGAAAGGCGGTCGCAAGGCCGCCTTTTTTTTCGCAGATGCAGCGGCCAAAACGTTCATCTGATCGCATCTACTATCTATTGCCGTTCCACAAAAATCCCCTTTTCATTGACAGCGGGTAGTCCACGAATTATACTTTGGCAACTTGTTTCTTTATCAGTTAATTATTTGAGAACGCACGGTCCACAGGAAGTCCCTCGGACCTTGAAGTTTATTCTTGTTGTAAAATACGACAAAAATGACCGCCTAAACGGATTGTACCGGATCTATTTCCGGTATCCGGCAAATATTTGACTGCAAGAGACTCGAGGTGAGGTTCTAGTTGTCGGGTTTTGTCCCGAATTATCAAGGCAGGGAAAGCGGCCTAATTCAATCGGAGGGTTAGTAGATGTATAAGAGATCGGGTTTGGAAAATCGTTGGAGCATTTTATTATGCTTGGTCGTTTTGGCTATTGTCACGGCACTCATAGCGGGGCCGCGTTTTTGGCCGCAGGCCGAGGGGGCAAAACAAAAGGGCTTGTTTCAACGCGGTAGCAGCGTTGAAGACGGAATTCCCGTCGATTGGGATATTCGTTTGGATAAAAGCGAAAACCTAAATAACGAGCTGACTAGATATCGAGCCGCTAATGACAAGGATGCTGTTGCGGTAGCGGATATTCGGGATCAGTTTGTTCGCGGCGAGCAACTGTTAAAGCAGCGAATACCAAATTCAAAAGTCGAATACAACACCGACATCAGGATACCTGAGGTCATCACACCTGATGTTCAGCGAAAGAGCATCACATGGCTAACCGGCCGCTCCAAATCCAGTGACCGGCCCGAAATCTTACGAAACTTTATCAAGCAATACAACAGCCTCGTAGGTCTAGATACCGCTCAGATCGATGATCTGGATGTGGTCATCAATAGCACAAACCCGGACGGCAATCTATCGTTTGTTCATCTCGAACAGAGGATCAATGGAATCCCTGTTTTTCGCGGTGAGGTCAAAGCTGGGTTCACCGCACGCGGTGAGATAATTCGCGTGATCAACAACCTGGCACCGGGTCTCGATTATGCTAAAGTCCCGACCGATTTTGGCGATTCATCGGTTGCGGTTCGCGTTGCTGCGGATCAAATCAAGTATCAGCTAAAATCGGACGAATTTGCCCCCAATGAAAAGGAATCCACCGATCTTAAGGCCAAGTTTGGTTCGGGTGACTGGGCTACAACGGCTGAGAAAATGTATTTTCCGTTAGAACCGGGCGTTGCTGTTCCGGCGTGGCGGGTTCTGATCTGGAAAAACCCGGCGTATTATGTGATCGTTGATGCAAACACGGGTACGGTGCTTTGGCATAAAAACATCACTAGCGATCAGACCCAGACAGTAACATATCAGGTTTATAACAATGCAAATTCATATATGCTGGCGGCTGATAGCCCCGCACCATTTTCGCCGGGGCCGACCGGACCGATCAACACCCAAGGTTTACTCTTGACCAGAACGAATGTTACTTTGGTCGGTAACGAAGCTCCGAATACATTCAATAACAACGGGTGGATCACTGATGGTGCAAATATTACCGATGGCAACGCTGTTGAGGCAGGGGTCGATCGTAATACCCCGGACGGAGTAGACGCCACACAAACAGGGGCTCCAAACCGCATTTTTGATTCGACGTGGAATCCGCCTCCAGGCAATCCTACACCCGGGGAC
The DNA here is from genome assembly GCA_044228425.1 of Pyrinomonadaceae bacterium. Lineage (GTDB taxonomy): Bacteria > Acidobacteriota > Blastocatellia > Pyrinomonadales > Pyrinomonadaceae > OLB17. The sequence goes on along the minus strand of JBGAUY010000038.1, from coordinate 3,748 downwards.
GATCCTCTGTTGGCGCAATCCCAACGCGGTGCCGTCATTCAAATGTTCTACGTGATGAACCGTTATCATGACGTGATGTATCGTCTTGGCTTTGACGAGGCAAACCGCAACTTTCAGGCCACCAACTTCACGGGTCAAGGAGTCGGAAATGATCGTGTGTCGGCAGAGGGGCAGGATAACACTGCGGGCTGTCCTGGTGGCCAACCATGCGCGAACAATGCGAACTTTAGCACACCGGCAGATGGCGGACGCGGCAAGATGCAGATGTATGTCTGGAATGGCCCGACACCCGACTATGACGGTACGGCTGATGCTGAGGTAATTTTGCACGAGGCTACGCATGGTACGTCGAATCGTCTGCACGGAAATGGGTCGGGCCTCTCGACAAACATGGCGCGCGGCATGGGCGAAGGCTGGAGTGATTTTTACGCGGAGGCAATGCTTGCCGAGCCTTCAGACCCGATCAACGGCGTTTACACTACAGGCGGCTACGCAACTTATCAGTTGGGCGGAATGACAAGTAATTACTATCACGGTATCCGCCGCTTTCCGCGAGCTCCGATCACATTTACGGGCGGACCAAACAACTTGCCGCACAATCCGTTTACATTTAAACACGTCAATTCTAATTGCGATACAACTCTCGGAACGACATCAACGGCTGTGAGCAGTGCGTTTCCACGTAACCCGGTGATCTCGACATCGTCAGCCTCGCAGGCTTGCGATCAGGTTCACAATCTCGGTGAGGTTTGGAGCAGTATGCTGTGGGAAGTTCGCAATCGTATGGTCACGCGACTTGGATTTACTGCCGGTACGACCAGAGTTCTACAAGTTGTAACTGACGGTATGAAACTCGCTCCGGCGGGTCCAACAATGCTACAGGAACGTGACGCGATCATTGCGGCTGCTGCGGCTTTATCGTTTGCTCCAAGTGCGTTGGCAGATGTAGCGGATGTGCGCGAAGGTTTCCGCGTTCGCGGTATGGGCTTTAGTGCCAGTATCCAAAATGCCGGAACCGGCACCAACAATACGGCGGTTACGGAGGCATTTGACGCTCCGAACGCGATCATTACCAATCCGATCTCAGTTAGCGATTCGCCTGGCGACAATGACGGATATCCTGAACCGGGTGAGAATGTACTAGTGTCTGTACCGATCACCAATAGTTCGGGTGCGACGATCAATAACGTTGTAGGTAATGTTACGGGCGGCGGTTCGGCAAACTACGGCAACATAGCTGACGGAGCGACTGTTACCCGACAGATCACATACACGGTTCCGGTCGGTGCGACATGTGGCAGCCAACATACGGTAAATATTACTGGAACAAGCGCCGGCGGAGCTCTAAATCCGCAAACTTACACATTTACGCTTGGGGTTCCTGTCGGCGGTGCACCCGTAACCGTTACCGGAGGGGCAATTGCTAACCCCGGCACAGGTTCAGTCGGTGTAGCGGCACCGTATCCGAGCACGGTCAATGTCGCCGGACTTTCTGGTAACAAGAAGATCATCTTGGAACTTACCAATCTGAACACTACTTATCCGGGGGATATGGATTGGATGCTTGTCGGGCCCGGAGGGCAGAAATTTGTATTCATGTCTGATGCCGTCGCTGCGTTCACAACACAAGTGAACTCAGTCGTCGTTATAAGGGACGATGCGGCCGCAAGTATGCCTGCGACTGCGGCCACAAACTTGAACGGCACGTGGAAACCGACCAACCACGGAGCGGGCGATGCATTTGCGGCACCTGCACCTGCAGGGCCGTATTTAGAAGCTGCACCAGCTGGAGCAGCGACATTTGCGTCGGTATTTGGTACGAATGGTACAAATATGAACGGTACTTGGAGCCTGTATGGCGTTGACGACGCTAGTGGCGACGTTGCGACTATTGCAGGTTGGAAATTGACCTTTGAGGCCAATGATTATGCTTGTGCGGTAACAGCGGCAGATGTCGAGGTTTCGGGCCGTGTCCTTGCGACAGCAGACGGTCGTGGACTACGTGGTGCTCGTGTCGTACTTCGGGATGAGAGCGGCAATGAGACTTACGCCTATACAGGAGCGTATGGCACGTTCCGGTTCCCGACGGTCGAGACTGGCCACACTTACATTCTCAGCGTCATGTCACGTCGATTCCAGTATGCACCGCAAGTGCTGCAGGTCAACGACAACGTTACGGATCTGGTCTTAAGCCCTCAATAGGGCGTTAGACTTAGGTCTTGGAAAAACTACAAAGGCGGCTCTTCGGGGCCGCCTTTTTTTAATCTTTAAGGATGAGTATTCGATGCGGCGGCAGCCCGAGCATACACTCGTCGCCGGGTTGTAGAGCAGGTACTTTTAATACGCAAGTCTTGATCGCCAGCCCGTCGGCGTCAAATTCGATGATGGATGTTGTTCCCCTGAAACGAACAGCTCTGACGACCGCTCTGAGCAGATTGTCCTCTGGCCTTGAAACGCCGATCGTCATTGAGACGGATTCTGGCCGGATCGCGAGCGTCATATTTTGATTTATCGGGCCGAGGCGTTTTTTGTCCGCGCGATGAGCAAAGATACGATGCCCGCCGTCGATCGTGTGAAATTCGGGCAGATCATCATCGGACGACGTCAGGCGTCTCGCAATAAATAGATTATTCTCACCGGTCATGCGTGCCGCCTCGATCGTTGCGGGGTTGTCGTAGATGTCCTGTGGCGTGCCTGACTGCATTATCTCGCCTCGCGATAGAAACGCAACCTCATCCGTCAGGCCCATGATCTGGTCAAAATCGCTGGTCGCAAAGATCACGACGCGGTTTCGCTGTTTCGCGGCTTTTCGAATTGCCACAAAGGCAGCATCACGCAATGCCGGGTCCATCTGCGAAAATGGATCGTCCAGCAATAGAACACGTCCGGCGTTGGCGATCATGGACTCAAACCTATCAAACTGGCCCTCGCCGCTGGATATCCCGCCCGCAAAGTAGCCAAATATATGCTTGAATCCTTTTTCTTCGCTGCCGTCGTGAAGGGTGACGTTGCGTTCCTTTGCTTTAATGGTCGTGATGTCATTGCCGTCGAGCGAGATGTTGCCGCCGTTGTGTTTAACAGAACCGGCAATGACTTTGAGCAGCGCGGATTTGCCCGAGCCTGACGCTCCAAATAACCCGATGACGCTGCCGCCCTCGACCTCGAACGACACATCTTTTAGCGCCCAGACGTTACCGTAGCGTTTTGATATCTTATTGACTGACAGCGTCATAATATTAGCGAAAATGAAACTTATCCGGACGGTTTTCGTGCAAAGAAAAGTATGCTGTTGTCATCATATCAATGCAAGTATAAACTCGACGAAGATGACAGACAGAAAGAAAACTATCAAGCGAAAGCTGCTCCACGCGGGCGGTTGGCAAGTGGCAAAACGGGTCGCCAAGATGGTCCCGTTTGGCGGAACGGTGGTCGCGGTTGTTCTTGTTGGCAGTGACATCAAGAATAAGGGAGTTGGCAAGGGCCTGTTAAATTCCGGAATCGACGCAATTCCATTCGTTGGGCTTGCGAAAAACGCGGTCGAGATCGTTAGGGGCGATTTTATCCCGGACAAAAAGAAAAAGGTGAAAGTATGATAAGAGTTCTTATTAAGGGAACGGTGCTGTCGGCAATGTTATTCGCCGCGTGTGTATTGCAGACGAACGCCCAGACACCGCGAAAGACGCCAAAGCCGATGGCGACGCCTGTCCCGACGCTTAGTGGAGCCGAGATCATCAGCCGCGCAGATGAT
>JBGAUY010000037.1:0-27452 GCA_044228425.1 Pyrinomonadaceae bacterium | reverse complement strand
ATCGCACGGTAATCCTTTAAAATCTATCCGTGGCCGAAAATAATAAACCAGAAAAGCCGACTCTCACCGGGCTTGCACGTCGTCTCGGGCAATTGCCCGCGGATAAAAAACGTGCGGCTCTGGAAACAAGCGCGGCTCTAGCGGGCGTTTCATTACGAGTCAGCCGCGAATTTGTGGAGGCCGTTCCCAAAGCGGCAAAGGTGCTGTCGGCCGACGACCTGCGTAACTGGGGCGAATTTGGCAGGCGGCTCGCGATGGGCAATGCCGAAAGCGGCGCAAAATTTTTTGCCGACGGCGTCGCTGGCCTAAAAAAGATCCCCAAGACCGCTCGTTCCGCAGTTTTTCAAATTTGTTCACGCCAACTAGTGCTTTCGAGTTCGATCGCTCTGGAGACATTTAACAAGATACCAGCGATCGCGGCCGCTCTCTCTGACAAAAAGCTGCTCGCAAATATCCTTGACCTCGCCGTTGAGATCGCCCAGCGTTCGGCAAAACACAGCGCCGATTTCCTCGAACACACACCAGCAGTCGCCCGTGCTCTTGAGGAGTTTGCTGATGACTCGCCTACTGTGGCCGAGGCCGTGCTAACTCTCGCCGCTGATTTTGCCAACCGAACCGGCGGCCTGACCGCTGATCTTTGGCAGAAGCTGCCGACCGCGTTAGCCGATGTCACCGCACAAAATGCTGTCGCTCTGATGGAAAGCTCCGCCGAGTTTCTCGAATTTGGCGGCAGCGTCACGTTACATTTTGTAGCATCGGGTAGCAAGGTGCTCGCATTATCGGAACGTGCTTTTGATGACTGGCGTGACGCATCACGCGAGATCGCCCGTCACGGCAACGCCGTGCTGATCGCTTTTCTGCGGGCAACGCCCAAACTATTTGACCGCCTCGTTGGCCCCAAAAGCCGCCTCGAACCCGGCACCGTCAACCGCGTCTTGCACCTAACAAAACGCATCGCCGAAACCGACGCCGAGAGTGCTCTGGCGGCTTTCAAATCGAGCGCGAACGCTCTGCAAAAGGTGTCAGTCGAGCAGTTCGAAGAGTGGGTCGAAAACGGCCTTCGCGAAAATGTGGACGAATCGACCAAGGCCCGCCGCAGCTATTTCGCTCTCGAAACGCGAGCCTCTAACGAACGCCTGCAAAAGGTCCGCCTCGGCCTCTCGCTTGAGAGCATCCAGCCCGTCCTGAGAATGTACATTGAGGCACTCACCGGCAAGGAGATCGAGATCGTTCCGCTTTCGGCTATGGCTCAGGAATCACGTATCGGAGACGGGAAAACCATCCATCTGCCCGCGTCGATAGCCGAGTTTGACAAGGACGAAATGGATTTTCGCCTCTACAAAGTGCTCGCAGCCCACGGCGCAGGGCAGATCGAATTTGGAACGTTTGATCGCGACACGCTCGAACTAAAAGCTGCGTTCACCGATCTCAGCGAGCTATATTCGATGACCGCCGACCAGAAAGATGCATTTTCACTCGATGGTTATCTTGGGGAGATCCGCAATACGCCATCCGCAATCCGCAATCTTCCCAAGGATTCCGATTACCGTGAGGTCCTAAAAACCTTTCCCGAACCTCGCTTGGCACGCAAGATATTCGGCACGATGGAAAACGCCCGCATCGACCATCGTCTGCGGCAAACATATCGCGGCCTGGTCAAAGACCTCAATCTGATGCGAACCCATTTGGGTTCGAACCGCCCTTACATTTTCGACCTACCGATCCATCAGGTACCTTTCGAGCTACTGTTTCAGGTCACCCTCTGCGGCGGAGCGACCGACGATGCAAAGCGATTTTACGGCCAGATCGTCTCCGAGATCGAAGGCGTTATCGAAAAATATTTTCATTCATCAATGACATCCGTCGCCGACAGTCTGATGGCGACGAGCCGCATTTACACGCTTTTCCAAAACATCACGCCCGAGCAATCGCAAGAGGCTGAGTCGGACAACACCGAGGAAAAGAGCGATTTTGCTTGTGACGACAAAGAGGCGGCCGAATCCGTCACCGACGACCGCTCCCAACGCGAGCAGCAAAAGCAGATGCAGGACATTCGCGATCTCTTTAACGCCTGGAACAGCCTTGACGACGAGGGCGAACCTGACGATCTGCAAGGAGCTGAGGCTTGGTCGCAGAGCGAGGTGTCCGAACAGGCGCTTGAGGCTGAAGACCTTGCGTTTGCTTATGACGAATGGGATCGCGAGTTAAATGATTACCGCGTCGGCTGGAGCCGCGTCATCGAAAAAAAGGTCAAGAACGGCGACCGCAACTTTGTCGAGCTCGCCCGCTCGCGTTATCGCGGTGTCATTTCTTCGATCAGACATCAATTTCAGCTGATGAAGCCCGAAAATCTGACCCGCATCAACCGCGAGATCGACGGCGAAGATTACGACCTAAATGCCCTTGTCGATTACGTCGTCGATAAACGCGCCGACGGCCAACAGTCCGAAAATATCTACACCAAACGTCTGCGTAAACAACGTGACGTTGCCGTGTCTCTATTACTAGATCAGTCCAGCTCGACCGCTAGGACGATCACGCGGAACCCGATGCAGCCCTATACGCATCCAGGCCGCCGCATCATCGAGATCGAAAAAGAGGGCCTCGTTCTGATGAGCGAAGCTCTCGAAGCCGTCGGAGATGTCTATTCGATCAATGGGTTTACCAGCGAAGGCCGACGCAATGTGAAATTCTACGTGGTGAAAGATTTCAGCGAAAAATATTCCGACGAGATCGAGAAACGTATTGGCGGCATTACATTTCAAAACAACACGCGTCTCGGCGCCGCGATCCGCCACGCCGCACATAAATTGCTGCGGCAGGAATCACGAACTAAGCTGCTCATCATCCTTACCGACGGCCGCCCGTACGACCACGATTACGGCGACGCCCGCTACGCCCGCGAGGACGTTCGCGAAGCTCTCACAGAGGCAAAGATGTCGGGCATCACGCCATTTTGTATTACCGTAGACCGCGAATCCGAAGCCGAGCTCAAAGACCTCTACGGCGATGTCGGCTACACGATCATCGACGACGTTTTGAGCCTGCCCGAGCGGATGCCCAATATTTACAGGCGTTTGACCAGTTAGTAACGCATTTTATGAATATCGTCTCGCTCGAAAATGTCTCAAAAAACTACGGCTTCAAACCGCTTTTTGAGAACGTAACACTCGGTCTCGAGGACCGCGACAAGATCGGAATTATCGGTGCTAATGGCTCCGGCAAATCCACCTTGCTCAAGATCATTGCCGGCGTCGAGACACCCGACAACGGCCGCGTCACCCGTGCCAAAGGCCAGACGCTCGCGTATCTTTCACAAAACCCGCCGTACGACGAAAACCTGACCGTGCTGGAGACGATCTTTGCGTCGAGCAGCGGCGTGATGCAAACGATCCGCGATTACGAAGCCGTCTGTCACGAAGTCGCGGCAGGCAGATCGGACGCCGCGACACTCCAGCGGATGTCCGACTTGCAGCACGATCTCGAGATCAACGGCGGGTGGGACATCGAGGCGAACGCCCGGTCCGTACTAACAAAGCTCGACATCACGGACACGTCAGCCAAGATGGGTGCCCTGTCCGGCGGCCAGCGAAAGCGTGTCGCTCTCGCTCACGAGCTGATCTTCAAACCCGACATCCTCATCCTCGACGAGCCGACCAATCACCTCGACGCCGACACGATCGAGTGGCTCGAGGCGTACCTTGCCCGCTACACGGGAATGCTGCTGCTCGTCACGCACGACCGCTATTTTCTCGACCGCGTGACCGATAGGATATTTGAGGTCGATCGCGGGACGGTGCAAAATTTTAATGGTAACTATGCGTATTATCTTGAAAAAAAAGCCGAGCAAGACGAGCTGCGAGCGGTCGAGGGACACAAACGCGATCAGCTAATTAAAAAAGAACTCGCGTGGCTCCGTCGCGGGGCTAAGGCCCGTACCCGCAAATCAAAACACCGCATCGAAGCCGCCCACAACCTGATGGCTATTCCAAAAGAACAAGCCAAAGGCGAGGTCGATATCGCCATCGGCTCAAAACGCCTCGGGTCAAAAGTTGTCGAGATCAATAATATTTCAAAATCATACGGCACCAACAAACTGATCGATGATTTCACCTATCTGCTAAAACGCGACGACCGCATCGGCATCATCGGTGCAAATGGTTCAGGAAAAACGACTTTGCTCGACATGATCACCGGCCGCATTTCACCCGATGGCGGTGACATCGACATCGGGCAGACCGTCCACATCGGCTATTATGATCAGGAAAGCCGTGCCCTCAACGACGAGCAGCGCGTCATCGATTACATCCGCGATGTCGCCGAATATGTCACGACCAACGAAGGCATTCAGATCACCGCGGGCAAGATGCTCGAACGGTTTCTGTTCGAGCCTGCCGCTCAATACGCCGTCATCGGCAACCTATCCGGCGGCGAACGCCGCCGCTTGTATTTGCTGAGAATCTTAATGGGTTCGCCCAATGTCCTGCTGCTAGACGAGCCTACAAACGACCTCGACATCCCGACACTCATTGCTCTCGAAGAATACCTCGATGATTTTGCCGGTGCCCTCATCGTCGTCAGCCACGACCGGTATTTCCTCGACCGCACGATCGAGAATGTTTTCCGTTTCGAACGCGGCGGCCACGTCCGCGAATTCGCGGGCGACTACACCGCCTATTTAGCAGCCGTCGAGCGTGCGGAACCTCTTGTCAGTAGCCCGCACGTAAGTAAGGGCAACAACGTCAATAGCGATGCCCAAGCCATTCAAACGGCCGACAAACCAAAACCGAAAAAACTCACCTTCAAAGAAACGCGCGAACTCGAGTCCCTCGAACAAAGCATCGCCGCCGCCGAAGGCCGCCTACCCGAAATCGACAAAGAGCTTACCGCCGCAGCGAGCGACGCCGGAAAGGTTCACGAGCTTTTCACCGAACAGCAACGCCTAGCCGAGCAACTTGACATCGATATGACCCGATGGGCCGAGCTGGCCGAAAGGGCTGAGTAAGAGGTAAACACCGTCGGTAAACTTGCCGACGGCTCATTCCTAACCGGAGAAACTACTTGTCGAGCGATCAAACCTTGTGATATGAAAGTATAGAGATTCCTACCACGGAGGTCAGCTTTATGAGATCATCGGCCCGCATGTTCCTTTGCTTGCTGTTTATCCTTGTCCCTATATTCGTATTCGCCCAACGCAGCGACCGTGAACCCCGCCAGATCAGAACCGCAGGCGGCGGTGCAGCTCCAGATATCTCGGACAGCATGACCGACGAACAGCGTGCTGAGATCCAGCGGAGCATAGCGGAGAACATCGCAAAGCTCAAAGCGGGTGGCAACCTCGCCCCCGAAAGCCCTCAGGCCGTTAGCCTAAATTGGCCGGTGCGGAAAGCAAACTTTACCGATATTTTTATCGAAGGCATTTCGAACTACGTGGATCAGAATCCGGCGAATCCCGGATCTACTCTTGATTGGAACTGCGGCACCCGCACGTACGACGTGTCGGGCTATAATCACGGCGGCATTGACATCTTTTCGTGGCCATTTGGCTGGCTCAAGATGGACAACTTTCAGGTCGAGGTCGTCGCGGCTGCGGCAGGTACGATCATTCAGAAAGCTGACGGCAATTTTGACCGAAATTGCGCCATGGGCGGCGGTAATCCGAACATGATCTTTGTCCGCCACTCGGATGGCTCGGTCGCGTGGTATCTGCATATGAAGGCAAACTCACTCACGTCAAAGGGTGTCGGGGCGACCGTTGCTCAGGGTGAGTTTCTTGGTGTCGTTGGCAGCTCCGGATCGTCGACGGGCCCGCATCTGCATTTTGAGCTTTACAACGCTTCTAATCAGCTGCAGGAACCGTATCAAGGCGCTTGCAACAGCCTCAACGCCAACAGTTGGTGGGCCGTACAAGAACCGTATCGCACCACACGCATCAACGCTCTTTTGACCCACTCGGCTCCTCCGAGCTTTCCGACTTGTCCTACTCAAGAGGTGCCAAACACGCGCTTTGTTTTCTCGCCCGGCGCAACGATCTACATGGCTGCCTACTATCGCGATCAGTTAACTGGTCAGCAAACGCAGTGGGAAATGTTGCGGCCGGATGGTTCGACCTACACTTCGTGGACGCACACCAGCCCTAACACCTATAATGCGTCGTACTGGTATTACTCGTTGGCGCTACCGTCATCTCCGCTCGGAACCTGGAAGCTACGCACGACTTTCCAAGGGCAAACAGTCGAGCGGCCATTTGCCATCGGGCCTCCAAGCTCTGCACTCGTCACGCTCAGCGGACGCGTCACATCATTTGGTGGCCGCGGTATCGCCGGGGCAAACGTCACGCTGACAAATTCCGCAACAGGTGCAACTCGGACGGCGTTAACCAACCGGAACGGCATTTACACTTTCGCCAGCGTCACCGCCGCGGAATCCTATGCCGTTACCGCCAGCCAGCGCCGTTACAATTTCGGCAACGCCGTTCGGAGTGTCACGCCCGTCGAAAACACGTCAGGTCTCGACATCGTCGCCCACTGACGTTTACCCAAATAAAAAAAGACGGCACAATGTGCCGTCTTTCGATCAATAAATGGTGGCTGGAGAGGGACTTGAACACTCGACCTCGGGGTTATGAATCCCGCGCTCTAACCAGCTGAGCTACCCAGCCACAAACAATTGATTATAGTTTTTGACGCAGAAAAATCAAGGCGTGCAGTTTCGCTGGTTTTGTTTTGGGGAATGCCCACGACAACAGCTAATTTTGCGGCACAACCCGAACCGACGGTATGTCGTCAAATATTGAGATATAATACTGATATGTCGCTTGCCGTAAATACATTTATGCTTAGAGTTTTCTCGATCGTGTCGCTGTTGTTGGTCGTTAATCTGTTCGTTTTGGCACAGGCCAAAAAGCCTGCGGCGACCGCATATCGGTCGGTCACGGTCAGCACACAGCCTAGCTCGGGCGTATGGATCGACGGCGTCAAATATGGCACGACGGACAAGAGCGGTAAACTCACGATCAAAACTGTCGCCGCTGGTGCCCATACTCTCCGTGTGCGTTGTGACGGATTTAAGGAAAAGACACAGCCGCTCGCGGCGACCCAAAAAGGCGAGATCAAGATCGACCTTGCAAAAACCACCGACGAAGCCGAGCTTGCCTTTCAAGAAGGCGAACGCTTGCTTTCGGTCGACCGCGACAAAGCCGTCGAGGCGTATAACAAAGCCGTCAAACTGCGGCCAAATTATCCCGACGCCTTCGTCGCTTTGGCACGTGTATTGACCGAGCTTGGCGACCTCGACGAGGCCGGTGCAGCGATCACGTCAGCGCGTAAATTTCGCCCCGGCTTTGCCGAAGCATCAGCAGTGATGGGACGCATTTATAAAGAGGGTGGCGAAGAAGAAAAGGCCATCGCGTCGTTCAAACGCGCCATTACCGAGGGTAAGGGCTTTCAGCCTGAAGCGTACGCCGGACTCGGACTCCTCTATAAGGAAAAGGCCGAGGGCTTTGGTGGATCAGGTGATTTTGAGAACGAGGGTGTAAATTACGGCGAATCCGCAAAATATTTGAAGTCCGCGGTCAAACAGCTGGCGGGTGCCCCCGACGCAATGATCATCATGCAGCTCCTGGGCCTAGTCTACGAACGCGAGAAAAAATACGCCGAGGCGATCGCCGTGTACGAAGAGTTTCTCACCATTTTCCCCAACGCCGTCGAGGCAACAGCCGTCCGCTCTTTCGTCGTTCAGCTCAAAAAAGACCAACAGCCTTAGGACTTTTTTTAATATGGTTTTCTTGCCTCGAATGATCCGCTCCGTTTGCCTCGCCGCAATGCTACTTGTCGCTGCCGTCCCGGCCTTTTCGCAGATCGACCCTGATCGGATAAGTGAATCGTGGAAGAATATTCTCACCGAGTTTCAAACGCTGATCAAGAGTTCCGCCCCAGACAAAGAAGCGAAAATATCGGCTAAGATGGACAAGATATTTGATTACGAAACGATGGGCGACAGAGCGCTTGGCGGCGTCCAGCCACAATGGCAGGCTCTTGACGCCGCAGGAAAGGCAAGGTTTCGGGCGGTCTTTCGCCGACTTATCCAAGGGTACTATCGACGCCACCTACAGGCCTGCATCGCAAACAGCACCTTGACCACGTCCGGGGCCACTGAAGTAACACGCAGCACTACAGACCCAACATGCTCCGAACTCGAGCCTTCGGCGTATACCTTTGGCCTGAAGCGGGTGGGCAACTCACTGCTGATCGACGATATCACCGCCGATGAGGCCAACGTGATCGTGATATACAAGAACCAAATAACCAAGATCGTCAAGAATGAGGGCTTTGACGTCCTGATACAAAAGATCCAGAAAAAAGTCGACGACATGCGGTCGGCCCTGCCCTAGTTTTTTCCGCTTGCCACAACCTTAGGTCAATCTGACCGAAAAATTCCCTTCTTAAACTCAAAAGAATTGTTGACACTCGTGAGTTTAACAATGTATTATTAGGAGTCAACAGTGTTTGTCACTGTTTTCCATATAGCACCTCTCGATCAATTAGACCGAATATCCTCTTCGTAAACTCACCCTTTGCCCGGGTTTTTTTTCAGAGGCAGAGGGCCCCGCAGAAACAACAATGTCAGCAAAACTTGGTGAAATCCTAGTCCGCGAAAATCTGATCACGTCGCAGCAACTGCGCGAGACGCTGGAGTACCAGCGTGAGCACGGTGGCCGTTTGGGATCGAACCTGGTCAAGCTGGGTTTTGTCTCAGACGACGTCGTTACCGCAGTCCTGTCCCGCCAATATGGTGTGCCATCCATCAACCTCGATCTCTTTCAGATCGAAAAAGACGTTATCAAACTGATCTCTGAGGAGGTCGCTCAAAAATATTCGGTGCTGCCGATCTCTAAGGTCGGAGCCACGCTCACGATGGCGATGGCCGACCCGACAAATGTCTTTGCCATGGACGATATCAAGTTCATGACGGGGCTAAATGTCGAGCCTGTGATCGCGTCCGAGACTTCGATCATGTTCGCGATATCGAAATATTACAGCGGCTCGAGCGAGATCGATATATTCGACGCTGCTTTCGCCGTCGAGACCGAAGCCGCCGTAGCCCTTAACGGTAAGAACGGTGCCTCAGCGAAAGGAACCAATGGATTTAAGGTTGATTCGGCTGAAAAGCTGTCAGCATCGGATCTCGATGTTTCGCTCGACCGCTTTGAATTTGGCGGCGGTGACCCTGAGGATTTTGAGATCGTTGAGGAAAAAGACGAGATCGATCTCGCCGCTCTTGCGAGAGCCAGCGAAGACGCGCCGGTCGTCCGGCTGGTCAACGTGCTGATGGTCGATTCGCTTCGTCGCGGCGCATCGGATATTCACGTTGAGCCATACGAAAAAGATTTCCGCATCCGTTTCCGTATTGACGGTGTTCTCTACGACGTGATGCATCCGCCCCTAAAGATCCGTGATCCGCTTATCTCGCGTCTCAAGATCATGGCGAAACTCGACATTTCCGAGAAACGCCTGCCGCAGGATGGCCGCATAAAAATCAAGGTAAAGATCGATAACCGCTCACGCGAACTCGATTTCCGTGTATCGACCCTGCCTACGCTATTTGGCGAAAAGGTCGTGCTTCGGCTGCTTGATAAAGACAAGCTCATGCTCGACATGACAAAGCTTGGTTTTGAGCAGGAGAGTCTCGACAAATTCAAACGTGCGATCGCCAATCCATACGGCATGGTGCTCGTTACAGGCCCGACCGGTTCGGGTAAGACGAACACATTGTACTCGGCGCTGCAGGCTCTGAATACGTCAGAGACAAACATCATGACGGCCGAGGACCCCGTCGAATTTAACCTGCAGGGCATCAATCAGGTGCAGATGAAAGAGCAGATCGGGCTCAACTTTGCCGCCGCTCTCCGCTCGTTCCTGCGTCAGGATCCTAACATCGTCCTGGTCGGAGAAATTCGAGATTTTGAGACCGCCGAGATCGCGATCAAGGCCGCCCTTACAGGCCACCTTGTTCTCTCGACACTGCACACTAATGATGCGCCATCGACGGTTTCGCGTCTCGTCAACATGGGTATCGAGCCGTTTCTCGTTGCGACATCGGTCAACATCATTCAGGCTCAGAGACTCATTCGACGCATCTGCAGCGAGTGCAAAGAAGAGGTCAGCATGCCCGTCGAGGGGCTTATCGAAGTTGGTTTCTCACGTGAAGAGGCCGCAGAATTGAAACTCTACAAAGGCAAGGGCTGCTCGGTTTGTAATCAGACGGGCTATAAGGGCCGAGTCGGACTTTACGAGGTCATGGAGATCACAGACGAACTCCGCGAGCTCATCATAATTGGCGCCAGCGCAATGGAATTACGGAGAAAAGCGATCGATCTGGGAATGATCACCCTACGCGAATCAGGCTTGTGCAAGATCCGCCAGGGCATCACCACGATCGAAGAAGTTGTTAAGGAAACGGTTATATAGGTTTTTGGAGGAAATATGTTAGTCAGGGCAATAGCATTATCATTGGCACTTTTGATCGGCGGAGCGACGTTAATACCCCTCGCGACCGACAGCACTGAGGCCGGACCGCGTCACAAGAAAAAGCATCGCAAGGCCAAAAAGTATAAAAAATATTCTAAGGGCTGGTGGCGCCAGTATCGTGCCCGCCAGAAACGCAAAAAGGCGATCCAAGCCCGCAAACGTGCTCTCAGGCTGCGTCAGCTCCGTCTCGCACGTGCTCGTGCCGCCGAACGCAATAACGGCACCAACGCCACAAAACCCACTGTCGCCAAACGTCAAAAAGCCGACACGACTCAAGCCGTTTTGCCGTCAGGCGATGCTGCACCAAACGGTTGGAGCCCGGCGTCTTCGTCACCGGCTGAGCTGAAATTCCGCGTTGATAATTCGGCCGGCGATCAGGTCGGTTCAGCTTCGATAGCTGTCCTTGGGCCGGCACAGAGTCCGAACGGCGACTACGGCAAGAACAAATCAGTCGGCGGTGTCGCAACAACGGCTCTTCGCCGCGATGTGATCGACAAGATGATCCGCGAAAACGGTTGGGTCGTAAACGATTACCAGAAAGAGATCGACGGACAGCAGGTTTACGTCGTCGTCGCTCAGTCTCAGGCTAAGAACGGCGCGGTCAACCAGCGTATGTTCTATTTCACAGAGGTTGACGGCAAGATCTATAGTGTCGCGACCAACTCACCCGTCGAGGAAGCGACGCGCCTCGCCGAGGAATCGGAAAAGGTCATCAATTCGCTCAAAACCCGCGTTCGCGGCACACAGCGTGCGGCACTGAAAGACTAATCCTACCTACTCCCATTAAAATTATGAGCTACGAAAATCAAACCTCCGTCGAATCATCGGTCACACTCCCTGATCTGCTCAAAAAAATGACAGATCAGGGCGGGTCCGACCTGCACCTATCGACCAACTCCGCCCCGCAAGTACGCGTACACGGACACTTGGCCCCGCTTCCAGGGTTCCCTGTACTGACGCCGTCCGACACCAAGCGCCTCGCTTATTCTGTTTTGACCGACGCGCAAAAACACCGGTTTGAGGAAAACCTCGAGCTCGACTTTTCGTTCGGCCTCAAAGGAATGTCGCGTTTTCGTGCCAACATCTTTAACCAAAAAGGTGCGGTCGGTGCTGTGTTTCGTGCGATCCCGTACGAGATCAAAACATTCGAAGCTCTCGGCTTGCCGCCGATCGTCTCTGATCTTTGCAAAAAGCCGCGTGGATTGATCCTCGTGACCGGACCGACCGGTTCGGGTAAATCGACTACGCTTGCGTCGATGATCGACAAGATCAACGTCGAACGCAAAGAGCATATCCTGACGATCGAAGACCCGATCGAATTCCTCCACAATCATAAAAACTGTGTTGTCAACCAACGTGAGGTCGCCGCCGACACACACTCATTCGGAGCGGCCCTGAGAACCGCACTTCGCCAGGACCCTGATGTTGTTCTGGTCGGCGAAATGCGCGATCTTGAAACCATCGAAATGGCCCTGCGAATCGCAGAAACGGGTCATTTGACCTTTGCCACGCTACATACAAACTCGGCGTATTCAACCATCAACCGAATCATCGACGTGTTTCCGGCGGGGCAACAATCACAGGTTCGCACGCAGCTTTCGCTAGTGCTCGAAGGCATCATGTGCCAAGCCCTCGTGCCAAAAGCATCGGGCGACGGCCGATGTATGGCGCTTGAGATCCTCGTGCCAAATGCCGCTATCCGCAACCTGATCCGCGAGGACAAGATCCATCAGATCTACTCGATGATGCAGACCGGACAGGACAAATTTGGTATGCAGACGTTCAACCAGAGCTTGGCAACGCTTTATCACAAAAAGCAGATCTCGCTCGAGGGAGCAATGCAGCGTTCGTCCAACGCCGACGAGCTAAAAGAATTGATCGACCGCGGTTCGGGACTTAACGACGCTTACGCCGGCAACGCCCGCCCGGCGACACGTCCGCCCGCGAATGGCAGTCCGTACAGCCAAGCCCGCAACATCGGCGAACGACCGAGATAATTTGTCACATTTTTATTGGAGTTTTAACCATGCCAACATACGCATTTAAGGGAAGAAATCGTTTGAACGAACTCGTCGCCGGCGAAAAAGACGCCGCCAGCCAGGACGAGCTGCGTGCCTTGCTCCGTCGTGAGCAGATCGTCATGACGCAGGCCAAGGAAAAGGGCCGCGAGATCGCGATACCCAAGCTCGGCCGCCGTAAAAAGGTCAAGGCCAAAGAGCTTGCGGTATTCACGCGTCAGTTTTCCGTGATGATCGATGCCGGTCTGCCGCTCGTGCAGTGTATCGACATCCTCGGCGAACAGCAGCAAAACGCTTTTTTTAAAGATGTGCTCCGTCAAGTGCGTCAGAACGTCGAAGAGGGTTCGACCCTGTTTGCCGCTCTCGAAAAGCACCCGAAAGTTTTCGACAATCTCTACACACACATGGTCGAAGCGGGTGAAACGGGCGGTGTGCTCGATCTGATCCTCCAGCGTCTCGCGACGTTGATCGAAAAGGTCGTCAAACTCAAACGCTCGATCGTCTCGGCATCGATCTATCCGGCAGCCGTTATCACGGTCGCGATCGGCGCCATCGCGATCATCATGATCGTCGTTATCCCACAGTTTCAACAGATCTTCCTCGGCCTGTTAGGCCCGGGTGAAGCTTTGCCATTGCCGACGCGTATCGTCATGGGTATAAGCGGCTTTATCGCCGGTTGGGGCGGCCTGGCCGTACTTGTAACACTGATCGGTAGCGGTGTTGCACTCAAGTTTTACTACGCCACGCCAAAGGGCAAATGGCAGATCGACGCACTGCTCCTCAAGACACCCATCTTTGGCAGCATCCTGCGAAAGGTCGCCGTTGCACGTTTTTCACGCATCCTCTCGACGTTGCTTTCGTCGGGTGTTCCGATCCTGCAATCGCTCGATATCACGGCAAAGACCGCCGGCAACGTCATCATCGAAGACGCCATCCTCAAGGTCCGTGCCGGTGTCGAACGCGGTGAAAATTTTGTCGATCCGCTCAAAGCGACCAACGTATTCCCGCACATGGTCGGCCAGATGATCGGCGTCGGTGAACAGACCGGTGCGTTGGACGCCATGCTCGGCAAGATCGCCGATTTTTACGAAGAAGAGGTCGATACCGCCATCGCCGATCTGCTCGGATTGATGGAGCCTGTGCTCATCGCGTTCCTCGGTGTGACCATCGGTTCGATCGTCATCTCGATGTACCTGCCGCTATTCTCGCTCATCGGAAAACTATCCGGCGGAGCGAAGTAGTAAGGAAAAATTATGAGAGGTTTCTACGCAAGCTTTTTGATCGTCACAGGCTACCTGATCGTCGGCAGCCTGCTCATGCTCGCAAGCGGCCGGATCGGAAACCTCCTAAAACGTCTCGGTACCAAGCCGGTGAACTACACCCGTCTCTCGATATTTACATTCGGGTGCTGTGTGGCCGTCCTCGGAGCATTTGGCGTCTCGCTGCACATCATTGCGATCTCACGCGCGGCATTTGACCTATATTGACCCCGCGCGTGGGCGAACGCGCAAAAACCCTATATTTTAGACCGCTCGTATTGGGCAAAGAGGCGGGTGATCTCAGCGTTAAGTTTTTGCTTTTCGGCGAGGTTGTTTGACCGGTCGCGGAGCTTAACGAGGTCTTCGATCTGTAGCTGCAATTCCTCGGTTCGGTTCTGCGGCTTTTGGGGTTTGCTGATTTGGTATTTATCGTCCATGTGATCTGACCCGCACACTTACTGGCAAATAATATCTTCGTTCGTCAGGTTTCCGCTCACAGAAAGACTACGTGGTGTAAAGGTACACCGTCTCGCCTGCACACTTAAAGTATAGTTTTGCCCTGTCGTAACATTACTAAACTGGTATGCCCCCATATGATTGGCCGTCACATTTCGCGCGACGTTGGCCTGATCAGTCAATATGACACGAGCACCTTTGATGCCGCGGCCATTCGGGCCAAGCACACGGCCTGAGATCGTCGCGGTCGTTGCCGCCGTTACGACAACCGTTCCGGTCATCATTTGTCCATGGACCATGCAAAAGTAGGGAAATGTTCCGGGTGTTGAGAATGTGTAATCAAAGTTCGTGCCGACGACACCTGTCGAACCACTGTCCCAAATGCCGTTGGGGTCGCAGCAATCGCCGCTGGTCGTGGAATGAAATCCGTTGACCCAATTCCAACGTACGGTCGTGCCAGTCGTGATATTGACGGTAGCCGGATTAAACCTATTATTTTGAAGACTCACCGTAACGATCGCAGCGGATGGCGCGACTAGACCACCCGACTTTGGCGAGCCTGATGCTTCGACATGTCCCGTGTGTGAATGGCTACCCGAGAAAACGAAAATAGCGAATAAGCCGGCAGCAAAGATCAGGCCTAAAGCGAACATATATCGATTGCTTTTTGCAAACATTACGATTCTCCCTCTATTTCGCCCCAGTATATGCCCGAAATTGCCTCGAGCAAAGCCGTGCGCCATCTATTTTTCATCGCAGATACTGTCAGTCAGGATACTAGGAAGGGATCTGCATCATCCGTTCGACGTATTTGGCGATGACGTCGGCTTCGAGGTTGACGGCGTCGTTGGGTGCGAGCGAAGAGAGGTTTGTCATTTCCCAGGTTTTTGGGATGACGGCGATGTCGAAATGGTCTTTGGCAAGTGCAGCAATAGTTAGTGAGATGCCTTCGACGCAGACTGAGCCTTTGTGAACGAAATATTGTGCAAGCTCTGGCGGAAAGCCGATCCGCACCGTCCAGAAATCGCCAGTCGCTGTTGCCGAGATAAAAGTCCCGCGTCCATCGACGTGGCCTTGGACAATGTGGCCACCGAGACGGGTTGCCGGTGTGACGGCGCGTTCGAGATTGACGGGTGAGCCAACAGCAAGTTGCCCGATTGTCGTGCGGTCGAGAGTTTCCGGCGAGACATCCGATGCAAATGAGTTTGCAGAAACATCCAGTGCCGTCAGACAAACGCCATTGACCGCGATCGAATCGCCGTTTGCGATGTCAGATGTTACGACGCTCGCGGCAATAACAATTCGCTCACCGCCGAGGTAAGGCTCGCGGCTTTTGACCTCCCCAAGTTCTTCGATCAATCCAGTAAACATCACTTATCACTTAATTGCTTCACCGCTCTCTCAACTTTCGATAGCTTTCTAATATCAATAGATATCGGTTCGCCGTCTTCGACTTCGTTGTAGATACTGACAAATTTGTGGCCGCAGAGTATTTCGTGCGGTTTGTAGGACGAGCGGGTATGGACGATCTGGGCAAAGGTCTCGTCGGTGGCCGAGATGAGGATGAGCAGCTCGGCGTCGGTGGCGTTGAGGTCGGCCTGGGTGAGGCCGTACATCGGCGAATCTTTCGTGATCGGGTGGACGACGGTCAGGGCGAGCGGCAAAAATGCGACGTTTTTGCGTTCGAGATCGAGGAAGTCAAAACGCCGGACGCTGCGGCCGTTCTCATTTACAAACCGGGCAAACATCACCTTGATATTGACCTCGAGCAACTGGCTGCTGCGGCCATTAACGAGCCGAAACATCAGCCCCTCGATATCGCGATACGGAGCAATCACGGCGACATCGCTAAAAATGATCCTTGCCTCAGGGCGTGCAAACCGCGCGAAAACAAGGCCTGTGATGAGGGCGTTGGCGAGCAGGCTGTAATACGATTCGATCGTGACGAGTAGATTTGGCACAAAGCCGACCGGATGGATCGTGCCATAACCGATCGTCGCAAACGTTTGCACGCTAAAAAAGAATCCGCGGACAAACATATTTGCCATCGGCGTTGACGAAGTATCGACTAGAGCCTCAGGGCCAAATGTCGCATAGACGGCACCAAACACGATGTTGCTGACAAAATACAGAGCAAGCACGAGCAGCAGGAACGTCGTCCATTTCATCGAGAGCAACGCGTGAAAAAGATTAAGCGACGTGAGGAATGGCAGCCCCGTTCGTTGGACATTAAACGAGCCGTCGGCGTTTAACAGACGTTGGCGGCTCTGGCCCGAGACCACTGCGCCAAAGCCCAGATCGCGCTCGGCTTGTTCGGCGATGTTGGCGGCTTCGTATGAGCTGTCGAGTGTTTGTTCGGACACGGTATTGTTGATTATAGCTATCGCCTGAGATAATTGTAAAAACAGATTGGTTTTTCGCCGGTCTTGATGCTGAAATATCTATATGCCCGAAGCAAAACAACAGGAAACTGAGCCGCCGAAATTAAAGATCACTGATACCGGACAGCCCGATATCGGTTCGGTCGCGGACCTGCTCGAGTGGTTTTTGATGTACGACGAACGCACCGCCCGGATGCGTCACGAGAATACCAACGAGCTGTTTCAATGGAAACAACGTGACGACGAGGCAAACGGCGTGGGTATTTATCCGTTTGACAACGCCGAAGCGAGATTTGCCGTTGGGGCGATACAGGCGCTTGGCGAAAACAACACCGAACCGCTATTAAAAGACTGGATCACCGATGTGCTCGAAGCCCTCGGCCGTGCCCGCGAGACCAAGACCGAGCTCGAACACAGCTTTAATTTGACCGCCGATATGGAAGCGTCGTCGCTCGCAAAATCCGAACTGCTGACGACCAACACCGAAAAGCGTCTATATCTCTCAAGCTGCTGGCTCGAGGTGCTCTGCACCGCCGAGGCTAGGTTTTTGGGCTGGGTGTATCAGGAGATCTACGGAAAAGCCTATGCTCCGTAGCCGTCATTCTCACAGGATAGAGAGGATGAACAAGACAAAACCATAGTGCCTTTGCTGTTCATCCTGTTAAAATTCTTTCTTATTTAAAGGTCTGGCACTGACGCATATCGCCGGATTTAAATCCCGTGGCAAAATACTGCATCCGCTGCTGTGCCGAGCCGTGCGTGAACGAATCGGGGATGACGTAGCCCTGCGTACGTTTTTGGATCATGTCGTCACCGACCGCCGCCGCCGCACGTATCGCTTCGTCGGTGTCACCGGGCTCGAGGCGGCCTTGTTTTTGAGCAAAATTTGCCCACACTCCGGCGTAACAGTCAGCCTGTAATTCGAGTGCGACGGAAAGGCGATTGTTCTCACCTGCACTCTGCACCTTGCTCATGGTGCCAGTCAGATTTTGGATGTGATGACCAAATTCGTGAGCAATGACGTATGCCTGAGCAAAATCGCCGGGAGCCTTGAATTCACGCCGCAGCTCGTCAAAGAAAGCAAAATCGAGATATAGCTTATAGTCGCCGGGGCAGTAAAACGGTCCGCTGGCCGCCGTTGCGTAACCGCAAGCGGACGAGATCTGGTTAGTAAAAAGCACGAGCTTTGGAGCTTTGAATTGGACACGCGACTGAGCGGGTAGGATCTGTTTCCAGGCGTCTTCGAGGTTGCCCATGATCGCACCCGCAAACTGGCGGTTCTCGTCTTGCGATACAACCTTATTCGCCGCCGTCCCGGGCTGCGGCACTTCGCTGCCGGTCGGAGCGTTTTGAAGCAACTGGCTCGGGTCGCCGCCGCAGAGATATATCGCAAGAGCGAGTATGATCACGCCGACACCTCCGCCGCCGACCGCCAAACCGCGCCCGCCACGGCGATCCTCAATATTGTCACTCTGCCGCTGATCTCTCCAACGCATATTTGCACCTGCTCCTTATAAAAACGTGACCTGATTTTATCACTTTCATTGGGGCTGACGAAGTAAATAAAAAGATGCGATTGCCAACTAACAAAATTCATCGCAAAATCTTGACATAGGCGGACTTAGAGGATTATGATTCAGGGGCGTTTTAGTTTAGGTTTCTCACTCTGTGGTTTTAATGGCCGTTGGAGGAAATAATGATCAAACTAGACATTGTAAATATGGTTGCCGACCGGACCGGCGTGCCTAAACAAAAGGCAGAGCAGGTGGTCGATTCGCTGTTTGAGGCTATGAAAGATGCACTTGCCGCTGGCAAGCGCATCGAGTTGCGGGGGTTTGGTGTGTTTGTGGTAAAGGCACGAAAGCGCGGCGTGGGCCGCAATCCGCGAACCGGCGAAGAAGTGCCGATCCCGGCAGGCAAGACCATCAGATTCAAACCCGGTAAAGAGCTTTCGGCAAAAGCTGTCTAATTAGCCCCGGCTGACCCTTTAGATCACTGATCGTAGACCGCAAGGTGCTCGTACAGTACCGGAGCGCGGGGCTACGATCTTTTTATTACATGACCGATCCAGACCAGATCTCTCCCGAATATTTTATCGACCCGCCGCGTCCTACCGCGCTTGCCTACGCCAAGCATCTTGCGCTGCTTGCCCTAACATTTTGCACGGCGACGATAGCGGGCACGCTATTTCCGTTCGGGCCAAATGCATCCGTTCCCGCCGACGATCCGCAAACGTTGAACGAGGTGATGCAGTTCATCTTTTCGCTGCCAACGCGGTACGCGGTCTTTCTCGTCGATGCGATCCAAAAGATATTTACCGATACGGCGACGCTCACGTATGGATTGAGCTTTTCGTGCTCGCTGCTCTTTATCCTCGTCTGCCACGAGATGGGGCATTACATCGCTTGTCGTATTTACAAGGTCGATGCGACGCTGCCGTTTTTTATCCCGACGCCGCCAATGATCGGGCCGGCGGGTACGTTTGGCGCGTTTATCAAGATACTTTCGCCGATGCCTTCGCGACGGGCCGTTTTTGACATCGGTGTCGCCGGGCCGATCGCAGGATTTATAGCGTTGATACCGGTCGCGTTCCTCGGCATTTGGACAATGGAACCAGCGACCGCCGAACAGCTTGCCAGCCCGAGCGGGTTGGTGTTTGCCGATCCGTTGTTTATGCGGCTGCTCGGCTTTGCACTCGGCCATGATCCGGCGGTGAGCGTCGGCAATGCGTTTTATTTTGCCGGTTGGGTCGGGCTGCTTGTCACGGCATTGAATCTGATCCCTTCGGGACAGCTCGACGGCGGACACGCGATCTATGCAGTTCTGGGCGAAAAGGTACATTACTGGACGGGCCGCATCGCTTTTGCAATTATGGCGACGCTATCAGTCGCGGGAATGTATTTTTTCGGCAGCCCGAGCGGATTTCTAATTGCGATAATCTTAGGCGTGATGATGCGTGTTCCCCACCCGAGTCCATTGGATCAAACGCCGCTGGACGCAAAAAGGAAGGCCGTCGCCTTCCTTACGCTTGTGATATTTGCTTTGTGTTTTGTACCGTTTCCGATACAGATCAACTAAGCCGCAACGGGAGCCGCTTTCGGTATGTAAGCTGCCGCCAGACCCATTCCATTGGCCCGTAGGCAAAATATTTGAGCCAGAGCGTGCTGGTTACTATCTGCAACAAAAAGACACCAAACGCAATAGATGTCGCCGTCAACGCCCCAAATTGTCCAAACAGCCCAAAGCCGTAACCGTAGAAAATGAGTACGCAGATCACCGTTTGCATCAGATAGTTGGTGAGAGCCATTCGTCCGACCGGAGCCAGAAAGGAAAGCACTCGATGCCACGCGGTTTTTTGCCACAGCGTCGCGACCAGAGCAATAATTCCGAGAGCCATCGCAGGTACGCCAAAAGCATATGCGACTACCCCGCCAACACCCGAAAGCGACGGCGGGAACGGGGCCTCGTTACCAGCTAATGCCGAAAACGCGAAGTTGCCGACAATACCCAAAATCAGTCCGTATATTATCACCTTGCGAACGAACGTTTGGTTACCCGGCAGATCCTGAAAAAACCCTTGCCGGTAAGCGTAAAACCCGAGTAGGAACATCGCCAGTATCTTTGGCAGCCGCATCTGAAAGATCAATCCGGCGTAGCGGCCCACGATATATTGCAGATTAAAATCGGTGAGGATCTGAAAATAACTGCCTGTCGACGCCTTTCGAACTGATTCGGTCCAAAATTCCATTTGTCCCGAATTGATCGATGCGTTTGCGTCCGGCGGAGCAAATGCGACAAACGCAACGTAGAGCAAAATGTAGGTTACGATCGGGATCGTCAACAGAGCGAACGCCCACTTGAGCAACGCGCCGTCCGTTTTCTTGCGAAACAGCAATAAAATAAAACCCATCAGGGCATAGATGCTCAAAATATCGCCCGCCCACAGTAAATATGCGTGGAGCAACCCGATAACCAGCAGCCAGAACAGTCGCCGTTTGAAAAGCGTGGCTCGCGTATCGCCCCGTTCCGCCGCCCGTGCGATCTGCATCGCAAACCCGACTCCGAACAAAAATGAAAAGATCGAGTAAAACTTGCCCTCAATAAAAAAATGGACTAGAAAATGCGTGACCTGATCGATTACGGGGGTTTGGGCGGCCAATACCGGCGGCATCATCCCGTAACCCGAAAACCACTGCATATTACCGATGAGAATACCGCAGATCGCCAAACCGCGAAGTACATCGAGGATCTCAATGCGTTCGGACAAAGAAACCGGGGCGATCTGATCGTGAGCCATTTATTATGTGGTTTGCGGCAGTAGTCCTTTGATCTCTTTGACCATCTTCTCAACATCCTCTTGTCCGTCGAGGGCGATCATAAAGAAATCGTAGCTTGTCTTAAAACAGACCATCCCGTTGCCGAAAAACCAGACGCCTTCGAGTAGCGGATTGCCGCCGATGATCGAACCGATCGGAAACCCGGTGACCGCTGCGGGATTGAGGATGTTGGTCATCATCACTGCACCGGACGCAAATGAAAATGCTCCAAGCAGTGGAGCCCCGATGCGGGTGGCGATGTCCCGTTCAAAATTGACTCTTTCGGTGTCGGCTTCACTGAGTTGGCCTTTGGCGATCATATCCTCGCGGCGTTTTAGATAGCCGTTAAAACTTTCCGCGAGCTTTTTAACCGAATATGTCGGGATCGCGCTGTTGAGCAGCCAATGCGAACTGATCCCCGTAAAAATGATCCCGAGCCCTGCACCGACAGCCATCGACGCACCGGTTGTCGCGGCACGCATCGGATCCTCAGCCGCCCAATCGGCAGCTTTTTTGGCGGACTTTAACCCGGCATCGAGTGTCGTCGAAAGCGATGAGCCAAAGCCCACAACCTTAGCGACGCGTTTCGCATTTGTGCCGACGGTATCAGTCGCATCAACAAAAAAATCTCCGGCCTTTTCAGCCGTATCAACGACCACGCCGCCGGTTTTTTTTCCGGCGTCGACAGCGACGTCACGAACAGGTTCACTCGCGTTCCAAGCGGTTTTTGCTGCGCCGCTTGCGGTATCGATCGCCGATTCAGTCAAATCGACAGCTTTCTTTCCAAGCTCAGTCTTCTCGGCCTCGGCCTTAACGTATTCGGCGCCGGTTTTGGCGGCATCGACAACGACGCGGGCTCCGCCCTCGATCTTTTCCTTGAGCCCAAGCTGCGAGTCGATCTCTTCGAGCTTATCTGTCGCCTTTTTTGTCCAGCGTTCAAACGTTGATTTGTAATCGTTCATAACAATCCTTTTTTAACACAAAACGTCATACAAAAATACGTTTTTTTCGCGTGGATTGTTCGCGACTTTCGGCTTATGCTAATCTTTCTTTCGACAACGTTATGCCTATTGTGAAATGCCCCAATTGTGGCAAAGAGACAGAATTTACTGGCAACGATTTCCGGCCGTTTTGCTCGGAGCGGTGCAAGCTGCTCGATTTTGGTGTCTGGGCGGACGAGGAATATAATCTGCCGATCGAAACATCCTCGATGACCGAAGAAGATCTCGACACCATCGAAACGGCTCAGCGGGAGAGAAAATGACAACCAATTTTTTATTTTTTGACGCCGCACCGAGCGGGCCGGTTCTCGGAGCATTTGCGGCGGTCGTTTTCGTCCTGATCTGTATAGCCGTTGCGATAACCGCATTTCTGCTGCTCAGAAAAACGCTAAAAATGGCGTTTCGCATGGCGATAGTCGGCGTCATTTTACTCATAGCAATTGTCGGCGGCGTTGCAGCTCTCTATCTCGGGTTAAGCTCTGACAGCCCGCGGCCTGGACCGAGACCGTCTTCACCAACACGCCGTTAGCGCCGTTTATGACGCCCATCGAACCTGAAATAAAGACAGGCCGATTGAGCCGCTACCGCAAGCTCCCGCGCAATGTCATCGCGTTGAGCTTTGTCGCGTTTTTAAACGACGTTTCGAGCGAGATCATTTATCCGGTTCTGCCAGCCTTTCTCGCTCTCAGCCTGGGAGCGTCACCATTTGCGATCGGCCTGATCGAAGGCTTTGCCGAGTCGATCGCCAGCATACTCAAACTCTTTTCCGGCTATCTCAGCGACCGTTTTGGCACCCGCAAGCTGCCGGTTTTTCTCGGCTATTCGCTCGCCGCTATCACACGCCCGTTTCTCGCGTTTGTCACAAACTGGCCTCAGGTGCTCGTGGTGCGGATGACCGACCGCGTAGGCAAAGGCATTCGCGGGGCTCCGCGTGACGCGTTGATCTCAGAGAGCGTACCGAAAAATCAGCGTGGATTTGCCTTTGGTTTTAACCGTGCGGCGGATCATCTCGGAGCGGTTTTTGGCCCCGTCGTCGGGTTTATGATGCTCGCGTATTTTGCCGTCGATTCCAGCAATCCGACGATCCGCGAATATCAGCAGGTCTTTTTGTTTGCGTCAGTCCCTGTCGTGATCGGTCTGTTGGTTATCGCATTTGTCGTTCGCGAAGACCCAAAGCCGCACGCGGCGGTCGATCCGCCAAAGCTTTCACTCAAAGGGTTTGACGGCAATTTCAAACGCTTTCTGTGGGTCATCGCCCTGTTTACGCTCTCAAATTCTACCGACGCATTTTTGCTGCTGCGTGCGGCCGATGCCGGTATCTCGCCGGTCGTGCTACCGCTGCTGTGGATGATGCTGCATTTGAGCAAAGTCGTCAGTTCACTGATCGGCGGCGATCTGTCTGACAGGCTTGGCCGCAAACAGGTGATTATAGTGGGTTGGCTGGTGTACGGTTTTGTCTATGCGGGGTTTGCCTTTGTCAGCTCACCGTGGCAAGCGTGGGCTCTATTTATTATCTACGGCGTGTATTTTGGCCTGACCGAGGGCGTCGAAAAAGCCTTTGTCGCCGACATGGTGCCAGAAAACAAACGCGGCACCGCGTACGGCCTATATAACCTCGCCTATGGCATTACGGTATTCCCCGCGTCGCTCTTGTTCGGGCTTGTTTGGAGTAGGTTTGGAGCCTCTACGGCGTTTCTCGCAAGTGCTTGCGTTTCGATCCTCGCAATCCTGCTGCTGACGAACGTCAAGTCTGATCAAGAATCCCAAACAGGATAGACAGGATCAACAAGATAAAAATCCTGCTTATCCTGTCCATCCTGTTAAATAAAGCAATAACCTAGTCGTTTAACCGGATCGAGTTGAGCATATTCTTGAATGTATAAGAATAGCTGTTCGCTTCGCTTTGCGGGACGACCGTCGCGACGTAAAAGATGGCGCCGTTTCGTAGGTTAGTCGTGTAGATCGTGACGATCTCGGTCTGGTTCGTCAGCGGCGAGCGGCCCGTTAGCTGCGTCGAATATCCCTCTCGGCCCGCAACATAGACCTGTGACCAGCGATTTTGCTGGCGAAGGTACGAATTGCCCTGGAGCAGGCCGTTGACCAAAGCCTCAGAATCACGGCCAAGATCGTTAGTTTGCGAAGTCATCACGCCAAACATCGCTCCCCGCGTAATGCCCTGATCGCCGTAAGCTCCCTCTGGTGCAAACTGAACATCATCCTGACTTGCAAACTCACGCCAGTTTGACGGCACGTTCACACGCAGCCAGCTGGAACCGGTGTAAGACCGCACGCGGCTCGATGGATACTGGACGCTGTTTGTATAACGCCCGCCGGACGTCGGATTGTTTTGCCCTTGCCCTTTCTCAGCCTCTTTTTCGATCTGGGCCATTGTCTTTGCCTTAGGCATTGCACGAAAGCGGGCCTGTATGCGTTCGAAATCACGCGTTATCTTGATCGGGTTTGACGAGACATTTAAGTATTGGGCCTCTTTGTTGATCGCCTCATAGCGGTTGCCCGGATCGGGGTGGCTGCTGATCCACTGCGGCCCTCCGCCTCCCTTTTCCTGTTGCTGTATGGTACGGAAGACATTTGCCAGATCACGCGGATCGTAACCCGCATTTGCCATGATCTGTGCCCCGAGCGTGTCGGACTGCGATTCATAGGCACGGCTGTATTTGGTCATCCACGCAGCAGCACCCAGCATGCCCAATTGAGCTCCGGCCTCGCCGCCGAGGATCGCCCCGCCAATTATCATTCCGAGCATACCGAGCGTATTTTTCGCGCTACCCATCTGCGTCTGCTGAGCGGTCGCATGGCGGAGAGCAACGTGGCTGATCTCGTGCGCCATAACGCCGGCCATTTCTCCCTCGTTCTTAGCGTTTTCTATCATGCCTCGATTGACATACATTGGGCCGCCTGGCAAAGCAAACGCATTGATATCGCTCGCATTGACCCATTTGAAACGGTAATTGAACGCGGGCTGGTTGAATTGCGGCGGGATGGCGGCGACCAGACGGCGGCCGACACGCTCGATATACGCCGTCGCGTCAGCATCGTTTATTAGCGGAAACTGCTTTTCGATCTCGCGAGAGGCATCGCTACCGAGCTTGATGTCGTCCTGGATCTTGTATTTATTCTTTGGCGCGATGATCCGCGTTTGGGCGATCATCGCGATCGGCAATGTCCACATCGCGGCGATCATTGCCGCTGACACTATCCGCTTTCCAAAACTATGCTTGTTCATATCTTCCCTCCGAAACTTTCAGATGATTTGGCAATTCTAATGTTAAATAGCCGCGAATACCAATTACGCTAAATTGCCTGTGTTTGGATGACGGGCATTCAACGGCGCGTTCGCCCGAAAAGCCGTGCGGGAAAAGTTATCAAAATGTTAACAAAGTGTTACACGCCCGGACCTCAGCCAAACCCGGCAAAAAAAGTTAAGTATTATGTAACCTATAAAGTATCTGCTCTCGACTATAATCGTGGCTTGCAATATATGAGCGAAAATACTCAGCCGGCGGCGTTTGGGCAGATACCAGTAAAAACTGGTCCCGTGGGCCACGCTGATATGGATCATCGCGAGATAGATGCACAACTAGAATTATTACGCGACCGTGTCTTACTGCTCGGCGGTAAGACCGAGGACGCTGTGCATCGTGCTATGCGCTCCTTGACCGAGCGCGACAGTGATCTGGCCCGGAGTGTTTGTGAAGCGGACGAACAGATCGACCAGATGGAGCTCGAGATCGATCAGCTCAGCATCGAGATACTGGCGTCGCATCAACCGGCCGAGCATGACCTTCGCCTGGTCGTCTCGGTAGCAAAAATAACGCCGATACTTGAACGTATCGCCGATCACGCTACAAGCATTGCCGAGGCTGCGATCATCCTTAATAATGAGCCGCAGATCGACAGCTATGTTGATTTTTCGATGATGGCGGACATTGCAGCAGAGATGCTGCGCGAGGCTTTGAACGCTTTTACGTCAGAGGATGCAGCTGCTTCGAGGGAGATCATCGCCCGCGACCTGACGCTCGACAAATGCTACGGCCGCGTCTTTGACGGCCTGATCGAAACGCTGGTAAAAAATCCGGCGGCGGCAAACGGAGCCGCTCGATTGCTCTTTGTCGCAAAGCATATCGAGCGTATTGGAGATTATGTTAAGGATATCTGCGAGCTCAATGTGTATCTGACCGAGGCTGTGTTTATCAAACACAGCCAAGGCAATTAGACATACGTTACATGTTCGAATATATTTAGGTTCTCAATTCAACACTTGGTACCGGAGAGAAAAGAAAATGGCTTTTAGCTTTTTGCCGAAAGAAGACCACTATTTTGCGTTATTTTCGCAAATGACCGTAAAGATACAAGAGGCAGCCGCTCTACTCGTTGAGCTCATGCAGGGTTCGGATGAGAATTTCGATACGCTGTCCAAAAAGATCAAAAGCGTCGAGCACGAATGCGACGAGATCACCCACAGTGTCACCACAAAGCTCAACAAATCTTTTATCACGCCGTTTGACCGCGAAGATATCTACACGCTGTCCGTTGCGCTCGACGACGTTTGCGATTACATCGACGCGGCTGCCCGGGCCGTTGTAATGTATGACATTCACGAGTCTGATCCGTTTGCCGTGGAGCTCGCCGTTGTACTGGAAAAACAAGCGGTAGAGATACACGGGGCAGTTTCTCACCTTAAGACGGCCAAAGGTATGGAGCACAATCTGCTTGAGATACAGAGATTAGAAAATGATGCAGATGAGATCTATTTCCGTGCCATGGCCGCTCTCTTCAAAAATTCGGATGCCGTTAAGATCATCAAGTGGAAAGAGCTTTACGAAATTCTCGAACACGGCACCGATCGCTGCGAGAGTGTCGGCAACATAATTGAAAGTATCGTTCTAAAGCACAACTAACGCCGATATGGACTCACAAACAGCCGCATTCAGCTTGGTCGTGATCATCATTGCCCTCGCGTTGGTGTTTGATTACGTCAACGGGTTTCATGACGCCGCTAATTCGATAGCGACGGTCGTGGCGACAAGGGTTTTGTCGCCCGGAGCTGCAGTTGCCTGGGCAGCATTTTTTAACTTTATTGCGTTTGTCGTTTTTGGCACTGCCGTCGCCAAAACGATCGGCGGCGACATGGTCAATATTGCTGTAATACCGGGCAACGACCAGTTATTTGTCCTACTTGCCGGGGTCATAGGCGCCATTATCTGGAATTTGATCACCTGGTATTTAGGCCTGCCCACGTCAAGTTCGCATGCACTTGTAGGAGCTTACGCAGGAGCCGCGATTTCGTCCTACATTTGGCACTTTGGTTTTAACGGCGTCGAGACCGTCCTGAAAGCCGCAGGTTGGATCAAGACGATCTCGTTCATCGTCCTGTCACCGCTGATCGGCATGACGCTAGGTTTTGTTCTGATGGTCATTGTTTATTGGGTCTTTCATAAAGTCTCGGTGAATAAGGTCGATAAGGTTTTTCG
>JBGAUY010000036.1:0-28371 GCA_044228425.1 Pyrinomonadaceae bacterium | reverse complement strand
CGTCAAAATTAGAAAGTCTAAAGCTTCGTATCGTTAATACTCCAATTCTAGACTGAATCACTCCAACCATCCGCTTTATAAATCTTTAGAGCTTGGTTGCACAGCATCCTTAAACATCTCATTTACGCCTTCGAGAGCGATACCAAGGTCCCGCACAATCTCCGCCTGTAGCGCTGATTGTAAGCTAAAGTTTTCCAACAAGCTCGGCATATCCTGTTGGTAAATCGTTTCTGAGCAAATCGTAAATGCCAATGATCCGAAGGCCTTCAAACGTAACATCGGGTTTGCATGCAACATTGCCCTACGGATCGCGTCGGCTGTAGAGCTGAGATAAAGTAATGTCGAAATCCGGCCCATACTTTCAAAAGGGGTAACTTCCGAGATTGGAGTCGTAAACGTCTGTGATTTTTGATCGAAATCAACATACAAACCAACTTCTTTCTCCCTAGAAATAGGCTCCATAAAAGGAAAACCAGAATATTCTGAGCCGTCCGAAGAGACCAACTCGATGCGAAGCGGATTAAAAATCTCGTAAAGATAGGCTCTCTGAGCTTTTAAAACGTGATTTTTCCATCCTCGCCAGAACCATTTCCATTCTTCAGGGTCGTCGGTTAGGTGGAATGCCGCGAGGAGTGTTAAAGATTTCCCTATTTCTTCTTGCCCAAGTTGAGCGATCGCTAATGCTTTGTCAGGGAAATCATTTTGCAATAACGTCGAAGCGTCTAGCAAGCGAATTGCATTATCAATCGTGAAATTATAACCCTGTAGCAGGGCATCTTCGTTTACGATATGAATGGTCGATGCTGGCATTGTAATTTAATTCCTATTCCCGAATTCCCGCAATTACACGATTCTTAATAGCTAAGATTCAGGAATTGAACTCAGTTCATCAATTGCTTCTTGCATCGCAATCACTATCGAATGACTACTGTCAAAACACTGGATAAAATTTTCATGAGCTAATGTGAATAAATCCAAAGCACTTTTATTGTCATCTAAGGAATATTTTAGATCAGCCCATGAACAATAAACACATCCTAGTTTTTCGAATTCGCCGACATGTTCTTTAGTCTTTCTTTCGAAGAAATCGTTAAAGAAATCATTTTGATTGTTTTCTATACTCAATCTAACTAAGTCACCGCAGATTTGTAATTTTCCGGGAGATACATTGTAGAAGTCATCGACGAGATCTTTCCATTTGCCCGATCTAAATCCCAATTCCAATAATCCCAGCCTTGCGCCATAATTATTCGGCAAAACCTCCATACTTTCAAAATATACTTCTTCCGCTATATCGAACTGCTCCAAATCTCTATGAATTTGGGCAATTCCCATTAGGATATTTGCCTTATCTTCATCTGTTTCTGTGTTTTCCAAAGATCGTCGCCTTTGTGAAATTTCCACTAGGGCGACGCTTTGCAAATTGACGGCCATAGGGATCATTCTTTCCAACATATACTCGAGTTTTCTAACATTCTTCGTGCTTGCCTCTTTCGGGGTCAAAAGTACACAGAATACCGTGAAGGTCTCAAAGCATACAAAACCTGAATATTCTTCCAAATCTGTTTCCTCTCGGACGATTTTTCTAATTAGAGTCTTTGACCCGTCAGTTCGCTCTACGCTTTCTGAATAAGTAAAAGAAGCTCTAGGATGGCGCTCTAAAGTCCGTTCTTTCTGATGTTCCAATAACTTTTCCACATCTGTAACTTGGGCGTCATAAGGGAAAATATTTACATAAATGAATTCCCCATTATCAAAAGCTTCCTCATATGACTTTCCCCTCTGGTAAAAATTTGCAAGAGTATTTTCTCTCCGAGTACCGTCCACAACCCATCCAAAAGGCGCGGGAATAATGGCGCCGTGACTACCACTAGTAACGTTACCGCCGAAGCCTTGAAATCTTAATAACTCGTCAAAGTTCAAAATATCTAATTCAATGTCGCTCGGACCGTAATAGGCCCTATTAGTTGCCGCTTGCGAATAACCTTTCGATGTTACTAGGATTCCTTGAGTGGCATTAACATCCTCAGCCATCGAAATAAAACTCTCAACCTCTTTTACGTCAATATTTTCCCCGTAATATTTACCGTCAACAATAAGCCGAATATTCTTTCCGGCAATACGTCCCTCAATAAGCACATCTATTTGTCTTTCTATTTTGGAATACCTGCCAAGAAGCCTCTGGTCAAAGCTAATTTTTGCGTCAGGATAAAATGAGCAAAAGGCATCGAATATTTCCTTTTCGTACTTTCTCCAGTCCATAATCCAATTCTCAAAAAGGTGTTTACAATATAATTTTCGTTCGGGGTGTGACAAGCAAATAAAAGACTATGCTAAGAAAGGTGTTAATACAATCATCAAGATAGAGGGGAAGAACGGGGTCAGGCCTGCGATTCTGAGGGAATCGGTGTATTTTCCGGTTTTGTTCTATTTTTCCGATTTGGTCCACCTTGGTCCATCTTGGTCCATCTTGGTCCACCTGGTCCGGACCGGACCAAAAGGACCAGTTTCGACCGCCGCCTAAAGGCGGGACTCCAAACAACAAAGCCGCGAACACAACGCTCGCGGCCTTTTCTCTTAATTCCTACAACTGACTACTGACCACCGACTACTGACAACTGCCTTACGGCTTGAGGCCGGCGTCTTGGTCGCGGCCGATGGCCTCAAGATGTTTGACTATTTTGTCGACAAGCCAGTTGGGGGTGGACGCACCGGCGGTGACGCCGACTGTTTTGACGCCATCGAGGATGCGGACGGCGGCTGTCTGAGCTCGGGCCGCGACGTGCTCGGCTTCGTCTCGGTCGCGCAGTTTGCCATTTAACACGTTCAACTTTGACTGTCTCGGGATGATTGTCAACCCGCTAGAAAGCCATCAGTTTTTTTCAGCTCCTTTTCGAGACGGCAGTAATAGCTTCGTCGGTTTGTCCGTGTGAAGCATCCTACGTTTCCAAAGGTTTGCCCAGCTTCGCCTATGTGCAATTGCGTTTGACGAGCGGTAGAATTTCTCTTGAGGATAGTATGTATTTGAGATACGCCGAGCGATCAGACTGGTCAGAAGAGGAGCTGAAACGGCAAATCGCTTGGGCGCTCACCGAAATCGACGAAATCGCTCCGAAGAATCTTGACGGTTGGCCAGAATCGCCCCTGCCTCCCGAAACTCCGACATCGATTTTCGTCGCTCGAGTGGTCGAGCTACCTTTCCTTAGCAACATTCGCCCAATAGTAAGTAAGGCCGAACTGAGATCTGAACCAAAACAGGCACTTCGAATCATATTCAGGGTCGTTTCTTTAATTAGGTGGAAATGTGAAATCGAGATTAGGATGCTTGGGGTAGTCCGGACTGATGACTACCTCAATATTCCTCGGTGTTCGATACGTTGTTGCTGCGGATATGATAGAGAAGGTCTTGGAGGAAAAACTCCAGTACAACTACGACGCTATCTGCGACCACCTTCTAAACCCGTATGGTCATGACCCTAACGAGGCCGACACGGTTTTTGGCATCGCCGCCGAGGAAGAGATCGAGCGTGTCCTAACAAACGAAGCAACGCGAGAGAGATTTTTGGATATCGTTAACCGATTTGATGACCGCGTGGAAGCCCAAATAGAGGCCGCTCTTCCAGATGTGACCAGGGAATTCGCCTTTCGACTTACAACTGAAGCGGTGATTTCCGCGGCGGGGATAATCGAGGAGGCGATTGGTGAGGAATCCGAGCTAGACGCAAAGGCTTTTAGAGGAATTCTGGATGGCATTGTGCGAAAGGGTATGAGGTTTACAAGTGAGCGGCTGGGAATTACGCGAGGCGGCCGCCGGTCAACGGATAAATTCGTTTGGAATGACGATCGAAAGATGGAGTTTTTTAAGACCGTCATGAGTTTAGTCCACACGAATGGCAAGCCTCTTTGGAAACTTGCTCACGAAGAATTAGTTGAAAAAGATTTTGCGTATTTAATAATTCAGTGGCTACGATCGGAAACAGATCTTAAGTCAGCTCCGACCGAACTTTGGAACAATGCAATAAAGGTATGGAAGGGGCACGCTAGCGACTTCTCACATCTATCACCTGAGAAAAAACCTGAAGCGTTTGCGATGTACCACGCTATGGATAAGTTAGGGTTTCCCCAAACCGCATTTTCGACGCTGAAAAAATATTTTGGCGAGGGAAGGAAGTTAAGTGGTGCATCTACAGACACTTAGAATGGGAATATTCAAAAAACGTTTTTGCATTTTCCTAATGCAACTAACAGATTAGGAAAATTCAAAAATATGTTTTGACGCCTCTGTTTTGGTTACGCCATCTTTAGTCCGGACGAGAATATCTCGTACCGGATTTTTTGTTTTGGAGGAACTAGGTATGGAGAGGCAGATTCTAGTTGTTGATGAGGTCGCTGAGTTATTGAGGGTTGACAAGCAACGCGTCTATGAGCTTGTTCGTACAAAGCAGATTCCTTTTATAAGGCTTGGTGAACGCCAGTATCGATTCTCATCTGAGGCGGTAGAACGATGGCTAAATGAAGGCGGTTCGCTAAGAACCGATGCGGGCGAAGGCGATGAATAGTTACACCGCAATACTTTTTGGTCGAAGAAAAGAAACCATGAGTGGTTTAAGGAGGCACACATGAGTGTTGCTGATTTCCTGGCGGCTTTTTTCCCAGACTCGGAGGAGGCCATCCATTTTCGTGCATTCAAACCGAAAGATGCGCCGGATTCTGAGTATAATCGCCCGGTCAAACGAGACTATTCTCGTGGGGAGCTTACAAGTCCGAAAGGCGCATTGGGCCTAAGGGCCCTCAATCACCATATGGGGGTATATTTTGCTCCCAATGCGGGTGGGAGCACTGACGCTGACATAACCCGATTTAACGCCGTATTTGTTGAGAACGATCTGCTGACGATCCCTGAACAGCACGAGGCACTCGATCGGTCACCGCTACCAACTTCGATACGAGTCGAAACAAAGCGGAGTGTGCACGGTTATTGGCTCTTAAAAGGCGATTGCACGGCCGAACGATGGCGCAAGATGCAGAGTCGGTTAATTCATGTTTTTAACGGCGACGTTTCGATAAAGAATCCATCAAGGGTAATGCGGCTTCCTTTTTTTACACATCTTACTTATAACCCGAACGCTGTCGGTAAATATGACGCAAAGCTAGTCGAGGTAGTTCAGTTCGATGCCAATCGCCGATATTCCATGGAAGAGCTTGAAGCTGCATTTCCTCAGGGGGAAGATGGTGACCGGCAATCGGGAAAGAATGCGGCCGTCGGGGAAATCATTGGTAATGGGCATCGGAATGCGACGTTGTTTTCGCTTGCAGGTTCAATGCGTCGGCGGGGGCTTGGCCAAAACGAGATCATGGCTGCTTTACGGGAGGTCAATGAGACCCGTGTCAGACCAAGACTACAGGAGACTGAGCTAAGCGAAATTGCTAATGGCGTTATGCGTTACCCGGCGGAAGCTCCAATCGCCTCAAATGGTCAGCCAACAAAAGAGGAAGAGGAGTTCAAAAGTCTCGAAATCCCAACGCTGCCAGCCGCCGCCCTCTACGGTCTTGCTGGTGACGTTATACGAACCCTAGAGCCGCACACTGAGGCGGACTGTGCTGCATTATTGGCTCAGTTTTTAGCTGCTTTTGGGTGCGTCGTTGGAAAGTCTTCACATTTCTGGGCTGAAGCGGATTGCCACTATACAAAAATTTTCACTGTAATTGTGGGAGCCTCAAGCAAAGGGAGAAAAGGCACCTCGTGGGGACATATCAAACGCTTGTTTGCTCTGGTAGATGAGTCATTTCTCAACTGCGTGCACGACGGCTTGTCGAGCGGGGAAGGGCTTATTTTTCATGTCCGCGACGAACAAACTAAGAAAACAGCCATAAAAAAGCAAGGTCGGATCGTCGATTATCAAGATGAGATTGTGGATGAAGGAGCCAAGGAGAAACGCGCATTCGTTCTCGAGCCGGAATTTGCAAGGGTGTTGAAGGTAATGCGCCGTGAGGGTAATACCCTCTCATCCGTAATCAGACAAGCATGGGACTCAGACCGATTGAGGGTTATGACGAAGACTCCGTTGGTGGCGTCCAATACTCATATCTCAATAACTGGTCATATCACGCTGTTCGAGCTTCTCAGGAATCTAGATGAAACCGAAATGGCCAACGGATTTGCGAACAGATTCTTATGGGTGTTCAGTCGTCGAAGTAAGTACCTACCGTATGGTGGCAGTCTTAAGCCAAGTGACCTAAACCCGTTAGTGCAGCGTCTCCACGAAGCAGTTGCTCATACGCGGGAAACATACGAATTAAGACGGGATGAGGGGGCGGACGCCCTGTGGGGTGAAGTATATCGAGAACTGTCGGACGGGCATTCTGGAATGCTTGGATCGGTTACATCGCGGTCAGAAGCTCAGGTTATGCGGCTGGCTAGCCTTTACGCCTTACTGGATTGTTCAAAAATGATCCGTGCGGAACATCTGGAGGCTGCTCTAGCATTTTGGAAGTACTGTTTTGACTCCGCAAAATATATATTCGGCAATCAGACTGGCGACAAGACCGCCGATAAGATCTACGAGGCTCTGCAAGCCAATCCGGGGGGACTCACAAGAACCCAGCTAAGGGATCTGTTTAACCGGAATGCGACGCCCGGCCAGATAGGCTCCGGCCTAAAACTTTTGATCGAACTGGGACGCGTGGATGTGGAGAACCAAAAGACCGAAGGGAGACCGGTCGAGAGGTATCGCGTCAGACCTAACGACAATAACGACATTAACGACCAAATGGCCTAGATATAGGTCTATCACGGTTTTTGTCGTCAATGTCGTTTATGTCGTAGTCACGGAAAACTAGGAAAAATGAAAGGAAATAGAAAGAAATGAAAGGATCGGACGAAATTTCACCAAAACAACATAAGCTGATCGCCCTTTTACTCACGGAGCGAACGATCGACGAAGCGTGTAGAAAGGGCAAAGTCGCAGTCACGACTTATTGGCGTTGGATGCAGAATGAGAATTTTCTGGCCGAATATCGAAAGGCACGGCGGGGCATCTTGGAGAATACGATCGCAAAGTTACAGAGTATCGTCTTCTTGGCTATTGACACTCTTGAGCGAAATCTCAACTGTGAGAACCCTGGCGTGGAGATTCGTTGCGCCGCCATTATCCTCGAACAATCCCTCAAGGGAATGGAAATTCTCGAGATCGAGAACAGGCTTGAATACTTGGAAGCTACGGTGAATGTGAAGGAGAGTTCAGTATGAGCAGGTGGGTAGGAAGGGTTAATCAGCTTTGGAAGTCGACACATACTTTTGTCAGGCCGCAGGATTGGAAGAGGCTTTTGGACTATTGGAGAGCTCCGCTGGATGACGCAAACGTAAAGCCCGAGGATTTTTACGTCGAGTGTGATGATCTGCGGAAAGAACTGGAAAAAATCGTGGCTAGCGACGTCGAAAAATTTCGCGTGGAAATTCAGAGACTTGCTGCTGAGAATCGCCTTGCTTATTGCACGCTAATGTATCAAGAAATGCACGATTTGAGCCAGTCCTACCCCAAGGGTTATTGGGCAAAAAATAGTTACGCGCCGTTTTTGAAGGTATTGCGTGACTCAAGGCAGAGGGCCAAGCGTTTGAAAAGGTAGTGATCAGGCCCGCTTCTTTGGTGGCCGGCCCGGTTTCCGGGTTGCGACAAGTGTAAGGTCGGATTCGTTAATCAAATAATCACGGCCGATCTTTTCGGCAGGAAGCCGTTTGCCCCATATTAGCTGCTGAACCCGCAAGACGCCAATTCCGAGCTTCTCTGCCGCCTGTTTTGTGGTAATCAGACCCATATTCCAAGTTTATTGCCTAGTTAATACTATGTCAAAACTTTGTGTTATTCTTGACATACACTAAGTGGTGACCTATAGTTTAATCGTAGCGATTTAATTTAGATTGATTTAGGAGACGATTAAATATGCCAATAGTACAACGTGGAAAGGACACCTGGCAG
Organism: Pyrinomonadaceae bacterium; assembly: GCA_044228425.1. Taxonomy (GTDB): domain Bacteria; phylum Acidobacteriota; class Blastocatellia; order Pyrinomonadales; family Pyrinomonadaceae; genus OLB17. The sequence goes on along the minus strand of JBGAUY010000036.1, from coordinate 20,395 downwards.
GTGCGCATTTTTCTCGGAAGGGATAAGAATGGAAAGACCAGGTTTTTTAACGAAACCCTAAAAGGAAAGAAAAAGGACGCCGAGACTCTTGAAACCAAAAAGAAACGGGAGATCGACCTGGGATTTTTCATTGAGCACTCAAAGATAACGGTCAGTGAGTATCTCGATAAATGGCTTGAAGTCGCAGCTAAGCCTCGTCTGAAGGAGCGCACATACGAAGACTACGTTGAATATGTGAAACGTTATATGCGCCCCGCAATTGGCCAAATTCCGATGTCGAAGATCAAACCGCTCGACATTCAAGCGTTTTATACTTCGTTGATCGAAAAGGGATTGTCGGCTCGGACCGTGAGATACACACATGCCATCTTGTCATCCTCGTTAAAACAAGCCGTTAAATGGCAGATGTTAAATATGAACCCTGCCTCAATGGTTGATCTTCCCCAGATCCATCGAAAGGAAATGATGGTTTTGTCGGCGGAGGAAAGTGCTGCGTTCTTGAGTGCTGCGAGAGACGATGAATGTTTCGTGATCTTTTCGCTAGCAATCTCTACAGGAATGCGTCCCGAGGAATACCTAGGACTCAAATGGAAGGATCTTGACCTTTCTACTGGAACCGTAACCATACAACGAGCTTTAGTTTGGAAGAGAAAAGGGGGTGGATGGAGCCTCGAGGAACCTAAAACTTCAAAAAGTCGGAGAACCATTCCCCTGCCGGCCTCGGTCGTGAGCGAATTGGTTTCTCATAGAAAAGCTCAACTGGAGGCGCGGCTAAAACTTGGACAAGCCTATCAGAACTATGACTTTGTTTTTGCGACCGAGATTGGAACGCCGATTCAAACAGGAAACCTAACGCGTCGACACTTTAAACCGATACTAGAGAAAGCGGGATTATCTAAGGCCATTCGCCTCTATGATCTGCGGCATACTTGCGCAACTCTTCTGCTGTTGGCTCAGACAAGCCCCAAGGTCGTCGCGGAAAGATTAGGGCATTCGACGATCGTTTTGACTCTGGATACCTATTCGCACGTTCTGCCATCCATGCAAAGGGATGCGACTATTGAACTCGAAAGGATCTTATTTGCAACCCCAAAATGAAAAATGTTGCACAAAAGTTGCACATAACGCAAAAGGGCTGCCGATATGGCAGCCCTAAGTTGTTGAAAAGATTGGTGGCCAGAGACGGGGTCGAACCGCCGACACGCGGATTTTCAGTCCGCTGCTCTACCAACTGAGCTATCTGGCCAAAACGCGTCCAAACCGTATTGGACGCGAATTTGTAAGTGTAAATAAGTGGCCAGAGTATGTCAAATTCCGACAGAAAATCACCAGTAAGCCACATAGGACACAGAGAGTTCGACAGTGCTTTTGTGATGAGGCTTTCTTATTCTGGTGCCTCGACTGTTTCCCCGGCGTCGGCCTTAGCAGCTTTTCCGGCTGCGGCGGCTTTTGTTTTGGGTTCGACCAATATAAAACCTAGTTGCTGTTTAACGTCGAGTTCGATGCGTTCGAGGAGCGGTAGATCGCCTTTTAGCATGTTTTTGACGTTGTCGCGGCCTTGGCCGAGGCGTTCGCCTTTGTACGAGAACCACGCGCCGGATTTTTCGACGATGTTGTGATTAACGGCGATGTCGAGCAGGTCGCCTTCGCGTGAGATGCCTTCGCCGTACATAATGTCGAACTCGGATTCGCGGAAAGGCGGGGCACATTTGTTCTTGACCACCTTAACGCGGGTGCGGTTGCCGACGACCTTGTCGCCGTCTTTGATAGCACCGATGCGCCGGATGTCGAGACGGAGGCTGGCGTAGAATTTCAGGGCCTTGCCGCCGGTCGTTGTTTCGGGCGAGCCAAAAAACACACCGATCTTTTCGCGAAGCTGGTTGATAAAGATAAACGTCGTATTCGAGCTAGCGACGATCGCCGTGATCTTGCGCAGAGCTTGTGACATCAGGCGTGCCTGCAATCCGGGCAGAGAATCGCCCATTTCGCCGTCAAGCTCGGCACGCGGCACGAGGGCGGCGACCGAATCGATGACGATGACATCGACGCTGTTCGAACGGATCAAAGTTTCGGCGATCTCAAGCGCCTGTTCGCCCGAATCCGGCTGCGAGATGAGCATGTCGTCAATATTGACGCCGAGCTTGGTCGCGTATTCCGGATCCATCGCGTGTTCGGCATCGATATAGGCGCAGACGCCGCCGGTCTTTTGCGCCGACGCAACGACCGTCAAAGCGAGTGTCGTTTTGCCCGAGCTTTCCGGCCCATAAACCTCAATGATACGGCCGCGCGGAAATCCGCCGACGCCGATGGCGTAGTCGAGGCTCAGACAAGTGGTCGAGATCGCTCCGATATCCTCGTGTGGCCGCTCGCCGAGCCGCATGATCGCACCCTTGCCAAATTTTTTCTCGATCTGCTGCAACGCAGATTCGATCGCTTTTCCTTTATCCATGCTCATACCGTTTCCTCTCCCGTCCATAGTGTTTGCTCTCCATTTCAATACCAAGACATTCTGCCGTTGCACAAATGCAACATAGATGTAGTTGTAACACACAATGTTTCATGGATGCAACACAATAATGCCTTTGTACTGAGGAAAAGCAACAAAACCGTTAATAAAGCTAGTTTTGAGTGGAATTCTAGACCAACTTTTGCGAAATATCAACCTATCTTAGACAAAACATTCGCGAGTTTGCTGTCGTAATTACTTGCATTGCGTCCTTGAAAACAGGTAGAGTTGGCAGTTGAAGCGACATGGAAACACTGGATTTTTTAGGCCAGACACTGGACGGTAAATACCACATCGAGCGTGAGCTTGGGCGCGGCGGTATGGGGACGGTGTATCTTGCGACGCATCTCGGCACGGAGCGGCCGGTGGCGGTGAAGATCATTGCGCCGCAGTATATGAAACGCGCCGAGTTTGTCGAGCGTTTTCGCCGCGAAGCGCGTGCAGCCGGGCGTTTGCGTCACCCTAATGTGGTGAACGTCACGGATTTTGGCTTTGCGGATTCGAATCAGGGTCAGGTCGCGTATCTTGTGATGGAATATCTCGACGGCTGTACGTTGGGCGAGATACTGGAAGAAGAGCGAAATCTGCCTGTCGGATGGACGCTCGATATCCTCGAACAGGTTTGCTCCGCAGTGCACGAGGCACACACTCAGGGCATCATCCACCGCGATCTAAAACCCGACAATATCTGGCTCGAACCCAATCAACGCGGCGGTTATACGGTAAAGGTGCTCGATTTTGGTATCGCCAAGCTTGAGGAGCACGATGACGTGGCTTCGACAGGCGAGCGTGATGTTTATGTGAGCGCGACGCCGACGTACAGTGCTAGCGGAAAAGCGACGTTTGCCGGAGGCGAGATCGACGGGACGCAGGTTGATGGCAACAATATTTCAACACAAGTCGCCGAGGCCAAGACGATCGCGGGTGGCAAAGAGCGAGCGTTGGTTGCGTCGGAGGCTGGGACGATCAGCTTGTCGCCGATCGCGAGTGAGAATGAGACGGCGATACTTGATGACGGTGATATATCAGATGACTTTCAAGATAAGGTCGGGACAGGGGCGAGACCTTCGCATGATGCCACGCCGCAGCGTGAAAATCCGACGACGAACAGATCGCTTTACGATTCGAAAAACTCGGCTGAGCTGACGAGAGTCGGTGCGGTTTTGGGCACACCGCTTTATATGTCACCGGAACAATGCCGAGGTGAGCATCTTGACCCGCGTTCGGACATCTACAGCCTCGGTGTGATCGCTTATCAGATGTTGTCAGGCAGGACGCCGTTCGAGGGTGATTTTAAGGACGTGATGGAATCGCACAAGACCATCGAGCCCAAACCTCTCAAGGCAAAAAATGTGCGCCGCAAGCTGAAAGCGGGCATTCATCTGGCTCTTCACAAGAACCCCGATTTTCGCCCACAGACGGCTGAGGCGTTTGCAAGCAAGTTGCGTGCGAGATCTGAGGGCATTTGGGGATTGCTCAGGCGGGCTTTGGTCATTTGGAGCGAACATCTGCCGAAATTTCTCTTGCTGACGGCGTTTTTCTCGCTGCCGATGATCGTTTTGACGCTGATCCTGCTTGCTTTATCGTTTCTCAGGGTGAGCGATATGATCTCGGAAACGGTCGGCAGCGTTTCGATCGCCATTGATGGGTTTGCCTTGTCATTAGCGAGCGCATTTTGTACGAGCCTGATCGTTGGCACCATCTCTTGGATCGTCACACAGTATCTTTCCGTTCCGTTGCGGCCGGTGCGGCTGCGACCCGCGCTTGTTGAGGCCCGAAAGAAATGGAAGCGGATCGCGGGAACTGCGTTTTTGACGGCGATATTGCCGTTTGTCGTTGCCGGCGTCGCAGGGGCACTTGGCTTCGGGGTAGGAGCAATGCTGGGGCTGATCATTTACCCGCTGACGCAATCGGTCGCTCCGATCCCGGTGATGGGTTTTGTACTCGGATCTCTTTCCGGACTTCTCGGATTTTTCTGGTCGTATATTTCGTTCATACTCGTGCCGCCGGTCGTGATGATGGAGGATGTGGGGATCCGCGGGGCGCTTAAACGTTCGCGGGCTCTCGTCAAACGGTCGTTTTGGACAGCGTTTGGGGCGATTTGCATCATGATCCTAATTCCCGGCATCATCGCAGGCACGATCTCATACGTCGTCAACGTGTCTGCCAAGGCCTTCGACCCACAGCCAAAAACTCCTACTGAAACCGTCGCCCCACAGTCCGCCGAAGCTGCTCCGGCTCAGGCTGATACTCCTGTGGCCGGAGAGAAAAAGGAAGAAAACGGCATCGATTTTTCGTTCAACAAGCTGCGAACCCCCAAAGTGCGCGGCAAGGATATGGATATGCGGACGCGTGTAAAATACACGATTCTCGAATCGCTCATCCAGATATTCTGGCTGCCAATGCAGATCCTCGTCTTTTCGTTTTCTGCTATCATAGTTGCATTGCTCTATTTGAAAACTCGGCTGGCTGGTGGTGAATCGATGAACGAGCTGCTCGAACGGTTCGAGGATGACGAACGCCCGCGAAAAAGGTGGCAGGAACGCGTCCGGGCACGCCTGATCCAATCCGGCCGAATACCGAGCAAACCATGATCAGATGCGGCTTGCGATAATCAGATACCTTTTAATTACAGCGGTCACCCTCGCGTTTTGGCTCACTACGCCCGGGCAGGATGTGATGCGCGAACTGAAAGTAACCTCGGGTTCAACAGTCGAGATCGTTAATCGGTATGGCCGTGTTGGCGTAAAAGCTGAGGCTGTTGCAGACGAAAAAACGCCTTCGGGCAAGCTGACCGCATCATCGCTAAAAGGCGTTTCTGACGGTGAGATCAAGATCGTTACTACCGGCGGAAAAACGACCGTAACCATCGTTTCCACCGATTCCCGAAAACGCATAGATCTCGTTCTCACACTTCCCGAACGATCCAATATCATTGTTCAAACTGTCGCCGGTGCCGTTGAGGTGAATGGTAATTTTGCGTCCGTCGTGTCGTCGACCGACACGGGTACGATAGCCGTGGATGTGCCGGACGAAGATATCGCTTACAACTTGCTCTGGACCGAGTCGAAACCGCGCGTTGTTGCCGATTTCGACCTCGCTGCGATAAAGGAAAAGAGCGCGGGGCGGTTTGAGATCCGAGGAAGAAGGGGAGAAGGGAACAAAGGTAGAAATGGAGATAAGGCGGAAACACGACCGGTAGGGAATGTGGAGTCTTCAGAAAAACTTGATGTTCCGGAGTCGGTCAGGCTTGATCTGACGACCGCTCGCGGCATAATTTTGATCAACGTTCCGCCGAACGAGGTGATGAGCGACCTTCGCGAGCGGCCTTTGACGAATGCGGCCAAAGCAATAGTTCGCAGCGGCGATTCACTTCTGATGGAGGCAATACGCCGGGCGGCACCGAAATATTACGGGGACTACGCCCGCAGCTTGCCTCCGATGATGTTTGAGCCAAAGTTTTCGGCGAGATCGGCGCAGACAGAGAATCCAAACGCTTCCCTCAAAACCGCTTTGGTTCGCGTGACGGATCTAAAGAACCGCTCGATCGCCGGTTTGACCGCAAACGATTTTGAGATCACCGAGGGCGGCACTGCTCGTGAGATCGTTTCGGTCGAGAGGTCGACGGCACGATTTAACCTCGTGCTGCTGCTCGATGTGTCCGGCAGTGTTGAAAATTACGTCAATTTTATCCGCAAAGCGGCGCGGGCGTTTGTAAATACGGTCGATGAAAAAGACCGCGTATCGATCGTGATCTTTAACGACGATGTAAAGGTGCTGTCAAAATTTACGACCGATAAAGGTAGGCTGTCGGAGAGCCTCGATACATTTGATGCGGGCGGCGGTACGGCCTATTACGATGCTCTCGCATACGCGGTTAGTGATACGCTGCGGCAATTCAAGGGCGAACGTACGGCCATCGTAATACTGACGGACGGCGATGACAACCGCTCGTTTTTGGCGTTTGATTCGCTCGCGGGGTCGATACAGGAAAGCGGTGCGTTGATCTATCCGCTTTATGTCCCGTCGGGGTTAATAGCAGCTGCGGCGGCTAATCCGAACGCCGATATTGATCCGGTTCGGCGAAAATATATGTCTGTCTCAGCAAAGGCAGAGGGTGAGGGCGAAAAGCTCGCACGTGTTTCGGGCGGCGTTTATTACCCGATAAAAGAGATCGCCGAGATCCAAAAAGCTTATGAGGATATCGTCGTCCAACTCCGATCCGCTTATAACATCACATTTAGATCTGAAACGTCGGTCGGTAGTTCACCACGTCTGAAGATAAAAAGTAAGCGTGAGAATACTTTTGCAACGGTCACCTCAGTCGCCGCAGCACCTTAAAACAACATTTTGGATAACGAACTTTTGCATACATTATTTGACGACACCGAGCATCGTCCGCTGACCGTTACCGAGCTGAATGCCGAGGTCAAGGATGTGCTTGAGCGCGGGTTTTCAGGCGTTTGGGTCGAGGGCGAGGTGACGGGTTTTGTTGCGGCCAGTTCGGGGCATTGGTATTTTACGCTCAACGACGGTACCTCGCAGATCAGGGCGGTTTGTTGGAAAGGGACGAACTTTCGCGTTCGATTTAAGCCGCAAAACGGAATTGCGGTGCGGGTTCGCGGAAAGGTGACGCTTTATCCGGCGAGGGGCGAGTGTCAGCTTGTGGTCGAGTCGCTGGAACCTTCGGGCGAGGGGGCTTTGCGTGCGGCGTTTGAGCAGATCAAAGCGACGCTCGACGCGGAAGGTTTATTTGCTCCTGAGCTAAAACGCCCTATACCTTTTTTGCCGAGACGTGTCGGTGTCGTGACTTCGCCGACCGGTGCGGCGTTTCACGACATATTAAATGTACTGACGCGTCGGGCAAAGTCCGTCAGCATCATACTCGCTCCCACTTTTGTCCAGGGTGAAGGCTCGGCGGACAGTATTCGTCAGGCGGTGGCCGATCTTAATGAATACAACTGGACGCTCGATGCGGCAAATAAGATCGATGTCCTCATCGTAGGACGCGGCGGCGGCTCGCCTGAGGACCTATGGGCTTTCAATGACGAAGCTCTTGCACGTGCCCTGAGACTGAGCGAGATACCCGTGATATCGGCAGTCGGGCACGAGATCGACTGGTCGATATCCGATCTGATCGCCGACCTGCGTGCAGCTACGCCGTCGGCTGCGGCAGAGATGGTCGCAGGCCGAGAAGAGGACATCATCCAAGGCCTGCAACTTCGCGAAGACCGGCTAGCGGGTTTTATGGAGCGCCAAATGTATGAAGCTGCGATCCGGGTTGAGAACGCCTCGACGGGGTTGCGGACGAGTTTCACATCGGGTGTGCAATCAGCACAGATGCGGTTTGCGAAGGTCGCATCGCGGCTGACTCCGGCGACGCTGAAAGCAAAGACGGTTGCTGCGGCAAACTCACTCGAGGTGCTCGACCAGCGTCGGATCACCGCGACGCAGCATTCGCTTAAAACAAAGACCGAGGCTTTGAATGTTCAGATGGCAAAGCTCAACGCTCTGTCGCCCCTTGCGGTGCTGACACGCGGATATTCGATCACGCAGGCCGCGGACGGACGGGTTTTGCTTGATGCCGGACAGGTTAAAAAAGGTGATATATTAAAAATTCGCCTCAAACGTGGAAAACTGGACGCCGAGGTTTTGTCATCTGAATTGTAATGTCGAAACGAGTATTCGCTATCGCCGGAATTGTGCTGTTGTCGATCCTGGCGGGCGTCGGGCTGGGCGGTTTTTTGTATTATCAGAGCCTTAAAGACACGCCGCAGTATTCGCTGGCCCTGCTTGTTGACGCCGCCAAACGTGATGATAAGACCGAGATAGACAAGCTCGTTAATATTGATACGCTGGTTGATGATTTTGTGCCTCAAATAACTAATAAGGCTGTCGAAATGTATGGCCGCGGAATGCCGCCGGCAATTATCGGCAAGGTTGCAAAACTTGCAACACCGCTCTTTCCGGCATTAAAGCAGCGGGCGAGAGCCGAGCTGCCGCGGGTGATACGCGACCGCACAGCGCGTTTTGGCAACGTGCCGTTTTTTGCGATGGTGTTGGGGGCCGAGAAATATCTCGATATCACCGTGACGGGCGATACGGCTTTGGTCAAAAGCAAACTGCCCGAACATACGCTCGAAATGACAATGAGGCGTATCGATGGGCGTTGGCAGATCGCCGGGGTCAAGGACGAAAAACTTGCGACAGATATCGCCCGCGCCGTTGGACAACAGATCATCGCGATAGCGATCGGCGGGCTTAATAAAGAATCAGCGGATACACTCGGCGTTGGGAATCTCGCTGACTTGCTCAGACAGGCCGAGGAGCTTGTAAGGTAGTTATGGAAAAATCTTTCGAAACATCGTTGGTCGAATTAGAAGAGATAGTAACAAAGCTCGAAGCGGGCGATCTGCCTTTAGACGAGAGCCTCGAGCTTTTTGAAAAGGGAATTAGCCTGTCGCGGTCTTGCCGCGAGCGGCTGACGAATGCCGAGCGGCGTATCGAGATATTGATGAAAGATCCTGACGGCGGACTTATTGCCGAGGAGATCGAGCCCGATAGCCTGCGTGACTAATTCATCGCCACCATCGCGGCGATTGCTCCGATCAACACGAATAAAAAAATACTGATCGCACCCATGTAGATCGCTATCCCTAACGTATTGTCCTTGCCCGATTTGCCGTTAAACTTTTTGCCGCACGCCGGACATTTGACGTGAGTTAGCAATTTGGGGCCGATCAGTCCGCCCCACCAGGTAAAGTTTAAGATTTGGGCATTAGTGTCCCCACATTGGGGACACGGTGCGTAAGTCGTCATGATCTCTATCGGCGTGAGCTAAAAATGCTCAAAATATACCAGTACAATAGTGCTACGCTGGCAAATAATGTAAGAGCAGCAGCCACATGCTGTTTCGTGTTAAAGCGATGGAGTACTTGAGACGTCTGGTACAGGATCGAGGTGCCCGCAAATGCGACCATTATAAACGCAAATACATTTCCGAGTGTAAAGCCGAATATCGCACTAGCGACAATAAATCCCAACGCCGCAAATCCGCCGATACCGAGGATAGGTGCGAGCCAAGAAAAATCGGTCCTTGTCACTAGAACGGTGAACGTTAGCCCGGCAAACAGTCCAAGCGATACAATACCGGCCTTGAGAATTACTCCCGGATCATCCGAATAATAAGCGGCGATCACCAGCAGCGGGACGAAGACCACCGCTTCGGCCAGGATGAACAGGCCGAGCCCCATATACTGAACGGCTTGCGATGTCTCAGAAACCGCCCATCGATTAGACAGATATGAGATCCCCATAAACAGCCCGAGGACGACCAGCCAGCCAATGCTGCCGCCCGAAAAGATGAGGGATGCGATCATCAGGGCTATGCCGGTCGAAAAGAAAAATGCCTCGACAGCGATAAAGGCAAACACCGCAATCGCTAACAGTAGATAGGTTTTGCGGATAAATGCCGCTCTCTCAGCCGGGGCGGCAAGTGCGGCCGAATCGCCGTAAGTTGTTGTATAGTCTTCCATAATACTCCTGTCTTTTAGATACGATTATCGTTGCGATGTTTGCATGAAAACTAACCGTCGCTTGAAGCCGCACGGCTACCTTTCAACATGCCGTCTACACTCAACATTCCCGACCCGTTAGCAGCGATATAGAGAAACGCAAAACAGTACAATACGGCCGTTTCGCCACCGTTCATGATCGGTAGAGCACCTTGCGGTTGGTGAGCCATAAAATACGCAACGGCCATCGTGCCGCTTGCGAGAAACGCCGCAAAGCTCGAGAAAAAGCCTAGCATTACTAGCGATCCGCAGACCAATTCGATGATCGCGGCAGCGAGGATAAGTCCCGCTAATTCACCCCCAGCTTGTTTGGCCGGCGGCCAGCCAAACAACTTTTGCGTTCCGTGCAGCATGAACAAAAAGCCAAAAACAATGCGGAATATTGCGTAAATGTAACCTGAGTATCTGCCGAGAAAACTATCCATATTAGATTTGCTCCTTATTTTTGAATTTCGAACATTATAGCGCATCGCCGTTGTATATAAATAAAATGGGCGGCCCAGATTTGGACCGCCCGTCGATAATTTAATTTGGGTTTAGGCTAGCTCGCAGCTTTGACGGCTTCTGCCGGTTCGACACGCGGTGCAGCTAAACCAAGCTCAGGCGAACGCCACAAGTTTGAAACCAGCAACTCACGAATAAAGGTCATCTCTTTTGGCAGACGGTCGTAGAGCTGGAAGAAAAGTTCGTCGTGCATGGCGATCTCTTTGAGCCACATGTCACGGTCGAGATTCATCACCTTATTAAACTGCTCCTCGGTAAAATCGAGTCCGCGCCAGTCCATGTCCTGGTAACGCGGCATCCAGCCGAGCGGTGTTTCAGTGCCCTTAGACACGCCGCGTGAACGCTCGACGATCCATTTCAGCACGCGCATATTTTCGCCGTAACCGGGCCATGCGAATTTGCCGTCCTCGTCCTTGAGGAACCAGTTGACCGAGAAAATACGCGGCGGTTCGGGGATCTGGCGGCCAAAATTGAGCCAGTGTGAGAAATAGTCACCCATGTGATATCCCGCAAATGGCAGCATCGCAAACGGATCGCGGCGAACCTCGCCAATGTTGCCAAACGCGGCGGCGGTCATTTCGGAGCCCATTGTAGCAGCCATATAGACACCGAACGCCCAGTTGAATGACTGCTGTACGAGCGGCACGACCGAGTTGCGGCGTCCGCCAAAGATAAATGCCGAAATGGGTACGCCTTTCGGGTCATTGAAAAGTGGGTCAGCGACCGGGCATTGATCGATCGGGGCTGTAAAACGCGAATTTGCGTGTGCAGCTTTGCCTTCACTTGCAGGCGTCCAATCGTTACCCTGCCAGTCGATCGCGTGGGCCGGGGCGTCGCCGTCCATGCCTTCCCACCATACATCGCCGTCGTCGGTCAGAGCGACGTTCGTGAAGATGGTGTTCTCTTTGATCGACTCCATTGCGTTGGGATTGGTCAAATAATTAGTGCCCGGAGCGACGCCAAAGAAGCCGTTCTCTGGGTTGATCGCACGTAGCTTGCCTGTTTCGTCTGGTTTGATCCAGGCGATGTCGTCGCCGACGGTCGTGATCTTCCAGCCCTCTTCCTGAAATGCCTTGGGCGGAATGAGCATCGCAAAGTTAGTCTTACCGCAAGCCGACGGGAACGCAGCACAGACGTAGTCTTTTTTGCCGTCGGGCGATTCGACGCCGACGATGAGCATATGCTCGGCGAGCCATCCCTGAGCACGGCCGAGGGTCGAAGCTATACGCAGCGCGAGACATTTTTTACCGAGCAGTGCGTTGCCGCCATAGCCAGAACCGAACGATACGATCGAATTTTCCTCGGGGAAATGGACGATGTATTTGTCCTTAGGATCAGGCGAACACGGCCACGCTACATCGGCCTGGCCTGACGCGAGCGGCATTCCGACCGAGTGCAGACACTTGGTGAATTCGCCATCCTCAACCTGTTGCAGGGCGTTGAGAGCCTGGTTGCCCATGCGGGTCATGATTCGCATATTTACCGCGGCGTAGGCCGAGTCCGTGATTTGCACGCCAAACTGCGAGATCGGCGAACCGATCGGGCCCATGCAAAAAGGCACGACGTACATCGTGCGGCCCGTCATGCAGCCGTCAAATTTCTTTTTCAAAATGGCCTTCATCTCGATCGGGGCCATCCAGTTATTTGTCGGCCCGGCGTCACCTTTGGCACGAGAACATATGTATGTGCGGTCCTCTACACGGGCTACATCACTCGGATGGGAACGAGCCAGAAACGAATTTGGCCGCTTTTCGGGGTTTAACTTGATAAAGGTGCCGGCGTCAACCATCTCCTGGCACATGCGGTCATATTCCTCTTGCGAGCCGTCGCACCAATAGACGCTATCGGGTTTGCACAGCGTGACAGCCTCAGTGACAAAGCGTATCAGCTCTTCGTTAGTGATGTTCGAAGGTATCGTTAGATCGGTCATTTTAAAAGATTCTCCTAAGGGAATTCTATTTAATTGAATTCTTAAATGGAAAAAACGAGTAATAAGACTCGTTTTCAGCAGTTATTTGATTAGCTTATCACAAGATAAGGAAAATAGTAGTCAGTGGTCAGTGGTCAGCAGTCAGTGGGCGGTAAATCTCTATTTTTTGATAGCCCGGATCAACAAGATCGCGATGACCGCGATGATTGGGCCGCCGATCATGGCGACGATAAAGTCAGGGCCGACGCCGACAACGGATCGGCTGGCAGTTCCAAGAAAGACGCCTCCGACGAGGCTTGCAATGCCGCCGATGATGACGCTTAGGAGGACACCGAGGCCGTTGCCGCGGCTGTTCATTAGCGAGTTCATCGCCACGCCGACGATAATTCCGAATCCGAATAATAGGAACCAAGGAAGCATAATCTCTCTCCGTTGTAACTAAACGTATTAAGTTTTTGTTGGACGGGATGATGATAGGCCGATTTCCGGCTGAGGGCAAGGCGGTAAGGAATTGAGAATCTATAGGTTCGCAATGTTGGAGATCAATCCTCGCTTAGGACGATGACGAAATCTTTGTCTTCAAACATCACCTTTTTAGATTTATTCGGATTTAGGTGAACGCCGTAGTGTTTGTCTGGGTCGTCGGTCTCGGCGGCAATGCGGTAGCCGATGGCGGATTCGCCAAGGGCGGCGGCGGATGCGACGACGGTGTAGAAATCGACTTCGGTGCCGGTTCGGACGTAGCGGTTCGCTGGTTTGAGATAGACTTCGGAGCCGTCGGCTTGGAAGAGGACGTCGTAGACCTTTTTCAGTTCGCGGTTCTCGCTGAGCTGGCTGAGCATGAGGCTAATGAGGTTATCGCTGACGACAAAATCGTCGGCCTTGGCGACGACGCCAAGTTCGCGGTTTCGCATGTCGAGCATTTCGGTGACGATCGAGTAATCGACACCTTCGGCGTCGCTGATGCTGCGTAGATGAAGCAGAGTGATGAGCGTGTGAGCGTCGCTTTCCTGAATGTCGATGTTGCGATCAGACAGGACGATGATGTGATCGAAACCTTTGGTATTGACGTCCACGAGAGTTTTCTTATCGACCGGGTCGCCCTCGCAAAACGCGATCCGCTGATTCTTGACTTGGGCTTGCAGCTTGGTAACCTCGGTACCGACCGCCGGGTCGTGAGAGATAACCAACACCATCGAATCTGCCTTTACATAATTATCGACTTCGGTGACGATGCGAGGTGCGATCTCGTTCCAGCCGATGATGAGCGTGTGTTCCTGGACGGGGCCGCCTTCTTCGCCGTGATGGAAAAGTGAAGTGTCGATACCGTCTACGCCACGGCCATTGGCGATAACGGTGTCATCGTCTTCGGAGATCGCGATGACGGATTCGCCGTCGTTGTATGTACGGTCCATCGGAGGATTTATAAGTGCCTCTCCCGAAGGCGTGAAAACACCGATGACCGACGATGTCTCATACGCAAAGAGCGAATCTTCGTAAGTCTTGCCGATTAGCGAATCCGGTATCTCGCTGAAATAGATCTCGTCGCCGGCGAATTCGAGCAGGTCGGCGTAGACGACGCTCAATCCAGATTGACGGCAAGTCTGTGCCATTACGCGGGAGATGAGGTCTTCGCTGAGTACGTAAACGGCTTCGCCGTTGCCGACGAGCTCGGCGGCGTCGAGGTTACGCTCGTCGCGGATCTCGGCAACGATGTGATACTCGTCCGACTTCCGGCGGCGGCCGTTCGTGATGCCGAGCACGGTCTTGATAACGTATGTGTCGGGATTTGCGCTCTCGGGCGACAGCACTATGATCGAGCGAGCTTCGTTGATATTCACCATCTCTGCGGCAGACGATTCGAGGGTCGAGCCGCTGCGGACGACGATCTTTGTATTGCGGGTGTCGGGGATCCGGGACTTTATCTCGTCTTCAGCCTCAACCTTGTCCTTTTCCGAGAGAATGACGATACAAGGGCGTCTTTGATTGGCGTTCGCCTCGACGAGCTCGGTAATGATCGTAAAGATCTTTTCGGACCAGCCGAGGATGAGAGTGTGGTTGCTATCGAGCACTCGAGATCGGCCGCGTTTTAATTCTTCGATCTTTTGGTCGATGCCGGACGCGATCGAACCAATTAGTATCGAGATCAGGAATATACCGATCAGTGTCGCCGTGAATCTTACGACACGATAATCCCAACCTTCGTCACCGCCCATCGTTCCGGGATCGAGCGTTGCCATCAGGCTTTTCCATGTGCCCTCAAGAAAACTGAGCGGCTCGGCCCCCGGCTCGGTCGTGCCCGTGATCCCGAGCAAAACAATTATCCCGCCAAGCACGACAACCGATACGATTGACACGATCGCAAGCCATCTGATGACCGCGATCGGGCCGCCGGACATTGTGTTCTCGAAGTGATATTGAAACTTTTCTCGGAGCGTGTGTTTGGGCATATGTTTGGGGAAGTGTAGCGAAAAAAAGGCGATAAATTCAAACTGCTGAACGCTTCTGAACACGGTACTGTGCGAGCGTGTGAATGATGACCGTTGCGATTATGATCGTACCGCCCAGAATTGCCCAGTTGGACGGGCGTTCTCCGATGAAGAGGAATACCCAGACGGGGTTTAGGAGCGGTTCGATAAAGCCGATGATGCTGGCATCGAGCGGGCGTGTGCCGTTGGTTACGCCTTTGATAAATAGAATATACGCGATGCCGATCTGGAAAATGCCGAGAAATCCGACTGCGGCGTAATCACGCCATGTCGCGGTCGGTATCGCAGCGATGCCCGATGGCAGTGTGAGCAAGGCGAGGAGAAAATTACCGTAAATTACAGTGATGACGGAGTTCATGCCGGCCGCCTTCGGGTGTTTCAGTAGCATGATGTAAAGCCCGAGAAAAATGCCCGAGCCGAGGGCGGCGATGTTGCCCTGGTAATCACCGATGGTGAGGTCGCCGACGAAAAACAGACTCATACCCGCGATACAAAAAACTACAGTCACAAGGTCACGAATGTGGAATTTTTCGCCGATCACGAACGGTGCGAGAACAAGGATATAGATCGGGGCCGTGTATTGAAGGAAAATCGCATTAGCGGCAGTCGTGTGTTTGGTCGCCCAAACGAAGAGGAACAGCAGCGTCGCGTAAATTATGGATGCGATAACGCCAAAGCCATTGATCCGCAGTCCGTTTTTGCGCGTGATAATAAGAACCGTCAGCCCCGCGAGCAAAGAACGAAAGAAAGTTACTTGGTAAGCGTCGAAGTTTGTCGCGAGCTTGATAAACATCCCACCGGTGCTCCATAAAAGCACGGCGATGACGACGAGACCGAGAGGTTTGGTTTTAAGAATTTTTGCCACGAATTACACGAATTGCACGAATAATGAAGAATAAATCAATTCGTGATATTCGTGTAATTCGTGGCGAAAGTTTTTTATTCTTTGGTAGTAGCAGAGGCGATAGTTTCGCGAAGGGCTTTGGCGGAGGTTGTCACAGGCTCGAGTTCGACCTCTTCGATATTGCCGTAGACCTTTTTGCCAAAGACGGCGTTCCAGGGCGGGATGACGATCGTGACGTTCCCCGTTGCTCGGGCTTGGCACGAGAGCCGCATGAACGGTGTCGCGTCTTCGGGCTGGTTGTAGCCAAAAACTTTCATTGCGCGGCGTTCGCGGCGGCCGACCTCGGTCATTTTTTCCTGGCCGGCAAGCACACCAACCCAGCAGGTTCCGCACGAAGCGGCGGTACATTCGACCGGGACGGGGCCTTCCCAGCAGCGGCTATCGAGAGGTTGCCAGTCCTGCGAACGGTCGTTTGCCGACGCGGCGGTGATCTCTTGCTCGTTGAGCAGAGGGAATTTGCCGCTCGAATTTGCGGCAGTGTATGTGACCGAGAATTTTTTGTTGACGGTTTTGAGAAAACCGAAAACACCCTGCGAATCGTCTTTTGCACGCTCGGCGACGATGGCTTCGGGCGATTTGGTCATTACACCGCTTGGTTTTTCGATCTCGCCGGTCGCGGCGTTGAAGGCTTCGAGGCCGACTTGGTTAAGCGTCATCAGCCCGACTAGGACGATGGCGTTGACCAGCGGGCGTTCGACCTTGAGCTTTTCGGCGACGAGCATGCCGATCTGTTTGACCTCTTCTTTTAGGTCGTGGCTTTGGTCGGTAAAGACGGCGGCCTCGGCTTCGATAGCGGCTTTTACTGTTTTCCAGTAGCGATGGCCGTATAGGAAATGATGCGACGTGTCGATCTGATCTTTCAGCTCAAAAACGCCCTGCATCGCCAGTCCGTGCAGCGTCGCTTCGCGGTCCTCGGCGGCGTCGATAAAACGCTTGAGGCTCAGCGGATAAAAGCGAAACCATATCTGGACGGCGTTTTTATCGACCTCGTGGATGCAGGGAAGCAGTTCGTCGAGGGCGGCGAGCCAGTCGGTTTCATTGTAGTTAGCTAAATACGATTCGAGATTTGTCATGCTTATTTATTATATGGTCAAAAACTGACCGTTTTACCAAAGGTGAGATTCTACTAAAGAAATGCGTGATTTGGCAAAAGCGGGCTTGACAAGAATCATCCAAATTCATAATATCTAAAGTTTCGGACTTTACCGTTCGTTGTATCTATATGCTCCGCGTGAGTTTACGGATAGGATTTTTGAGAATTGAAACACGGATTGTAGCGTAATAGGTGGGCATCACCGTCCATTGGCGAATTACACATATCTAATATGCCACGCTACAGCAAAGTAACAATTCTTAAGGGTTAGAACATAGATTTAATTCATTCAGCTTTAGTGCTGCTTGAGCTAACTGCCGGATATTATCCGAGCAAGAGTCAGGTAAGACGGTAGTTTTGCCTACTGGAATTTTAAATAGAGAAAACGATGCCTACTATCAACCAATTAGTACGTAAGGGACGCAAGCGGATCAAGTATAAAACCGCGAGCCCCGCTTTGCAGGCAAACCCGCAGAAACGCGGCGTATGTACGCGCGTTTACACATCGACACCGAAAAAGCCTAACTCGGCTCTTCGTAAGGTCGCTCGTGTGCGTTTGACCAACCAGATCGAAGTTACGACCTATATCCCGGGTATCGGCCATAACTTGCAGGAACACTCGATCGTGCTTATCCGCGGCGGCCGTGTAAAGGATCTGCCGGGTGTTCGTTATCACGTTATCCGCGGAACGCTGGATGCCTCAGGCGTCGCGAACCGTAATCAGTCGCGTTCTAAATACGGAGCAAAACGTCCGAAGGGAGCGAAGTAAGAATTTATGCCAAGACGTAGAGTTGCAGTAAAAAGAGAAGTTTTGCCGGATCCGATCTACAACAGCATCGCCGTTACCAAATTTATCAACGGTTTGATGTTTGCGGGTAAAAAGACAACTGCTGAGCAGATTTTTTACGGAGCGATGGTCAAATTGGGCGAAAAGGCACAGGACGAGCCTTTAAAAGTATTTAAGGCCGCTCTCGATAGCGTTGCTCCGACCCTCGAGGTCAAATCACGCCGTATCGGTGGTGCAACATATCAGGTGCCACTCGAAGTTTCACGTGACCGACGCAACACGCTGGCGATCCGATGGATCGTAACCAACGCACGCGGACGCAGCGAAAAAACGATGGAAGACCGTCTCGTGGGCGAGCTCCTCGATACTGTGAACGGACGAGGCGGCGCAATGAAGAAGAAGGAAGACGTGCTCCGCATGGCAGAAGCGAACAAGGCGTTCGCACATTATAGGTTTTAGTTAAATGGCGAAGATCAGCTTAGACAAATATAGAAACATCGGCATCATGGCCCATATCGACGCGGGTAAGACCACGGCGACGGAGCGCATTTTGTATTACACGGGTGTTTCCCACAAGATCGGTGAAGTTCACGAAGGAACGGCGACGATGGACTGGATGGAGCAGGAGCAGGAACGCGGTATCACTATCACGTCCGCTGCGACGACCTGTTTCTGGACCCGCAACAACATTGAGCACCGTATCAATATCATTGATACACCGGGACACGTTGACTTCACGATGGAAGTTGAGCGGTCTCTTCGTGTTTTGGATGGTGCGGTTTGTGTTTTTGACGGTGTTGCCGGTGTTGAGCCGCAGTCCGAGACCGTTTGGCGTCAGGCTGATAAATACGGCGTGCCGCGTATCTGCTTTATCAATAAGCTGGATCGTGCAGGTGCTTCGTTTGACCGCTCGTTCCAGTCGATCCTTGATCGCCTCGGTGCAAATGCTGTTGCACTGCAAGTGCCGATCGGTATCGAAGAGCATTTCAAAGGCGTCGTTGATCTGATCACGATGAAGGCTTTTGTCTGGACCAACGAAGCGATGGGGGCCAATTACGATGTCACGGACATCCCGGCCGATCTGCTCGAAGTGTCGAAAGCTCAGCGTGAAAAGCTTGTCGAAGCTGTTTCGGCGATCGATGACGATCTGATGATGAAATATCTCGAAGGCGAGGAGATCTCAGAAGATGAGATCCGCACCGCTCTTCGCACCGGAACGCTGGCGATGAAGATCGTCCCAGTCGTGACCGGTTCGGCGTTTAAGAACAAAGGTGTTCAGACGCTGCTTGATGCCGTTATTGATTTTCTCCCGAGCCCGCTCGATATTCCTGCTATCGAGGGCGTAAATCCTAATACAGACGCGATCGAAAGCCGTCCGCCTGATGCTAAGGCGCCGTTCTCAGGGTTGGTGTTCAAACTGATGGCGGACAAGCACCTCGGACAGCTCGCATTTGTGCGTATCTATTCAGGAACGGTTTCGTCGGGTTCGTATGTGACGAACACAATCAAAGATTCGAAAGAGCGCGTCGGCCGTTTGATGCTGATGCACGCTAACAAACGTGAGGACGTTGAAACGGCGAGTGCGGGTGAGATCGTTGCTATCGGCGGTATGAAAAATACCACCACCGGCGACACGATTTCGGACGAGAGCAAGCCGATCATCCTTGAGTCGATGGACTTTCCGGAGCCGGTCGTGCGTGTCGCGGTTGAACCGAAAACCCGTCAGGATCAGGATAAAATGGGCATCGCCCTCAACCGTCTCGCACAGGAAGACCCTTCATTTCAGGTCAACACCGACCACGAAACGGGCCAGACGATCATCGCCGGTATGGGCGAGCTTCACCTTGAGATCATTGTCGATCGTATGAAGCGTGAGTTTGGCGTCGAGGCAAACGTCGGTAAACCGCAGGTTGCGTATCGTGAAACGATCACGACATCGGCACCGGGTAAAGAGATCTATAAGAAACAGTCGGGTGGCCGTGGCAAATTTGGCCACGTCGAGCTCACGGTCGAGCCGGCTCCGGGCGAAGGTTTTGTCTTTGAGGACAAGATCACCGGTGGTTCGATCCCGCGTCAGTTCATCAAGCCAACGATGGAAGGCGTTCGCGATGCTATGCAGCGTGGATATCTTGCGGGTTATGAGCTGGTCGATATCAAGGTTACGCTCCTTTTTGGTTCGTACCACGAAGTCGACTCGGACGAAATTTCATTCAAACTTGCCGGTTCGTATGCGTTTCAGGACGCTGTGAAAAAGGCAAAACCGGTCCTGCTCGAACCCATCATGCGTATCGAGGTAGTTACGCCTGAGGAGTATATGGGTGCGGTCAATGGCGATCTTAATCGCCGTCGCGGCCAGATCGACAAGATGGAGCCGCGTCCGGGTAATGTTTCGGTCGTCACGGCATTTGTGCCGCTGTCGGAGATGTTTGGTTACACCACGGATCTCCGCTCGTCGACACAGGGACGCGCAACGTCGAGCATGCATTTTGAGCGTTATAACGAGGCTCCGCGTAATGTCGCTGAGGAAGTTATAGCCAAGATCAAGGGAACAGGGGCAAGTACTTAAGAAATCTGAAATTTCATATTTGAAATTTGAAATAGCTAAGTT
>JBGAUY010000097.1:0-3718 GCA_044228425.1 Pyrinomonadaceae bacterium | reverse complement strand
TGTCATCGTCATGACCGACCTAGACCTCGGAATGAACGACCATGTAACCGAGCCGCTCGTGTGGGACGACAAACGCGAATACGACCGCGGCAAATATCTAACGAGCGAAGAGCTCGACCGGATCGGTACGGGAACACTGATGTCAGCTGTGAGTAAGATAACGTCGCGGACAAACGGCTCAGCCAAGGATGAGATGTCGGTCGTCATGGCAGAGCTCGACGGGCAAGCAAACAGCGACCACGCCCCGAGCCAACCGCTCGAGCAGTTCAAAGGCAAATACGGCCGCTATCTCGACGTCGATGACGACGGCATTCCGTACCGAACGATCCCGGGAACGCATGCGACGCACGGTGCGTTCGTCACTCGCGGTTCGTCGCGCGACGAATACGCCGTTTATACCGAAGACGGCGCCGCCTATCGCCGCAACGTTGATCGCCTCGCCAAGAAATGGGACACAGCGAAGGAACTAGTGCCGCAACCAGAGTTCTTGTCAGAACCGGGAGCGACTGGGTCCCGCGACGGAGTAATCTATTTCGGCACCTCATCATACGCGGCCGAGGAAGCCCTGGAGTTCCTCGCCGCCGATGGCATTCATCTCGACGCAATGCGGGCTCGTGGTTTTCCGTTCGGTACATCATTCCGCGATTTCGTCGATTCGCACGAACGCATCTTTGTCATCGAACAAAATCGCGACGCCCAATTCCGCAGCCTGATGATGATCGAACTCGGCACCGACGCGTCGAAACTCATCTCCGTCCTAAACTACGACGGCATGCCCATCACGGCGGATAATATTTATAGGCAGATAAAGGGACATGAATGAACCAAGAAAAACGCTTATTAGCATTTGTCGCTTCGGAAGATTCAGATGAGATATTCCTTCATCTAGATAAGGCGGGCGTTGACATTCTGATACAGTCACTCGAAAGGATACGTAAACACCTTGAGAAGAACGAGGTTGAACATGACCATTTGTTTTCAAAAGAATGGGGAAGTTGGGAGCTAAGTATTTCAGATGTAACGGACAAGGAAAAGGGCAAACCAGTTCATCACGTTAAAATCTTTGGTTGGAACGACGAATGGGCAGACAAACATGGTTTTGACAGAACTTAGCTTAATCTTAACTTAATATTATGACCTACGTACGATCTACATTTCGACATCCGGCATTGCCTAAGAACGACCTTGGGTACACGGTCGATTATTATGAGGGCTCGCTTTCGACGCTTTGTGCGGGGTGCGGGCATGATTCGATCAACGCGGCGATCGTGGAGGCGTGTTGGCAGTTGAACATCGAGCCGCATAAGGTGGCGAAGCTTTCCGGCATCGGCTGTTCGTCGAAATCTCCGGCGTATTTCTTATCGAATTCGCATGGATTTAATTCGGTCCACGGGCGTATGCCGTCAGTCGCGACAGGAGCGAATCTTGCGAACCGCGACCTCATCTATTTCGGCGTCTCAGGCGACGGTGATACGGCTTCGATCGGGATGGGGCAGTTCGTCCACGTCGTGCGGCGAAACCTGAACATGGTTTACCTCGTGATGAACAACGGCTGCTACGGCCTCACCAAAGGCCAGGATTCCGCCACTGCCGACGCCGGTTCAAAATCAAAAGCGGGAAGCGTGAATCTGTTTGAGGCTATCGATCTTGCTTCCTTAGCTATCGAATTAGGAGCTACGTTTGTCGGGCAGAGTTTCTCCGGCGATAAGGAACAACTGATTCCGCTAATGAAAGCCGCGATGTCGCATCAGGGCTTTGCTTTCCTGAATGTCATCTCGCCGTGTGTAACATTCAACAACAACGCTGGTTCGACAAAATCTTACGATTACGTTCGCGAACACGTCGAGGTCACGGGCACGATGGATTTTGTGCCGTATGAGAAAGAGATCACCGCGACTTACGAAGCCGGCGACGTTTCCGACATCACAATGCACGACGGTTCGGAGATACGCCTTCACAAACTACAAAAAGATTGGGATCCGACAAGCCGCCGGTCGGCAATGAACGCGGTCCAAAATGCCAAGGACAAAGGCGAGATTCTGACAGGCTTGCTCTATATCGACGAATCATCGACGGAGCTTCACGATCTGATCAATACAAGCAGCCGGCCGCTTAATGCGCTGGCAAAGGGCGACTTATGTCCCGGAACCGACGTACTTTCCAAGATCAATGCCTCGTTAAGATAGCGTTACCTTGCCCCTACGACCCAGCACCACCATGACTGCAAAACGATCCGCAAATTGGATCGTTTTGCGTTCGCGGTGGATATTAACACCCATTAAGCCATTTCGATCTAACTGCGTAGTTTTTCCACACGGTCGCGTAGAATTACGTAATAAAATTCACCCCGTCTTTTCGCACCGCCTAAGACTTACCTATTAGCCCAAGATTTTCGCGGCCCTCGATGCTGGCACACCTCTTGCACTTAAAACGGATTGCGGAATAAGCGCAACAGTTTTCTGAGAAGCGGAGGGCACAACGTTGATACGAGATGATCTCACATCGCAAACTGATCTAACGGAGCATGGACAAGGCACCGGGCCGATCCGGTCTAGGCGGCCGGCTTACATCGATTTTTTTCCGCCATGTAACAACGCGTGTCCGGCGGGTGAAAATATACAATCGTGGCTCGCTCTCACCCAGGAAGGAAAACATTTTGAAGCATGGCAAAAGCTCACAGAAGACAATCCATTTCCGGCGATCCATGGGCGTGTCTGCTACCACACTTGTGAAGACTCTTGCAATCGCGGGGCGATCGACACTTCCGTAAGCATTCACTCGGTCGAGCGTTTTCTAGGTGATCTGGCGATTACCGAAGGGTGGAAATTTTCAAAGCCAAAGCGAAAGACAAAGAAAAGCATCCTGGTCGTTGGGGCCGGACCTAGCGGCCTTTCAGCCGCCTATCACCTTGCTCGACTCGGAAATGATGTTGTTATTTACGAAGCCGGCCCGATCGCCGGCGGCATGATGAATTTTGGAATTCCGGCCTATCGACTGCCTCGAGATGTACTGAAAGCGGAGGTTGCACGAATCGAAGAGCTCGGTGTGAATATAGCGTTGAATCGTAAGGTGACCGATCTGCTTGCAGAAAAGACCTCGGGTAATTTTGATGCTGTATTTATAGCGATCGGGGCCCACATTGGGAAAAAGACCGAGATCCCGGCGAGGGATGCCAATAAAATACTCGACGCTGTTACCTTTTTAAAAGACGTCGAGCTCGGCAGGGCTCCTCAGATCGGCCGCCGGGTCGCGATATACGGCGGCGGAAACACCGCAATGGATGCGGCAAGAACAGCAAAGCGGCTAGGTGCTGAGGAGGCATTGATCATATATCGGCGCGACCGCGAACACATGCCCGCGCATGATTTTGAGGCTGACGAAGCCCTTAGCGAGGGTATCAAGATCCATTGGCTGCGTACCATCAAGGACCTCGATTCCACATCATTGACGGTCGAAAAAATGGAGATCGTAGACGGCCGCCCCGTACCGACTGGCATCTTTGAGACGCTCGCGGCCGATTCGGTAATTCTTGCTCTAGGACAAACAACTGAAACTGCCTTTCTCGCTGGTATCCCGGGAATTGTCTTTGACGAAGACGGGACAGTCATAGTCGATAAGAATATGATGACCGGCCATGATGGGATCTTTGCCGGCGGCGATATGGTCCCGAGCGAACGAACCGTGACGGTCGCGACAGGCCACGGCAAAAAGGCTGCCC
>JBGAUY010000035.1:0-28960 GCA_044228425.1 Pyrinomonadaceae bacterium | reverse complement strand
AACCTTGTCGGGGCAGAACGCATCGCGATGGGCAGTGACTATCCGTTCCCGCTCGGCGAGTGTGAGCCGGGCAAATTGATAGAAACATCGGGTTATGAAGACGAAACGAAGGCAAAATTACTCCATTTGTCAGCTCTTCGATGGCTTGCGTTGGATAAAAATGACTTGACTAGCTAGTCTGACTAGATTTATTATCAATTTATGAAAGTCAGCGTCTATGAAGCAAAATCCAAGCTCAGTCAGATGATAAACGCCACTCTCGATGGCGAAGAGGTTGTTATTACGCGAAACGGCAAGGATACCGTGAAGTTGATGCCGGTTCCAACGAAAAATAATGACTGGATCGGGATGTACGAAGGGCAGATTATTATGCACGACGATTTTGACGAACCTTTGGAAGAGTTTGAGGCGTACAGTTGAGTATCCTCATCGACACACATGTATTTCTTTGGGCCGCAGGCGTTGGCGGGCGGCTATCAGACAGTGCGAAGACGCTGTTGACTGAGTCGGGACAGCCAATCTTTTTTTCAGCAGCAAGCGCTTGGGAAATAGCGATCAAATGGTCGAAAGGAAGGCTGACTCTACCTGCATCCCCGGGCGAAGTCATCAACAATGTTGTTAGCTCCGCAGGAATGACGCAGCTTCCCGTTACGTTCAAAGATGCATGTGCGGTAGCTGATCTGCCATTCCACCACATGGATCCGTGCGATCGGCTCTTAGTCGTTCAAGCTCGGACGAATGGTTTGAGATTGATGACAGCGAACCCGATACTGGAGCGATATGATGTTGACGTGATAGCACTTTGGTTAAACGATGATGAATGATGTAAATGCTAAAGGCGTGGCCGCAGAACTAGATGCTAATGATCCGCTACGGGGCTTTCGAGAGCGATTTCATTTCCCTGAGGTTAGCGGCGGCGAGCCGATCTATTTTACTGGGAATTCGCTTGGGCTGATGCCAAAGACCGCTCGCGCGTATGTCGAACAGGAGCTTGCGGACTGGGAAAAGCTTGCAGTCGAGGGTCACGTTCACGCAAAAAATCCTTGGTTGCCGTATCACGAATTCCTGACAGAGCGGATGGCGGCGGTCGTCGGGGCGAATCCTGACGAGACGGTTGTGATGAATTCGCTAACCGTAAATCTGCATTTGCTGCTGGTCTCGTTTTATCGGCCGACTCGGGAACGATTCAAGATCGTTATTGAAAAAGGTGCGTTTCCATCTGATCAATATGCGGTGACTTCGCAGATTAAGTTTCATGGGCTCGATCCTAGTGACGCTTTGATCGAACTTGCCCCACGTGATGGCGAATCGACATTGCGAACCGAGGACATCATCGAAGCCATCAACGGAGAAGCTGCGGCAATTGCTCTCGTCATGCTCGGCGGCGTTAATTATTACACCGGACAAGCTTTTGATATGAAGGCGATCACCGAGGCGGGACACAAAGCGGGTGCTGTCGTCGGATTTGACCTTGCTCATGCCGCGGGCAATCTTGAGCTGAAAATACACGATTGGGAAGTCGATTTTGCCGCGTGGTGCTCGTATAAATATTTGAATGGTGGGCCCGGGGCGGTTGGCGGAGCGTTTGTTCACGAGCGTCATGCAAACAGTTTTGATTTGCCGCGTTTTGCCGGTTGGTGGGGACACGATAAAGCTACGCGTTTCCTGATGGGCCCGGAATTTCACCCGCTCGCCGGTGCCGAAGGCTGGCAGATATCAAACCCGC
Organism: Pyrinomonadaceae bacterium; assembly: GCA_044228425.1. Taxonomy (GTDB): domain Bacteria; phylum Acidobacteriota; class Blastocatellia; order Pyrinomonadales; family Pyrinomonadaceae; genus OLB17. Next base: position 27,234 of record JBGAUY010000035.1, on the reverse strand, counting down.
CGATCCTGCAAATGGCGGCACTGCGTGCGTCCCTTGAAATATTTGGAGAGGCTGGAATGACGGCATTACGGAAAAAGAGCGAAAAATTGTCCGGCTATCTCGAGACGTTGATCAATGAGATCGATGACACTCGCATTTCGTTAGTTACGCCCAAAGACCCTGATCAACGCGGCTGTCAGCTCTCGATCCGTGTCGAAGATAAAAAACTGCACGAACAGATCGTGTCGCAAGGGGTCTTTGCAGATTGGCGCGAGCCCAATGTGATTCGCGTCGCCCCCGTACCGCTGTATAATAGTTTTGCGGATGTTTGTCGTTTTGCTGAGATACTTAGGTCCGCCTTGAAATAGTTAAGGTCAGCAGCAACCTAGCCTGGTGCTTAGGCGAAAGTAGGAAGGGGCAATATGATCCGCGCAAAGATCAACGGAATCGAGTGTGAGTTCGCAGAAGGGATTTCTGTCTTAGCAGCGGCTCGTCAGATGGGATTGGATATTCCGACGCTCTGCGATGACAAGCGTCTGGACCCGGTTGGGGCCTGCCGGATGTGCTTGGTCGAGATAAAGGGCCGGGCCCACGAGACCGTTTCATGCACGACCCTTTTGGCTGATGGGATGGAGATCGAAACCCACACCGAACCGGTCGAATCGGCCCGAAAATGGAATTTGAGAATGCTCGCGCGCAAATATCCTGCGGACGCCTTTACAAAATATCCTGACAAACCATTTCACAAACTCGCCAGCGATTACGGCCTGACGGCAGCTGATTTTCACGGTGACCATTCGATCGCGGCAGATCCCTCGCACACATATATCGATGTCGATATGTCGCGGTGTATCAACTGCTACGCCTGCGCTCGTATTTGCGCCGACGTGCAGGGCCAGTTTGTCTGGCACGTGCTTGGACGCGGCGAAGATTCGCACATCATGCCGGACTCGTTCGGAGGGTTTGGCGATAGTACTTGCGTCTCGTGCGGTGCTTGTGCGGACGCCTGTCCGACTGGAGCTTTGGAAGACAAGACGGTTATAGAGCGAGGATTTCCGACCGCGTGGACAAAGACGACCTGTCCGTATTGCGGAACGGGCTGCGAAATGAATGTCGGTACGCGTGACGACCGCGTCGTGCAGGTCAAACCGGTGATGGACGCTCCTGTAAATTACGGCCATCTTTGCGTGAAAGGGCGATACGCATTCGATTTTGTCGATGCCGACGACCGCGTGACGGAACCGATGATTCGTGAAGGCGGCGATTGGCGAATCGTTTCGTGGGACGACGCGATCCAATACACAGCTGACAAACTGAAGGCGATAGACGCCGAATTTGGTAAAGAGAGCATCGCCGTTCTCGGGTCAGCTCGAGCGACGAATGAAGAAAACTATCTCGCTCAGAAATTCACTCGCGTTGTGCTCGGTACGAATAATGTCGATTGCTGTGCCCGCGTCTGCCACACGCCTTCGGCAGCGGCGATGAAGATGATGATCGGCACGGGTGCGATGACAAATTCGTTTGACGATATTGAAAAGGCACGAACGATAATCCTCTGCGGAGCAAATCCGAGCGAAAATCACCCGATCCCGGGAGCGCGCATTAAGCAGGCCATTCTCAAAAACGGCACCAAGTTGATCGTCATCGATCCGCGAAAGACCGAGCTGACAAAATATGCCGACGTGCATCTGCAATTGCGGCCGGGTACGAATATTTTGATGTTCAATGCGATCGCCCACGCGATCATTGACGAAGGGTTAACGGATTCAGAGTTTATAACGACGCGTGTTGACGAATTCGAAGAGTTCAAATCATTCGTTGCGGAATATTCGCCCGAAGCTGTCGCCGAGCGATGCGGTGTCGATGCCGAACTCATTCGCAAGGCTGCACGTATCTACGCGACCGACACTCCGTCGATGGCGATGCACGGGCTTGGTATGACCGAACACCTGCAAGGAACTGAGGGCGTGATGACGATCGTCAATCTCGCACTGTTGACCGGCAATATCGGCAAGGCCGGAGCGGGTGTGAATCCGCTTCGCGGGCAAAACAATGTCCAGGGCTCTGCTCATATGGGCTGTGATCCGGGAATTCTCACCGGCTCGATCACGATCGAAGCGGGACGCGAGCTGTTTGAAAGCGTTTGGAAAACGCCGATCCCGACCGCGGCGGGATTAAATCAATTACAAATGATCGATGCCGCCCGCGACGGTAAACTCAAAGCTCTGTGGACGATCGGCTACGACGTATTTCTGTCGAATGCCAATGCCCATGAGACGGCGAAGGCATTTGCGAACATGGATCTCGTTATCATTCAGGATTTCTTTATGAACGAGACCGCCAAGCGGTTTGGTCACGTATTTTTCCCGGCGGTGACTTCGTTTGAAAAAGATGGCACTTTTATGAATGGCGAGCGCCGTGTGCAGCGAATTCGCGGTGCTGTTAGCCCACGCGGGAATTCTCGTTCGGATTGGGAGATCATTTGTGATCTCGCAGCGGCGATGGGGCACGCGAAGGATTTCGCCTTTACAAATGCGGAAGAGATATGGAACGAGGTCCGTGCGGTATGGCCTCCGGGATACGGCATAACTTATGAGCGGATCGAAAAGGCCGGAATTCAGTGGCCATGTCCCGATATTGATCATCCGGGAACTGAGGTACTGCACGCAGAATCTTTCTCGAACGGCACCAAAGCGGCGTTGCGGCGAATAAAATACCGGGCGACGAAAGAGGTTGTATCGGACGATTTCCCATTCCTGTTGACCACGGGCCGTGTACTCGAACACTTTAACGCCGGCACAATGACAATGCGGACGCCGAACCTGGAACTGCGGCCGACCGACCTGCTTATGGTCTCGAAAGCAGATTCTGCGAGGCTATCGATCGCATCGGGCGAAAAGGTTAGGCTAAGGAGCAACTATGGCGAGGCGGTGCTGCCGGTCGAGATCACGGATAAGGTGAAAATCGGTGAGCTATTTGCGTCGTTCCACGATCCGGCCGTATTTCTAAATTACGCAACCGGCCCGACGCGTGACCGTTTTACTCAAGCACCGGAATTTAAGGTAACGGCTGTGTGCGTAGAAAAACTGGATAGTTAGGTCTCAAGTAATTAATGTCAAAACAAAGGGTAACTATCATTGGTGCCGGTCTTGCTGGCTCGCTGCTTGCGATAAATCTTGCAAAACGTGGGATCGCTACGCACGTCTACGAATCGCGCGGCGATATGCGGCTTGAGGAAGTCGCCGCCGGGCGTTCGATCAATCTAGCGCTATCCGACCGCGGTATCGCTGCACTTCGCGAGGTCGGCATGGACGAATATATGCTGGCCGAGGCTGTGCCGATGACCGGACGGATGATCCACACGGTAACCGGCGAGCAAAAGCTGCTGCCATACAGCGGTCGCGACGGCGAATATATCAACTCTGTCTCGCGTGCCGGACTCAACATCGCCCTTATCAACGAAGCTGAAAAGTACGACAAGGTCAAATTTCATTTCAACCGGCGGTGCGTCTATTTTGATTGTACGAGCGGCGAAGCCAAGTTTTCGACTGGGGAACGGGTCAAAAGCGACACTGTGATCGCGACCGATGGTGCGGGCTCGGCGGTGAGAAACGCAATGCTTCACGGGGGCGTTGAACGTTTTGACTTTTCACAAGTTTGGCTCGAACACGGCTACAAAGAACTCCATATCCCAGCGGCGGCGGACGGCGGCTTTTTGCTTGAAAAGAATGCTCTTCACATCTGGCCGCGAAATCAGTTTATGATGATCGCTCTGCCAAATTTTGACGGGAGCTTTACGTGTACGCTGTTTTTGGCTCATAAGAACCCACCCGCTGACGCAGGCGGTTCTGCCTTTGACGACCTAACGACTGAGAGTGAGGTTCGAGATTTTTTTAATCTTGAGTTTCCCGATGCCGTTCCGTTGATGCCCACACTAACCGAAGATTTCTTCGCCAACCCTACCGGGAATCTCGGCACGATCAAGTGCTTTCCGTGGAACGCAAGTGGAAAGGCTTTGCTGCTCGGCGATGCGGCTCACGCAGTCGTGCCGTTCTACGGCCAGGGAATGAACTGTGCTTTTGAGGACGTTCGGGTGCTGGACTCGCTCTTGTCAGAACCGGGAGCGATAGCGACTGGGTCGAAGATCGATTGGGAAAACCTCTACGAGAAATACGGCGAGCTTCGCAAAATAAACACCGATGCCATCGCCGATATGGCCGAGGAAAATTTCTACGAGATGCGCGACGCGACCGCCGACCCTATTTTCCAACGCAAACGCGAGCTCGAGACCAAACTCGAACAGACCTATCCCGACTATTTCTCAAAATATTCGATGGTGACATTTCGCGAGGACCTGCCGTATTCCGTCGCGAAAGAGAAAGGAAATGCTCAAGACCAGACGCTGATGGAGATCTGCGAACACGTCGGAAACGTGGACGAATTAGATCTCGAGCGGATCTATCGACAGATCCTGCACTAGTGACGGAGTTATGATCGATCTATATAAACTAGGTACGCAGATCGATATCTCGATCCCATTGCAATTCAATGGGCCGCAGCCAAATGCTTACGGAGTTGAGACGGCGACGTCGAAGGCATGTGAGGCCGGCGACATTGTCGGCGATACGCGGTGTGGCGGCAGTGTTAATTTTGAGCAATACACGTTCATACCGCACTGTAACGCGACGCATACTGAGTGTGTCGGGCATATCACGGACGAGCGGATATCGGTGTTGGATTGTTTGACGGATGTGTTTTTGGCTGGGGTGCTCGTATCGGTCGATCCGGAGAACGTTGACGGCGGGGATCTGGTGATAACGTCCTCATCGCTGCAAGCAGCGAGTGTCGGCAAGGCTGCCGACACTCCGACAGCGTTGATCGTCCGCACGCTGCCTAATGATAATAGCAAGCTTACGGGTCAATATGGTGAGGGAAATATTCCACCATATTTCACGGCTGAAGCGATGGAATATATTGTCGAATGCGGGTTCAAACACCTACTTGTTGATATGCCGTCGATCGACCGGATATTTGACGAAGGGAAACTAGTAAATCACCGCATCTTTTGGAACGTCGACCCGGGGAGCCGTAAGATAAATGCGACGACGCGAATGGAAAGTACGATCACGGAACTTATCTATGTGCCAAACGAGATTGCGGATGGGGAATATTTGTTGAACCTGCAAATCGCTCCGTTTGTATCGGATTGCTCGCCGAGTCGGCCGATGTTAATCGGAATTAGTTAACAGGATAGACAGGATAAAGAAGATAAGAAATTTAATGCGTTGATCATCCTGTTTATCCTGTCCATCCTGTTTGAATATTAACTCACTGCTTTTTCAATTGCTTCTTTCAGATTCGGATACTTAAATTCAAACCCCGCGTCTTCCAATCTCTTGGGCATTACCTTTGTACTTGCCAATAACAACGCGTCGCCCATCTCGCCAAAGATCATACTTACGGCGAATTCCGGGAGCGGGAGGAACGTGGGCCGATACAATACTTCGCCGAGGGTTTTGGTGAAATCGTGATTTGTAACCGGATTGGGCGAAACTGCGTTAACCGCCCCGCGGATGTTTTCATTTTCGATGACGTAATTTATGACGGCGATCTCGTCTTCCATTGAGATCCAGCTCATCCATTGTTTGCCGCTGCCGACCACGCCGCCGACGCCCATTTTGAACGGGAGCAGCATGGTCGATAAAGCACCGCCGTCTTTGGACAGGACGATTCCGGTGCGGAGCAAGACGGTGCGAATGCCGGCGTCTTCGGCACGGCGCGATTCGGCTTCCCATTCTTTGCAGACTCCGGCGAGAAAGTTGTCGCCCGCGGCACTCGATTCCGTAACCTCTTCTTCGCCGCGTTCGCCGTAAAAGCCAATGGCGGATGACGCGATGAATGTGTGAGGTTTCTTTTTAAGTTTGGAAATGGCGTCAACGACATTTCGCGTGCCAAGAACGCGGCTGTCGCGGATAGCTTTTTTCTTTTCGTCGGTCCAACGCAGGCCGCTGACATTTTCGCCGGCAAGATGCACGACAACATCAATGCCCTCTAGCTTTTCCGGATCGGTAAACCCTTCCTCAATGCCCCACTGGATGTGATGATCGTCGGTCGGTTCTTTGCGCGAGGCGAGCAGGATCTCGTAGCCTTTTTCTTTGAATGATTTTTGTAGCTCAGTTCCAACAAGGCCGCTTGCACCTGTGATCAATACTTTCATACCAATATCTTATCAAATCATTTACGAAGCTCGTCATGAACAAATTTAGTCATCAGGTCGAGTTCGCGTTTTGTTAATTGGTCGCGAAAAGGTGTCATGCCGTTTCCGCCCTCTGAGATTTGCTTGTAGATCTCAGCCTCGGACTTGAATTTGAGTTGCTCGCCGTGACGCATATTTGGCACAACGGTACCGTCATCGAGCGTTTTGCCCTCGCCCTCGGGGCCGTGACAGATCGCGCAATGCTGGCGAAACATCGACGCGGGGTAGTCCTTGCTGTTGGCGATGGAATAACGCTGGGGTTTGGACGAAAAACAGGATGCGATGCCGAAGATGGCAAAAATTATCAGGATGAGCAGTTTTGTGCGAAACATCTATACGAGAAGTTTTACGCAAAGCCGCTGAGAACGCAAAGCTAGGCTTTTGCTACTTCTTCTTTTAACGCCCGTTTGAATATCTTGCCGGTGTTGCCGATCGGCAGCGCGTCGCGGAATTCAACCTTTCGCGGGTATTTGTTGGCGGCGATCTGGTCGCGGCACCAGGCGATGAACTCTTCTTCGGTCAACTCGTGGCCCTGATTTAGGACTACGAAAGCCTTGACCTCTTCGCCGAGACGGTCATCCGGAACGCCGATGACGGCGACGAGTGAAACCGCAGGGTGCGTGATGATGACTTCTTCGAGTTGACGCGGATAGACGTTGTACCCGCCGCGGAGGATCATATCTTTTTTGCGGTCAACGATGGCGAGGTAACCTTCGTCGTCCATGATGCCGATGTCGCCGGTGTGAAACCAGCCGTTGCGAAAGGCTTCGGCGGTCGCCTCGGGGCGTTTGTAGTAGCCTTTCATCACGTTGGTTCCGCGGATGACGACCTCGCCTCGCTCGCCGCGTGCGACCTCGTTGTCGTTGTCATCAAAACACTTTACCTCGACGCCGAAGATCGGCTGGCCGACGGTGCCGGGTTTCGATGGCCTTTCAAAATGATTGGTTGTCGCGAGTGGAGACGTTTCGCTCAAGCCATAGCCTTCCATAACCCGGACGTCGAATTTCTCCTGAAATTCTTTCATCAGGTTGACCGGCATCGGGGCACCGCCCGATGTGCAGACCTTCATATGGTCGGGGATATGGCTGATATCGTAATCGTTTTCTTTGACGTATTGCAGTAAGGCCCAATACATCGTGGGTACGCCGACCCAGAAATTTACCTTTTCCGCCACCATAGTGTCGAGCGTTGTTTTCGGCTCAAATCGCGGGAGCAGCACTACTCGGTTGCCGCCATAGAGTTGAGTGTTCATCTGCACCGTCTGGCCGGTCGTGTGAAACAGCGGCAGGGTGATCAGACACGTCTTTTGCTGCTGATCGGTAAAATCGAGCAACGGCATGTGAATGCTGTATGTTGTGACGCAGTTTGACCAGAGATTTAGATGCGTCAACTCCGCGCCCTTAGGCTGTCCGGTCGTGCCTGAGGTGTAAAGGATCGCGCAAGTATCGTCGGGAGCGGTGGGATAGATCTCAAATTCCTCAGACTTATCGAAAGTGATCTGTGTCAGCGTCTTATGCTCCTCAAGCGGTGAAGGAGCGATCATATCCGCCGTCATAATGATCAAATGCTCGCAACTCTCGACCGCGTCAAACGCCGCTTTGGTCGAGATGAGCATCGGCAGCTCGGGCGTGCCTTCGAAAACGAAGACCGCCTTAGCGTCGGAATCGCGGAGATGATATTCGATCTCCGCGGCCTTGAACAAAACACAGATCGGCACGACCGCAGCACCGGTTTTCATAATGCCGTAATAGACGACGGGGAAATACGGGATGTTTATGCAATTGAGCGCGACCTTGTCGCCATGGCCAATTCCCATTTCGGTGAGCGCGTTAGCAACACGGTTCGACAGTTTATCGAGTTCGTCGTACGTTAGGCGAACATTATCCCAGACGATCGCCTCTTTTTGCGGAGCGAGGCCCGCGTGATGCGAAACTATTGACGCCAGATTGAGGACTGTGGCGGTGCCGTTCATAAGGTTAAGTGTTGTAGAAACACCTAATTATACACCAACTTGACGGAAAAAGTTGATACTTTCTGCGGATGAGATTTGGGTGTCCAACCTCTGGATCGAATGAACCTTGAATTTGTTGTCCTGGTCAGGGAAATCGTTTCGATAATGACCGCCGCGAGACTCTTCGCGCCAGAGAGCAGAGGTCGCGACGAGCCGTGCTAAGGTAACAAAGTTTCGCGACGAGGTACTCAGATTACCAGCGGCGATCTGGTCAAATTCCTTGAGTGCCCGTTTAAGTGAATCTCTGTCCCGCAAGATGCCGACTCGTTCCCACATGATACGTTTTACGCGCTTTTTAACGGCAGTCGAGATCTGAGTCCCATGTCCCAAGTCCAATGTCTCAGGTCGAGCGTCTTGTGATGTGGGGCTTGAGACTTGGGACTTGAGACTATCGGCGGCGGCGGCCGATCCCGCTCTCGCTCCAAAAACTAAGCCTTCAAGCAGGGAATTTGACGCGAGTCGATTCGCCCCATGGACTCCGGTGCAGGTGACCTCGCCTGCCGCATAAAGCCCCGGTAAAGTGCTGCGGCCCCACAGGTCTGTGCGGATGCCACCCATGCAATAATGCGAAGCGGGTGAGACGGGCAGCATATCTGTGGCGATGTCTAGGCCGTAGAATTTGCACGTTTCGTAGATCTTGGGAAAGCGGTGTTTAAGAAAGGCTTCGTCGAGTGTGGTCATATCGAGAAAGACTGTCCTCGTTCCGGTTCGGCGCATTTCGGCGACGATCGAACGGGCAACGATGTCACGCGGGGCAAGCTCGTCACGTTCGTCATAACGCGGCATAAAGCGTTCGCCGTACTTGTTCTTGAGGATGCCGCCCTCGCCGCGCATCGCCTCAGATAACAAAAATCGCGGAGCTTTTTCGAGGTTCAGCGCCGTTGGATGAAACTGGATAAACTCCATATCCGCCATCTCGGCGCCGGCAAAATAAGCCATCGCCATGCCGTCGCCCGTCGCGACCGGCGGATTGGTCGTGTGCTGATAAAGCTGTCCGGCCCCGCCCGTCGCCATCACGACAGCCTTGGCATAGATCTCTCGCGGCTGTCGCAAAACGGGGTCGAGAAAACGTACGCCGACGCATCGGCCGTTACGGACGATGAGGCTTTCGGTGTTGGCAAACGGTGTAAGATTGATCGTCTTTTCCTGTCCGGCACGAGCTATTAATGAGCGGACAAATTCGGCGCCGGTTGAGTCGCCGTGAGCATGGATGATCCGCCGCCGAGAATGCGCCGCCTCTTGGGTAAAGACCAACTTGCCGCCCTCGCGGTCAAATTCGCCGCCCCATTCGATCAGTTGTTTTATGTACTTGGTGCCCTCGGTGACGAGTGTTTCGACTGCCTGTTCGTCACACAAACCTGCACCCGCGACGAGCGTGTCGCCCTCGTGCAGCTCAGGATTATCGTCATCCGAAAGCACGACAGCAACGCCGCCTTGGGCATATTCGGTGTTCGATTCGCTGGCTTTGTCTTTGGTCAAAACGGCAACTCGTCCGCCGCTTGCAGCAAGCTCAATGCTCGCTCGCAACCCTGCCACGCCACTCCCGATAACGATAAAATCCGTTTCCAAAGACATTAACTGAACTTTAACAAATTGCTTCCGTCGTATCGACTGGAACAGCGGATATTTGCCCACGAAATACACGAAAGGCACGAAAGAAAATCCAAAGCGAAATATTTCGTGTTTTTGGTGTGTTTCGTGGGTAAAGAAAAAAAGCCTGCCCATCGAAATGAGCAGGCTTTATCGGTTAGATCAAAGATCCGTTTAGACAGGGATCTTGAGTTCCTGGCCCGCATAGATCTTGTCAGGGTGATGCAGGATGTCGCGGTTAGCGTCCCAGATGGCTTTCCACTGGATGCCGTAACCCGCAGCGATCTTGCTCAGGTTATCGCCCGACTCGACGGTGTAGGTGCTGCCGCCACCACCGGCTGCGTCGCCTAGGCCAATGTTCAGAATAAGATCGTTGCTCTTGAAATCAGGATCCAAGCGTTCGTACTCATCCCAAAGTGCCTGTTTTGCTTCCGAACTCGGAGCTGTGCCGTTTATGACGAGTGCTCCGTCCGCTCCCTCGCTAAGTTCATACGCGGTTCCGTTTGAATTAGCAAGTTCGAGAAGTGACTGATATTTTTCTTGTACTGACATATTTTTGTTCCTCCTCGTTTAGCTTCCCTTGGTTATTTGGTTATCCCAGCCGGTGATACCGGACTCATTGATCGCCATAACGACTTGAGCGTATTTCGCAGCCGGAACGGTTCCCTTAATGGTCGCTTTGCCGTTAACGACTTCGATGGTCAGGCCGCTAACGCCTGCCTTTTTCATCGCTTCGTTAAGCTTACCGGTCAAAGCAGGATCAGTAGCGGCAGGTGTTGCCACCGGCAGCGGCTTGAGTGTACAGTTGTTGGTCACCGATTTGATTCCCTCGACCGCTTTGACCGTCGCCTCAGCCTTGGCTTTGACTGCCTGATCGGCAACCTCACCAGTAAGTGTCGCTACGCCGTCTTTGACGGCAACCGTCACGCCTGTGACCTTGTCAGCAGCCAATTTGTCCGTCGCGGCCTTTGTGAGGTCTGCATCGCTCTTGCCGCAAGCACTCATAAATAGAGCCACTGCGAGCATTAGAACTGTAAAAAATTTAACTTTCATTTTTCCTCCCGAAAAATTCTGTCCGTATTTATAAAACTTATAATCGCTAATACCCTATGAATACACGCGATACTATCTAACTGACACTGATCCCCAAAAAAGGAATAAGCTCAAAATTATTTAGTGAGTTTATAGTGATTCAAATCTTATGCTTTGGCAAGAGAAAAACGATAGTTTTAACCAAAAATTTCTTCGGCGATCTGCTGGGCCGCGTCGTACGAAGTATGGTCGCGTCGAATAATGAAATGCCATTCAGCGAGACAATAGACCTTTTGTCTTTCATCAAACAAACTTCGGGCTTTTGCTTTGTTTCGGGCGAGCGGACGCTCCTTGCGGGAAAAAGTTATATTGAGCCAGCAATGCTCAAATGTTGCTTCGAGCCAGACGCCGGTAAAGCCGTAGGCTTTGAGTAGTTCACGGTTTTCAGGAATCGTCCAGGTCCCGCCGCCGAGGCTCAATATCCGTGAATCTGTGTCGCTGAGCAGGAGTTTTAAGTTCGCGGTCTCGATCTCGCGATATTTATCGATGCCGTCCTCGTCAATGATCTTGGCGACAATACGGCCGTCATTTCGTTCGATAAAACGATCAAGATCGGTCCAGCGGCACCTCAGCTTATTTGCGAGATGACGGGCGACGCTCGATTTACCGACGCCCATAAATCCGGTCAGTGCGATCTTGATGTCTTTGTTCATCGTGGTAATTAAGACTTTACGACAGACGCTAGTGTTTCGAAAAAGCCGGGAAACGACACATCGGCACATTCCGCTCTGACGATCTCTGTTTCACCGTCCGCAAGCAATGCGGCGACGGCAAATGCCATTGCGATACGATGGTCGCCAAACGAATCGATGACTGCACCTCTCAGAAGTGAGCGTTCGACGTGAAAACCGTCGTCAAACTCCGTCACATTTGCACCCATTCGCCGCAGGTTTTCTGTCACCGAATGGATCCGATCAGATTCTTTGACCCGCAACTCGCCCGCGTCCCGAACCTCCAAACCATTCGCCAACTGCGTGCCAAGAACAGCCAAAATCGGTATCTCGTCGATCAGATCAGCGACCGCGGCCCCCTCGATCACAAGCGGTGCCTCTTGCTCATCGAGCCCGCCACTGATTGTCAGCGTATCCGTTGGTTCGCCACGACGATCGGCGTCGTTGCGGGACGATAGCTTTGCTCCTACGCATTCAAGCACGTCTAAGATCGCGGTTCGTGTCGGGTTCGTGCCGACATTAGGCAGCGTAAGTTCCGAACCTGCCAGGCACGCAGCCGCGACTAGAAAAAATGCGGCAGAAGAGATGTCGCACGGAATTGTCAGCTCCGCAGCCGTCGGACGACTTGTTCCCTTGATATAACGCACCTTACTTGCCGGACCGCCGTCTGTCCCGACACGAACGCCAAAAAGCGGCAAAAGCCGTTCGGTATGATCGCGGCTCAGCGTCGGTTCAACAGTCGAGGTCTCGCCGTTTGCATACAACCCGGCAAACAGTACGCAGGATTTGATCTGAGCCGAGGCGACGGGCGTGTGATACGCGATAGATCGCAGCGGATACCGGCCGTGGATAGTGAGCGGTGCGGTGCCGTCGTTAGACGCTATCGTTGCTCCCATTTTCTCAAGCGGCTCGATGATCCGCCGCATCGGCCGCTTTACCAACGACTCATCGCCCGTCAAAACACTTTTGAAACGCTGCCCTGCTAAAATGCCGGCGAGCAGCCGCATCGTCGTACCGCTGTTGCCGCAATCGAGCGGCGTGTCAGGTTTTTTCAAGCCAAATTTACCAACGCCGTCAATAAACACAGTGTTGCCGTCCCGCCGTGTTTCTACTCCGAGCGAGCGGAGGCAATCTAGGGTGGAGGTGCAATCGGCATTCGCCGCAAAGTTATCAAGCCGCGATGCTCCGTCGGCGATGGCCGCGATTATCGCGGCCCGATGTGAGATAGATTTGTCGCCGGGCAACTCAACAATACCCTGTAGCGACCTCGCAGGTTTGACCTTCATTAGATAATCTTAGACGAACAAAGCCGCATTTGTCTTGACAGCAACTGTCTTAAACCGCTAACTTACAAAACATATACTTTACTTATGATTCGTGAGATCCAGTTGCCTAGCCGTATCGAATCGGTCGACCAAGCCGCCGTAGAAGCGGATAAATTTGCCAAACGCTGCGGTTTTGGTGACGATTTTGTGTCCGCGATCGACCTTGCCATCCGCGAATCGGTGGCAAACGCCGTCAAGCACGGCAATAAATTTGATGAGTCGAAGAGCGTCGATGTGACGTTTGCCGATTCGGACGAAGGTTTTGAGGTGACGGTGCGCGACCACGGTGCCGGGTTTAATGTCGATGACATACCCGACCCGACAAACCCCGAAAATCTGCTAAAAGCTAACGGGCGGGGCATCTTGTTTATGAACTCGTTTATGGATGAGGTCAGTTGGTCAAACCATTCCGGCGGCGGAATGGTCGTGAAAATGTTAAAAAAGAGATAATTGCCGCTTGATGCTTGGACTTTTGCATCGAGTTTGGTCTAAAATCGGCTATCGCAATTTATAAACGCAAGAGGAGATAACAATGTCTGATATTACGATCACTGAACGCCAGGCTGGCGATGTAACTATCCTTGACCTAGACGGCAAGGTAACTATCGGCGAGGGCAGCGTTGCACTTCGCACGGCTATCCGACGCCTCCTTGGCGAAGGCAAAAACAAGATCCTGCTTAATCTTGCAGGTGTCGGCTATATCGATTCGAGCGGGATCGGCGAATTGGTTTCGAGCTTTACCGCTGTCAAGAAAGAGGGCGGAACATTAAAGCTCTTAAAGCTGACGCAGAAAATTCAGGACTTGCTTGCTATCACCAAGCTTTTGACAGTCTTTGATGTTTTTGACGAAGAAAGCGAAGCCCTCAGTAGCTATAACTAAACGCTGCCAATTGCAGAGAATAAAAAGGGTAAAGGAAAGCGTTTTGTTCCTTTATCCTTTCTTATTTTGCGGCAGGTTTGATACATCTTTAGGGCCGCAAGATTCATCTTTCTAAACAGAAAGCTTTTTTGATTTTTAAATTATCTAAATGATGCAGCGAGTTTTTTTATCCATCTTATTGATCGCGTTTTCGGCGAACGCTTTTGGCCAGGCTCCGGCGTCCGGTTTCGACCTGACGAACTACGGAGTAAAGATCGAGCCGGACAAGCGTCTACTGGTTGTGCTCGCGTCGCTCGAAATGGCGCAGACTACAAATGCCGACGGCACTGTCACTAAGCTCATAAACACGCCGCTATCAGCCGATGGGGCAAAATTTCGCGATCAGCTCGTGTTAGACAATGCGAGCATGCCGGCGGATCTGCGAACGCGGATCACAGCATTTGTTACTCAAAACAAAAAACGAAATCCTAAAGCGTCTGACGCAGAGATCGTTGCGCCGTTTATATCGATGGCATACACGCTATCGCCGGTGCCTGAGCTTGCCGACCCGGTGGTCACGAGCGATCTGCCCGGGAAACTGCTCGACGTGCTTGATTATTCGCCCCTGGTTCGCGAGTTTTACAAGCGCTCGACGATAAGCTCAAAGTTGGATACGTATGTAAAAACCTATCGCGAACAGGCCGACGGACGCCTGCGTACCTCAACACGTGACATGGTTAGCGAACTGCTCGAATATCTTCACACGCGGCCGCAGCTTATTTTTTCGGAAAGGGTAAAGATCGAGACAAAACGGCCAAACAGCAAAGAGGTACTGGTTAAGACCGAGATCCGCGAACACGACCGGCATTTTTATGTTGTGCCCGAAAATCTCGCGTCTAAGGGTGATATCAACTTTCTCAACATTCGCGACGATTATTATTTGATCGTGCCGCCCGACACCGATGTCAGCATTACCGAAGGCCGTCGTGCGTTTTTGCGTTTTGTGATCGATCCGCTGATACTTGCAAATTCTAAAGAAATGACAGCCGTCCGCGATTGGGCGAAACCTGTTCTCGAGGAACTACGAAAAACAGACGTGTCTATCTCGCCGGATGTTTTCCTTGCTATGTCGCGTTCTCTTGTTGCGGCGGTAGATATTCGCCAAGCAGAATTCACAAAGATCCGCGTTGCTACCGATCAGACACGACAAAAACTGCCGACGCTAAAGACCGACGCCGAGAAAACCGCACTAACCACAGAGCTGACCAAGCAAAAAGCTGCGTTTGCCGACGAGGCCGCCCAGCAGTTGTTTGAGGAATATCAAAAAGGTGCGGTACTGTCATTCTATTTTGCCGAGCAATTAAAAGGCGTCGAGGATTCCGGTTTTGATATTGCGTCATCTTTGCGTGAGATGGTCGCCGCATTTGACCCGGTAAAAGAGGTCAATCGCATTTCCGATACCGCCGAGGCGCGCAAGCGAGCACTTGCCGCACGGCAGGAACGCAAAACCCATCCCGATGCGATGGCCGTCGTTGAGAGCCCTCTGACCGGCAAGCTCATCGCGATCCAAAAAGTGATCGACGCCCGCGACCTCACGAAGGCAAACGCCGATCTCAAACAGCTCCTGAAAGAATATCCGTCCGAACCGCGTATCTATTACAACATCGGCCGCGTCGCCGGGCTTTCAGCGGTCGGTGTCCAGGACCCTGAGATCGTGGCTCAAAAGTTGCTCGAGGCTAAGGTCGCCTATACTAACGTGCTCAATACGGCAACTGGCAACACTGATAGATCGCTGCTCTCGCTCACGTATGTGGCTCTCGCTAGGATCTACGAATTTGATAACAACTCGTCGTATGCAATAAAACTCTATGACGAAGCTATCAAGCTTGACGATATTTCGGGTGGTGCGTTTCGCGAAGCGATCGCCGGCAAACAGCGTCTACTAAAGCCGCAATAGTTTGGCGTCCCGCCTTCAGGCGGCTAACGCCTGATAAGTGTACAATACATAAATGAATCAAGAGCCGCCTAAAGGCGGGACTCAAAACATCTTTCGTAGCGGGCTGGTTGCGCTCATCGGTCGTCCAAACGCCGGTAAATCCACTCTACTCAACCGTCTCGTCGGTGAGAAGATCGCCGCCGTCTCAAACAAGCCGCAGACCACGCGGCATCGTATCAAAGGCATTGTCACGCTGCCTGAGGGGCAGATAGTTTTCATTGACACACCCGGCGTCCACAAACCCGGCCATTTGCTCAACCGCCGGATGATGACCGCCGTACACGACGCGATCATGTCGGTCGATTTGATCGTGCTGATGCGTGACGCCAGTGTCTCGACCGGCAATGGCGATATGTTCGTCTTTGACTTGATCAAGCAGGCCGAAAAACCAGCGGTTTTACTGCTGAATAAGACGGATAAGCTAAAAGATAAAGCCGCTTTGCTGCCGTTGATCGACGGCTATTCGAGTGAATTTGAATTTGCAGAGATCGTGCCTGTTTCGGCACTAAAGGGCGACGCTATAGACGATCTGCTCGCGTCCATCGTCAAGCATTTGCCCGAGGGCGAGGCTTTATTTGCAGACGACGAAATGACCGACCAGTCAACGCGAATAATCGCCGCCGAGATGGTCCGCGAAAAGATATTACAGTCCACGGGCGAAGAGATCCCGTATGTGACAGCGGTCGTGACTGAGGTTTTTGACGAATCGAAACCGGGCATCACCCGCATTTACTGTGCGATTTATGTCGAGCGTTCGTCGCAAAAAAAGATCGTCATCGGCAAAATGGGCAGCCGCATTAAGGACATTGGGACAAGGGCGCGCGTCGATATAGAAAAGCTGCTCGGCAAAAAAGTCTTCTTAAAATTATTTGTCAAAGTCGTCGAAGACTGGCGTAACCGCGAACGCGATCTCGACGATATCGGTATTCACGAATGAGTGAAACTCCCGCAAAACGTTGGTTCGCAGTAGATGTCGAGGCGGATGCCCCGGCAGCAGAGGCCGTTGAATACGCCTTTAACACCCTCGAAGCCCTAGGCACCGAGATCGACCACCTGCGAAAAACGGGCATCGACGCCGTAAAGGTAACGGGCTATTTCAACGATCTGCCAACCGACGAAGACTTAAAGTTCGAACTTGACGATGCTCTAAAGATCTACGGACAGGATCTGGCATCCGTCCGCGTTATCTCTAATCGCGAGGTCGAGGACGCCGATTGGCTTGCTGAATGGAAACGCCACTGGAAACCAACGGAGATCGGCAAATTTATCATCGCCCCGCCGTGGTCCGAGGTTGGTGAGACTGCCAAGATCATCATCCGCATCGAGCCAAACATGGCATTTGGCACCGGAACGCATGACACTACGCAGCTTTGCCTGAAAGCGATAGGTGAACATTATGCTTCCGACATGTCGGTGCTTGATGTTGGCACTGGAACCGGAATACTGGCGATCGCCGTTGCCAAACTTGCCGGTAGAAACATCTTTGCCTGTGACACCGACGCAGATTCAGTAAAGATCGCCCGCGAAAATGCCATCTTAAATGGCACTGGCGAAGCCATCACATTTGCCGACGGTCCGATTGACGACACCACGCCGCAATACGATTTCACCTGTGCAAACCTCACCGCTGATGTGATTTTGCCTATCCTTCCGCTGCTTATCACAAAGACAGAAAATATCCTGCTGTTGTCCGGCATCCTTGCCGAACAGGAAGAACTCATAACCGCCGAGCTTTTGAAATTTCAAATTTCAAATTATCAGATCGAATATTCGGGCGAGTGGATCTCTGTCCTCATTAAATTTTAAGGTTTCTTTACCGGAACCGCCGACGGTATATCGCCGTCATCCGTGATCGGTATTATCGGCAGACGAAATGTAGGTTTTGCCCGCGGCGATGTCGTTAAAACAGGCGGGCCTTTTGGCAGGCTGAAAAGTGAGGGAGTCAGCGGCAGCGAACGCTTGAGCATCGTCCCGCCGCGGCCCGCGACCCAAAGCTTGTCACCGCCGCGATAGACGACCGCTTGGAGCAGTTTGCCGGTGATATTTGGCTGGGTTGACCAGGTTTTGCCGCCGTCCTCGGTGATCAATATTGTTCCGAGTTCACCCGCCGCGATCGCTTTGTCCACCCCAAAAACCTGCACCGCAAATAGATTTAGTTTTAGCGGGGATTCCTGATCGGCCCAAGCCACACCACCATCGGACGTGCGCAAAGTGATACCGCCGGAGCCGACCGCAAAGCCGTTTTTATCGTCGAAAAAGCTCACTGCGTAAAGATTTTCGCGGACATTTATCTTGATCTTTTCCCAACTGACTCCGCTATCCGTCGTCCGAAGTATAGTGCCTTTATCGCCCACTACGACTCCATGTGTTTCATTAAAAAACTTGATATCTTCGAGCCAGACACGCGTTCCGGAGCTGAGCTGCTCCCAATACGCTCCGCCGGAATTTGTCCGGGCGATCATCCCGTTCGATCCAACTGCATAGCCGATCTTTTCGGAGATAAAATTAACCGCGACGAGGTCTTCGGTCAGGTTTGAGATCCCGATACCCCAGCTTGCACCGCCGTTGATCGTCCGCAAGACGGTGCCGCCGTCGCCGACCACCCAGCCTTTTTGCCCGTCGATAAAAAACACGGCATTTAGATTTACATTGGTTTCGGAAAAGGCCGGCAACCATTCGCGGCCCGCATTATTGGTCAACCATATCTTGCCTCGCGAACCGACCGCGACGCCGATCTCGTCGTTGAGAAATGCGATGTCATTGACGTCTTCACGCCCGCCCTCGCTCAGACGCTGCCAGCTAAAACCGCCGTCGTCCGTGCGAAGTATCAGGCCGTTCTCACCGACCGCCCAGCCGGTAAATTTGTCGCCATAATGGACGGCAACAAGCTTCGGATTTGTCCGCACGTTAAACGGCAGCCAAGAACGCCCGCTGTCCCCTGTGAGCCAGATCATGCCGTTGGCGTCGGTCATCGCACCGCTCGCGGCGTCCGAAAACGTAACCGACAGCATATCCGCGCGGCTAAAAATATTTACCCGCGACCAAGTCTGTCCGGCATCATCGCTGCGTGCGACACAGCCGCCAAAACCGGCCGCGACCATCGTCGTTTGCGATAGATAAGCGGCGTCCGAAACAACCGCCCCCGCACACGGATCGCTCTGTTTCCAACTGTCACCACCATTATTCGTGCTCAAAACAACACCACCGACTCCGGCGGCAACCGCGTGACTCTCGTCAAAAGCGTCAATGTTCAAAAGCTGTTCTTGCGTGCCGGAGATCTGTGTTTTCCACGTAACACCGCCGTCCGTAGTTTTCAGTATCCGGCCATAACTGCCAATTATCCAGCCTGTGCTGAGTCCTGCGCCGATAAATTTGATCGCGTAAAGATGATCTCGAGCGTCGACTGCAACCTGTTTCCAATCTTTGCCGCCGTTTATCGTCGCGAGTAAAGTGCTGCGTGCCCCAACGGCGAAGGCGTTGTTTTTATCACGGACAAAAACGGATGACAGCGGGGCTTCGGCGGGTGAGAATTGTCGTTTCCAGCTAAAACCGCCATCGGTGGTTTTCAAAATAGTCGCGTCCGAACCGACGGCAAATCCCGTCTGTTTGTCGGGAGCAAAATGTATCGAATAGAGCGGATTGCCCTGCGGCAAAGGATTTTGCCATGTCCAACCCTGACTGCCGCGTTGGCTATAAGATGGAACCGCGAAAAATGCGAAAACCACTAAAATAAGAAAACCCAATTGTTTAAACAGCTTCTGCATCGAATTAATTTCTTATTTCGCCTTTTGCGCGTCTTGCGCGGTTAAATTTCCTGGGTTCCGAGTTCTATAACCGCTTCCTCAAGTAAAGCCGTATCTACATACCCAAGCTCAGCCATTTTTCGCGCCATCGAATCGGCGACCTCTTGCACGGCGTGGCCGTCGTGGCCTTTGACCCATTTCCAGGTTATTTGATGCTTTTTAGTTGCGCTGTCGAGCCGTTTCCACCATTCGTGATTGGTTTTTCGTTTCCAGGTGCCGCCCATCGTCTCGACCACGTATCGCGAATCGGACATCAGCGTGATCACGCACGGCTCTTTCAGGCTCTCAAGCCCGATCGCCGCCGCTGCGATCTCGGCCTGTTGATTGGTCGCACTTCCGAGGTATTCACCGACCGCTTTCCAAAATCCTTTAAACCCAAGCACAGCGACGGCCGCAGCACGCGGATTTCCCCTGCCGTTGCCGAGACTCGAACCGTCGCAGACTATCGTGACTTGTTTCATATTTTAGTTGCCGACCGATACGACGTTGTCGACAAAATTGTCAAAAGTCTCGTCGTGAGAGATAACAAAAAGCTGATCAAAATGTGTGATGCGGCTGATCTGCATTGCGAGGTTTTCGCGGCGTTCGGCGTCCATGTTGGTCGTCGGCTCGTCAAAAAATGCGATGCGGATATCGGTCAGTTGTTTTAGTAGAGCGAGCCGGATCGACAATGCCGCAGCCATCTGTTCGCCGCCCGAAAAACTCTGAAACGGCCGCTCGTACCCATCCTCTTCAAGCATTATGGCGTAATCTTCGCCCCATTTCAGCGTCCGCTCCGCGTTTCCGGTGATCTCGCGAAACAGAAGGTTTGCCTCAAGCGAAACGTGGTGTACGTAGTTGCGTGCGACACGCGGAGCCGCCTCTTTGAGCGTGTCGCGAATGAAAGCGGTCGTCTCGGCCACTGTTTCAAGCCGTTCCTTTTCTTTGAACTCACTCGACAAAGACTTTCTGATCTCGGCAAAATGTTTTAGCTCGGCGGCTAGCTGCGTTTCACGCCGCTTTGCCGCGTCAAATGTCGCCCGCATTTCTGCGTGACGTTTCTCGGTCTCATGCAACTCAGTCCGCTCGGCGATATGGCGGCCGTTGTTGTAACCGCCGGCGATCAGGTCCTGATGCTCGTCGAGATCCTCGGTCAAAATACGGCGGTCGGTTTCGAGACGCTCAAGATTGCTCTCGATCTTGGTAGCAGTTTCTCGAAACTCAGGTTCGCGGGCCGTCTCATTTTCAAGAAATTTGATTCGCGTTCTCGGGTCGCCCAACGTCTTTAGCTTGCTTTCAACGTCCGCAAAGTTTTTTTCAAGCGCGGCCAGCCCGCCGATCCTCGTTTCCAGCTCTTTTCGTTCGGCGGCAAAATGCTTGCCCTCGGCTGTTAGCTCGGCTTCGCGGTCGCGAAATCCTCTTAGCATTGACGCAAACCGTTCGGCTTCACGCGCTTTTTTTAACCCGGCGGCGACCGCGATTTGCTTGGTTTCAATTCCTGCAATCTGAGATCTGAGATCGGTGAACTGACTCGAGATAAAGCTTTCAAGCGTCTCGCCATCTTTTAGATTGAGACATTTTTGCGAGAGTATCGGGCACAGGCCGTTTTGTATCTCGCTCTGAAATTTCTGATCGCGTTCGAGGCTCGCTTTGAGCGTGGCGATCTGACGGACAAGCTCGGCATCGCGGTTTTCGAGAGTTTTGATCTCGCCTGCACCAGCGGCTTTTGCCTCCGCTTCTTTTAGTTGTTCAGCGTTTGAGCGATAACTTACCCGCAGCCGGTCTATACGTTCGTCAAGGCTCTTGATTTGATTTTCCACCGCTTTTGCGTCAGCGATCTTTTCGCGGAGAGAATTAATCTCGCCCTCAAGCCTTTCCTGATCGGCAAGCTTTGGCTTTAGCTGGGTGATCTCGGCGTGGGCCTTTTGCACAGCTTCGATGCTTTCACGCAGTCGCTTTTGGTCGGCCTTGATGTTGGCGATCGCGTTTTCGACACGCTCAAGTTCATCAAGCTTACTGACAACGTGCCGCTTTTCGGTGATCGTCTTTTCAAGCATTTGAACCTCGCCGGCGAGTGTCTTGGCTTGCTCCTTATAAATTTTGTACTCTTCTTCGATGGTGTCGGACCGTGTTAGTTCGCCCTCGGCACGGGCGATGCCCTCGCGGATCGCTGCGACCGATGTCTCAAGATACTTCGAAGTTTCACGCAGTTTTTCGGCGGCTTGTCGATACTCCTCGACCTTGAGCAGACGGTCAAAGGCGACCTTTCGTTCGGTCGCACCTTCTAAAAAAATCGCAGTAAATGTACCTTGGGGAACACCGATCGCTTGTTTGAAAAGAGATTTGAGATCGGTGCCGGGTTCTAGGCCGAGGTGCTGCCAGAGAAAGCGAAAAACCTCTTCTTTTTTGTCGGCGATGCGTGTCTGCAAACGCGGGTCGGTGACGTTATAGCCGGCTCCGGTGTCGCGCGTGACGATATATTCACGCTCGTCGAGTCCGCTCTTAAACGTCACCCTGACGACGCCTTTTTTCTCACCGCGTTTAACAAAATCCTCTTTTTTATAGTCGAGCAGATCGAATAAAACCCACGCGATCGCCTCAATGATCGTGGTTTTACCCGCACCGTTCTCGCCTGTGATAGCGGTCGTGCCACGGGTAAATTCGAAAGTTGAGGCGGCGTGAGATTTTATATTCTCAAGCTCGATCTTGGAGATATGCATTGCTAAGACAAGTATAAATTGTCAGAACCGCCTACGGTAGTGGGCGGTTGAACTAATGTTGAACTGAACAAGTTAAACCACCCGCTATCGCAGGTGGTTCTGACTTGTGTACAATCTGCGTATGAAATTCGAAGCTGGCGAAACCGTCATTGCCGTCCTGCACAGTCCTCGCGAAAAGCTGTTGGGCATCCTCGATGAGATCAACCCTGCGGGCGTGAGCCTACGTTCGATCGAGCTTGGGTATTTCGATGATTGGTGCCGGTCGATCGCGTCAGGCGAACAGCATCTGACTATGACCGATCACTTTATCCCGATGTGGCGTGTCGAGCGGATCAGCCGCGACGCTGCTGATGGCGAGGTGCCTTCGATGACGGAGCAGTTTGAAACGCGAACAGGACGGCGGCTCAACGATCAGTAGGCTAAGGTTTTTTAATGACAATACTGCCGCTATTGGTGGTGAGTCTTACGGAGGCTCCACCCGTGCCAAGTTTGCCGACAACCCTTTTAACAGGGCCTTCCATTATGTTCTCGGTCTCGATCTTTAACGGCAGGTCGTAATTAAATGTTCCAAATCCATACGACGCAACCACTTGACACGATGTGTTGACGGGCACGGACATCCGGATCGAGCCGTTAGACGTGCTCATACTATAACTGCCGCCGCTTAATATCTCGCCGTCAAATGAGACCGAGCCTGAGATCGATGTGACGTCAACCTGACGGTAATCGAGTTTTTGCAGATTAACGTTCCCGCTATTTGTCTTTGCCTTAAAATAGTCACCGATCTCGCTCGGGCCTGATCCGAATACTATAACGTTGCCGTTTGTACTTTCAAGCGACATCGCACCGGTCGAAGATTCGACCGTCACATCGCCTTCATAAGTCACAGCAACCGCCCCCTCGGCAATATTTCGCATATTGATGCTGCCGCCAATGGTTTTGACGCTCGCCTTGCGAACCTTATCTATGACCGTCGTCGTCTCTTGGCCTTTGATATTAACGACCGCATTTACAGGCACGTCGATCTCGATCTCGTCGCCCCAGATGCACTCGGTGGGTACGGCAAATTTACCCTTGGTTTTTGCATCAAGGCCAGTGAGATTTATCAGGGCCGGCAAATTTGTTTTAGGGCTTTTTAGCTGAACGTTGAAGCCAAATTTGGCACCGTCCTTAACAAATACACGGATCTCGCTGCGGTTCCAACCGTTCACTTTCAGGCTGCCCTGCGTGACGCAGAGCGATAGGTTTACATTCTTATCAACGGCGATCGACTTCTCTGATGTGTCTCCGCCGGTCATTGGTGCGAGCACCGGCAACTCGTCTGTTTTACTTACGCCGTAAACGCGTGACGGCGGATCCGGCAATGACGGTTGTGCCCGGACAAGCATAGGGATCGCGGCAAACAGAGACACCGCTACTGTCCTCACTAATATTTTTGCGATTGAAATGTTCATCGAAATTCGGACGCTGGAGCTATCTAAGGCTCGCCATCAACTCCCCTTTTTGCGAGACCGAATTTAACAGATCGATCTTGTTCTGATACGACGAATATAGCACCTGCTTGGCCGATTCGTTCTTAGGATTTTTCTTGACCTCTTTCCGCATTTTGGCGATAGCGTCATCCACGACGGCCATATCGCGTTCGTAAGCGATGCGTTCGGACGGCCGCAAAGTGTCGGCTTTCTGAGTCTCGACGGTTTTTGACAGGCTTGAGATCGTCTTTACATAACTCTCTTCGCCCGGCATATAACCTGAGTCATTTGTGCTGGCCGATGTTTTATAAACTGCGGTGGAGGCCGTTATCCGGCGGTCGTCGTAACGGGTCGATGCACGCTCGACAGTGTACGGTGCGGCCGATTTTGGCTCAACGACCATGTCACCGGAAGGGGCATTTGTGACCGCTGCGGGAGCAACAATTTTCGGGGCAACAACTCCTGCAACGGGTTGCTGTTCGGGCGTACGATTAAGCAAGACTGCGGCTGATATGCCGATGACGATCAAAATACTTGCGGCGGCGGCGAACGTCGGATTTACGAGGGCTACGGCTAAAAATGCCCAGGCTTTATTCCAGATCGATTGGTTGCTGCGTTCTGTCTCGATCGAATCATTGATCTTGTTCCAAAGACGCTGTGTCGGGACGAGCGTGTTAAATTCGCGTTCGAGCGCCGGGAACACGATTGCCGATTCTTCCTCAGCCTCGGCGAGCATCACGGCACACGTATCGCATACCGCGACATGGCTCGAGACCCGCGTCGATTCGTCGTGGGTGAGTTCGCCATCCAAAAAGGCCTGGATCATCCCTATGTCAAAACATTTTGCGTTCATATCGTTTCCTTGCCCGGTTTGCCGTAAAAACGGGCAAATTCTTGTCTGGCACGTGCTACAAATGTGCCGATGCTCGACTCGTTAAGGTCGAGGCTCGCGGCGATCTCTTTATAAGAAAGCCCTTGTTGTTTCAATATCAAGCAGCTCCTGAGCGGCTCTTTTACCCGGTTTAACGCCCGGTGTATCTCGTTAACGCCCGCAGATTCCTCATACTCGATCTCGACCGACGGAGCGTGCGTTATGCCTGATTCTTTGACGTAATTATCGTCTCTCGTGTTCGCCCTAATATTTCCGCGAACAGTATTCTTTGCAACGTTTATCGCGACCCTGATGAGCCAAGGGCGGAGCATTTCTTCGGTGGTGATCGAATCGAGATTTTTGTAGAGCCTGAGGTAGGTTTCCTGCACGACATCTTCGGCTACGGCCGCGTCCTGCACGACCGCACGGGCGGCGCGAAAGACGGTTCGGTGATGAAGCGCGAACGCCTCTTCAAACTCGATCTTACCTGTCGCTGCCGTCGCCGCTGTTTGCTCGGACATTATGTCCACAAATATGTCAGTACTCTCGTTCATTATCAGCATCAAAATGCTCTTCACAGTATATACACCGCAAAGCTAGGAAATATGACAAGAATAACCTTAAAAAGTTAGTTTTTTCAATCGTTGCATGATGCCGGATGAAAGACCGATCGGGCCGCCCGCGGTGACCAAAAAGTAATAGCAGTCATCCGTTTCATTGAGAATACGCTCAAGATCGGTGTGAGGTTCTGTCGAAGTGAAGTTTGGCTCGGCGAGCGCGAGGCGTTTGAGCGATATGTAGAGATGTGCTCGCCCCGTTTCCATTTCCCCGGCGTTGTTATCGATAACAAGCTGAAACGACGCATTTTCCGCCGCAAAATGTGCGATGATCGACGCCGCTAGGCTCGCTCCGGCCTCAAACTGCTCGGAACTTACGACAGTTTTACCTCCTTGCTCGGCAGCGATCTTTTCGCGGACTGGCAGCTCTTTGCCCGGGTCTTTTACGATCCGCGTGTCGAATATGACAGTAACGCGTTTTTCGTCTTCGTCGGCGTATTCGCGCACCGTAAGGTGCAACGTGCGGGCAGTGGCTTTCCAGTCGATTCGGCGAAGATCGTCTTGCGGCTGGTAACTTCTGAGCGCGAGTAAGTCTTGCCCGACACCGCGACGTCCGACGGAATGTTCACCCGCGTTCATCGGCGTTCGGTCGAGTTGGGGTTCAAATGCCTCGATCTTTGGAAAGACGATCAGCTCCGCCGCCTTTGCCGGCAGCCGCCGCCGGTGGCGAAAAAAGCCAAAAGGGAACTTGGTCGAAAGCTCAAAATCCCTGATCCTGAGTTTCCCCCGATGCGGGAAAATATGTGCGGTTTTTACCTCGACCGTCTCTTTGCGGCCGATGTAGACAAAATGGCAGAGTGTTCGCCGTATAACCGGAGCTTGCCCGAGTCGCTTCGCGATCCACGCGGGCAGTATTGCGTCGAGATCGTCCGCGGCGATCGAACGCTCACGCTCTTTACCGCGAACCTCGGCTACGACCGAAAAGGCAGGGAAAAGCAGCTTGCGATTGGTAATGCTAACGAGTATCTGCGTCGATTCACCCGCGAAGATCGTGTCCGGAAAACGCATCTTGATATCGAGTTTTTTCAGGCAAATGCTACCCGCAAAAAATCCTACTATCATCGTCGCGATCAGGAACGAAAGTACGATAAACAGCAGATTATTGCCCGTGTTCCATGCCGAAAAACCGACGATCAATATCAGCACCAGCATGATCGCACCGCCGGTCGTAAATTCGAACGGTAGATTCATCTGCGACGCTTCGCGGCCCGCATTTCTGACAAGCGGCGGCACGACAAACACCAAAATTATAAGAACAAAAACAAGCGAAGCCCCGGCAGCGATACCCGCGAGGCGGATGTTGCCGGTCTGATGGGCGTAAAGCGTCACACCCGCGAGAGCGAGCCCGCCGATAACGACAAGCACGCCAAGAGCGGCATTTCGCAGATCGCGAAAGCTAAAAAGCTGGCTGGCGAGTCGAAGATTCATTTAAGAGGGACTGCCCACGAAATACACGAAAAACACGAAAGTAAAAGAATTCTTTTTTAGTGTGTTTCGTGTGTTTCGTGGGCCAATTCTTATATCGGGACGTTCACTTGTTGCAAAATGTCTTGCAGGATCTGCTCGGCCTCACGGGTACGATGACGGAGATTTGCTCCGCGCGAAGCGACGATCAAGCGATGGGCAAAACACGGCATTACGAGGCGTTTGATATCGTCGGCGATGCAGTAATCGCGGCCCTCGATAAACGCGAGGGCCTGTGCTGAACGAAACAGCGCGAGCGAGCCGCGCGGGCTAATGCCGAGCTCGATCATCTCGTGCTTTCGCGTCAGATCGACGATCTGTAGCAGGTAGTCGAGCAGAGCATCGTCAAACCGTACGTCGGCGACAAGTGCTTGTATCTCAAGCAGTTCGGCCTGCGACATGACTGCTTCGACGGCATTGAGCGGGTCGGCGGATTCGCGATCGCGGAGTATGCTGCGTTCGTCATCGAGAGCCGGATAGCCGATGTGCAGCCGCAGCATAAAACGGTCAAGCTGCGATTCGGGCAAAG
>JBGAUY010000034.1:0-29321 GCA_044228425.1 Pyrinomonadaceae bacterium | reverse complement strand
GGAGGAGTTCGTGCGTGCCGAAGAACAGGGCGACGCCAGCGAAGACTGCGAGCGAGACCCATACGCTGTTGCCGCCGTGGTGGTTGACTTCGGGGATGAGGTCGCTGGCGGCTACATAGAGCGTGACGCCTCCAGCT
Organism: Pyrinomonadaceae bacterium; assembly: GCA_044228425.1. Taxonomy (GTDB): domain Bacteria; phylum Acidobacteriota; class Blastocatellia; order Pyrinomonadales; family Pyrinomonadaceae; genus OLB17. Next base: position 29,184 of record JBGAUY010000034.1, on the reverse strand, counting down.
ACGGGCAGGGCGTAGGCGACGGCTGAAGCCGCGTTGTTACCGATAAAGTAAAAGATCATCACACCCAAAAACGTCGTCAGCCCCATTAGCGAAGTTGCGATCATTACCTGACGACGGCCTTTGCCGGCTGCCATTACCATCGAACCGATCGTAAAGCCTTCGGGGAACTTGTGCAGAAAGACGGCGATGAATACGAGAAAGCCGACCTTAACATCTATCTGCGAAGCCGCCGCGATCGTTACCCCGTCAAAGAAAGTGTGCACCAGCAGCCCACCGACCGCCGTGTACGCCGAGCGGGTCGAGATCAGCTCGTGCGAGTGGTCGTCGTCGTCGCAATGCATCTCTTCGCCAAGGTGAAAGTGCGGGGCGATGGTATGTTCGACAAACTGCGTGAGCAAATATCCGCCGAGCAACAGCATCATCGGCATGTAAAGATTCTCAGGGTCGCCCGGATTTGCCGCCTGCCATATCGTGATCGTTTTTGGCAATATCTCAAACAGAGCCACCGCCAGCATAAACCCCGCGCCGAGCGCGAGCAGGTATTTGAGAAAACGTTTGTAGCTCTGATGCAACTGCGAAGGGAACAGCACGAGCCCGCCGAGGACGTTCGCCGCCGCGGCAAGCAGACCGAAAATTATTAGCTGCAAAAATAAGGGCGTCATCAGGCTTTTAGCGGGTCGCCTATTATCCTATATCAGCGCCCAAAGAAAACACAAAAACAGCCTAAAATGCGGGGTCGATTTGATACCAAAATATTTAAACGCATGATTAAGTGTTTTGATGAAATATTCTCTTGACACCGCGCGAAGAGTCGGCGTATTATTCATTTGCTGTATAAATAACCTCGATATGGCTTTCGAGGTAAACACACACACCTAATACAACTGTTTAAGACCATAAGCGCCAAAAGCGATGGCGTCGGGAACCGTTCGTACGAATTTCAAAATGCTTAACTGCACGGATGACGCCCGAAAAGTGATCTTTGAATATGCCGGAATCTGACGCCGCAAATGCACACCGGTCCGTTCTGCTTGCGGAAGCTTTGAGTTTTCTCGAGCCGGAAAAAGGCGGGCTGTTTGTGGATGCGACGCTTGGGCTCGGCGGGCACACTGAGGGAATTCTTGCGGCTTCCCCGGATGCGAAGGTCATTGGCATCGATCAGGACACGGCTGCGATGACGCTTGCGAAGACGCGGTTAAAGCCCTACGGCAAGCGGGTAAAGTTTGTCCACGCAAATTTTGCGGACATTCGGACGGCGGTGGGCAAAGACAGGCCGTCTGGGATCTTGGCGGACCTTGGGGTTTCTTCGCTGCAGCTTGATAGCGAGACGCGCGGGTTTAGTTTTAGATTCGACGGTCCGCTTGATATGCGGATGGACGCGGAATCGGGCGGTATGACGGCTGCTGAGCTACTCGCGACCGCCGATGAAAAAGAAATCGCCGACATTATATATAAGTACGGCGAAGAGCGGGTTTCGCGAAAGATCGCGAAGTGGATAGTTGAAAAGCGAGAGCAGGGCGAGCCGATCGAGACTACGACGCAGCTTGCAGATCTGGTTCGCAGGGCGGTTCGCACGAGCCCAAAGGACAAGATACATCCGGCGACGCGGACGTTCCAGGCACTGAGGATCGCGGTCAACGGTGAGCTTGACATCATCGAGCAGTTTGTGGCGGATGCGGTAGATATTTTGAAAACGAATGGCGTGCTCGCGATCATCACCTTTCACTCGCTGGAAGACAGGATCGTAAAGCAGGCGTTCCAAAAGCTTTCGGGCAGATGTTTTTGCCCGCCGCGAATACCGCAATGCATGTGCGGAGCCGCGAAAAAGGTCGAGATCTTGACGCGAAAGCCCGTCACAGCGACCGACGAAGAATTGCAAGAAAATCCACGCTCACGCAGTGCAAAGCTGAGAGCGTGCCGTAAGTTAGAGCAGTAAAAACAGACCTGGAGGAACCCAAATGATCAAGAGAAAAGCGGCGGCAAGACGGCAAAGCGAACAAAAACGCGGGCGGACATACGCGTTGATCCTAGTATGCGGCCTGTTGGTCGTGTCGGGATTCTTCTTTGCGGGGCGCCAACATTTCTCTTCGATGGACTACGGGATGAAGAATTCGCGGCTGCGTAAGCAGATCGATGACCTCGAAAGCGAAAAACGCCGCCTGCTGCTGGCGCGTGAGGTATCGTCATCGCCGATGGAGATCAAAAAGGCCGCGAAGAAACTTGGATTTGGCGAGCCGAGTGCCGATCAGCCGCAGATGGCACAGCTGACTTCGGTGACGAAAGACAAGGCGGTTCCGCCCACCGCTGCGACAATTGCCGCCGCTCCTGACAAAACTCTGATCGAGCGAACGGCTTTCGTTAAACCCGCTCCGCAAGCGGTGACGACCGCGCTCGTTAAGAACATCAAGCCCGCGAGCCAACCGAAACGCACAATGTCAGCCGAATAACTCCTAACATTTTTAGTTCAAAGGCAGCGTCATGAAAAGATCTCCGAAATCACGTAAGAAAAATCTCCGTCAGGTCGCTTTTACACGATTTATGCTGATAGTGGCGTTCTTTGTGCTGTGGATCGGCGGCATCAGCGTGCGGCTTTTTCACCTGCAAGTGACCCAACACGCGTGGCTCAAAGAAAAAGCAGTCGACCTGCGTCAGGACGTCAAACATGACCGAATGCTGCGTGGAACGATCTTTGACCGTAACGAACGTGCTCTCGCAATGAGCCTGCCGGTTAAGACTCTTTATGCAAATCCATCTGAGATAGCCGATACCGACGCAGCGGCAAAAACCATTGCAAAAGCTCTCAAACTAGATGTCGGACAACTTGCCGCCCAACTCAAGCAGGGCAAAGAAGGCAATAAGAAATATGTTGCTATCGCCAAAAAGCTTGATGACGAGACGGCTCAAAAATACAATAAAGCACTCGACACCGCTGATCTGAAAAAAGGCGATCTGCCCAATTTTACGGGGCTCCATTGGAAAGAAGATCAAAAACGCAGCTATCCGTATAACACTCTCGCGGCCCAAGTCATTGGGTTTAGCAACGCCGACGATGACGGTAAGGCCGGTGTCGAGCAATCGCAGGATGACATCTTGCACGGTGCCGTTATAAGGACATTGCAAGAGAGAGACCGTCTGGGCCGCGTTTACGACGAGACCACGTCGGAACGCGAAAAGCCAAGTGACATTGTTCTGACGATCAACTCGGCTTACCAGTATATGGCGGAACAGTCGCTGGAAAAGCAGGTGCGTGCATCCGGTGCAAAATCGGGAATGGTGATCGTGATGGTGCCGAAAACGGGCGAGATACTCGCGATGGCAAACTATCCTTCGTTTGACCCAAATGTCATTACCGAGGCCGCGTCTGAGCATATCAGCAACAAAGCGATCCAGTCAGTTTATTCACCGGGATCGGTCTTTAAGCTCGTCACCTACGGCTCGGCGCTTGAAAAGCATCTTTTTTCGCCCACCGATATGATCGACGCAGGAAACGGCACGATCACGGTCGCGGATCACAAATTTACCGATTCGCACGGCGTTGGCCGCGTCAATTATGCACAGGCTCTAGCTCATTCGAGCAACGTCTGTGCGATCAAAACGGGCATGAGCGTGGGCAAGGAAGATTTCTATTCGCTAGTTCAGCGGCTGGGGTTTGGAGCCAGGACAGGCGTCGAACTGCCGGGTGAGATACAGGGGCTTGTCAGGTCGCCTGAAAAGTGGAATGGTGATAGCTTGGCGTCAATGTCGATCGGCTACGAAATTGACGTGACAGCGTTGCAAATAACAGGGGCTTTTGCGACGATAGCAAATGACGGAGTTAGGGTCCAACCTCACATTATCAAGGAAATTCGCGGCTCAAATGAGCAACCGAAAACGATCACCGAACCGAAGCAAACACAGGTGGTCAGCGCTCAAACTGCGCGAGATCTGAGGACGATGTTGAGACAGGTCGTGCTGACCGGAACCGGTAAGCGGGCACAGCTAAACGGCTATAGCGCGGCGGGTAAAACGGGAACCGCGTGGAAATTTAACGCGAAATCGAAATCGGTCGACTCATCGAAATATATCTCGTCGTTTATCGGGATGGCTCCGGCTGATAACCCCGAGATCGTTGTCGCAGTCGTGATGGACGAGCCAAAGGTTGGCGGACGTGACGGCGGGATGGTTTCGGCACCCGTATTTCGCGAGGTCGCACAGCAGATACTTGAGGACATGAAGGTTGCAAAAGACGCGCCTTTCAAACAGGAAACGCTGGTTGCGAGCAACGACATTCCTGAAACGCCGTCGGCTGACGCGGTCAAACCAAAATCGGGCGAGAAGACTGCAAAGGGAACAACGACGAAGCCGACCGATCCGGCGGATAAGAACAAGACGAAAGACATCAAGAAAACGACCGACAAAAAGCTTGATGCAAAAGGTAAAATGACCGCTACATTGAAAAGGCGGATGACGTTTATAGAGATCGCAGAACCGGCAGAAACGAAAACTTGAAACTTGAAACCGCCATCGGATATATGAACGCTCAGGCGTCCACCCTAGACCCCGCTTTGCTTGGCCGCGAAGTGGGTTCTTTTGCTATCGATTCGCGTGAGGTTCAGCCTGGTGGTTTGTTTTTTGCACTATCGCAGCCCGAATACAAGGACAATTGTTTTAACGGCGATTTTGACGATTCGACGCCGTTTGTCACGGCGGCATTTGAAAAAGGCGCGGTTGCTTGTGTGGTTCGCGAGGACAGATACGAGGAACACATTGCCGCTCTCGAACCATTTCAAGACCGCTTGATCTTTGTCGACGATGCTATCGCTGCATTTCAGAGGTTGGCACACGGGATTTATCTCGAATGGAATAAGCCAGTCGTTGCCGTCACGGGAAGTGCAGGCAAAACCACCGCCAAAGAGCTTACTGCCCACGTTCTAACATCGAGCGGACGCAAGGTGTTGCGTAATATCAAAAATTACAACAACGGTCTAGGGCTGCCGTTGACGGTCATTAATTTGGCCAATGACAAGAGCTATGACGTTGCCGTTTTGGAAATGGGAATGTCCACACCCAATAACGAGATCGCCCGTCTGTGCCGCATAACGCCGCCCGATGTTGCAGTTGAGTTAAATGTGCTGCCGGTACATATTGAGCACCTGGGTTCGATCGAACGGATCCAACAGGCAAAGGCCGAGCTCGTCGAAGGGATGAAGGTTGGCGGAGTTGCTGTGCTCAATGCTGACGACGAACGTGTCGCGGCGATGGAGCCGCTGAGCAAAGGCCGGACGATGACGTACGGCATCGAAAATGAGGCGGATGTACGTGCGGAAAATATCAGATTTGAGCGTTTTGGCGAGACGACATTTACGCTAGTATTTGGCGACGAAGCAGCTGAAGTGACATTTCCGCTGAATGGTAAGCATAATATTCTAAACGCTTTGGCGGCTGCGTCGGTTGGACGTGGTTTTGGGATGACCGTTGCTGAAGTAGGCGAGAGCCTCAAAACCGTTGAGCCTCCACCGCAACGTGGCGACGTGCTGCATTTTGCGGACGGGTTTACCGTAATTAACGATTCGTACAACTCGAATCCGACGGCTTTGCGGTCGATGGTTGCGACGCTTGTTGAAGGTAGCAATAGCGGTCAGCGAAAGATCGTAGTCGCGGGTGAGATGCTTGAGCTTGGTCCGGACGCGGCCGAGATTCACCGCGAGACGGGGGAAGCGATCGCGGCGAGCGGTATAGATATGTTGATCGGCGTTCGCGGGTTTGGACAGGAACTCGTCGACGGTGCGATATCTGCGGGGCTCGCAGATTCTCAGTTTGCGGCGGATTCTAACGCGGCGGGCGATATTGTTGCGGGCATGGCGACAAAAGGCGATGTAATTCTCGTCAAAGGCTCGCGTGGTGTACGGACGGAGAAGGTTATCGAGAAGTTGTTGGAAAAATTTGCATTGGAGGATACGGGCAAAGCCTGACGCGAAATGCTATATCACTTCCTCTATCAGTTTCTTTTCAGAAATTACGGGTCGGAATACGATTCGCCTTATTTTTATAAGGTCTTCAACGTAGTCCAGTATGTGACATTTCGAACGGCGATAGCCGCGATCACCGCCCTGCTGATCTCGCTGCTGTTTGGTGGAAAGGTGATCCGTAAGCTTGCCGAACTGAAATTTGGCCAGGAGATCCGCGAAGAAGGGCCGGCGTCGCATATCGAGAAAAAAGGCACACCGACGATGGGCGGGATACTCGTGATCGGCTCGGTTTTTATTTCGACCCTGCTTTGGGCCAAACTTGACGGGCTCTATCTTTGGCTTGCGTTAGGGGCGACTACATTGTTTGCAGCGGTTGGTTTTGCTGACGATTGGATCAAGATCGTTAAGAAACGCAGCCTCGGACTGACGGGCAAGCAAAAACTGGCGGGGCAGTTATTGACCGCACTGCTCGTTTGGGGCGTTCTGTATTTCTTTACAAGCTATTCGTGGAACCTAAGCATTCCGTTTTTCAAAGAGACGGCACTTCCGTTTGGTGCCAGCGTTATTCCGGCGGGGTTATATCTACTGTTTATTGCCTTCATTTTACTAGGTTCATCTAACGCCGTAAACCTTACCGATGGGCTTGACGGGCTTGCCATTAGCGTAACGTTTATTGCGATGTCCGCGCTGACCGCTCTGACTTATGTCGCTAGCGATGCACGCTGGGCTGAGCGTTTGGACATCACGCATAATCCGGCGGCGGCTGAATTGACGGTATTCTGCGGAGCTATGGCCGGTGCGAGCCTCGGGTTTCTATGGTATAACGCGCCGCCCGCTGAGGTTTTTATGGGCGATGTTGGGTCGCTCGCGATCGGCGGAGCACTTGGAACGGTCGCCATTTTGACGAAGCAAGAATTCTTGCTGCCGTTTATCGGCGGCGTTTTCATTATTGAGGCGTTGTCAGTAATGACCCAGGTATCAGTTTTCAAACTGACAAAGCGTGATGGCCAACCAGGCAAAAGAATATTCAAGATGACGCCGCTGCATCATCATTTCGAGATGTCCGGGTGGAAAGAGCCAAAGATCGTTTTTAGGTTTGTGATCGTGGCAATACTGTTTGCGTTGTTGAGTTTGTCCACATTGAAACTGCGATAAGTTGTGGTCCGGTCCGGACCAGGTGGACCAAGATCGGGAATTGATGATCATTGAGGGTAGAAAAGCACTGGTTTTGGGCGCGGGAAAGTCCGGCGTTACGTCGGCGAGATTTCTGGCTCATCGTGGTGCTACGGTTGCTCTGCACGATAAACGTGAGGTTGAAAGCTGGTCGGATGCAGCTAGATCTTTGAAAACTGAATTGAATGTCGGGCTGATGGGCGGCGATATTCCGTCGTGGCTGCTCGATCAGATCGATCTGGTCGTTATCTCGCCCGGCGTGCCGACGAACACGATCCCAGCTCGCTACGTTGACCGCAAAGACGGCGAGGTTATCGGCGAGGTTGAGTTGGCGTATCGCTTTATGAAAGGCCGCATCGTCGCCATCACCGGCTCGAACGGCAAAACGACGACGACCGCTTTGATCGGCGAATTGTTAAAAGACGCGGGTATTCCGACGCAAGTCGGCGGCAATATCGGCACGCCGCTCTTGAGTCTCGCAGAAACATCCGTCGATGATGGTTGGACGGTAGCCGAGCTTTCCAGCTTTCAGCTTGAGACGATCGTCGATTTTCGGCCAAATGTCGGGCTTTGCCTTAATGTGACGCCAAATCACCTCGACCGTTACGAGGGCTTTCACGAATACGCGTTGGCTAAACACCGCATTTTCATGAACCAGACAGCCGACGATGTCGCCGTGCTAAATGCCGATGATCCGATTACGGCGGACTGGGCGAACGGGCTGCTGGCTAATGTCGTGATGTTTAGCGTACAACGCGAGCTTGGGGACGGGCTGTTTTTGCGTGGAAACGAGCTTGTCTGTCGTGCGAACGGTAAAGAAAAGGTGCTGACCACACGTGAAGATATATTTCTCAAAGGTCTGCACAATGTCGAGAATGTCCTAGCGGCGTTTGCGGCGGGAATTGCTTGTGGAGCTGATTCCGAATCGATGCGTGAGACGGTCAAGAAATTTAAAGGGGTCGAGCATCGCATCGAATTTGTCGCCGAGATCGAGGGCGTCAGGTTTTACAACGATTCAAAAGCGACCTCGGTCGATGCAACATCAAAGGCGCTTGAGGCCCTAAGCGGCGGTGAAGGCAAAACGGTGCTTATCCTCGGCGGCAAAGGAAAGAATGCTCCATACGCTCCGCTTGTGCCGCTGATCGAAAGCTCTGTGCGGGCGTTAATTCTGATCGGCGAAGATGCCGACAATATCGAATCGCAGCTTACCGGCCACTCGGAGATAATTCGTGCGGGGACGATGGAAGATGCTGTCGGGAAAGGATTTAAGGCGGCCGTGAGCGGTGACGCTGTATTGCTTGCCCCGGCGTGTGCGAGCTTTGATATGTTCAATAGTTTCGAAGAACGGGGAACTGTTTTTAAGAATGCGGTATTGAAAATACCTGACGGTGGTACAGCGAAAGCAGATATTTGAGATCAGATATCTGAAATTTGAAAATGACCCAGGAACGAAACATAGACTGGTTTATGTTTGGCATCGCGGCGGTGCTCGCCTTGTTTGGCGCGATGATGGTCTATAGTGCGTCGGCGATGTTTTCGCTCAAAGAGACGGATAGCGTCAGTCAAAACACATATTTTTACAAGCAGATTGGCTTTACGCTGATCGGGCTGATCGCGATGTATGTCGTCAGCCGCATTGACTATCATTTTTTTGAAAAGTCTTGGGTCGTTTATGGCGGGTTGGCTGTCACATGCATATTGCTGGCAGCTGTATTTGGGTTTCCGGAGATAAACGGAGCAAGACGCTGGATCCGGTTTGCCGGATTTTCTTTTCAGCCCTCGGAGCTTGCAAAGCTCGCTTTGCCGATATTCCTTGCGTATTACCTGACCAAAAAAGAGGATGTCGTTGGTAGCGTTCGCGAGACCGTTTTGCCGTGTTTATTGGGTTTAGGGTTGCTTGGCGGCTTAGTGTTCCTTGAAAAGGATCTCGGCACGACGATCGTTCTATGTGCGATATTTTCGGCAGTTTATTTCGCCGCCGGAGCGAGGCTCGTCCATATAGGAGCAGTCGCGGCAGTTATGGTTGTGGGCGGTACGTTGGCTATTTTGCTTGCTCCGTTTCGTATGCAGCGGATGATGGCGTTTATGGATCCGTTCAAATATGCCGACGACGAAGCGTATCAGGTTGTGCAGTCGCTATACGCGATCGGGTCGGGCGGCGTGCTGGGCGAAGGCTTTGCCAAGGGCCATCAAAAGCTGTTTTATTTGCCGTATCCATACTCGGATTTTATCTTTTCGGTCGTCGGCGAAGAACTTGGGCTTGTCGGAACTTTGGCGGTCGTCATTGCGTTCGGTTTATTGTTGTGGCGTGGAGCCAGAGCGGCCGTGATGGCACCAGACAGATTTGGAATGCTGCTCGGGATCGGGATTATCACCGGTATTATCGTACAGGCGCTGTTTAACATCAGCGTCGTCATCTCGATCTTGCCTGCGAAGGGGATTCCGCTGCCATTCATTTCGTATGGTGGTTCATCGGTTGTGGTGACGCTGATCGGCGTGGGTATTTTATTGAGTATCTCCAGATTTGCGGGAGCGGTCGAGGATAGGCCTGAAAGGCGTGTCGCTAAGCGGCGAAGATAGTTGGCTCAAAATGAAAGTATTAATAGCAGCCGGCGGGACCGGCGGACATATCTATCCGGGAATTGCCGTGGCGAACGAGATCATGGCCCGCGATGCCGAGTCCGAAGTGCTTTTTGTCGGCACGGCTCGCGGACTCGAAAAAAAGATCGTTCCCGACAGCGGATATCAGCTTTCGTTGATAAACAGTGCGGGGCTTAAAAATGTCGGGCTTGTGGGCAAGATCAAGGGGCTGTCGGTGCTGCCGAAGAGTTTTCTTGAGGCACGGCGGATCATCCGTCAGTTTAGGCCGCATGTCGTGGTCGGCGCGGGTGGCTATGTGTCGGGGCCCGTATTGCTAATGGCGGCGATCATGGGTGTGCCGACGCTGGTGATGGATTCGAATGCGTTGCCGGGATTTACCAATCGACGGCTCGCGATGTTTGTTGACAAGGCAGCTCTGACATTTGATGAGGCTCTCGCGTTTTTTGGCAAAAAAGGTGTTGTTACCGGTAACCCGGTTCGACAAGAGTTTTTTGAGGTTGCGGCAAAGTCTAGAACCGACGAGTTTCACGTTCTGATCTTTGGTGGTTCGCAGGGAGCAAAGGCAATTAATACGGCGATGACCGCTGGGCTCGAACAGCTGAAACCGTTTGCCGAAAAATTGACCATCACACATCAGACGGGCGAGTCGGATTTTGATAATGTTAAAACGGCGTATGCTGAATCGGCGTTTTCGGGGGCGGATGTAAGGCCTTTTATCTCGGATATCTTTGTCGAGTTTGGCAAGAGCGACCTCGTGATTTGCCGAGCGGGTGCGACGACATGTGCAGAGCTTGCGGCGGCCGGAAAGGCCTCGATAATGGTTCCCCTGCCGACGGCGGCGGACGATCATCAGCGAAAGAATGCCGAGGCTCTTGAGCGGGCGGGTGCGGCAAAGATGATATTGCAAAGTGACCTCACTGGCGAAGCACTTGCCGACAGTATTTTGGAGCTAATTGCTTCACCGGACACGATAACCGCGATGGAAACGTCCGCGAGGGCCTTGGGTCGACGGGACGCAGCACAAAAAACAGTAGATCTGATCGAAGAGTTGAAACTAAATGTTTAGACACGTAAAACGCATACATTTTATCGGCATCGGCGGCATCGGAATGAGCGGCATCGCCGAGGTTTTGTCCAATCTTGGTTTTGAGGTGCGCGGTTCTGACGCGAATAAATCAAAGAATACGGACCGTCTTGAGACTGAGTGCGGTATAAAGATATACATCGGCCACGCGGCTGAAAATGTTGGTGATGCGCAGGTCGTTGTATACTCGTCGGCAGTTAAAGACGACAATCCCGAGGTCGTCATTGCAAAGGAAAAGGGAATCCCTGTCATTCCTCGTGCTGAGATGCTGGCCGAACTGATGGTGCTCAAGCCTTACGCCGTTGCCGTTTCCGGCACTCACGGCAAGACCTCAACGACATCGATGGTCGCGACAATTCTGGGCCATGCAGGATTTGATCCGACGACCGTTGTTGGCGGTGTCGTAGAAACTTTGGGGTCCAATGCGCGGCTGGGACAGTCCGATTGGTTTGTGACCGAGGCCGATGAGAGCGACCGTTCGTTTCTGATGCTCTACCCGACGATCGCGGTCGTGACGAACATCGACAAAGAGCACATGGAATCGTACAAGGGCATGGACGACGTCGTGCAATGTTTTACCGATTTTGTGAACAAAGTGCCGTTTTTTGGAGCGGCGATCATCTGTCTCGACGACCCGAATGTGCAGCTAATAATACCGAACATAAAACGCCGCCGTGTGACGTACGGTATGACTGCCCAGGCTGACGTTTCGGCACACGACATTAAGTATGACGACGCATTTGGCTCGTCGTTCTCGGTCTGGAAACGCGGCATCGACCTTGGGCGAATACATCTGCCTGTTCCCGGTAAGCACAATGTGTATAATGCTTTAGCAGCGACGGCGGTGGCGTTAGAGATGGAAGTTCCGTTCGACAAGATCGTGTCGGCATTTGAGGGCTTTAAGAACGCCAATCGCCGTTTTCAGTTCAAAGGCGAGGCTGGCGGTGTTACGGTTGTTGACGATTACGGCCACCATCCGACTGAGATACTCGCAACGCTTTCGGCGGCAAAAAACAGCTCGGGCGGCAAGCGAAACGTCGTCGTTTTTCAGCCGCATCGCTATTCGCGAACGCAGGAGCTGATGGACGATTTTGTCGTTGCGTTTAACAACGCCGACGTGCTGTTTTTGCTCGACATTTATGCCGCAAGCGAAAAGCCTATCGAGGGCATCACGGCAGAGGTGCTCGCCGAAAATATCAAGCGTTTTGGCCACAAAAATGTTACGTACATCGGCGATATCGATACCGCAACGCAAAAGGTTTGCGAGCATCTGCAGCCGGGCGATCTTGTCATTACGCTAGGTGCGGGCAGCGTGACGCGGTTGTCGGATGAGATCGTGGAAGAGTTGAAGAAGAGAAATTAATTTCTAAAATGGCGAAGAAGAAACGAGCTACAACCAGATCACGGACGACGTCCGCAAAGCGGCGTGTTACGTCTTCAAAGCTGTCACGCGGCGGCGTGTCGCAAAATTTTGGCCGATTTGGGCTGCCGCTTGCGATAAGCGGTGTCCTGATCGTGGCGATCGCGGTGCTTGGATTTACGTTTTACCGCTCGGCGGCCGATTCGGAATTTTTTAAGGTTCGCAACATTGAGGTTCGGGGCACGAACCGGACGCCGGCCGAGGATATTCGCCGAATTGTGTCGTCTGAAACCGAAAAACCGGGCGTGTGGAATGCGGATCTTGCCGATATCAGATTGAAAATAGAGAAATTTCCGTTCGTTAAGTCCGCGTCCGTTTCACGGATGCTGCCCGCCGGAATTCGTGTTGATGTCGTCGAGCGTGTGCCGCAAGCGATAGTGCATTTAAAAGCCGGTGATTTTCTCGTAGACGGTGAGGGAACCATATTGTCGGCGATGAATGGTGTCGATAAAGACTTTCCTTTTGTTCTTCACGGCTGGGACGAGGCAAAAACCGAAAAAGCGCCGGCTGAGAATATTGCACGCCTCAAGCTTTATAAAAAGATGCTTGATGAGTGGAAACAGTTTGATCTGATGGCCCGAGTAAAACAGGTTGATCTGACCGATGTCCGGGAGCCGACGGCGGTGGTCGAGGATTCGGGCCGGACGATCTCGGTTTTGCTTGCCAAAGACAACCTAGGTAAAAGCCTAAAAACCGCAATCGAGGTCGTCACCGGCAAAGGTGCAAAGATCAAATCGGTCAATGTCGGCGGGGCTTCGCCGGTGATACAGTATCTCGAATTTTGAGTGTCGATATGAGTAATGAAATACAGGCTGTAGGGCTCGATATCGGAACCGATCAGGTGCGGTGCGTGATCGGTGAATACGACCCGAGCGGCAAAATGAATGTTGTCGGAGCGGGTGAGGCTGAGTCTAAGGGCTTGCGTCGCGGCGTTGTAACATCGACCGAGGCGGTTGCCGAGGCGATCCGCAAGGCCGTAAGCGAAGCTGAACGCGTCAGCGGTCTGGATGTCGAGTTTGCGACTGTCAATCTATCGGGTGAGCATCTGCGTGGTGAGAATAAGAACGGCGTGGTCGCCGTGGCCGGCCCTGACAAAGAGATCACGGACGAGGACACCGAGCGGGCGGTAGATTCCGCCAGTGCGATGCCGCTGACGCCGGGTTGGGAGATCGTCAGCCGTCTGCCGCAGGAATTTATCATCGACGGACAGGACGGCATTACCGAACCGGTCGGGATGAACGGCTCGCGTCTCGAGGCGCTGGTCCATATTGTTACAAGCCCGAGCGCGGTTCGCCAAAATCTCGAAAAGGCTGTTAAACGGGCGGGCATCGAGGTTGAAAAGCTCGTCCTTGAGCCGCTCGCCGCCGCCGAGAGCGTCCTGACCGACGACGATAAAGAATATGGCTGTGCGGTTGTAAATATGGGCTCTGAGATCACGAGCCTGATGATATTTGGCCGCGGTGCCGTGCAGCATACGGCGGTGTTTCCGTTTGGCGGGATGCTCTTTACGCGTGACATTGCGACAGGTTTGCGTGTTTCGATACCTGAGGCTGACAAGATCAAGCACCAACACGGCTGTGTCGCATCATTTCTGATCGGCGAGGACGAGCGGCAGGAGTTGATCGAGATCGAATCCTTTGGCCGCAGCGAGATGCGTGAGCTGTCAAAAGAGATCCTCTGCGACATCATGCAGCCGCGTGCGGTCGAGCTGATGCAGCACATCGCAAAGGAGCTGCGTGAGGCCAAGGCGCAGGTTTCGGGCGGCGTGTTTTTGACCGGTGGGGCGTCGCTAGTTCGCGGTATGCCTGAGATCGCCGAGCAGATATTTGATGCCCCGACGCGTGTCGGATATCTCGAGTCGACATATTTTGGCGGCCTGGTCGAAGAGGTGCAAAGCCCGGCTTGGGCGACGGCTTGCGGGCTGGCGCTTAGGTCGATGCACACGCAGTTACGTTACGGCGGGCGTGAGGACAGATCCTCGGTGCGCAAAGTAGCGGATTGGTTTGGAAATTTTCGCGATAAGTTTAAATAAATGTTACGTGGGATTTTGAATTTACCGCAAACGGTTGTATGATAATCACCCGGTAATACAATATCTAGCGACTTAGTAACACGCCCTGAATTTGATTTTTGTACTGATCTGTAATTTCCGCTATGGGAAACTTTACCTTAATGGATGACCTCGAAATGAATACCAACGGCATAAAAATGTTTATCGACGAACCGCCAATAACGGGAGCGCGGATCAAGGTAATAGGCGTCGGCGGTGGGGGCAGCAATGCCGTAAACCGGATGATCGACGCGGGTATCAAGGGCGTCGAATTTATCGTCGCCAACACAGACCTGCAGGCGCTCAACGCGTCAAAGGCGCCGATGAAGATCCAGCTCGGCAGCAAATCGACACGCGGTCTTGGTGCGGGGTCAAACCCTGACATCGGACGTGCCGCCGCTCTCGAGGACACCGAAAAACTGCTCGACGTGCTTGAGGGGTCGGACATGGTATTTGTAACTGCGGGCCTTGGCGGCGGGACGGGGACGGGCGCGGCTCCGGTCGTTGCTTCGCTTGCCATCGAGCTGGGGGCTTTGACGGTCGTTGTTGTAACAAAACCGTTTGCGGTCGAGGGCAAAAAGCGGATGGCACAGGCGGAGAAGGGTCTGGCTGAACTTCGCGGATGTGTTGATACCCTTATTACTATCCCGAATTCAAAACTCCGTGAGGTCGAGGAAAAGATCACTATCATGGAAGCGTTTCGTCGTGCCGACGACGTACTGCTTCGTGCCGTACAGGGAATTACTGATCTCATCATCACGCCAGGTATCATCAATCTCGATTTTGCCGATGTGACCACCGTTATGCGTGGCAAGGGCGTTGCGTTAATGGGGATCGGTAAAGGCGACGGCGAAGATGCAGCATCCAAAGCTATGCGGGCGGCTCTTGATTACAAATTGCTCGAAGAACATTCGATCAAGGGTGCAAAAGCCGCTCTGATCAACGTCACCGGCGGGCCGAATATGGTGCTGGGCGAGGTCGAAGACGCGATCGGTATGATCGAGACCGAGGCCGACGACAACGCCGACATCATCTGGGGTAGCGTCATCAAAGAAGACATGGGTGACGAGATCCATATCACTGTCATCGCCACGGGATTTGATTCGCAGATCGCAGCAACGATCCCGACACCAAAAGCCGCTGAGGCCGCCGCTACGGCTGCTCCGGTCCCACCGAGACATATTCCTTACGTTGCTGATGATCTTGAACCGGTCGAAAACCTGGACGTGCCGACCTTTATGCGTCGGCACGCGGATTAGGCAAACTGAAAAAGGAAAGCTGAGAAGTGAGAACCGAAAACGATCGGTTCTCATTTTTTTATTTGTGCTGGTGCCATCAACCTAATAATCTATAACTGAGATGTCCGAACATAAACCAACAATTGGTATCACGATCGGCGATGCCGCTGGCATAGGGCCGGAAATTACTATCAAAGCCATCTCAGACGAAATGATTCGGGCGGCCTGTCGGTGTGTCTTGATCGGTGACGAGGCACATTTACGGAGATTAGCCGTAAAATTGGGCGTGGCTCTCGACGATGTCGAGATCATTGACCTCAAAAATTTGCCGACGGAGTTTGAGATGGGCGTTGATGCGGCCGTAACAGGCAAGGCGTCGGCGGAGTACATTGTAAAAGCGGTCGAACTTTGGCGTGAAGGTAAGATCGATGCGATCTGTACCGCTCCGATCAGCAAAAAGGCGATTGCTCTTGGCGGGTTTAACTATCCCGGACATACCGAGTTTATTGCCGAACTTACTAACACGACGGATTTCCGAATGAGTTTTTTTGCGGATAAACTGCGGGTCGTGCTGCTTTCAACCCATCTGCCGCTGACAAAGGCGATCGAGCGTGTAAAAACAGCGGCTCTTGTGGATCTTATCAGCTTTGCGAACCGCGAGATCGGCAAGCTGCTCGGGCGTGATATCACGATAGCGGTCGCAGGATTAAATCCTCATGCGTCCGAGGGCGGGATGTTTGGCAGCGAGGAGCATGACGAGATCATACCGGCCATTGAGGAGAGTAAATCTGCTGGGGTAAACGTTAGTGGGCCGTATTCGCCGGATACGATATTTGGGCGATGTGCCGGCGGTGAGTTTGACGCAGTTGTGGCTCTTTATCACGATCAGGCGACGATCGCGGTTAAATCGCTTGCGTTTGGTTCGGGAGTGAACGTAACGCTCGGCCTGCCACTGATCCGCACGTCCGTCGATCACGGCACGGCATATGACATCGCGGGCAAAGGTATCGCGGACGAATCGAGCCTGATCGCCGCGATCAAGCTGGCTGCCGACCTCGCAAATCAGTCGCGAAAACGGGCGCCTATCTGATAAGATTTAGTTGTGACAAAACCAAAATTATTGCTAGCTGACGATTCGGTCACGATCCGTAAGGTCGTCGAGATGTCATTTGTCGACGTTGGCGTCGAAGTGTTTTCGGCCGACAGCGGCGAAACCGCGATGCAGAGATTTATCGAGGTGCAGCCGGACATCGTGCTCGTTGATGTCGAGATGCCGGGGCCGAATGGTTATCAGATCTGCGAGATGATCAAACAGGACGAGGCAACACGGCATATACCGGTATTGCTGCTCGTCGGTTCGTTCGAGCCGTTTGACCAGACCGAGGCCGAGCGGGTCGAGGCTGACGGATTCCTGACAAAACCTTTTCAGTCGATACACGACCTAGTCGCCCGCGTTAACGACCTGTTGGGGCTAAATTCGTCCTCGTCCGCACCGACACCCGAGACGGCGGACATTGAGGAACTCTATCAAAACAGCTTTGCCGAGACGGTGCCGATACAGGACTACGACACCGAGGAGGATCCTTTTAACGGAACTTATCCTGTCGAAGAGGGTGAACCGGCGATCGAAACTGAGTTTGACGATGCTTCGTTTGACGATGAAATGATCGAGGCCCTGCGCCCGCATTCCAACGGTGACGTGGAGCCGCTACATTTGGCCGAAACGATCCAGGCGACGGTAAAAGATTTTGAATGGATGCCGGCTGAGGAACCGCCGGTTGCTGAGGTGAGTGAGCCATTTGAGCGTGTTGTTGACGAAGAGATCGCACCTGTTGCACCGGTTGCGTCCGGTTTTGAGCCGAGATTTGCTTTGGTTGAGACTGAGCCCGTGGACGAGGCACCGCAAGAGCATTTTGAGCAGCCATTTGCCGCTCCGGCCGAACCGACTGAGGAGCCGTCCGAAGAACTGATAGCTCTGATCGCACAGCGTGTCATCGAAAAGCTTTCGGACCGCGTCATTCGCGAGATCGCACAGGACGCCGTTCCTCGCATCGCGGAAAAGCTTATCCGCGAAGCACTAGAAGAAGATAAGCAGCAGTAGGCAGCAGCAGTCGGCAGTTAGGATTTACTGCTTTCTGCTATCTGCCACTGCGCAACTGATTATGGAACTCGACAAGGCCTACGACCCCAAATCGGCCGAAGAACATCATTACAAACGCTGGGAAGAGAGCGGTTTTTTTGCGCCTGAGATCAATACAGATCCGGATGCTACACCATATTCGATCGTCATCCCGCCGCCGAATGTAACGGGCTCGCTGCACATGGGCCATGCTCTGCAGCACACAATAATGGACTCGCTCGTTCGCTGGAAACGGATGCTCGGCTATCGCACTTTGTGGCTGCCGGGAACGGATCACGCGGGAATTAGCGTCCAGCGCAAGGTCGTCGAGCAGCTAAAAAAGGACGAGCATAAAAAGCCTACGGACATCGGCCGCGAAGAGTTTGTACGGCGTGCGTGGGCGTGGAAAGAGCAGTACGGCAACACCATCACCGAACAGATGCGTCGCGAAGGAGCGTCGGTCGATTGGTCGCGGCATCGTTTTACGATGGACGAAAGCCTGTCGCTGGCGGTGTGCAATGTGTTTTGCACGCTTTATGACGAAGGCTGGATCTATCGGGGCTTACGTATCGTCAACTGGTGCCCGAAAGACAGGACGGTTCTTTCCGATCTCGAAGTAAAAGAAGAAACAAAGAAAGACGGCAAGCTCACGTATCTAAAATATCCGGTCAAGGACAGCGGCCAGACGATCACGGTCGCAACGACGCGGCCGGAGACGATGCTTGGTGATACTGCCGTGGCCGTGAACGGCAGCGACAAGCGTTACAAAGACCTCGTCGGCAAGACGATCCTGCTGCCGCTGACGAACCGCGAGATACCCATCATCGCCGACGAATACGTCGATGCTGAGTTTGGCACGGGTGCGGTCAAGATCACGCCCGCGCACGACCCTAACGACTATCAAGTCGGCGAGCGCCACGGCCTTGAGCAACTGCTCGTGATGAATCTCGACGGCACGATGAATGCCGCCGCCGGAGCGGAGTTTGACGGGATGGACCGTTTTGCCGCACGGGAAAAGGTCGTGGCGATGTTTGACGAGCTTGGGCTGCTTGAAAAGGTTGATGATTACGAGATCACTTTGCCAGTGTGCGAGCGGTGCAAGACGGTGGTCGAGCCGATCCTGTCGGAGCAATGGTTCGTGAAGATGGATGAGATGCGTGACATGGCCCTTGAACTAATGCGGGACGAAGGTGTGCCGCATTTTTCGCCGCAGGTTCCCCACGAAAAGGTCTATACGAACTGGCTTGAAAACCTCAAGGATTGGACGATCTCGCGGCAGCTTTGGTGGGGGCATCAGATCCCGGCGTGGTACGACGCGGACGGAAATGTTTTTGTCGCACGCACCGCCGAAGAAGCGAAAGAAAAGGCCGGCGGTCGGGAACTGACGCAGGACAGTGATGTGCTTGATACTTGGTTCTCGTCAGGCCTTTGGGCGTTTTCGACATTTGGCTGGAACGGCGATGTGACGGAGACTGATGATCTCAATTCATTCCTCCCGACCGATGTGCTTGTCACCGGCCGCGACATTATGTTTTTGTGGGTGTCGCGGATGATGATGCTGACGAAAAAGTTTGTCGGCAAGACCGCGTTCAAAGATTGCGTCATCACCGGCACCGTGCTTGGCAAAGACGGCAAGCCGATGAGCAAATCGCGTAATAACGGCGTCGATCCGATCGAGATGTTCGACAAATTTGGCGTTGACGCGACGCGTATCTATCTGGCGTCGATCGCGACCGGGGCGGATATTCGTTGGAATGATGTTGGTGTTGAGACGTATCGCAACTTTGCTAATAAGATCTGGAACGCGACGCGGTTTTGTTTGATGAATGCTGAGGGAGCGGCAGTCGATCATGCGAGTTTGATGAACGCCGATTCGCTTGCCGACAAATGGATCGTCTCGCGGTTGAATAAGACCGCCCTCGCGGTCAACCGTGCTCTCGATACTTATCAGTTTCACGAAGCCGTTTCGCTGCTTTATCACTTTTTCTGGGACGATTTTTGCGACTGGTATATTGAGCTCGTTAAGGACGAGATCACGGCGGGCAGCCCTGAGGCTACGACGCGTATCGTCACGATCATGGAGATCGCTCTGCGGATGCTGCATCCGTTCATGCCGTATCTGACCGAAGAGCTTTGGCAGAAATTGCCGGGCACGTCCAACGCTCTGCATCACGCGGCTTATACCGGAGCGGATGCGACGATAATGCTCGCTTCGTTTCCGCCGGGTGACGAGCGTGCGATCGACACGGGGGCCGAGGCGGAGATGTCGGCGGTCATTGAGCTGATCAAAAAGGTGCGAAATATCCGTGCGGAGATGAATATCTCGACGGCGATCAAATTTACGGTGCATGTCGCGGCGGACGCGGCGTTTCAAGACGTGTTCCGTGCCAACGAAGCTCAGATACTAAAGCTTGCAAAAGCCGAAAGCCTTGTTATCGGTGATGAACTCGACGTTCCGCGTGCCTCGGCAAAGGCCGTGACAAACGACGCCCGGCTCGCCGTGCCGCTCGAAGGGCTGATCGATTTTGACGTCGAACGCACACGGCTCAGCAATCAGATCGCTAAGCTCACCGAAGAGAAAACGCGTCTCGACGGCCAGCTATCAAACGCAAACTTCGTCGACCGAGCCCCCGCCGAAAAAGTCACCGAACTCCGCGACCGCGCTGTCGAACTCGAAAGCCAGATCGCGACGCTGAATAGTAATTTGGCCGCTCTTGGATAGCAGCAGATCATATGAATAGAAGAGTTTTTGCCTTACTTCCACTTTGCTTGCTTGGGGTTTTCGTATCTGGCTCGTTCTCACAAAAGCAAGATATTACCGAAGCAAAGTTCAATGAACTTATCGAACTCGCGACGGTTAAGCGTGCGCTGGTTCAGTATCGGGAAAATGAGTCTAGGACTGGTTACGACGCGGGTACGTCAACGGAATATATGAGGGAACAGCTTCCTCCGGACAGGTCTCGGGCTCTTATTGTACAAAAGAACATAACGGGAATAACACGAACCGAGGTTATTTGGATTGGTGACGTCAAATACGTAAAACTGAACGAGGGAGAATGGAAGAAAGAAGAAGCCCAACAGTTTACGGGAGCGTCCGGGTCGGGTAGCGGTAGTGGTTCTGGTATCGCCCCATCAAAGCCGGATATTAAACAGAGTTATCAGTATTTAGGAACCGAGAAACTTAATGGAGTTGTGACCGATCACTACCAGATGACTAAGACCATTACCCTTAATTTGAGTAATGGCTCCCATGTGCGAAAAAATAGCCGGTCTTGTTGGTACAACAAAGACGGAATGCTGATCAAGATGGTGTTCGAAGATCGTATTGACCCTCTCGTCTATCGTGTTGTTACCGAATATGACTACGACGTTAACCTAAAGATCGAGGCTCCGATAAAGTAGCCAATCTAACTATCAGTAACATCGAGCGTGACGGATTTTGTGTCCTTAGTTTCGCCGGCATCGTTGACCATGTCGGCGGTGAGGATGTATTTGCCGCTTTTGACGCCGACGGGGACCGCGAGCGAATAGATGCCGGTGCCGTCGCCGTCCATATCGATGGTGACGTCGGAGCCTTTGACCATATCGCCTTTGGTCATGCCTTCGGCAGAGTCAACGATGATCTTTAGTTTGATCTTGACCTTGCCGCCGTTGTTGGCGATAACGGCGCGGCCGTAGATGGTCTCGCCGCCTTTGAAACTGGTCGATTCCTGCTTGCCCTCGCGGTCCTTTGAGGTCTTAAGGCTGCTGAGATTTGCCGTGCTCATGTTGCACGCCCACGCGGCGGTGAACAAAACGACGGCTGCGATAACGAGTGCGGATAGATTCTTCATAGTCCTGTCTCCTGTTGTGATGCGACGAGGATAACTTTGACCGCGAAAGATGTCAATCCGGGCGGTTTTCATCAAATGCAGGAGCCCGCACGTTAGTAAGGGCTTAACATCCAACTTGAGAGTTAAGCCCTTGCTTACGCGCGGGCTTCTGCATTAGTCTGATAAGAATATGAACTGGCTTGAAAATGGCGATGTGATGTCGGCGATCGGCGAATTTTTGGCGGAGGACATCGGCCGCGGCGATATTACCACGCGGGCGACCGTCGCACCCGATACGCGCGGCCAAGGGCGTTTTTTGGCGAAAGAGTTTCTCGTTATCTGCGGCTTTGATGTCGCCGAAGCGGTGTTTTTTCACCTCGACCCTGAGATCCCCGAGATCGAAACGACGTTTAACGACGGCGACGAGGTCGAAGAAGGCACGGTGTTTGGCACGCTCAAAGGCTACGCTGACGTTTTGCTCACCGGCGAACGCGTCGCGCTTAATCTTTTACAGCGGATGTCCGGCATCGCGACGCTCACGCGAGCCTTTGTCAAAGCGATCGAGGGCACGGGTGCGAGTATCGTCGATACGCGAAAGACGACGCCGGGTTTGCGGATGCTTGAGAAATACGCCGTCACCATCGGCGGCGGCAAGAATCATCGCATGGGCCTCGACGACGGCATCTTGATCAAAGACAACCACATCGCACTCTCCGGCGGCATCACCGAGGCCGTCGCGGCCGCACGGGCAACGTCCGGGCATCTGCACAAGATCGAGGTCGAGGTGACGAACTGGGCACAGCTTCGCGAGGCGATAAACGCCGGTGCCGAGATCGTGATGCTTGATAATCAAACTCCCGACGAAGCCGCAAAGCTCGTCCAGATGGCCCGCGACATGAACCCCGCCGTCCTCATCGAAGCCTCCGGCAACATGGACCTAGACCGCGTCCGTTCGTATGCCGACGCCGGCGTCGATCTGATCTCCGTCGGGCGTCTGACGCACTCGGCGAGAGCGGTGGATATTAGTTTCAAAATTCAGACCGCATAGGTCATTTTTCCGGTATTTTCCAAAGAAGGATCGAGAACACCAATGTCGACAGAAAAAAGACAATAGTTCCAATAAGAAAGATTAACGAGCCGAATATAGCTGTTTCACGTGGATAGTTTGGGGTCGCTCCAAGCCATACGTACATCACGTAGCCGATGAAACAATATAGGGTGGAAGCCAGAGAAGCCAATAGCCCGAGCCAAAGTAATATTTTCTTCATACGTTTCGGGTATCGCCGGTACCTATACCCGGCAGGAAATAAATCAAACCCATTGAGATAACGATCGCGATGGTGCAGACGATGCCGCCTTCGATGCCGTAGCTGCCGCCGGTGAGCCAGAAGGGGCCGGCGTCGGTCGCCCGCAGCAGCGGGTCGGGACTAAATTGAGCGATGCCGCTGACGTTTATTCCAAAGACCGGGCCTTGCAGCCAATTCCACATCAGATGTAAACCAAGCGGAAACCACAGGTCGCGTGTCTTTAGATAAGCGAGGGCGAACCAGATCCCTGCTAAGAATGTGTTGAGCAGCGAGAGCCGTCCCGCGTCGGGATTGGCGTTGTGGGCGAATGCAAAGAGCAGTGATGTGAAGCCGATGCCGAAAACTACTAGGTTCGAGCGGGCAAATGTCTGCAGCATATAGCCGCGAAAGAGCGTCTCTTCGGAAACGGCTCCGGCGATAAAGATCACGAGCGTCACCGCTAGCGTTGTCGCAATAGCCGAGCCGGACGAATCGCGATTTAGCGTCAAACTCATCCCGCCGGACATCACGGCAATTAAGACCGCACTCCCGATAGCAATGCCCCCTAACGCGAGCCCGGCGAAAAGATTCCTGAACCAATTACCCTGAAAAGAGATGCCGAGGACTTGAAACGGCAGGTTTTCAAACAGTTTTGCAAACAGCCAGCCGAGCAGTATCGCGATGATCGACGAGATCGTGAACGGGATAAGTAGCGGAAGATAGCCGGTGACCGATTCGCTGCCTTGCAGTTGCGATAGCACGATCAGGCTCAGAAATATCAGGCTGTACGCGATCAGCAGAAACGAAAATAGAAATGTCACCGCCCGCCAGCCGCTGCGGATCTGCCCTTTGTCGTCGAAGAAAATGTTATGCATATGCTTCAGGTTCGGTTGATTTTATCTGATAAGCGACGGTACGGCAAAGCCCGTATTTGGCGACGTCAGTTATGTTAAACTTGCACACGTGGAAAACGGCGTGACGAAAGTAAAAAGGCGAAAGATGCCGTGGGTCATCGGGTTGCTGATGGCCGCGTCACTGACGCTGCTCGTAATGCTGCAGTCATCAAATCTCTGGAAGACATTTGCCATCGAATCTTCGAGCGATCTGATAATGCTCTATGCATTGTCGTCGCTCAATTTCATCGCGTTCATCGTATTTGGATTTATTTTTTTGCGGAGCATTATCAAGCTTATCCGCGAACGCCGCACGTTTGAGCTGGGTGCACAGATCAAGACGCGGCTGCTGATATATTTCTTTGCCGTCAGCCTGCTGCCGATCATTGCGATGGCGGCGTTTTCGTATCTATTTTTGAATCGAGCGCTCGAACGCTGGTTTTCCCAGATCCCGCAGCAGGTCTTGCAGCAGACGCGCTCCGCCGAGCAATCACCCGCCGTACGCGATGCCCTCGCCGAATTGGATCGGCTGGGAAAGCAACAGGCCACGATCCGCAGCATCGGCCTTTTGACGCTCGGGGTGCTGACATTTTTGCTAATGTTCGCTTCGTCGTGGGTAGCGTTTTATGTTGCTCGCGGGCTGACGACGCCGATCAAGGCACTGGCCGAGGGGGCGAGTGAGATCGCGAGAGGGAATCTCACGCATCGCGTCGATGTACTCGCCGAGGATGAACTTGCGATCCTCGTAAATGCGTTTAACGATATGTCCGCTCGGCTTGAGGCAAA
Organism: Pyrinomonadaceae bacterium; assembly: GCA_044228425.1. GTDB lineage: Bacteria > Acidobacteriota > Blastocatellia > Pyrinomonadales > Pyrinomonadaceae > OLB17. The sequence goes on along the minus strand of JBGAUY010000034.1, from coordinate 4,774 downwards.
CGCCGTTGAGATCGCTGAACGCCGCCGGTATATCGAGACGGTTCTCGACACACTGCCGACAGGCGTGATCTCGTTTGACCCGGACGATCATGTCAGCACGATAAACGGTGCGGCGATCGAGATATTGGGGTTAAAGGGAGATGATTTTGCTGGAGTTTCGGTAGTGGATCTCGCCGAAGGTGACGATCTGAAAGTTTTTGAAAGATTGATAGGGCGTGCCCGCCGTGTCGGCAATGCGTCGGATCAGACGGTTCTCAAACCTGCTAATTCGAACGGCGATGTTAATGCCGCAGACGGACGGACAGTTGCGATAACCGCGTCGGCTCTACCTGCGGACAGCGGCGTCGTTCTTGTGATCGAGGATCTTTCGGAGCTGATAGCGGCACAACGTGCTTCGGCGTGGCAAGAGGTAGCCCGCCGTATGGCGCACGAGATCAAAAATCCGCTGACGCCGATACAGCTTTCGGCTGAGCGTATCGCAAAAAGATTTGACCGGACAGGGCATGAAGATCTGGGTCTCGGCAAGCGTATCAATGACAAGGGCCCGATCGGAGATGTCGTGCATGAGAGCACGGCGACGATCTTGCGTGAGGTTTCGTCGCTGAAATCGATGGTCGATGAGTTTTCGCGATTTGCACGGCTGCCGGACGCAAAGCTTGAGGCCGGCGATGTCAATGCAGTCGTTTATCAGGCGATCGCAGGGTTTGAGGGTAAATTTCCCGGCGTGTCGATCGACTTTGCCGAGGGCGAGGATTTACCCGAGGTATTGCTCGACGAGGAACAGGTAAAACGAGTTTTTGTAAATTTGATCGAAAATGCTGCGGAGGCCTTTGTTGCTGAACAGAGCGACCGGCGGATCGAGATCACAACTCGGCACGATCAGGCACGCGACATCATCGTCGCCGAGATCGCCGACAACGGGAAAGGAATTCCTGCGATCGACCTGCAAAAGTTGTTTCAGCCATATTTTTCAACAAAAGGACGTGGTACGGGGCTTGGGCTGGCGATAGTTAAACGTATAATTACTGAGCATCGCGGCCGCATCGTGGTTGCGGCAAACCAGCCGCAAGGTGCAAGATTTACAATTGAAATACCGGTGAACGGATAGCAAATGCAGAATTCGATACTGATAATTGATGACGAGCGGGGGATCCGCGACACGCTGCGCGGCGTGCTCGAGGACGAGGGATTTGCTGTCGAGACGGCGGAATCGGGTGCGGCTGGGCTCGAAATGTCGCGGACGCATAATTTCGGCTGCATACTGCTTGATATTTGGCTTGGCGATGGAATTGACGGGCTCGACACGCTGGCGAGGCTGAAAGAAGAGGGAGTTGATGCTGCGGTCGTGATGATCTCGGGCCATGGAAATATTGAGACGGCTGTTAGATCGACAAAACTTGGGGCATTCGACTTTATCGAAAAACCGCTCAGCCTCGAACGCACTGTCGTCACGGTCAAAAATGCCCTTCGTCAACGCGACCTCGAACGTGTTAATGAACAGCTTCAAAGCGAGATAGCCGAGCAATACGTTATGGTCGGCGAATCGGTCGCGATGCGTGCTTTGCGAAAGCAGATCTCGATCGTCGCCCCAACCGATGGCCGTGTGCTTATCTCAGGTGAGAGTGGGACCGGGAAAGAACTTGTAGCCAGGGCTATCCACGCCCAGTCAAAACGGCGAAATCTGTCGTTTGTAGAGATCAACTCCGCCGCCATTCCCGAGGAATTGGTCGAGTCGGAGTTATTTGGCCACGCAAAGGGAGCTTTTTCGGGGGCGATGCGTGCCAAGAAAGGGAAGTTTGAGATGGCGGACGGCGCAACGCTTTTCCTTGACGAGATAGGCGATATGTCACCAAGGGTGCAGGCGAAGATGTTGCGCGTTTTAGAAGAACAGAGGTTTGAGCCGGTTGGCAGCAACACGCCGGTCTCGGTCGATGTGCGTGTAATTTCTGCGACAAACAAACCGCTCGACAGTCTGATCGATGACGGTAATTTTCGCGCGGATCTTTTCTACAGGTTAAATGTCATCCCGTTCCAGGTGCCGCCGCTGCGAGAACGCCGCGAAGATATCCCGGTTCTCGTCGAGCATTTTAACCGCAAATTTTCTGCTGAATACGGAAAGCCTATTAAAGAATTTACGGCGGACGCGATCGAGAGCCTCCAAGCGAATGACTGGTTTGGCAACGTCCGCGAATTAAAGAACACCGTCGAGCGGATCGTGATCATGTCCGGCAAGACAAAAGTCGCGGCTGATGATCTGCCCGAACTTGAAACCGCCAACGAAACGCCGGCGATCAGCTTTCGCTTTCCTACATTTAAAGACGCGACGGACGCCTATCAACGCGAATTTATCCAGCACAAACTCGCCGAATTTGACGGGAACGTAGCAAAGGCTGCGGAAGACATGGGGGTCGACCGCAGCCATTTGTACCGCAGAATGCGGAATCTGGGGATAAAATAATACTACTTCTTCATCGGAAATCCGCGGTCAGCCATCAGGGCATTGACTTTAGGGTCGCGGCCCCTAAACTTTCTAAATCCGTCTGCCGGATCTATCGTATTTCCAACTGAGAAAACGTATTTAACCAAACGGGCGGCGACTTTTTTGTCATAGGGGCCGCCGGCCTCGGTAAACGCCGTGAATGCGTCCGCCTGCAAAACATCCGACCAAACATAGCTGTAATAGCCGGCGGAATAATCATCGCTGCCAAAGATGTGGCGAAACTGCGGAGTGCGATGCCGCATGACGAGTTCGTCCGGCATTTTTAGTGCGGCCAGATTGTCACGCTCAAATTTGTCAGGATCGATATTCATCTCGCCGGACATATGTATCCGCATATCGATCAACGCGCTCGCCAGCAGCTCGGTGGTATCAAACCCTTGATTAAAGGTCGATGCTTTACGGATCTTTTCGATCAGTTCTTTCGGCATCGGTTTGCCCGTCTGGTAATGAATAGCAAATTTATTTAGAACCTCGGGTGTTGAAACCCAATGTTCGAGAACCTGCGACGGAAATTCGACATAGTCGGTCGCCACTGCTGTTCCTGAAAGCGAAGGATAGGTAACGTTTGACGACAGGCCATGCAGAGCGTGGCCAAATTCGTGAAACATCGTCGTCGCATCGTCCCACGAGATCAGCACAGCCTCACCCGGCTTTGCTTTTACAAAGTTTGAGTTGTTAGAGACGATAGTGTTGATCGCTTTGCCGCCGATACGCGACTGATCGCGGTATTGGTTCATCCACGCACCGCTGTCCTTGCCGTCTCGAGCGTAAGGGTCAAAATACCATAGCCCGACGTGCTTGCCGGTGGTTTTGTTTTTAACTTCGTAGACCGTCTGGTCAGGATGCATGACCGGAATGCCGGTTACTGGTGTAAATGAAAAGTTAAACAACTCGCCCGCGACCCAAAACATTGCTTCGCGCATCTTGTCGAGTTGCAGGTATTGTTTTACCTCGCTCTGGTCGAGATCGTATTTTTCCTTTCGGACCTTTTCCATGTAATAGCGATAGTCCCACGCGGCGATCTTGATGCCGGCCTTTTGGCGGTCGGCATAGGCTTGCATGTCGGCAACCTCTTCGCGAACGCGGCCTATCGCGGCCGGCCAGAGATCTTCGAGCAGCTTGACCGCGATTTCGGGCTTTGCCGCCATTTTCTCCTGCAGGATCCACTCGGCGTGATTCTTTAGTCCAAAGATCTTTGCCCGCTCGGTGCGTGCGTTGACGATCTCGGTGATGATCTTGTTGTTATCACGGGCGTCGCCGTTGTCGCCGCGGCTGACGAACATCTTCCACACCTTTTCGCGCAATGGCCGGTTCTCAGAATTGGTCAAAAACGGATCGACGGACGAGCGCGTGTTGCGGATCATCCAGCCTGTTTTGCCTTTTGACTTGGCAGCCTCGGCGGCGCCATCCTTTTGTCCCTGCGAGAGGCCGGCAAGGTCGCTTTCTTTATCGATCAGCACAAAAAGCTCTGATTCTTCGCCTTGAAGGTTTTGGTTGAATTTGGTGTAGAGCCCGGCGAGTCTTTGATTTACCTCTGAAAGCTTTGCTTTATTTTCCGCCGAAAGAGCGGCTCCCAAGTGGACGGCATGTTCGTAAGTAACCTTTACGAGCCGTTGCTGTTCAGAGGTGAGTTTTTTGTATGACGGTGATTTGTAAATAGTCTCGATACGCCTAAATAGAGCAGTATTCTGCGTGATCTTGTCATAGTGAGCGGCAAGCTTTGGCTGCATTTCCTCTTGCACGAGCGCAAAATCCGGCGTTACCAGACTCGACGAATAGACACCAAAGATCCGCGAAGCACGCGTTAACGAGGCACCTGATTGTTCGAGCGGGACCATTGTATTTTGAAAGGTCGGGGCGGCCTTGTTATTTGCGATAGCGTCGATCTCTCGGAGATTTTCGGCCATTGCCGACTCAAGTGCGGGTTTGAAATCCGCAACCTTGATCTTGTCAAAAGCCGGAACTCCGCCATAAGGGCCGGTCCACTTATCAGTCAGCGGGTTAGCCGCCACAGGTTCGGCGGCGTTTGTCAGTGTCTCGTTATTGGTGGTCATAAATATTGCAGCCGCCATAGCGATCAGGGCTACGGCCGCGGTTCTCAAACTAAAAAGCGTCTTCATAGTTTCGGGGGTTCTCCTTTCGTCGATGATTAGAATATAGCTCTTTACAGTTGGTTGGACAAATTGTTTGGCGGCACGAAAAAAGGGCAGCCCGGATGAACTGCCCATAGTGTTTGATAAATAGGTAAACGTGTTACGGCCGGACGATATAGTC
>JBGAUY010000033.1:0-29408 GCA_044228425.1 Pyrinomonadaceae bacterium | reverse complement strand
GGTCTTCGACCTCGCCAGCGGCACGAAGGAATGGACGCCGGAGAAGGCGGTCAGCGGCTGCGTGAAGTAGCGCGGATCAGCCGTCGAGACAGAAGTTGAACACGCTCGATTTCTCGACGTTGTTCTGCTTCACCGTGATCGTGAAGCGCCAGAGGCCAGCCATGGGGAGCCACACCTCGGTGATCTGATACTTGCCACCGCCCATCGGGGTGACGACGGGCGGACGCGCGCTGCCGTGGGCGTGATCGGGCATCCAGAGATCGAGCTTCACCGCGGCGCCGTCGACGGGCTGCTTGGCGGCGTCGAGCACCTCCACCGTGATCGCGTTCATCCCCTTCTGCACCTGACCCGGCTGCGCAGGCTGCGAGCTCGGGGTGAAGGCGGAGTCCGTGAGCACCACGCTGAGATCGTCGGCCGGCTTCGTCAGGCCCTGCGTGTAGATGTCCTTGCGGGAATCCGCCGCACACGTCGTCGCGCCGCCGCCGCCGTTCGGCGTGCTCGAGTCGTCATCGCTCGAGCAAGCGCCCAGAAGGCCAATGGTTACGGGGAGGATGGCGAGCAAGCGACGCATGCGAAGTACCTCGGAAGACCTACGCGCGACCCGGGGGTCGGTTTCGCTGGGCGATGAAAAAACTCTAGCACGCGCCGGCGCGCTGTCACCGCTCGGCCAGGTTCGCTTTGCGGAGGTCGGCGGCGCCATCGTGGATCTCCAGGCGAGGCGGCAAGCCCTCCCTCGCCGCCCCGCGCGCGCCGAAGCCGCCGACCACCAGCCTCGCGTCGACCTTCTCTCGTTCCAGGTGCTCGGCCACCTCGATCGCGAACCGCATCTGTTCGGGGAGCGCGATCGACACTCCGATGAAGGTCGCGCCGAGGAGCCGCGCGAGGTCGGTGAGCCAGGTCGCGTCCACGGGGTGGGTCACGACGCGCGCGTCGACCCCGGACTCTCGAAGCGAGAAGCCGAGCATCCGGATCCCCCGTGTCAAAAGTCCGCACAAAACTCGCCTGAGCCGCGTCGAGCATATCCGCTGATAGCGTTCCGCTGGCCGCCTCGACCACGCTCATCCGCCGCAGTTCAGTGACTATGTTATTTGCGGACGTTTCCAGTTCGTCACGTTTGTTTTTATAAGCCTCGGCAATGCTGATCAAAATCTGCTGCCAGCTTGGCATTCCGTAGCGCGGAGCCGGAGGGAAATAAGTTCCGCCAAAAAACGGCCGTTTGTCGGGCGTCAGAAACACGTTCATCGGCCAGCCGCCGCGACCCGTCGTCATCTGAACAAAGTTCATGTAGATCTGATCGACGTCGGGACGCTCTTCCATATCGACTTTGATGTTGATGAAATGCTCGTTCTGCACCGCAGCGACGGCCGGGTCTTCAAACGACTCATGCTCCATCACATGACACCAATGACACGCCGAATAGCCAATGCTGACTAGTACAGGTTTGTCCTCGGCATTTGCCCGCTCAAACGCCTCAGCTCCCCACGGATACCAATCTACGGGGTTGTGAGCGTGCTGGAGCAGATATGGACTCGTCTCATCAATGAGCCGGTTCGGATGTGTTTCTGATGATGCCATGCTTCGATTATTTCACGCCGCACCGCAAAGACAGAAATCTGCGTAACACGCCTTTGATCCGCCTTTTGAATTCATCATTGATTTCGGTTATATTGATAGCACTTTCTATGACCTCACGTTGCATCTCAAAACTCCGTCCCATGAAGCAGCGAGCGAATCTCTTCGCTGGCGACTAATCTCGTTTCTCCGCAATGTAGAAGCCTGTGTTTTCGACACCGGTTTACCTTGATCGTTTTCAACAAAGAAGAAATATCATGACACCATCAACAGAATTGCAGCGTCCCGTTATCAAAACAAAACTGCCGGGGCCGAAGTCGCTTGAGATCATCAACGCGGATCACCAATATGTCACGCCAAGCTATCCGCGTCCCGATTATAAATTGGTTGCGGACCATGCCAGCGGCGTTTGGATCACCGACCCGGACGGCAACGTCTTTCTAGACTGTAACGCAGGCGTTGCTGTCTGCTCGACCGGTCATTGCCACCCTGAGGTAGTTGCCTCTATACAAAAACAGGTTAGTGAGCTGATCCATCTTTGCGGCACGGATTTCTATTACCGGCACATGCCGGAGCTCGGCAAAAAACTCAACGAAATAGTCCCGATTGACGGCCCGACAAAAACGCACTTTGCTAACAGTGGTGCCGAGGCGATCGAAACAGCACTCAAACTCGCGATGTATCACACAAAGCGGCAAAAGTTTATCTCATTCTTTGGCTCTTTCCATGGCCGGACGCTTGGAGCACTCGCTCTGACCTCGTCAAAAAAGGCTCAGCGTCTTGGTTTCGCTCGCCAGGTACTCGACGTCGTTCACGTGCCTTATCCAAATTGCTTTCGCTGTCCGTTTAATAAGGGAAAATGTGATGATGGTGCATGCTGTATGGGCACTACCGATTGGATCGAGAAAACTCTTTTCAATACGACCACGCCTCCTGAAGAGGTCGCCGGTATCATCCTCGAAGTTGTCCAGGGCGAAGGTGGTTATGTTCCGGCTCCGACGGAGGTCGTCAAGGCCCTTCGCCGCATCTGTGACGAGCACGGTATCATGCTGATCGTCGACGAGGTGCAATCAGGCATGGGCCGCACGGGCAAGATGTTCGCACTCGACCATCACGAAGGCGTCAAAGCGGATATTGTTTGCATGGCCAAAGGCCTCGGATCCGGTATGCCGATCGGAGCATGCACCGCACGTGCCGACATCATGGATTGGCACAAGGGTGCCCACGCATCGACATTTGGCGGCAACCCGGTCGCCCTTACCGCTGCTCTAAAAACTATCGAACTGCTCGAAGGCGGCCTCGTCGATAACAGCCGCGATGTCGGAGCCTATCTCGAAGCCGGATTAAACAGGCTGAAAGACAAATACGATTGTATCGGCGACGTTCGCGGTCTGGGTATGATGCTCGGCGTCGAGTTCGTCAAACCGTCGAATAATGGAGCGGTCGGTGAACCTGATCCTGAACTCCGTGACCGCATCGAAATGGCCTGCTTTAATAAAGGGCTCATCATCCTCGGCTGCGGCTCGAACAGCATTCGCTGGTCGCCACCACTTGTCCTGGCAAAAGAACACGTCGATGTCGCATTAGAGATCTTCGACGAAGCGATCGCGGCATCTATCTAAGAAAATAGCCCACGAAATACACCAAAGGCACGAAAAAAGATTGATTCTTATTTCGTGCCTTTGGTGTATTTCGTGGGCAAAGCTATTTTCTCTTATTTCGTCATTGACTTAATTAAGTATCTACTTTATTATAAAGTTCATGGACACATTCAACGCACTTGCAGAACCGACGAGGCGAAACATCCTTGAGATGCTCGTCGCCAACGATGGTATCTCGGCAGGTGATATCTGTGGCAAGTTCAAATCGAGCCCGCCGGCGATCTCGCAGCATCTGAAAGTGCTTCGTGAGGCAAAGCTTGTCCGAGTCGAGAAACGTGCCCAGCAACGGATCTATTATTTAAATCCCAAACCTATGAAAGAGCTTGAAAAATGGATCAAACAATTTGCAGCCGTTAAGGAAGCCGAATTTCAGCGGCTGGATAAGTTATTGAACAAGTTGAAACAGGATGCAACTGTCGCACCGATGCTTCCCTTTTCAGAAAATAAATAAAACTGGAGAAAAATAAATGGCAAACAAAACAGAGGTAAAAGCCGAACCCGGCAAACAGGAACTTTTTATCATTCGCGAATTTGACGCTCCGCGCGAGCTTGTATTCAAAGCGTATACCGATCCGGATCTATACGTTCAGTGGGTCGGCCCCAATGACCTGACTATGACGATAGACAAATGGGAATGCTATGAAGGGGGTTCGTACAGATTCACTCACGAGCGGGCCGGTCATAAATACGCCTTCTTCGGGGTGAACCATGAGGTTCTCGCCCCTGAACGTATCATCGGCACATTTGAGTTTGACGGCCTGCCCGAACGCGGCCACGTCATAATGGGCACCGAACGCGGCCACGTCATAATGGGCACGACAAAATTCGAAGACCTCGGTGGCGGTCGTAGCCGTATCGTTCATCAATCGGTGTTTCAATCCGTCCAGGACCGCGACGGCATGATCCAGTCAGGCATGGAACGCGGCGTTACAGAGGGATACGAAAAACTTGATGTACTGCTCGAGAGTTTGAACGGCAAAGCTCAGACGGTCTAGAATCATCGAAAAATAAATCATGCAAAAAGTAACGACCTTTATCATGTTCAACGACCAGAGCGTCGAGGCTATGAAATTCTATTCATCGGTGATCCCTGATTGCCGTATCACATCTACCATTCCCGGACCGGACGGAAATGTTGCTGGCGGTAGTTTTGAGATCGAAGGCCAACGGTTTCTTTGCTACGACGCTGGTCCCCATCCAAATTTTGTGATGTCACAGGCGTTTTCCCTTATGATCGAAGCAAATACGCAAGACGAGATCGATCTGCTTTATGACGGCCTTAGCGAAGGCGGCGAGCAGCAGCCATGCGGTTGGCTTATCGATAAATTTGGTGTCTCGTGGCAAATAACGCCACGGTATCCGATGGAAAATCTCTCACACCCCGATCGCGCGCGCTCTATGCGCGTAACCCAGGCGATGTTCAAAATGACAAAGATAATAATCGCCGACCTCGAAGCCGCTGCGGCCGGCTAAGAGAGGTAACCACGAAATGTACACGAATGGGAATTTATTATTCGTGTACATTTCGTGTATTTTCGTGGTTAAATTCTTACGCTTTTGCTTTCTTAACTTCCTCGATCATTACCGGAACGGCGTCAAAAAGATCGCCGACGATGCCATAATCGGCAATATCAAAGATAGGGGCTTCGGAGTCTTTGTTGATCGCAACGATCGTTCCGGCATTTTTCATACCGACGATGTGCTGGATCGCACCTGAGATGCCGAGAGCGATGTAGACCTTTGGGGCGACCGTCTGGCCGCTTGAACCGATCTGTCGGTCGATAGGCAGCCAATCACTGTCACAGATCGGACGCGAAGCCGCGAGATCCGCTCCTAGTGCGTCAGCGAGTTGCTGCGCGAGGGCGATGTTTTCCAGCGATTTGATACCTCGTCCAACAGCGACGATGATCTCTGATTTTGTAAGGTCGACAGATGCTTTTGCTTCCTGAAACGGGGCCTCGGGCGTCATGCGGATGTCGCCAACGGAAACGTCCATAGTTTCAACTGCTGCACTTCCCTTTTCCGCAGCATCACCGCGAAACGACCCGGACTGGAATGTAACAAAATGCGGAGCGTCGCCATTTAGGCTAACGTCAGCGTCGAGCTTGCCGAGAAATATACGTCGTGTCAGCACGAGTTTGCCGCCATCCGCTTTGTAACGGATACAATCGCCGACAACCTCGCGACCCAAACGGGCAGCGACTTTCGGTGCAAAATCACGCACCTGATAGGTATGTGACATCACGACGTATTGCGGGTTTACAGCCTTAATGACCTGTTCCCATGCATCAGCGTAACCATCGGGCGTGTAGATGCCGAGCTTGTCGTTCTTAACGACGATCACCTTTTCGATGTTATAACCGGCTATCTCTTGCGCAAGTGAGCAGTCTTTGTCACACGGCAGGACAGCCGTTACGCCTAGCCCCAGGTCCTTACCGATCAACTGAGCGGCAGTGACCGCCTCGAGCGACGTTTTATTCAGTACGCAATCTTTATGTTCGATAAATACGAGGATGCTCATATTACCCGCACCTCCGTTTTTAATTTTTCTATAAGCTCGACCGCACCGGCTTTAGCGTCGCCGTTACCGAGTATTTGCGTTTGCTTTGTCTTGAGCGGCATATAAACTTTTTCGATCTTTGCGGCAGAGGCAAACGCCTCGACCGACGGCGTGACCTCACGGACTTCTTTGCTTTTGGCTGCCATGATGCCCTTGAGCGAAGCGTAGCGGATCTGTGAAATTCCCGACTGGATCGTCAGGAGCGAAGGCAGTTTGTAGGTGAACCACTGATACCATCCGCTCTCAAGCTCGCGTTTGACGCGGAGCGTGTCGCCCAGGCTCTCGCGGTCGACCTCGATCACGATGGTCGCGTGAGGTATACCAAGCAGCTCAGCAAGAATAACGCCCGTCTGGCCGTAGCTCGCATCATCTGACTGCAAGCCGGTGAACACGAGATCCGCATTCTCTTCTCGAATTGCATCGGCGATGGTCTTTGCGATCTGATAGGCCGATAGCGATTTTGCGTCATCGACGACGACGTGTATCGCACGATTCGCACCGCGAGCAAGAGCGTCTTTGATAACGGTCTTTGCCGACTGTGGCCCAAGCGTACACACGACAACCTCGCCCTCGCCTTTTGCCTCGACGGTACGAAGAGCCTCTTCCAGTGCGTAGCCGTCCGACTCATTTGTCTGCTGAGCGACGTCCGCCTCGTTTATCCATTTCTCGTCGCCCGCGATCCTCAGGACCGCATCCTTATTGGCGACTTGTTTCATTAAAACTATTATTTTCATATCAAAAATGAATGGTCATTCATTTGTAGGATATAAGAAAAGCGTCCCGACCTCAATTGAGCCAAGACGCTTTCCCAAAGCCTACTATTCGCTGTATCGTTTGAAGATCAAACACGCATTAGTCCCGCCAAATCCAAAGTTATTCGATAACACATAATCGACCCTAGCATCACGCGGAGTGTTAGGTATGTAATCGAGGTCACAATCAGGATCGGGCGTTTCGTAGTTGATCGTCGGCGGCAGTTTGTTTTCCATCATTGCTTTGACAGAGAAAACAGCCTCAAGCCCGCCAGCAGCACCGAGTGCGTGACCGGTCATTGATTTGGTCGAGCTGACCGGAATACTATACGCACTGTCGCCAAAAACCTTTTTGATCGCGAGCGATTCAAATTTATCATTGTAGGGCGTCGAGGTACCGTGAGCATTGATGTAGCCGATCTCATGGGGCTCGATCCCCGCGTCTTTAATTGCCCGCTGCATAACGCGTATCGCACCCGAACCGGTCTCATCCGGCATAGTGACGTGAAACGCATCGCCGCTCATTCCGTAGCCCACTATCTCAGCAAGAATGTTAGCTCCGCGAGCCTTAGCAAATTCCAATTCCTCGAGGATCAATAAACCCGCACCTTCGCCGATGACAAAGCCGTCACGGTCGAGGTCAAATGGCCTAGAAGCGTGTTTCGGGTCGTCATTTCGCGTCGAAAGAGCCCGCATCGATGCAAACCCCGCAACCGACATCGGCGTGATCGCACTCTCGGCCCCGCCGCAGATCATCGCGTCGGCATCGCCGCGTTCGATGATGCGAAAGCTGTCGCCGATCGCATGGGCTCCAGCAGAACAAGCCGTCGCCGTCGCCGAATTCGGCCCCTTGGCACCATGACGGATCGAGACGTTGCCGGCCGCCAAGTTGACGATCGCCGATACGATAAAGAACGGCGACACGCGATCAGGGCCCGAGTTGAGCAGCTTTTCATGCTCACGTTCGATCGCCCAGAAATCACCGATGCCGGAGCTGATATATGTCCCGACCATCTCGGCGTTCGATTCGTCGATAACCAACCCGCTGTGCTTCATCGCTTCGTCCGAAGCCGCCAAAGCAAAATGCGTAAAGGCCCCCATCCGGCGGGCCTCTTTTTTATCGAGAAAATCGAGGGCGTCAAATCCCTTTACTTCGCAGGCAAATCTGGCCGAATATTTCTCGGCATCAAATTTCGAGATCGCATCTGCACCGCTTACGCCGTTCATCAACGCGTCCCACGTGGTGGGCACATCATTTCCGACAGGCGTAACCAAACCGAGTCCTGTTACAACTACTCGACGTTTCATATCTTTGTGAATCGTGAAATAGTGAATCGTGAATAGAGCAAATTTCTATTCACGATCCACTCATCACTATTTACCAACTAAGCAGCTTTGTGCTGCTCAACATAGGCATACGCATCGCGAACGCCCTGGATCTTTTCTGCATCTTCGTCAGGAATTTCGATGTCAAATTCCTCTTCGAATCGCATCACGAGTTCAACGAGGTCGAGCGAATCCGCACCGAGATCCTCGATAAACCGTGCATTTTCCGTAACTTCAGCCTCGTCAACACCTAGTTCGTCGACGATTATCTGTTTGATCTTATCTTGTACTTCTGACATATTTTCTCCTTAAAGTTTTATAGCGTATCTATAGTATTTCTTAGACTCTCAGAATTCTCAATGTTGGCATAGACAACTTCTTTATTTATCTGCCTAACCAACCCCGTCAAAACCTTGCCCGGGCCGATCTCAATAAAATTTTCGACGCTCGCGGCGGACATATTCTCAACGGTTTGTAGCCAGCGAACCGGCGATGAAACCTGCTTCGTAAGTCTGTCACAAACCGATCCGGCATCCGTATTTGCTGCAGCGTCAACATTGTGAAATACAGGGAAGGAAAATTCTCCGTATTCCAGCGTTGCCAAATCAGCCGCGAGTTTTTCCTGTGCCGGCATCATTAATGCACAATGAAAAGGTGCAGAGACGCTTAACCGGATCGCCCGCTTTGCACCCTTTTCTTTCAATATCTCACAAGCTCGATCGACCGCGTCGCTGTTTCCGGCAATGACGATCTGCGAAGGCGAATTAATATTCGCTGGTGAACAAACTTGTCCTTGTGCCGCCTCAGCACAACCGGCCTCGACCGTCGGAACGTCTAACCCAAGTATCGCCGCCATCGCTCCTACACCGACGGGAACGGCTTCCTGCATATACGTTCCGCGTTTTCGCACGGTTTGTACAGCATCCGCAAAATTCAAAACCCCAGCCGCAACTAACGCGGAATATTCACCAAGACTATGCCCCGCGACCATGTCAGGCTCCGGCAATCCTTCTGCTCGAGCCGCTGTATATGCCGCTATCGACACGGTCAATATCGCTGGCTGCGTATTCGCGGTCAATTGCAGATCAGCCTCGTCGCCCGAAAAACACATTTCCGATAGCGAAAAACTAAGTGCATCATCCGCCGCCTCAAACACTTCGCGTGCAGCAGCAAAATTATCAAACAGATCCTTTCCCATTCCGACGGCTTGCGAGCCTTGACCGGGAAAAATGTAAGCCGTCTTACTCATTTAAAATCTAATAACCGTTCCGCCCCACGTCACGCCGCCGCCAAATGCGGTGAGCAATACCAAACTGCCCTCGTGAATTCGGCCCGACTGGATACATTCATCCATCGCGATCGGGATCGACGCCGACGAAGTATTGCCCATGTTAGCGATATTCGAATAAACTTTTTCTTCAGGCACGCCCAATCGCGAAGCTACAGCATCAGTTATCCGCTGATTTGCCTGATGCGGGATGACGAGGTCGATGTCATCGACCGTGTACCCGGCCTTTTCGACCATTTCCGCGGAAATATCAGCCATCGAACGAACGGCAACCTTGAAAAGCTCATTGCCCTTCATCTTGAAAAAATGCTCACGGTCGTCGATCGTCTTGTGTGTCGTTCCGAGTTTAGTGCCACCGCCGGGAGCATAAAGCTGCTCTTCGTAACGGCCGTCAGATCTGATCTTGGTTGCGAGGATTCCTTTGCCTTCGGGTACGGGACCAAGCACAGCGGCTCCGGCTCCGTCACCAAAAATTACGCAAGTTCCGCGATCGGTGTAGTCCACGTACTTGGTCAATACCTCGGCACCGATGACCAGAGCATACTTTATCTGCCCGGTTTTGATCATCGATTCGACCATCGTCAGGCCGTAGAGAAATCCTGAGCACGCAGCAAACACATCCATTCCGGCGGCGTTGACCGCACCGATCTGTGCCTGTATCAGCGCACCTGTTGACGGCATTATCTGATCCGGCGTGGTGGTCGCGCAGACGATAATGTCGATGTCTTCGGGTTTGAGATTGGCTCGTTCGAGTGCCTGGAGCGCGGCTCGGGTGCCGAATTGCGAAGTGTATTCGTTATCGGCGGCCTTATGACGCTGCTTGATGCCGGTGCGCGAGGTTATCCACTCATCGTTGGTGTCGACCATTTTTTCCAGATCAGCATTGGTTAAAATGCCCTCCGGATAAGAGTGTCCCATCCCGATGATTCCCGCGTTGTGTGCTGTCATTGATTAGAATTAGAACTCAAAAATTGGTAATTTTCAACGGACTATTCGGCGTCTTTGACATCGATTATCTGCCGGCCTTTGTACATACCGGTTTTTGGATCGATGCGATGCGGCTGCTTTGTTTCACCCGAATCTTTATCGGCATAAAACTGTGGCGTTTTTAGAGCATCATGAGCGCGGCGCGTACGCGTGCGTGCATGTGAGTGTCGTCGTTTTGGATTTGGCATAATTAAAACCTCAAAAGGTCGGCCGCTCGCTGGCGGCTATTTCAAATTCTTTAGTGCGGCCCATCGAGGGTCAATAACGTTTTCTTCGCACTTACAATCTATCAAATTTCGGTTCCCGCCGCATTGCGGGCACAAACCTTTGCAATCTTCCTGGCAAAGCACCTTTTCGATCATCGCAAGTATCAATTGCTCACGAACAACCTCGCTCATGTCGATCGTGTCGTCCGTGATGAGCGATTCGTCGAGTTCCTCGACTGCGAGTTCTAACTCATCGGCAGTCGGCTCGTCCGCAGCGTCAACAAATACGGCCACGAAATCAAGGTCGATATCTTTTGCAACCGGCTCAAGACAGCGACTACATTCAGTCGCAACTACGGTTGCAATGTTGCCCTTAACCCGCGTTCGCGTACCGTCGCGGCTGATCTCGCCCTTTAACGCCGCGTTTTCCGCAAGCTGCATTCCGTCATCCAGATCTATATTGGCCGGATCGAACTCGAGTTCGATCGTCTTCGTATTTTTTCCAACACTGGCCAGATCGATGATCATTGTCAATATGATTTCAATTTGCCAAAACTTCGGTAAAAGGCAAAACGATAATTATATCGTCTTGAGCAAAACTGTCAAACAATTAGCCGCACGAAAAAGACGTTAGACGGCTTTCGACCCGACTGCATCATCGAGGTTTTTAAATCCCCGCTCCTTTAATATCTCTGCCAACCCACTAGTAACGTCTCTGGCAAACGAGGGTCCGCCATAGACAAATCCCGTATAAGCCTGTATCAGCGAAGCTCCGGCTGCGATCTTCGCGAACGCATCCTCCGCATTGAATATCCCGCCGACACCGATGATCGGCAGCTTTCCCTTCGAATAACGATAGATAGTTGTGATCACCTCGTTTGATCTCTGCTCCAACGGCTTTCCGCTTAACCCGCCAGACTCATCAATATTGGATCTCAGCCCGTCCCGCGAAATAGTTGTATTCGTCGCGATAATGCCGTCGATTCCGTGACGCAAACACATATCGACAATTGCTTCAATTTCGGCTTTCCTCAAATCGGGTGCGATTTTTACCAAAATCGGTCTGCTCCCAAGCTCGTTGTTTCGTGAAGTCAAAGCCACAAGCAGTTCTTCTAGATTGTCGGCTTTCTGAAGCTCACGCAGATTTGGCGTGTTTGGCGATGAGATATTCACCGCAACATAGTCAGCGACCGGATGAACAAGATCGAAACTCTTTAGATAATTATCTGTAGCTTCCTCATTCGGAACATCTTTGTTTTTACCGATATTCACGCCGACCACGCATTTCCTGTTGATGGTTTTCAGTCGTTCGGCCACCCCGAACGCACCTTCATTATTAAATCCAAGACGGTTTATCAAGCCCTGATCTTCTGGCAGACGAAACATTCGCGGTTTCGGATTTCCCTGCTGCGGTTCGTAAGTGACAGTTCCCACTTCGACAAAACCAAAGCCCAGCGAAGCCAGTTGGTCGACTGCGACACCATTCTTATCAAACCCGGCCGCCAGCCCCAACGGATTTGCAAACTTTAGCCCGAACCGTTCGATCTCACCTAAACCGTCAGCTCCCGCGTCCGAGTAAAACGGCGATGCAAGCCCCATTTCGAGGGCTTTTATGCCCATCTCATGTGCCCTTTCAGCGTCAAGGTTAAACATTACGGGCCGCATTATTTTCTGCCAGAGCTTTGACATCACGCTTTTGATTTTAGTTGTCGACGGGCTTTATACAAACTTTGAACCTCAAACTTTGAACTTTAGACTAGCCTTTGTTACTTTTGTACTCGAATGGGTAACGAAATAAATTTGGTTGAAAAGTCCAGGATCATGGACGCGGCAGCAATGAAACGCGCTTTGCGGCGGCTCGCGACCGAGATCGTTGAGAAAAATCAGGGTGCAAAGAACCTGTATCTGGTCGGAATCCGACGACGCGGCGTCCCGCTCGCCGAACGCCTTTGCGACAAGATCGAGGCCCTCGAGGGTGAGCGTCCTCTATACGGCATCCTCGACATAACGCTTTACCGCGACGACCTATCGACCGTCGGGGCAAACCCGGTCGTCAACCGCACCGAGCTCGAGGACGACATCGAAGGCAAAAATATCATCCTCGTCGATGACGTTCTTTACACAGGCCGCACGATCCGTGCCGCTCTCGACCAACTAATGGATTTTGGCCGGCCGAAAAAAGTTCAGCTTGCTGTGCTAGTCGATCGCGGCATCGAGCATCGTGAACTGCCGATACAAGCCGATTTTATCGGCAAATACGTTTCGACCAAGCAATCCGAGATAATAAAGGTCATGCTCAAAGAGTTTGACGATGTCGAGGCCGTTGGAATATTTGAAAGACCATAAGCAGGCTGTATGGCCTGCTTTTTTTTGACTGGAGCGGCAAGCATCCTTGCTTGCCAACACCAAAGCGGTGCTTGTAAATGGAAAAACCTTTCAGACGAAGAGACTTACTGGGCATACGTGATCTCACGTCTTCTGAGATCGTGGGGATATTAGATACCGCTGAAACATTCAGTGAGATCTCGACCCGCGAGGTCAAAAAGGTTCCTGCCCTGCGCGGCAAGACCATTATCAATCTGTTTTTCGAATCCTCGACCCGCACACGCACATCTTTTGAGTTGGCAGCAAAACGTCTTTCAGCCGATGCGGTCAACATCAGCGTTTCTTCATCAAGTCTTTCAAAAGGCGAGACCTTGCTTGACACGGCTCTAAATCTCGACGCAATGGCACCCGATTGCATAGTTGTTCGCCACGGGTCCGCGGGTGTGCCGCATCAGCTTGCCAAAGTTTCACAAGCCGCGATCGTAAACGCAGGTGACGGAGCAAACGAACATCCGACTCAGGCCCTGCTCGATGCGATGACGATTCGCGAACACAAAAAGCAGATCGCGGGCCTCGAGGTGGCGATCGCCGGCGACATTCTGCACAGCCGCGTCGCAAGATCGAATATTCACCTTCTCACAAAAATGGGAGCAAAGGTCCGCGTCGCCGGCCCCGGAACACTCGTACCTGATGATTTCAAACATTTCGTTAGCGATGGGCTGACCGTCTGCCCGCACATCGAGGACGCGATCCGCGGAGCCGATGTCGTGATGATCCTGCGCATCCAACGCGAGCGTCAGGATTCGGCGTATTTCCCGACGCTACGCGAATATTCCATACATTACGGCCTGACGAACGAACGACTCGATCTCGCAAAAAAAGACGCTATCGTCCTGCACCCCGGCCCGATGAATCGCGGCATTGAGATAGCATCCGAGGTGGCCGACAGCTCGCGTTCGCTTATTTTAGATCAGGTAAAATACGGCGTTGCGGTACGAATGGCGGTTCTTTATCTCGCGACCGGAGGCACGGCGACTGGCTCATAGCTTATGAAGTTGTTGATCAAAAACGGACATCTTATCGATCCTGCCGCGAGTGAAAACACCGGCATGAATGTTCTCATTGAGGACGGCAAAGTCGCGGACTGGATGCCTGGACAGGAGCATAAGGAAACGATCGCAAGCGGTTGTGGGGCGGCGGTTGCGGGCGGCTGGACTAGCGTTTGCCCGATGCCTAATACGCATCCGGTGAACGACAATGCCGCGATCACTCGGTATATGATCGAACAGGCGGAGCGGGCAGGTCTCGCGAATGTCTTCCCTATCGGAGCGATAACAAAATCCTCTGACGGATCGGAACTTGCCGAAATGGGCGAGATGAAAGCCGCCGGTGCGGTCGCCGTTTCGGACGACGGGCGTCCCGTGCCAAACGCCGGAATTATGCGTCGTGCGATGCAGTATGCGAAAGATTTTGACCTGCCGGTGATCGATCACTGCGAAGACAAATCGCTCTCATCCGGCGGGGTAATGCACGAAGGTAAAATTTCCCTGTTGCTCGGCCTCAAAGGAATGCCCGCCCTTGCCGAGGATATCGACGCAGTCCGCGACATTATTCTTGCAAAAGATACCGGTGGCCGCATCCACATTGCCCACGTCTCAACCAAAGGCGCGATCGAAGCAGTCCGCCGAGCGAAAGCCGAGGGCATTAACGTCACCTGCGAGGTCACGCCGCATCATTTTACGCTGACAGATAAGATCGTTGAGGGCTATGACACAAACACAAAAATGGCACCGCCGCTACGTTCGCAAGAGCATCTTGAAGCGATCATCGAAGGCATAAAAGACGGCACGATCGACGCCATCGCGACCGACCACGCTCCGCATCACGCCGACGAAAAAGCTCTTGAATATGACCGGGCCCCGTTTGGCATCACCGGGCTCGAAACCGCCATCGGATTAGCGTGCAACGAGCTTGTCCACAAAGGCGTCATAGGACTCGCCCGGCTGGTCGAGCTTTGTTCGACAAATCCGGCAAAGATATTTAATTTAGCAGGACGCGGCACGCTAGCCCCCGGCTCGATCGCAGATGTAACGATCATTGACCCCGAACTCGACTGGACGTACACTAACGCTGAGTCTCGTTCGAAATCGCGTAATTCGCCGTTCGACGGCTGGAAATTTCGCGGAGCCGCGGTCACCACGATCGTCGGCGGCAAAATCGTGTACAAGAGATAAAGTTCACAAATAAACGGAGAAAATATGAAACTGACCCTTTCGATAGCTATTGTTGTTTTTACATTTGCCGCCTCGGCTCTCGCCCAAAACGCGAGCGTCTATACAAGCACGAAAACCGGTGCGTGTCGCACGATCTCTTCAAATCCAAACGAAGCAGGTTCGTACGAAGGCGAATGTCCCGGAGTCGGCGGATACAAGGTCCGTCTGATCGAGGGCGATATTCGCCAGACGATAAATATCATCGCACCCAACAAGAAAAAGTTCGAGCTTAATTTTTGGAGCTTTTACAACGGCTTTTCAGCGATCGGCGAAAAGATCGAGTGGCGAACCAAAAAGGGTGTCCCCGTAGCGTTGATCGCACGATACAACGTCGCCGGATCTGACGATGAACAAAAGAGCACGTCTTATTTGATGATCTCGAAGATCAGCAAGACGGAATCTTGTGTGGTCGATGTCATCATGCCGGGAGCAAAACAAAACGAAGAGGCTCGCGTTTCCGCCGATGCCGCATCAACCAAACCCTGCAAGTCACAGGACTAGAGTCTTTAGAATATTGAGTAAATAAATGGAGCGAGTGCCGATGACTGAGCAAAGATGAGCAATGCTCCCATCAACACCAAAACCAGCACCATCGGCACTAGCCAGTATTTTTTGTTCTGCCGCAGGAATAGCCAAAATTCGTATAAAAGTTGAAATCGTTTCATTTAGCGGTCGGCACTTGTTGGCCGTTTTCGTTATTCTATCAAAATAGTCTTTCAAATTGCTCAGGCTCTTGGTGCGTCTTTTCGCGTTTGTGCCAATAGCTGTCGCCCGCCGGGTGACGCAGAAATAAAGGATCGCGACCGACTATCCTGGAAACGATCTTGTACGGCACGAACATCAAAAAATAGACCAGCGTGAGCAATATCCGGCTGTTTATCCACCCAAGCTTGACCGCGATCCACATCCAGACGCGGTGAAACAGCCTTGCAAGCGGCGGCACAAATAAACCAACAATTACGAGCGTTAGTGCGACACCGCCAAATATCCACGCATTCGCCGTTCGTCCGCGATAGAGCAAAAATGCCCCAATAGCCGTCAGAACGACCGCCACGATCAACGCGGTCTTGCGGGCCTCGCCGCTTGTGACTGTTTTCGGGTCTTTCTTTAACATCTACTAATCCATCGGAAATATCTCATTGATATCCGCGTTATCGACCTCAGCCGTCTGCTCAGTTTTGAGCAGCATAAAATCGCCGACCACAAGGACATCCATTTCCGTCCGCATAAAACATCGAAAAGCATCCGCGGGCGTACAGACGATAGGCTCGCCGCGAACGTTAAATGATGTATTGATCAAAACTGGTGTTCCCGTTATCTCGCCAAACTTTTCTATCAGATCATAAAACCGCTCGTTATCAACACGCTCTACCGTCTGGATCCGAGCCGAAAGATCGACGTGCGTCACCGCGGAAATCGTCGAACGCGGCACTTGTAATTTGTCGAGTCCCGCAGCCTTGTTGCCAGCGTCATCCGCGATCCGCACGTTTTCACTTACCGGAGCGACAAGCAGCATATATGGCGAAGCTTCGGTCAGTTCAAAATGATCGGCGACACGTTCTCGTAAAACGGCCGGTGCGAACGGGCGAAACGATTCGCGATATTTGATCTTGAGATTCATCTGCCGCTGCATCTCCGGCGAACGCGGGTCGCCTAAGATGCTACGGTTGCCTAATGCTCGCGGGCCAAATTCCATCCGTCCCTGGAACCACCCGACCACTTTTCCATCGGCAAGCTGGCTAGCCGCGCGTTCGACGATCTCCGTCACGTCAAGTTCGTGATAGACAGCACCGGCTGCGTCTAAAGACGAGCGTATTTCAGTCGTTGAAAACTCAGGCCCAAGATACGACCCGCTCATCGCGTCTTTTCCCGCCGGACGATCCTTGATCGATCGCTCGTTACCGAGATATTGGTGCCAGACCGACAATGCCGCTCCAACCGCACCGCCAGCGTCACCGGCTGCTGGTTGTATCCAAAGATTTTCGAAAGGTCCTTCGCGTAAAATGCGGCCGTTGCCGACGCAATTTAGAGCAACGCCGCCCGCAAGGCACAGGTTCTTTTCGCCGGTCTCGCGGTGGGCGTAATTCGCCATTCGCAGCATCGCGATCTCGGTCACTTCTTGCACCGAACGAGCAAGGTCCATCTCGCGTTGGGTGATCTCAGACTCAGACTTTCGCGCAGGTCCGCCAAACAACCCCGCAAACGCGTCATTTGTCATCGTCAGTCCGGCGGCGAAATTGAAATAACGCATGTTGAGCCGTAGCGAACCGTCTTCGCGTAGGTCGATCAGTTCGTCAAGTATTTTCTGCGTGTAAACAGGCTCGCCGTACGGAGCGAGCCCCATCAACTTGTACTCGCCGGAGTTGACCCTAAACCCGGTAAAGTATGTAAATGCCGAATATAAAAGGCCCAGTGAGTGCGGAAATCTCAGCTCTGACAAAAGCTCGACCTTATTGCCACGCCCTACGCCAACGCTCGACGTCGCCCATTCGCCCACGCCGTCGATCGTCAGGATCGCGGCCAATTCAAACGGCGACGGATAAAATGCCGAAGCGGCATGAGATTCGTGATGCTCGGTAAACAGTATCTTGCCCTCAAACCCAGTCTCGCGAGCAAGCGTTTCTCGCGTCCAAAGCTTTTCCGTCATCCAGACGGGCATTGCCTTTAGAAAAGACCGGAATCCGCTCGGGGCATAGTCGATATAAGTTTCAAGCAGTCGCTCAAACGTGAGCAAAGGCTTATCGTAAAAAGCGACGTGATCGATCTGGTCACGCTCTATTCCGGCATGGTCGAGGCAAAACTGAACAGCGTTTTCGGGGAACGACTCGTCGTGTTTTTTCCGCGTAAATCGTTCCTCTTGCGCAGCGGCAATTATCTCGCCATCGCGAACCAGACAAGCCGCTGCGTCATGATAAAAAGCTGATATTCCGAGTATGTAGACCACTATTTGACGATGCCCTCGCAGAGTTTCTTACCTATCAGCTCGCCAGCGACCTTATGCCCGCGCTGATTCCAATGCCCGTATCCGATATTGCCCTCAAATCCGTGTAGAAAAATATTTTCTCGGGCCGAATACTCACCGAGCGCCGGTGCGAGCGTGATAACGGGGATCGATCTTGACGTACAAAATTCCGCTATCCGCCGGTCTGGATACAGCAGATCATCAACACCGATGAATTTTGCGTAAGATGTTCGATGCGAAACATCCGGCAAAACCTGAACGCCATTGCTTGCGGTAGCGACGACGAATTTAGCCCCTTTATCCGCCACTTCTTTTCTCATTTCCAGAATGATCGCCTCAGTCAGGCTCCACGCATTTTTCCAATTGTCGTCGCTTGGTATGCGATAGATCTGATTATCAACGCCGATTTCAGCGGCCGGAGCGGTTGCAGCAGCCGATGGCTCGGCAGGTTGCCCTTCGGTCGCGGGTTTTTTGTTTTTCCACGCTTGATATTTGTATTTGATACTTGTCGATATTGCCCCGACTGCTTGTACGGTTCGGATATGGTTCTTTAGCCAAATGCCAAGACGGCTGAGGGCCGAATTTCTTGCCAAAAATACCTTGTCTTGCCGAAACCCCTCATCCAAGACACCGTCGGCCGTAAAATACGGTATCGGAAGCTTTTTGAAATATGGTGAATTATCCGTTATGTCGTTGTTGGTCGTCATCAGGAGCATCACGATATCCGGAGAGTATTTCAAAACCTTTTCTCGGATCGTGACCAATTCTTGTGCGGTGCTGTAGCCGGAAACGCCAAAATTGAGCATCTCGACCTGTTTTCCGCCCGCACCGCCGCACTTAGTAATTTCGTCACGAACAAAGTTTGTAAACATTTCGCTTTGCTCGACTTGAAACGCCTCGACATACGAATCGCCGATCACAGCGATGCGAAATGTGCCCGGCGGTTTCTCGATCGAGTGTTCAACATCACGAAAGCCATCGCTATTTATCGCAACAAAGCTGCGTCCCTCTTTGCTGTATGTTCCCTCCATACCGGGGATGAGCGCGTAGCCGCGAGACTCGTCAGCCGCATAAAATTCCGGTGATGAATACCCAACGATACGCAACCCTGTCTCGACCAGCAATAGCCCGAACAACAAACCAATTACAAGGCTGACGAGGGCAAAAAACCGCCGTTTATTTGGATTGATATTTGTGTCGGCGGTTCCGAGTTGCGTTCGGCTCATCTATCAGTTGTAAGTTACTTTTATCCCGGCGCTTTCATTGCGGACAAAACAAATCTATCAAACAATTCACCAATATTCATTTCTGCATTATCATAAGTGGTTAGTCTTATGGATTTGGAGCATTTATTAAATGGAATTTCTTTCTGACCCGCAAGTTTGGATCGCCTTCGGTACGCTGACCGTTCTCGAACTCGTTCTCGGCATTGATAACGTTATTTTTATCTCGATCCTCTCCGGCAAATTGCCGCCTGCTCAACAGGCAAAGGCACGTTATATCGGTCTGAGCCTGGCACTTGGCATCCGCATTTTGCTACTGCTTTCACTTTCTTGGGTGATCGGCCTGGTAGAGCCGCTCTTTAGCGTGTGGGGCAAGGGATTTTCAGGAAAAGACCTCGTCCTGCTGATCGGAGGTTTGTTTTTGATCGCCAAGAGCACACACGAGATCCACGGCAGCCTCGAAGGCGAAGAGGGTACGGGCTCCAAGAGATCATACTCCGGATTCGTCAGCGTTATCGTCCAGATCGTGTTGCTCGATATCGTCTTTTCACTTGACAGCGTGATAACAGCCGTCGGCATGATCTCAACGACCTACGGGCCAAACGGCATTTACATAATGATCTCTGCGGTCGTCATATCGATCATCGCAATGATGCTGTTTGCTGGTTCGATCGGGGCGTTCGTCCAACGTCATCCGACGATCAAGATGCTCGCTCTTTCGTTTTTGCTCCTTATCGGTGTAATGCTTGTTGCGGAAAGTTTCCACCAGACAATACCAAAGGGCTACATCTATTTCGCGATGGCGTTTTCGGTCTTTGTTGAGATGTTGAATATCCGGCTTCGCAAAAAGGCTGAACCGGTTCAGCTGCACAATCAGTTTTCGGATGAAGACGAGAAAAAAGCCGTTAACGAGTAATTTGTCGACAACTCAGTTATTCCAAGGCGGCATCAATTAGCGCAGGCCTTCGCGGGTGTGATCAAGCATTACCATTCTCGTGGCGAAAAAAAGAGAGGTAACCTATATGTTTAGACTCGCTCGAATCACTACGTTCTCCGCCATCATTCTCCTTTTCATGTTGCCGCTTGTCTTCGGCCAGGTCCACAAAGCCGTGTCCGGAGCAGGGTGGCAATGGCCTGCGCATACCGACGGCATAACGTACATTCCCGTGTGCTGGGAAAACCCGACGGGATGGGCGACCGAGACCAACCTCGTCAAAAACAAGATCGCCTCAACCTGGCAAAGTGTCGCCAACGTCAATTTTTACGGCCTCAAGGAACGGGATGGAGTTGAATTTTACATTCAAAAATTTCTCGCCGGGCTGTCAGGCGGAAAATCGTCGAGCTTCCTGTATCACAACAGTCGCGTTGCACGAATTTGGTCACGCTCTGGGGCTCATTCACGAACAGGACCGTGCCGATTCGACCTGTAAGACCGAACAAAGCAGTAGCAGCGGCGGCCTATTGCTCACGGCCTACGACCCGGATTCGGTAATGAATTACTGCAACCCGCGTTGGATCAACGACGGCGTCCTCAGTGCTCTCGATATTATCGGCATCCAGAAACTTTACGGAGCCCGCCGAGCTGCATCACCCGGAAGGGTTACGGTTATCGACAATCTGAACATTGCTTCCGGACAGACGTGGGAACACATCATCATGGAGTTTGGGTCAAACAAGATCCGGCGTGATTTTGCTCTCAACACTACGACAAAGTCTGTAAAGCAAACTTGGACCTTCGGCGGCAGCGGCAAATATTGTTACAGACTCTGGTCGAATACGCTTTATACTGACGGCAAATATTACGAGGGCTACGGCGAAGGCTGTTGGACGCTCGAAGCCGGAAAAAACTACACGGTCGAGATCCAGTTTAATAAAGGTACAGGACAAAAGGCGTTTGACATCGTCCTAGTTGCCCCTCGCAGCTAATTAAAATCGATCTTTGATTCAAGTTCTAAACGCTCACGCGAGATCGGATGCGTAAACGAAAGGCTCCAAGCGTGCAGGCATAGGCGCTCAAATTCCCTCCCCCCGCGCTGTGTATCGCCGACGATCGGGTGGCCGATCAGTTCGCAATGAATACGCAGTTGATTTGTACGTCCGGTCACTGGTTCTAACTCGATCAACGTCGTATCCGCATTTCTTTCCCGCACCCAAAACCGCGATTCCGAATGTTTTCCGTCCTCTTTGACGCTCCATTGTTTCAACTCTGCGAACCGTCCGATCGGAGCTTCGATCGTGCCATCATTTTCTTTTACAATACCGTCAACAAGAGCCAGATAGCGTTTTTCGACGTGCTTCTTCATCAAAGCCGAGCACATCCGACGATGTGCGACAGCATTTTTCGCGACAATGACGAGGCCGGAGGTTTGTTTATCAAGCCGATGTATCAGGCCCGGGCGGATCAATGTTGGCGAGTCGAGATTGCAGTGGTAAACGAGTGCGTTTAGCATCGTTCCCGTATTTTCTCGGTGCGACGGATGAACAAGCATGCCGGCGGGCTTATTAACAACGATGATGTCACCGTCCTCATAAACGACATCGAGCAGTATATTTTCCGGCCGCATCGCCGTTTCTCGTGTCGTGTCGACGGTGATCTCGATCAGATCATTTTCACGCAGTTTGTGGCCTATGTTTTCATGCCGCCCGTTCACCTCACATCGCCCGGTTTTGACGATGTCACGCAGATACATCTTGCTCAGCCCGCTAAAATGGTCAAGCAAAAAATCCTCAAGCCGCATTTTCTGCGCCGCGAGCGGTATTTGTATCAGCAGCCTTTCATCCACACTCGATATTGTAGCGTAACCCATGTAAAGAGGCGTTTCACCGAGTCGAATTGTCGCGGCGGGCAATAATACCTATAATCAAGTGTCCTACAATTTTGTCGTAAATGATCCGCAACGAGATAGACATTGTTTCGCGAATAACTGCCGTCACGCATGACCTAAAAGGCATCCGTACGGACAGCACCGCCATACTCCAGATCTTGAATGACGAGATGTCGGCTGATCTAGGTTTTGTCTGTCTGCGGCACGCCGAAACAGGACAGATCGATGTCATCGCCGCTGTCGGTATGGAAGCCGTCACCTTTCGCCGCCTCGAAGCCCGTGCCGCAAAAAGCGTTCTCGTTCGCGTTATGGAGCGCGCTTCGCCGCTATTCTTTTCGATCGAAAACGAATCGACCCTTGCTTTTCTCGACGACGGTTCACCGCGCATTATCGCGTCCGTTCCGATCAAACTAGCGGGCGAGTGTATCGGTTCGATCTCTCTCGCATTTAACGAACCAAAAAGCATCTCGGATCGAGATATCGTAAGAATGCTTGAGATAACCTCTGCACTCCTCGCCCAGCTTCTTCGAGCCGAACGTCTCGAACGCGAAGAAAGCCGCAAGCTCGTCGCCGAAAATGTGCACCTCAAGCAGGAGCTAAAAGAAAAGTATGATTTTGGCAATCTCATCGGTAATTCCAGCCCGATGCGTCAGGTTCAGGATCAGGTCACGCAGATCGCCCGGTCAAATGTTCCGGTGCTGTTGCGCGGCGAAAGCGGTACCGGAAAAGAGCTGATCGCCAACGCCATCCACTACAACAGCCTCCGCTCAAAGCGCCCGTTCGTAAAGGTAAATTGCGCCGCCTTGCCCGGGGCCATCATTGACGGTGAGCTGTTTGGTTATGAAAAGGACTCGTTCGACGGGGCGTCGAAACAAAAAAAAGGGCGCTTTGAGTTGGCTGATGGCGGCACGCTTTTTTTGGAAGAGATAGGCGGCTTGCCGATGCAAACGCAGACAAAATTGTTGCGAGTGATCCAAGAACGCGAATTCGAACGCCTCGGTGGTGAAGAGACCTTTCCCGCAAACATCCGAATTGTCGCGTCGACAAATCAATCCGTCGAAGCCGCGGTAGCCAACGGGAAATTTCGCGAAGATCTCTTTTATGCACTAAATGTATTCACGATATTTCTCCCGCCGCTACGCGAACGAAAGGCCGACATTCTGCTCCTCGCCGAGCATTTCGTAGAAAAATACGGAGCCGAGCACAACAAGCATATCCTGCGGATCTCGACGCCCGCGATCGACATGTTGACGGCGTATCATTTTCCGGGCAATGTCCGCGAGCTTGAAAACGCGATCGAACGTGCAGTATTGGTCTGTGATTCAAACGTGATCCACGGCCATCATCTGCCCCCGACGTTGCAAACGGCCGAGGTTAGCGGCACAGAAATGCGTGTCACGCTAGAATCAGCGGTCGCTGCGTTTGAACGCGATATGATACAAGACACGCTCAAATCCACGCGGGGAAACATCGCTAAAGCCGCCGTTATGCTCGATTCGACCGAGCGGATATTGGGCTATAAGATAAAAAAATACGGCGTCGACCCGCGGCGATTTAAGCAATGAAGAAAGACGACCATTTGATGACTAGCCTGCCCGACGCCGAAGCCGCCCGTCGGTTTCTCGGCCAGTTGGCTGAGGCTCATCCGTCTGAGTCGGCAAAGCTGCTCAAAAACGAAGGGCTCCTCTCCGACGTTTTGACGCTCGTCTCATTCAGCCCTCTGCTGGCCACAACGCTGCTGCAAAATCCTGATTATTTTTGGTGGCTCAACCGCAAACGGCGCGAATCGGGCGTTCGCGGCAAGGACGAGCTGCTCGAATCTCTAGCACGTTTTGCCCTGACAAATTCGCAGCTTGAGCCGCAGGTTCTGTTTGCCAGATTTCGCCGCCGTGAGCTCCTGCGAATCTATCTCCGCGACATTCGCCGTCTCGCGACCATCGCCGAGATCACCGAAGAGATATCAAATCTCGCCGACGCGATACTCGAATCCGCCCTGCAACTCGCCCGCCGCGAGATGGACAATCGTTTTGGCCAGCCGCAGGAAACCGACGATAAAGGCCGCTTTGTACCCGCAAGGTTTTGCATAACGGCGCTGGGCAAACTTGGCTCACGTGAGCTTAATTATTCGTCGGACATCGACCTGGTCTTCTTCTATTCAGACGAAGGCTCGACCTCCGGCAGCGGCTCACGAGGACAGGTCACGAACCGCGAATATTTCGTCAAGCTCGCCGAATACGTTACTAAACTCGTCGGCGAGCCGTCCGGCGAAGGTGCGGCATATCGAGTCGATCTGCGTCTGCGGCCGCACGGTTCGCTCGGGGCTCTGACGATCTCGCTCGCTGATATGGTGCGCTATTACAAGACCGAAGCGAGAGCCTGGGAGCGTCAGGTGCTGATCCGTTCGCGTGGATGTGCGGGTGATATCGAGTTGTTCAAAACGTTCTTTGCCGAGGTCGAGGATCTTGTTTTTTCTAAGAAAGAAACGGTCGAAACGGCCCTTGCTAATGTTCGGCGTTCTAAGGAACAGATCGATCTCGGACAGGTAAACCGCCGCGGCTTTGACGTCAAGCTCGGACACGGCGGCATCCGCGAGATCGAGTTTCTCGCCCAAGCTCTTCAGCTTGCTCACGGCGGCCGCGATAAATGGCTCCGCAGCCCACACACGCTTATCAGCCTCGTCCGACTCAGCGATCGCAAGCATTTGACCGAAACCGACCTTACCGAACTGACCACCGCTTATACATTTCTGCGGCGTACCGAGCATATGCTCCAGATGGAAAACGGAGTCCAGACGCATACCGTACCTGACGATCCCGAGAGGCGCGAACTGCTCGCTCGCCGGATGAGCTTTGCTGAGGGCGGCAATTTTGAAAAAGGTCTGGCAAAATACACCGCAAACGTCAGTCGCATTTTTACCAATGTGTTTGGCGAAGTACCCGAGGTCCCCGCCGACGTTCATATAACCCGCGACATTCCGACGGCCAGCGAACGCTCGCGTTCGCACGTCCTCGCGTCCATCCAAAAATCGGAAATAGAATTTGATCCGTCCGGAAAAAATGTCACGGTGCTCGACCGCGTGTCTGAGGTTTCGCCGTATTTTGCCTCGATGCTCGCGGCAAATCCGCATCTTGTCGCCGACCTGCCCGACCCCGAAGGTGAATTTGCCGAGCCCGATTACGCCGAGCAGATGATGGCTTCCGTCGAATCTACCCGCGATTTTGGCCAGCGTTTGTCTGCGATGCGGCGAACGTGGTCGAGATTTTTACTACAGATCGTTGTGCTGGATATTTTTGAAAAAATAACGATTTCCGAGGCAAAACGGCTCCAGACCAACCTCGCCGAGGCGAGCATCGCCGCCGCTCTACGCGTTGTCCGCGACGAACTCGCCATCCGCACAGGCAACATCGGCCGGCCTGTACCACTCGATCTCGCCGTTCTCGCCCTCGGTAAACTCGGCGGTCGAGGTCTCGATTACGACTCGGACCTAGACCTCGTGATCGTCTATTACGACCCGCAAGATATCATGGCCGAGATCACGCCCGGCGAATTTTACAGCCGGGCTGTCGAGCTTTTCGTCACGACGCTTTCGTCGATGACCCGCGACGGCAGCCTATACCGTGTCGATCTGCGGCTGCGGCCGTTTGGTTCAAAAGGAATGAGTGCGATGTCGATCGATGCGTTCCTCGGCTATATGACCGACACGGCTGCGGTGTGGGAAATGCTTGCTTTCGTCAAACTGAGAATGGTCGGAGGCGACGCAAGCATTGGCCTAAACGTCGAAACCGAGACCCGCCGCGTCATCCACGAACGTGCCGCCGCACTGCCGGCATACGAATTACGCGATGAAACTCTACGCGTTCGCCTCGCGTTAGAAAACCAGCGCGTTCGGACCCGGCGCGGAGGCGACATCGATATCAAATACGGCTCCGGCGGCATGCTCGACGTCTATTTCGCAATGAGATTTCTGCAGCTTCGCGATAACGTGCCTGATGAAGAAGTGGAGGAGAGAAGGAGTGACGGTGGAGGGGAGAATGGCCGCTCCACCTCATTCATGCTTGCTCAACTTGCCGCTAATGGCTCTCTGTCACGTGAAATTTACGCTGAACTTCTTGCCGGATACAATTTCCTTTCAGAGCTCGACCACAACCTACGCCTAACTATCGGCCGCACAACCCGCGTACCGCTCGGCAACGAGAACGCTCTCAACACGATCGCCGCTCGCATGGGCCGCAATTCGCCTGCCGATCTCGTTGAACAATTGACGCTCCACCGTCTAGCTATCCGAACTGCATTCGAAAGCATTTTGTCTTAAGGTAGAAACGATCTCGATCCACCTTGGTCCACCTGGTCCGGACCGGACCGAAAACTCTTTGCTCACGCCTCATGGCTTTCCCTTTTGGCATCCTCAAACCAGCACCGCGTACAGAAGAGGTGCTTTTTTCGCGCGCTGTGCGGGTATTCGGCGGAAAGCGGCAGTTTGCGTGCGAGCATCTGCTGCTCTTCGGTCAACTCGTCCCAGTTTTTCATCTTTACAACGCCGCAGCGTGGGCAGATTTTTTCGCTTGAATGCATCATTTGCTATAATTTTTGCGTATCACAATAACGTCCCAATATTATCAAATATGTTTACAGTCAAGGCGGGTTACAGCAGCGATATCGAGGTCAGGTCGAGCATCGAGAAGGTGCGGGAGTTTTTTGCCGATGTCACAAATTTTGCCGAGATGATGCCCGGCGTCGAGCAGATCCATACCGACGCCAAGGGAATCGCCCATTGGAAAGTCCAAGCTAGCGTGCCGGTCGTTGGTCAGATCCTGCAAAAATTTGCCGTCGAAATGGCTGAGAACAGCGAAGACCGTATCGAATGGTCGCCACTGCGGACCGAGGCCGAAAATTTCTTACGTTACTCAGCCGACTTCTTTGAAAAAGCAAAAGACGTAACGATGGTGCATTTCTCCCAAGCCGTCGAACTCCGCCGCAAAAAAGCCGGCGAACTACATTCCCTCGCATGGCTCGCCGGCGAATCACTCATCAGTAGCGAAATGACCAAGAGCATCACCGAAATGATAAAGGTCTTTATCGGACGGGCAAAAGAAAAACTCGAACGATAGTTTGCCCACGAAATAGAATAAAGGCACGAAATAAATGATTTTATTTTCGTGCCTTTCGTGTATTTCGTGGTTAATTCTTAGGTAATCGCTCCTCCGTCCACGATCACAACTTCTCCGCTCATAAAGCTGTTGCGATCGCTCGTCATAAAAGCGGCGTACTCGGCAAGTTCTTCAGGGCGGCCTACGCGCCCCTTTGCTACCCAGAAATCATGCATTTGCAGCAAGCGTTCGGGCAAAGTGTGGCCGAGGTCGGTGTCAAAGATGCCGGCGGCGATCGCATTGACCGAGATGCCAAAATTTGCGGCTTCGCGTGACAGACATTTGGTGAAACCGATCATCGCTGCCTTTGAGGTTGCATAGTGAACTGACGTCGGCAAAGAGCGGATCGCTCCGACTGACGTTATGTTTAGGATCGACCCGGCTTTCTCGCGGATCATCTGTTTGTAAAAAGGTTTTGTGACAGCAAATAAGCTGCCGACATTGGTATCAACGACCCAATCCCAGCTTTTGTCCGTCGTCGTCGCAAAATTATCGCCTTTGTTTACCGCCGCGTTATTAACGAGGACGTTAACTGGGCCCCAAGCTTCTTTGATCTCTCGGGCGATGTGCTTCATGCCGTAACGGTCGGTAACGGAAACTTTATAACTCAATGCACGCCGGCCATGGGCTTCGATCTTCGCCCGGACCTCGTCGGCCAGATCGTCGCTCGAATGATAGTTAAATGCGACATCCGCACCCTCGCGGGCAAACACCTCGCAAATAGCGGCTCCGATACCCCGCGTACCGCCCGAAACAAATGCACGTTTTCCTTCAAGTAAAAGACTCAAAATACTTTCCCTCGCAAAGAAATAAGGTTAATTGTAGGTAATGAAAAAGGCAAAGGTCGAAAGCCAAAACTGTCTAAACTGGGGGAGCCGCAGCCTGAGCCTTAGGCCAAAGGGCGTTGATCTCGCGAATGATCGACTCGGTCGAATTGGGCATCGTCATCCCTGCGGTTGCGATCTTCATACGCGAATACTCGCCTTGGTTATTTACCAGATTGCGTATCGTCGGGACAATGTCCGTCGAACGTTTGAGTAGAATGCCGGCTCCGCGAGCCTCGATAAGCCGCGATGTACCCGCTTCCTGCGGCATCGGCGGAGTGGTCGCATCAGCAATTATAGGTAATCGGCACGCGAGAGCTTCGAACGTCGTTAGTCCGCCAAGCTTTGAGATCATCACGTTTGCCGACTGCATCAGCTTTTCGATCTCGTCGGAATAACCAATGACCTTTACCGGGAATTTCGCCGACTTTGCGATCTCTTCTGCCTCAAGTCTCAATTCTTCGTTTTTACCGGCAAGAAATATCGCCTGAACGTCGAGTTCGCCGCGAACAAACTCCTTAAAGATCTTAGGAATATTTCCACCACCGACCCAACCAGCGTTCACAAAAACGGTGAATTTATCCGGGTCGAGGCCATAGATCCGACGGGCGCTTTGGGCGTCCTTTTCGTCGATCTCGTGAAACTTAGGATCGACCGGCATACCTGATATCTTGATACGATCAGGCGAAATACCGTAATCGACAAGCTGCCGTTCGGCGTCTTCATTCGCCACCAGATAAAGCGAAACATCATCGCAAGCCCATCCTTTCCAAAACCCATAACACGGATCTGTCACAACAGTTACAAGCGGAACCTGATCTATTAGATCAAGTTCCTTAAGTATGCGGGCAAAGATATGCTGCGTTAGCGGGTGGACGCTAACAACGATATGCGGACACCATTTTTCAAACTGCCCTCGAACGTATCCGATACACCGTTTGTGAAAGAACTCCCTCGTCTCAGGGCGGATCTTGTTCATCGCCCAATAGAGATATTTCATCCAATGCTGTTTATTTTTCAGCGTCCAATTGTAAACCTTTACCAGCTTTTCAGTGATATGATGCGATTCTTCGACCGCCTTGATCGTACGAACGACAGCCGACTCGCCTTTCCAAAATTTCTCGACACCGTCAGCGATAGTTTTCGCCGCAGAGCGATGCCCGCCGCCGGTGTCGGAGGAAATAATAAGGATTTTGGGTGTGTTTGGCTGCATCTATGGGCGGTTAAGTTAAGCCTTTAGAGCAACTTCCTTTGCCGCAAGAAAGCCGGCATTCTTAGCGGCTTTCTTCATCTGGCCCTCGAGCTTGATGATCTTTATCAAATGGCCCGGGTTTAGCGGCAGCGAAGGGTAGAAACAGTTTGATTCGTGCGTACAATGGCAACCGTCGGCGACCTCGACACGGCGTTGTTTCATCTCGGCAGTCTTCCATGCGGCCTGAAAATCCCAATCGTAATCACGCAAATTCAAAACGTCACC
>JBGAUY010000032.1:0-30472 GCA_044228425.1 Pyrinomonadaceae bacterium | reverse complement strand
TCAACCACCACAGCGGCAACAGCGTATGGGTCTCGCTCGCAGTCTTCGCCGGCGTCGCCCTGTTCTTCGGCACGCACGAACTCCTCCATATGGCGTCGGGGCAATAATTGATTCTTGGTCCGGTCCGGACCAAATGGACCAAGGTGGACCAGCCACTAGGGAAACCATACATTTCTTGAAACAAAGACCGTTTGGCTTCGTAACTATTTACGGAGGCAAATTGGACGCGAGATGAGAGAACCTTTATTAGCTGGCATACTTAGTTTACTGATACCCGGGCTCGGGCAGATCTATAATGGCCGGATACTGATTGGCATTATTTGGTTAATACTGACCGGTTTTTCATGGATCGGATCGGTGGGCGTTTTGGGATGGGTCATCCATCTGATCGCCGCTTGGTGTGCGTACAGCTATGCAAAGGAAAATCCTGTCAGGGTCTAGTTTGGCTTCACGATCCTCCTCTTTCGCCCGGTGTCCGATGATGCCGGGCTTTTTATTGGGCAGTTGTCAGTGGTCAGTTGTCAGTGGTCAGTGGTAGTATTGAGGTTCGCTTTTTTGTTGGTGGTTACGCAGCGGCTCACGCCGCCGCTACTGACTTGGGATGAGCGGCTCAGGCCGCTACTGACTGCTGACTACCGACTACTGACTACTGTTCATTTATGGTTCGAGAAGGGATACCTTTTATTTTGATACCGGTCGTGATCGCGGCGGGGCTTGGGTGGTTTGGGCTGTGGCCGGTCGCGGTGGTCTTTGCTGCGGTCGCGCTGTTTATGATGTACTTTTTCCGTGACCCGCAGCGCGCCGTGCCGCAGGAAGCGGGACTGATCGTTTCGGCGGCGGACGGTGTTGTGACGCGGATCGACCTGACAGATACGACCAAGCTCGTGAGCGTTTTTCTTTCGC
The DNA here is from genome assembly GCA_044228425.1 of Pyrinomonadaceae bacterium. Lineage (GTDB taxonomy): Bacteria > Acidobacteriota > Blastocatellia > Pyrinomonadales > Pyrinomonadaceae > OLB17. The sequence goes on along the minus strand of JBGAUY010000032.1, from coordinate 29,569 downwards.
CGCTCGATGTCCACATAAACCGCTCGCCGATCACCGGCACGATCAAAGAAATTAACTACACTCGCGGTAAGAAAATGCCCGCGACCAAAGACGAAGCGAGCCTGGTGAACGAGCGTAATGCTCTGGTCATCGAGGGCCAAGACATCGTTATCACCTGTACGCAGATCGCGGGAATCCTTGCGCGGCGGATTGTCTGTTGGCCCAAAGCAGGGGATAATCTGATTCGTGGACAAAAATTTGGGCTGATCAAGTTTAGCTCCCGAACGGACCTGTTAATGCCCGCAACTGTCGAGCTTATGGTCAAGGTCGGCGACCGTGTTAAAGGCGGAGAAACGGTTATCGCTCGGCAAAACCGAGCAAACTGAAAACGGAAAACTGAAAACGGAAAATCAAGAGGGATCCTGCATTTTCCACTTTTCCGTTTTCCACTTTCAACTATTTAATGGCAGACGAGAAAGACATTCGACCACCGCATAAGGGCCTAAAAAAAGGGCTTTATGTAATACCGACTTTGTTCACCGCGGCGAATGTGGCGATGGGCTATCTGGCTGTGCTGTCATCGATACGCGGGTTTTCGGTGTCGGCCTCGAATCCGGAGTTGGCCGCAAGCTATTTCAACGGTGCGGGTTTGGCGATCGGGCTCGCGATACTTTTTGACACGGTGGACGGACGCATCGCGAGAGCCACGAGGACCGCGACCGAGATCGGCGTGCAATTTGATTCGTTGGCGGACGTCTTGACGTTTGGCATTGCACCGACGGCTTTGATCTATGCTTGGGCTATCGCACCGGCATTTGCCGAAGGCTCTTTTGGCCACAACCTCGGCGTATTTTTGCTGTTTATGTTCCTGATGTGCGGGGCGTTTAGGCTAGCGAGATTTAATTTACAGGCGACGCGGCCGGTCAAACTCATCGAGGGTGCCACCAAGGTCGATAAGAAAGCTTTTATTGGGTTGCCGATACCGCCCGCCGGAGGATTGCTTGCAGCTCTCGTGCATTTTGCTCCCGCACCGTTTAGTTCATACGGACCAGTGCCGGCACATTACTATACCTACGCATTGATGGGACTGGTTGGCGTACTGTCGATCTTGATGGTCTCAACGATCCGCTATACGAGCATGAAAACTGCAGGTAAAGGGCCGCAGGGGATGTTCCTCGTGCTGGCGATAGCCGGTGCAGCGATGGCCGTATGGCTATATTCTCAATATGCACTGCTTGCGATCGCCGGGTTGTACGTCGGTCACGGCGTCATTTGGTGGCTGCTGAGGTCTTTGTTCTCAAAGGGCAAAACCGAAGAAGCCGAAACCTCTAGTTAAAAAAATCTGCTATGGACTCGGCAACGTATTGCTGCTGTTCGGATGTCAATTCCGGAAAGATCGGCAGCGCAAGCGTCTCGAGAGCGGCCTTTTCTGATTCGGGCAAATCACCGGGTTTGTAACCCAAATACGCAAAACACTCCTGCAAATGCAGCGGCACAGGATAATAAATATCGGTGCCAATGCCCTTTTCAGTCAGGTGAGCACGCAGCTCGTCACGGCGGCCCGGAACGCGGATAACGTACTGGTTGTAGATGTGTTTGGCGTTATCGCGTTCGTAAGGAATGCCGATCTGCTCGGTCAGGCCAAGGTCGGTGAACAGGCGCCGATAGTTGTCGGCGTTCGCACGGCGCTTGTCGGTCCAGGCGTCGAGGTGCGGCAGCTTTACTCTCAATACCGCGCCTTGGAAACCATCGAGACGCGAATTGAGCCCGACGTATTTGTGGTAATACTTTTCTTCGGAACCATGGACGCGTAGGGCAAGCAGTTTTTTCGCGATGGCGTCGTCATTCGTAGTGATAAACCCACCGTCGCCCATACCGCCGAGATTTTTCGAAGGGTAAAAACTAAAACATCCGATCTCGCCGATCGCACCTGCTTGAACGCCGTCTTCCTCAGCACCGATAGCCTGTGCGGCATCCTCGACAAGCGGGATCTTGTGTCGGCCCGCAATTTCACGCAGGGCGGCCATGTCGGCACATTGTCCGTAAAGATGCACGGGCTCGATGGCCTTTGTCCGAGCGGTAATCGCTGCCTCGATCTGGGCGGTGTCGAGGTTATACGTGACCGGATCGATATCAACAAAAACCGGCGTAGCACCTAGCCGCGTAATAGCGCTGACGGTCGCAAAAAAGCTGTACGGCGTCGTGATGACCTCATCGCCGGCTCCGATGTCGTATGCCATCAGGGCAAGCAAGATCGCATCGCTGCCCGAGGCACAGCCGATCGCGTATTTCACTCCGCAATATCCGGCCAGTTCGCATTCGAGCTCCGCGACTTCGTGGCCAAGTATAAATCCGTTGATATCGAGCACGCGGGCAAGCGCGGCTTCGATCTCGGGACGAAGGGTTGCGTTTTGTTCTTTTAGGTCGAGTAAAGGGACGTTCATATTTAAGCCGCAGAGTTCCCAGTGACCGCTACCAAAAGATAAATACCCCCTCGGCGAACTCTGTATTCTCTGTGGCTAATTCTATCGAATCGACTCGCTGTTTGCATTTTGCGGGTTTTCTTTTTAGCCTCGAACCAATGCTACGCGACAAAAAACAACGCACCGCCGAGATAATCAAGCGTCTCAAAATGGCCTATCCCGACGCTCATTGCGCGCTTGTTCATACAAATGCGTTTGAGCTGCTAATCGCAACGATCTTGTCGGCTCAATGTACGGATGTGCGGGTGAATATTGTGACAGCTGATCTGTTTCGCAAATATCGCGGGCCGCAGGATTTTCTTAGCGTTGCTCAGACCGAACTAGAAAAAGACATCCATTCGACGGGCTTTTTCCGAAATAAAGCAAAGAATATCCAGGCCGCGTGCAAGCGCATTATCGAGGTTTATGGCGGCAATGTTCCGCAGACGATGGACGATCTTTTAATGCTTGGCGGTGTCGCCCGTAAGACGGCTAATGTCGTGATGGGCAATGCGTTTGGCATAGCGTCCGGTGTCGTCGTCGATACGCATGTGTCGCGGCTCTCGCAGCGGCTGGGCCTGACAAAAGAAAAAACGCCCGAAAAGATCGAGCGTGATCTGGAAAAACTAGTACCTAAAGATAATTGGGTTATGTTCCCGCACTGGATGATCTATCACGGACGGCAGGTCTGCGGCGCTCGAAAACCAAAATGCTTTGAATGCACACTTGCCGACATCTGTCCGTCAGCAAACAAATTTTAAATATCCTGTCATTCTTCGGGGACAAAATCGATATCTTCAAGGTTTTCAAAGACCGAGATAGTACGCGGAACATAATTAAAACGCCTCGATCGTACGCTAATGATATAGGCCTTCCCTGTCTCGACGTTCTCAAATAAATAGCGACCCAATCTGCCCGTGATCACAGAGCGAGTCCGCCCTTCTAAGTCGGTGAGCGTCACTCGGGCATTTGTAACGCCCCTTCCATCGAGGCTCGCAAGAACCCGGCCCGATACGGTCACGCCAGACGCTGTCAGCGGACACTTACCTGACGGTCCGGCTATGACGATCGACGAGATCTCCGCGGGTGTCAAGGCACGGTTAAAAATCTCGACTTCGTCGATCCGTCCGCCGGTCGAGTAGAACGGACTGCACGTTGTCGATGTGGCACCGATCAGAAGCGGGGCGTTGTTCACCGGCCCGAGCGGAGTATTGCCCTCAGCGATAGGCACGCCGTTCATATACATCCGCGTCGTGACACCGTCAAACGTCCCCGTAAGGTGTGTCCAAGTATTCATCGGCAGATCAACACCCGAGCAAACGCCGCCGCCCGCGGCACCAAAGAACAGGCCACATCCCTGGTTGACGACAACATCCACGCCCATTTGATAGCCATTGACCCCACCACTGCAGGAATCGCGTTTACCGATGAAGTGCTGCGGACCAGTCGTTGTCCTAAGAACCCAAAGATCGACGGACATCGGCGATGCGGGTCCAAACCTGAGGCTCGGAGCGTCCGGAATGCTGACGTAATCGTCCACCCCGTCAAACGTGAACGCACGGTTAACAAAACCCGTCCCAAACCCTGCACCCTGCATGGTCCCGTGGTTGGCTGTGATCATACTATCGAGTGGAGTGTCTTCGGCTTTCCACCATGAGACCATCTGCGGCGGGGCCGTCGTGCAAGCCTGGGGGTCGGATGACTCGGCAATATAGTAGTTAATGACGGTCGGAGTCCCTTTGCCGATGTCATTCCAATTGGACGAGCGACCGCTTCCTGTCGCGAAATAGGTAGCCATATCCTCGACCCCGCTGGAATTATTCGGTTCACCTGGATTCCAACTCGTGAACGTAAATTGTTCGCCCGAAACCCAAATCCAGTTCCCGGCTGGCTCTGAAAGCTTATTGAACTGGTACCCTCCAATATTCGGCCCTTGGTTATTCCCCGCAGGATCAAGCCCCCAATAATCGGGGCAGTTAATGCCATTGAATATGAAGGTGTTTTCGGGACCGCTAGTGATCGAAGCGAGGTCGACACGTGCTCCATTTGGTGCGGTCAGCTCGCGGGCCTGGCTGCGTGCCGCCATCCAACTTGCGGTACCGGTGATCCCTTGCACAGAGTAATAGTGTCCGTTAAAGAACTGCCACTCGCCTGGGACCCAACCGCCGGAGCATGGTGCAAATGCGCACACGCCTGCGGCGGCGCGTATCTCAGCCGCCGTCAAAGATCGGCCATAGACCGCTGCTTCGTCGATAACTCCGTTAAAGAAACGCTGCGGAGAGCCTCCGCCCCATGCGTAGCCGATATTCACCGGGCGGGAATTATTTACCGGCGAAGTAAGAACCGTGGTTCCTTGCAGCACTCCGTCAATATACAGCCTCACGTTAAAGCCATCCCACGTACCGGCGATATGATGGAAATTGCCGTCGAACGGATTGACTGTCGAATCGACGCCAACAAAATTCGTGGACCCGCCACCGCCCGCACCGATGAAGAACGACAGGTTATTGCCGGACGGATTCGACTGAAAAGCCCAACCTGTCGAATCCGTAAAACCATGAGATTTGTCTATCAATAAAACCTGCCCACCCGGGTTTGCGTTCGACTTCATCCAGAAATCGGCGGAAAAGCCGCCAGCGTTGACGTTTAGGTTCGTGTTGTGGGGGATCGTCACGCCCGCGTTCGTGCCGTTTAGATTAAACGCCTGGCCGCTCTGACCGGAAACATATGTCGTGCCGCCGACCAGTGAACCGTGGTTGGTGCTTGGGTTTCCCTCGGCCCGCCACCAGCTGATCTTGTTTTCCGCTGGTGTAACCGGGCAAGACCCACTGCACTGTCCGCCGATGTCGGCATTGATGATCGACTGGATCTCAGATTGTGACAGTGCCCGGTTGTAAACCTCGGCTTCATCGATTCTCCCCGTGAAGAAGACGTTGTTGTTCTCGTCGCTGCCAACCCTTAGAGCCGATGACGAGTTTATAACGGTTTTCGGCCCGACATTGAGTGTGCCTACCAATGTTCCGTTAAAGTAGATCTTTAGATCGCTATTGTCGTAGGTGCAAGCCGCGTGCGACCATGCATTGATCGGGACGCCTCCCGGTACCGTGGCAACCAGCTTGTTCTGTGGCCAAGGCTCACCCGACGCATTGAACATACATTCGAGCGTTGTATTGTTACCATTCAGCACGAACTGATACCCGTTATTTCCCCCGGAGCCACCGATCTTTGAGATGATGCCTCCCTGCGGAACGCCATTGTGCGAAATTGACGGGTTTATCCACGCGTCCATAGTGAATTGAGTCGTGACGTCGAGGCTATTCGAATCCGGTACGCGCACGTACCCGGTGCCGTTAAAGATATAGCCCTGGCGGACCTTGCCGTCGGAAAATGTCGCACCGCCCACGAACGTTCCATTATTTGGATTGCCGCTCGAATCCAGCGTATTACCATCTGCCCGATGCCACAAAACTTTGCCATTCACCTGCGGAACACATGCACACGTTCCTCCGCCGCCGGCGTTAAAAACGGACTGGATCTCGGCCTCAGAAAGAGCGCGGTTGTAGAATGCGGGCTCGTCTATCTGTCCCTCAAAGAAGTGATTTGCCGATCCTGCAGTTAGGTCGGCGCCGATGGTTAGCGGTATCGACCCGGGTTCGTAGATGATCGGCGACGCGTTCACCCCGCTCGCGACCAGAACGCCATCTAGGTAAACTTTTTGCGAAGAGCCGTCAAAGGTCCCGGCGACGTGATGCCAGATGCTTGTGTTCGCGACGGCTGTTCCGATCGAGGTCGAATCATTGTGGGTCGAAAAGAACAGGCCTCCGGCTCCATACGTTAGGGCGTAGCTATTGTTGGTGCCGGTGAGACTGCCTTTGCAGAAGATGCACGAAGTACCGCTGGAATTGGTTTCCTTTACCCACGCCTCGACCGTAAACTGCTGAAGCTTGAGAGTCGAGCTGTCGGGTACGCGGAGGTATGCATTCGTTCCATTCGGCAGATCGAACGCCTGCCCGACCTTGCCCGCCGTGAATGTCGCACCGCTCTGCAGCGTGGCGTTATTGGTCCCCAAACTGTCGTTCGCATTGCCCTCGCCTTTCCATTGACTGACGCGGCCCGCTGGTGCGGAAACGCATGGTGTCGGAGTTGGAGTTGGTGTCGCCGCCGGAGCGACCTTCCAATCCGGATACTGATCAACTACTCCTGCGTTATTTGTTAGCGGAGCTTTGTTGCTGCCGTTCGCGTCCATCACGTATATCTGGTTGGCACCTGCATTGGGCCGCGTATAAGCGATCTTTGCGCTGTTGGGCGAGAACTCGGAATTAAAGCCGGCCTCGGGCGAAACTGTGAGTGGCGTAGCTCCGGTCCCATCCGGATTTGCCGTGTATATTTGAAAGTTGCCGTCCAGTCGGGCGAAAGTGATCTTTGCGCCGTCGGATGACCAGTTGGGCTGGATCTCAAGGGGCGTACTGTTCGTGATGTTAACGGGATTTGTTCCGTCTGCATTCATGATAAAGATCTCAGAATTGCCCGCTCGGGTCGAGTCGAATGCGATCTTTGTTCCGTCCGGTGACCAGAATGGCGAGCTGTCGCCTCCGAAGTCATTGGTAAGATTCACGACATTAGTACCATCTGCATTCATCACGAAAACATCAAGGTTAAACCCTCCGGCGCCTACCGCTGAATAGGCTATCTTCGTTCCGTCAGGAGACCATGCAGGCGTACTATCGAGCCCGGCTGCGGTAGTCAGTTGGGTTTGTCCGGTGCCATCTGCATTCATTACCCAGATCTCCTGGCCGCTCGGAGCTCGAACGCTCGAGAACGCGATCTTTGTTCCATCCGGCGACCAGCGGGGCTGAACATCCGGAACGGTATTGTTGGTGATGCGCGTCTGGTTGGAGCCGTCGGCATCCATTACGTATATCTCGGTATTTCCGTCACGGTTGCTCTGAAAGACGATCTTTCCATTCACGACGCCGGCTTTTGCCTCGCGGTCCCCTTTTGCAACATTAATGATCGAACCTTCCCCGTTTCCGCCAAAATACCCCGACGCAACGAGGAACGTTGCGGTTAAAACGAAAGCTCCCAAAATAGTGATACGCAGCGAATTCACCTTGATCGACATAATTCCCCTCCAGACCATCTCTTATTTCCTAGGCCATAAGTCCTTCCTGACCTAATAAGGCGGATTCAAGACAGAAATCAGCTCAAATTTTTCTAAAAAAATCGGCATTTTCTTTGTTTAGGGGTATAATTCGGATAAATCGGGTTCAAAAAGATGGGTAACAGGCATGACATCACGCAGATGCTCAGAGAAATGGCCGACGGTGAAACGAGCGCTCCGGATGCCCTTTTGAACGCTGTTTATGACGAGCTTCGCCGCCTTGCCCGCGGTTATATGCGTAATGAACGGAGTGAACACACGCTCCAGGCCACCGCGCTGGTACACGAGGCCTATATCCAGCTAGTAGATTGGAAAAATGTCTCGTGGCAAAACCGGGCACATTTTTTTGCTGCCGCCGCTCAGATGATGCGCAAGATCCTGGTTGACCACGCCCGTGAGCGCAACGCTTTGAAACGCGGCGGCGGCGTTAGAACTATCGCTCTCGACGATGCAATTAGTTTTCCGCACCGCACGGACATAGATCTTGTCTCGCTCGATGATGCAGTTCGGGAACTTGAATCATTTGACCCTCAACAGGCAAAGATCGTCGAATTACGTTTTTTTGGCGGATTGACGATCGAGGAAACCGCCCACGCCCTTAATATTTCTGACTCTACGGTAAAACGCGACTGGCAGATCGCAAAGGCCTGGCTCTTTGCTCGACTGAAAGGTTAAAGAAGATGGACGCTAAGACTTGGGCGAAAGTCAAAGAAGCTTTTGCGGGATCCGTCGAACTGGATGCGTCCGCCCGCCGGGCAAAACTCGATGAGGTTTGCGGTAGTGACAATGATCTGAGGACGGAGGTCGAGGCTCTCCTCCGGGCTAACGACGAGGTAGAGGGCTTTATCGAAGAACCTGCCTTTAGCGTTACCGATGCATTGCCTGCGGATCCGGTCTCGGTCGAAGGCAAAATGATCGGCCATTACCGCATCGTTCGTGAGATCGGACGCGGAGGCATGGGCACCGTTTTTCTCGCAACTCGCGACGACGGTGAATTTCAGCAGGAGGTGGCGATCAAGATCGTCACCAACTCCCTGCTCGGGCCCGATAGCCTCAGACGTTTTCGCCAAGAAAGGCAGATCCTTGCCCGGCTAAATCATCCGAATATCGCACGGCTGCTCGACGGGGGAGCTACCGACGATGGGATGCCCTATCTCGTAATGGAGTATGTCGAGGGCGAGGCTCTGCGAGACTATGCCGAAAATCATGGTTTATCTATCGATGATAAACTGCGTATTTTCTTGAAGGTTTGTGGGGCCTTTGCTTACGCACACGCCAATCTGGTCGTTCACCGCGATATCAAACCGTCTAACATACTCATCACGTCAGAGGGCGAGCCAAAACTGCTCGATTTTGGACTGGCAAAGATACTCGAGATCGGTGCGGACGAGGTGCGAACGGCGCCGAATTTTCGAGCACTCACGCCGGCATATGCGTCGCCGGAACAGCTCCGGGACGAGGTGATCACCACCGCATCAGATATCTACAGTCTCGGTGTCGCATTGTACGAGTTGCTTACCGGTTCGCGGCCCTTCGAACAGGAATCAGTATCGTTCGAAAAGATGCTCCATCTGATCTCGGAGTCTGAACCACTGAAGCCAAGCTCAAGAGTTTTTGGCAGTACCCGCGACGTTGTCCACGAAAGAAAGCGGGCCATCAAGCAGCACCAATCGTTAAAAGGCGACATCGACAACATCGTGATGATGGCTTTGCGCAAAGAACCCGAGCGTCGTTACCGCTCCGCGGAACAGCTTGCTGAGGACATCCGGCGCCACCTAAAAGGCTTGCCGGTCGTGGCGACGGACGATACGTTCGGTTACCGGGCGTCCAAATTCATAAGCCGCCACTGGATCGGTATAACCTCGATCGGTGTGATCTTGTTGGTACTGATAGCCGGCATTGCAGCGACCACGTGGCAAGCTCGCGCCGCCCGCCGGGCTCAAGCTCGTTCAGAGGCCGTGGGCGCTTTTATGCAAAGCATACTAGCCTCGGCATCAACTGAAGCCAAAGGCGCAGACGTAAAAGTAAAAGATGTGCTGGCGGATGCCTCCCTGCGGGCCCGAACCGAGTTTGCCGACGATCCGGACGCGCTTGCTAAGATCCTCTTAACCCTGGGCCGGACATACGGCAGCATAGCGCTTTATGTTCAAGGGGAAACGGAGCTGCGTGAGGCTCTGCGCGTGAGTGAAATTGCGAACGGGCCGAATCACGCCACGACCGGAGCAGCTCTCGCTTGGCTTGGGATAAACCTTGCGTACGGATTCAAAGCCGAAGAGGGAGTACAAGTTTCAAAAAGGGCGGTCGATATCACGCGAAAACTCTACCCCGCCGGCCACGAAGACCTCGGCTACGCACTATTTGGCTATGCGGCAAATCTCTCATTGACGGGTGATCTTGCCGGAGCACTTACGGCTGCTCATGAAGCGTCTGATGTCATAAAAGCAACTCTCGGTGAGCAGCACCCCTATTATTTGGCTACCCTCAATCAAATTGCTCGGATCCATGATGCTCAGGGAAACACTGACGAAGCAGAACGCATGTATCGCGAGACAATAAGCAAGGCCGACGCCGCCGATAATCGGCACCGTATCTTTATTGCACAAGCCACAGGCTGGTTGGGGCAGATACTCATCAGAAAAGAAAAATTTGACGAGGCTGAGCCGCTGCTGCAGCGGTCCGAGGACATTTATCGGGAACTTACGGGCGACTCAAACTTAAACATCGCCTACGTCAAGCTACAGCGTGCGAAAATAAATATACACAAACGGGCATTTGTTCGGGCGATAACAGAACTTCGCGAATCGCTCCAGATGTTTGAGTTAGCTCTGCCAGCGGACAATGGCTTTGTGATCCAGGTTCGGACCGCTCTTGGACTGGCTCTCACACGCTCAGATAACATTGTAGAAGCCGAGAGCATACTGCGTCAGGCACAGGCAACATCCGCTAAGGCACTGCCGCCGGAAAATTTTTTACGAACTGATATCGATAGCACCCTCGGCGAGTGTTTGACAGAAAAAAAACAATTTGCGGAAGCCGAGACAATGCTGCTCGGTGCTCTGGCAAAGCAAAATTCACAAACAGCAGGGGCCGAAACCAAGCGCCGGCTGTCAAGGCTTTACCGGAGGTGGGGACGTGCCGCCGATGCTCAAAAATATGAGTGATCCCAACTATCAAATTCGCTAACCGAGCCACTCGATAGCTTCGGACTCTGAATCCGTCACCAGCATCCGCGCACCGCGATTGACGGCGGCGATCTCGCCAAGCTTTGTTATCTGTGCCGGAGGCATAACCAACGCGAGGGCAATGTTTGGCCCAAACAGTTCAGCGATCTTTTGCCCGCCCTGAAATCGCTCGGCTTCGGTCATACCGCCCTCGAGCCGACTGCAATCGATAAGCACTTTATTGCGTTTTGCTTTTGCTGCTTCGGCTTTGACCCGGCCGAGAAAATCAAACAGCTCGGCAAACGCGTATTGCCCCGTCGTCGTGACCCGGAGCATATCGGGTTCGACATCAAAAACCTCATTAAAACTGATCATTTATTACTAGTAACCTGCAATTGAAAAATCTAACTAACCTGGATGCTGTAACGGAGAGTGAATCGGCAAGAAGAAAACGTGTCATCTCATTTAAGAAATGACACGTTGTCACATTAGCGTAATTACAATCTAACAAACCGACCCGGACACGGTCAATTAGTCAAACCACTAAGGCTTTGGCGTTGCCGTTGGCGTTGGAGCAGGCGTCGTAACAGGTGTAGGCAATGCCGGCATTTCTGTCGCCTTAAACCTCGGCAGCATCTCGTCACGCATTGCCAGCGTATAAACGGCGGCGGCGAAGATGATCGCTGATGTTTTAACGTCGCTCTCTATGATGCGTTCGTAGGTGTCGAGATTGGTGTGCCAGGTGACGTTAAAATATTCGATCGGATCCTGCGACGCCCCGATTCCCGGCAACCCGGCGGCGTTAAACGACGTACTGTCGGTACCGCCAAGCCCGCGACCGCGAGCACTCGATACACCGCCAAATCCGAGATCTGAAAACGGTGCGAGTGCATCGCGAAGTACCGTCGCCGCTTCGGGCGGCCCAAAGATGCTCAAGCCTCGCAGACGTCCCGTGCCGCTATCGATGTTGAAATAGCCGTTAAATTTGCCGAACTCCGGAGTTGGATTTTCAGCGGTACCAAAATGTTTTTTGACGTAGGCTTGTGAACCGAGCAGCCCTTGCTCCTCACCGCCCCAGCAAGCGACACGGATCGTGCGACGTGGTTTGACGCCGATCGCTTTGAGGATGCGGGCGGCTTCCATCATCGTTGCGCAGCCCACCGCGTTGTCGGTCGCACCGGTCGCCGAGTGCCACGAATCGAGGTGGCCGCCGAGCATGACAACCTCATCCTTCTTGTCCGAACCCCAGATCTCGCCAACGACGTTGTAGCTAGTCACACCGTCGGGGACGATGCGGCTGCGGAGATCAAATTCGAGTTTGACCGCTGTTTTGTGAGCAAGCAGGCGATAGATGCGTCCAAAATCTTCGTTACGCATAACGACGGTCGGAACGACCTTGGTAATGTCGAACGTGCGATTATTAAATGCACGAACTGCACCTCGGTCAAGCTGCGATTCGTTGATGCGGACTAGGACGTTGTTGTCCAGTAGAAATTTGTCGAGCTGTTCGGAGATCTGTAAGGGGTTCAAGGCTCCTGGTTTTGGTGTCACACCGGCACCGCTGCCCGCCCCGCGTCCCTGACCACCCGGGCCTCCGGGGCCGCCGGGTGTCGTGTTTGTAGGGTCAAACTGCTTTTTCACCTCTTCATCGCTACGGCGTTTCGGTGCCGGATCTCTGGATTGATCCACAAACGTCGGCTTGCCTACGAGAACGATCTTGCCATTGACCTGTGTTTTGATGCTGTCAAAATACGCGGTCAATTCCTCTTGTGTCGGCATTTGCTGAACCGTCGAATTGCCTGCCGCCGGAGTTGTCGGGATAACAATGCTCACCGCTTCAGAGGTAACAATTCCCTTGGTCGATGGCGTCCACGCTAGTACTTCGAACGTGAGCGTATCTGCTTGGGGCGAGAGCATCAGTCCCGTGGCACGTTCGTGCACCCAACCTGGATGACCAAATTCCCACGGCTCGAGTTCAGATTTATCAAATCCCCACGACATCATCTCGCGTGCCGCCCATTTTGCGGCATTTACATGATTAGGCGAGCCCGTCAGACGCGGGCCGTAGACGTCCGAAAAATAATGCATTGTGTTCATTATTTTCGAGTTATCCATTCCCTCTTTGCGAATGGCGGCATAGACCTCGGCCTGTTTTGTATCCTGTGCCATCAACGCAGCAGGCAAGACAAATGACTGTAGCAGTATGACAACTGCTAATAGACGTAAAGCGTTTTTCATAGTTTCTCAGGGTGCAGCATTACCAGGGCATACTGCCTTTCGATCAAGTTGATTTGAAGTTAACCGGCCTCACTCGCCGGCAAAGAATTTAATAGAATTATACAGCAAATAACTTAAAAAGGTTTCATTGCTATGCTCACCGCAGGTTCTAATACTTGCCGTTTCGGTCTGCGCCCAACAGAGACGGAAATGATATCGTGTAAAAAGTAATCGAAACTGACCAAACCAATAATTAATAATGAGCGTCGTACAACGTAAACTATCAAAGTCTTTTCAAGCGTTTTTTCAATCGGAAAAATCGAGTGGGATCTTGCTTATCGGATGCACGGTGGCATCGCTCGTGATTACGAATTCAGTGCTCGGGGCAGGTTATCTCGGGTTTTGGCAAAGCTATTACGGCGGTTTGAGTGTTGAGCATTGGGTAAATGACGGCTTGATGGCGGTCTTTTTTCTACTGATCGGGCTTGAACTCGAACGCGAACTTTACAACGGCGAACTGTCCAATTTCAAGAACGCTCTGCTGCCGATCATTGCGGCATTGGGCGGTGTCGCTGTTCCTGCACTGATTCATTTCGCCTTAAATCGCGGCACCGATACACATTCCGGTATCGGCATACCTATGGCGACGGACATTGCATTTGCTCTCGGAGTTCTCGCAATTCTCGGCAGCCGCGTCCCGGCATCGCTCAAGATATTTCTAACTGCCTTAGCGGTTATCGACGATCTGTTTGCGATCATTGTTATTGCGATCTTTTACACCGCAAAACTGTCAATGCTTTATCTGGCGGGTTCGCTGGCGGTTTTTGTGCTGCTGTTGATCCTCAGACGATATTTCCGTGTAATGCGATTGACGCCATATCTGATCGGCGGCGTGCTGATGTGGTTTTTGATGTTAAAGTCGGGTGTTCACGCGACGATCGCCGGGGTTTTGCTTGCCTTTACCATCCCGTTTTCTGCGAAAGAAGACGACGAAGATTCGCCTTCTCACAAACTCGAGCATTTTCTGCACCGGCCCGTCGCGTTCATAATTTTGCCGATCTTTGCACTCGCAAATACCGGCATCATCATCGGAGCGGATTGGTATCAGTCCCTCTCGACGGCGAATGGTTCCGGCATCATCTTCGGGCTGCTCGCGGGCAAGCCTATCGGTATTACGTTATTAAGTTTTATTGCCGTTACATTTGGAATTTGCCGTCTGCCGCTGGATCTCAACTGGAAACACATCTTTGGTGCCGGCCTGCTTGGCGGTATTGGTTTTACGATGTCGATCTTTATCACGAACCTCGCATTCACCGGCAATGCCCCCGTCATCAACGCCTCTAAGATGGCGATCCTGTTTGCATCGCTCACGGCTGGAACAATTGGTTTTCTATGGCTCAAATTATTTGGCCAGCCGGAAGCATTTGACGATGATGTTGATGCGATGGATTTCGATATGACCGAGGTATAGACGGCTCTCTCTTTTCGCCAATTCGTCTCGAAACAGACGCATACTTATTAATTGGTCACCGTTCTAAGTTCCTTGTTCGCCTTAGAAAACACATTAAACCCTGAACGCAAAAGGAGGCAAACCAAAGCGAGAGCGATGATTATGTCGGGCCAACCTGAACCCGTTACCCAGACCGCACCGGCGGCGACAAAGACGGATATGTTCGATGCGATATCGTTACGCGAGCATTCCCACACCGAGCTCATATTTACATCCTCGGTGCGGTGACGGGTAAGCAAGAGAAGACATAATGAGTTTCCGGCGAGTGTGATCAAACTCACGATGCCCATTATCTCGAAGACCGGAACCGTCGGCACGAACAGCCTATAGATCACCTGTCCCAGCACGATGAGAGCGGCAAGCAAGATCAATGAGCCTTTGAATAGAGCGACCTGTGCCTTGGCTCTCAAAGATCGATGAACAACGTAAAGACTGAGTCCGTACGTGATAGCATCACCCAAATTATCCAGCGAATCCGACAAAAGTGCGCTCGAACCCGCGTAAATTCCCGCTCCGATGCCCGCGACGAACATCACAACGTTTATCGCCAGAACGATCTTCAGCGTCGAACTCTGCCGCTCACGCAAAGTATCTATTGCACAATCATCTTCACAAGACGCCATAACTAAACTAAGGATATGCCAACGGTAGCCCTTTAACAATTTATCGTTTCCAACAAAATAGATACAATTGGGTCAATGACGGATGCCTTGTCAAAAAATATCAATGCGGAGATCGATCTGGCTGATCGACGTCTAGCCGCAAACGACGTAGCCGGTGCGTTCAAGCATCTCGAACGAGCTCATGTGCTCGGCCAGGCGTCGACGTATCAGCACACGCGAATTCATTGGCGGATGTTTAAGTTGGCACTGCGAATGCGATCCTTGCGGGAAATATGGGGCCAGATCATTAGGATCATCGGTGCATCGACCAAGACGCCGCTGGGGATCTATCCAACCGGAAATACGGGAGGAGCGGACGTGTGGTTCTTTAAGCCGATGCCTATACCGGATGACTTGCAGGAAATGCTCGACAAAGCGAAAATAAATTGAACGGATCATAATTGTGAGAGTTTTTTGTTTCAGCTTTATCGTCTACCTCGTGTTGCTTATGTCGCAGCCGTGTAAGGACGTTGTCGCTCAGGCCAGCCAGTGCTGTGACGAACCGGAAGTGTCCGCTCATTTTGAAAGCTCAAACCATCACGAATCAGCCGAGGACGAATGTTCGCCGTTTTGTATCTGTTCGTGCTGCGGACAGATGGTAGCAAATCACACAATTTCGTTTGGCGTGACGCGCGATGTCGAGACTGCTAAATTTACGGCATCGCTTATTTCCTATTCGGCTCCCGACTCCGCTTCATTTACCACCTCCGTTTGGCAGCCGCCAAAAGTCTAACTAGCTTGTACAATTGCGCCCATTTTTGCTCGTTACGTAACGAGTTGTTGTAATCATTTAGTTAGATTTTAGGAGATCATGTACAAAGCAATATTATTCATAACCGTAATTTTGACGGCCCAAGCTGGGTTCGCCCAGGACGCGGGCACGGTCAAGATACGGGTTCAAAATAAAGACACTAAAGAGAACGTCGCTGACGCGGCCGTCACCGTAAAGAATACGGAAATAACCACCAGGACCAATGCCGAGGGCTACGCCGAGCTGAAAAATATTGCGAACGGCGAGCAAACCATCGTGATATTTTCGCCCGGATTTGAGACCGTCGAGCTCAAACTCACGTTTCCGCTGATCGATCTCGCGGAACGCACGATTCTGCTTGAGACCCATAACGAGATGGGCGAGGTGACTATCACTTCGACGCGGACGGGCCGCGACATCGAGGCCGAACCGTCGCGTGTCGAGGCAATTGACGAAGAGGAGATCGACGAAAAGATCAGCATGCGGCCAGGCAATGTTTCCATGGTGCTGCATGAGAGCACGGGCATACAGGTGCAGGTCACATCGGCAACGTCAAACACGCAAAGCGTCCGTATTCAGGGACTCGACGGACGTTATACACAGATATTAAAGGACGGTTTTCCGGTGTTTGGCGGATTTTCGGGCAGCTTGAGCATCCTCGACATTCCGCCGCTCGATCTGAAACAGGTTGAGGTCATCAAAGGCCCGACGCCCACGCTTTTCGGCGGCGACGCGATCGCGGGTGTTGTTAATTTCGTGACAAAAGACCCGTCGGAAAAACCTGTAACGACGCTCATCATTAACCAAACCTCGGCGCTCGGTACGGACTTTTCATTCTTTAATTCGCAAAAGTTTGACCGTTTTGGCTACACGCTGCTCGGGTCGGCAAATTATCAGCGGCAATATGATGTCGACGGAGACGATTTTACCGAGCTTCCAAATACGAAGTCATTTGCGTTCAGCCCAAAGCTGCTGTTCTACATCAACAAGAAAACCACGCTGTCGGTCAGCAACTCAACCTCGTATCAGGACCGAAAGGGCGGCGATACTTTTGTCCTGAGCGGCAACGCGAGCGCTTTTCATCAGTATTTTGAGCAGAACAAAACGTTTCGAAACATCACAACCTTTAATTTTGACCGTCTGTTCGATAACGGCGGACGATTGCTGGTAAAGCAAAGCCTAGCGTTCTTTAATCGTGACCTGACAACGCAAAATTACGCGTTCAAAGGCAGCCAGTTCAATTCGTTCACCGATATTTCCTATGCAAAAGCATACGGAAAACACGCGGTCGTCTTTGGCGGCAGTGCGGTTCTTGACCGGTTTCGCGAAAAGACACCGGGGATCGTTTCACCGCGAAACGAAACTCGGACTTACGTTGGTGCGTTTATCCAGGACACGGTCGATCTGACGGAAAAATTCTCGGTCGAGGCAGGCTTTCGTCTGGATCACGCCAAGGATTACGGCACGTTCGCATTGCCCCGGATTTCCCTGCTGTATAAGTTTAGCGACCATCTGACTAGCCGCGTCGGGTTTGGGCTTGGGTACAAAACGCCGACGATGTTTACCGAGGAGGCCGAGACGCTTTTGTTCAGAAATGTCGCCCCGGTCGGCAATACGCTAAAGGCCGAACGCAGCAAGGGGGGAACTTTTGATATCAATTATCGCAACACGATCGGCGAAAAATTTAGCTATTCGATCAATCAGATGTTTTTCTACACGGACATCACTGATCCGATCATTTTGCGGCCCGACATGGGCGGGATCTATCGTTTTTCAAACGCCGACTCGCCAGTCATTAGTAAAGGTTTTGAGACAAATGCCCGGCTCGGTTACGATATCGCAAAGCTCTTTTTCGGCTACACTTTCACTAACGCTAAGGCAGGGTTTCTGACGGGCGACAGGAGCCTGACACTGCTGCCAAAACATAAGATAAATTCGTCGTTCGTTTTGGAAAAGCACGAGAGTTTTAAGACCGGCGTCGAGTATTATTACGGCAGCAGCCAGACGCTCGATGACCGTTCGCGAACGAGTCCGCATGGTGAGATCGGTGTTTTTGGAGAGAAAACTTTTGGCAAATTTAGCCTCTTTATTAACGCCGAAAACCTGACGGATGTGCGTCAAGGCCGTTACGGCCAGGTAGTTTTTCCGCCGCATCAGAATCCGACGTTTGCCGAGCTTTATACTCATACTGAGGGACGCATCTTTAACGGCGGTGTAAAGATAAGATTATGACAATGCAGAACAACAAACTGAATGGCATGCTGCCGTATATTGCGTGGGTGACTGCGCTGCTCGGCGTCGTGGGTAGCCTTTTCTTTAGCGAGATCATGCTGCTGCCGCCGTGCATTTTGTGCTGGTATCAGCGGATCGCTCTGTATCCGCTCGTGTTTATTATTGCGGCGGGCATAATACTTCGGGATCATCGGATGAAATACTACGCTTTGCCGCTGTGTCTCGCGGGGCTTATCATCTCCATTTACCACAATCTGCTTTATTACGGATTAATCCCCGAGAGCATCACACCGTGCGCCGAAGGCGTTCCTTGCAACGCCGTTCAGATCGAGTGGCTTGGGTTTATCACTATTCCGTTAATGGGTCTCGCGGCGTTCGTTTTTATCGCGGCGTGCCTGATACTTTATAAACAAGAGGAGCAATAATTTATATGCGAAAAGAAGTTAAAATTTTAGCCGCCATCGTTATCGTGGTCATCGTCGGTGGGGTATTTGCGGCGAACTATTACCGCAACAGCGTCCAAAACACGCCGGTCACGGCAAACAGCAACAGCGGCAAGCCAAAGGTCGACCCGGCGACACTTGTCCGTCCGGACAGCCCTGCACTCGGGCCGGCGGATGCAAAGATCACGCTCGTTGAGTTCTACGACCCCGAATGCGAATCGTGCGCGTCGTTTGCCCCGGTCGTCAAAAAGATACTTGCCGATTACCAAGGCAAGATCCGGCTAGTCGCGAGATATATGCCGCTGCACCCAAATTCGCTGACGGCCGCTAATTTTATCGAAGCCGCCGCCGAACAGGGCAAATATTGGGAAGCCCAGGACCTGCTTTTCAAAAAGCAGCCCGAGTGGGGCACAAAACACGGCCCCGCTCCGACGACGCCTCCGCCGCCGATCAATGAGCTTTTTGACAAATACGCCAAAGAGCTAAATCTCGACACGACCAAAGCCGCCGCCGCCATCAAAGAAAAGCGTTTCGACGCCAAGATCGCCCAAGACAAAAAAGACGGCCAAACCCTCGGCGTCCGCCGCACGCCGACGTTTTTTGTCAACGGCCGCGAACTCGCCACCTTCGGCGAACCCAGCCTCAGAGCTTTGATCGAGGATGAACTGAAGAAATAAAACGAAGCCTTTTTATCGGTGTCGTCACCCCGAATGGGTAGCGACACCGGAATGGGAATGTATGACAGGAGACCAATCGTCCCGCTTACATCTTGTCAGAACCAAGAGTTGTAGCGACTGGATTCTTGCGGAGTCCACCCGTAAGTGCTAGAGTGCGAATCATTCGATCATGTCGACATCAACAATCGACAAGCCATCTCGTCTATTACCACGTCATGTGGCCGTCATCGGCGCCGCAGGTGGTCTCGGTCAAGGTAT
This sequence comes from Pyrinomonadaceae bacterium, assembly GCA_044228425.1. GTDB lineage: Bacteria > Acidobacteriota > Blastocatellia > Pyrinomonadales > Pyrinomonadaceae > OLB17. The sequence goes on along the minus strand of JBGAUY010000032.1, from coordinate 10,056 downwards.
ACTCCGTGTATGCCGACCCGAAGGAGTTGGATTCACGGCCATCGTCCGCTCTCGGCCCGAGCGCATAACCGAAGTGCCGGTCGGCTCTCGTGTCACACTTGTCACCTCTCTTGCTGACGAAGATGCTCTGACGGATGCGTTTTCCGGCGCGGACGTCGTACTCGCGGTTTTGGGAACTACCTCGACGAGTTATGATCGCTCAGCCTTGCTATCAGCGAACATGGCCACCGTCGCAAATTCGATGTCCGCTGCCGGCGTCGACCGTATAATGATTATCAACACGATGATCGCCTTACCGCCTGGGCAGCCCTCCAGTCGCTTAATGCGCTTTTTCTCTTGGATGCCCGGCACGATCGGCCGAGGAGCAACCGAGCAACAAGCGGTCGTCGATGCTCTCGGCAATGGGGCTCTTTCGTCGCTCCGGTGGACGCTAGTTCGGGCGGGCGTTAACGCGAAAGGAAAAGATGAACCCCCAGTCGCCTCGGCTGACTGGAATGGTGCCCAAAATTCATGGTTCCCCGTATCGTATGAAGCCATGGGCCGATGGATGCTCGAGGAGGCCGTTGCGGATCAGTTTGTCCGCGCAGCTCCGCTCGTATCCCGCCGACGTGGCTAACGCCGTGTTTTCTAGCGGTAAAGGCGGAGTAGTGTTTGGATCGCTTATGGTCACTCTTTCGCGGCTCTGGCGTGTCACAAGATGGATCGCATTTGGGTGCGTTGTTGCTCTCGTTTCGGGGGCGTTGTATCAGATCATTACGACGCGGTTAGATGAGGGCAGATATTTGCCGCCCGGGCAGATCGTCGATGTCAAAGGCCCCAAAATGCACATCAACTGTACGGGCGACGGGTCACCTACCGTAATTCTTGAATCTGGCTTGGGCGGCGGCTCGTTAGACTGGAGTCTTGTCCAGCCTGAGGTTGCAAAATATGGCCGGGTCTGCAGTTACGACCGGGCAGGCATCGTCTGGAGTGCTGCAAGTGATCGCCGTCGCGACGCGATCCAGATCACAAGTGAACTGCACGATCTGCTCGACGCGGCCAACATTTCCCCGCCGTACGTTATGGTTGGACACTCGATCGGCGGCGTTTACGTTCAACTATTCGCCGCCCGGTACCCGGATGAAGTTGCAGGCGTGGTCCTTGTCGATTCCTCGCATCGGGATCAACTCGCAACCGTGGCGGGCATTCCCTCATTTGTACCATACTTATTCAAGGCGGCCGCCCCGGTTGGCATCGCCCGGTTAGTGGGAAGACTTTCCAAATCTTTCTAGGGAAGCAAAGGCCGAACGGGCAGGCCTTTATTCGCATACGCAGACGGTATTTGCCATCGCGAATGAGATGGCTGCCGTATCTGAAAGTTTGGCCCAACTCCGAAGCTCGCCGATGCAGCTTGGTGACAAGCCGCTCATCGTTTTGTCGCGCGGACTCAGCGACGGTGCATCGCCCCAAACCGAGGCGGCGTGGAGATCTCTCCAAAATGAACTGGTAATGTGCTCTTCGAACGGAAAGCACGTCATTGCAGAAAAAAGCGGGCATTATATTCATTTTTCAGAGCCTGATGTCGTGATAAATGCGATTCGCGACGTCGTCAGGGTCGTATCGGATAAAGCTCTGTCTTAGTGGGACTTGGCGAATCGTAACGGAGGTAAAAGACTTTTGGAATATGTAATAGGCGCCGTGTTTGGCATTGCAACAGGCGTGCTCACATCGCTGATCGGTATGGACCGCGACCGATCGCTCTATCCGGCAATGATGATCGTTATCGCTTTGCTATACTGTCTCTTCGCTATTTTAGGAGGTTCGACTCAGGCACTAATAGTAGAATCCGCGGTCGGTTTAGTCTTTATTGCATCGGCGGTCGCCGGATTTAAGTCGACCCTTTGGATTACCGCCGCCGGCATTGCTGGCCACGGTCTATTCGATCTCGCGCACCCGCAATTGTTCCATAATCCCGGTGTACCCGCTTACTGGCCCGGATTCTGCGGAACCGTCGATATCGTCTTGGCCGTCTATCTGGCATGGCTGATCACTCGCGACCGGATCCGTAACGTCAATGCGTGACGTAACGATGAAAAGGCCGCCAGCATTACGCTCGCGGCCTTTTGTTATGGACGGTGCCCTTACTTCGTGCGGGCTTCTGCCACATTGCTACGGCATTACGACCTCAAGCTTTGTTGCAGATGCGTAGGCGGCGGATTTGCCGTCTTTGCTTATGAGATTTACTTGTGTGCAGCCCTTTTCCAGAGCAGTTTTTAGGACGATCTGTAAAAACTCTTGACGCTTTTCTTTTGGCAGGACGTCCCACGACGGCAGCAGCTGGCCGTAGAATGTTTCGCCGCTGATCTTTGCGATTCGCAGATGCTCTTGGAGCTTGGTGTTTTCGATCTCGACCTGGGCAACGCCTGCGTTTGATACTTTTTCCTCGACGACAAAGTTTGCCCACGAATAAATACCGATCGACGCCGCGATCATTACTATCGCTGCCGCCAGAAACCAACGGTTGACGCTAAATGCATTTGCCTTGAGCCGCTGAAAGTATGAGTTTTCATTAACGGCCTTGACGGGCTTCTCTTTGGTTTCGACGGGCTCAGAATACTCGATCTCAGGTTCCACGCGAGCCTCTTCGGCCATTGGGATATTGATCTCAACCTCACGCGACAGCTCTTCAAGCAATTCTTCGAGACCGAGTGAACGCCCGGTTACCTCAGAGATCGCCATCTGATCAATGCTTTCGAACTTCGTATGCATTGCGGAAACATCCTGTTTGCGGCGTTCGCGGTCGATGAGCTCGACGTAGGCGTTGCCAATGCGGATGTTGCAGTCGATCGCGGCGGCGGTGACCTGCGGTGCGTAAAACAGCTCACTAATGCTCTCTTTGAACATTCGCAGCCGTCCAAAGAAATCGCTCTCGATCAATTGGTCAAAAACCGACGCATTTTCAGCCTCGATGGCGAGATCCTCAAAACTCAGAGCCGTGAGCATGACCTTGGATTCGTCATCGTCGGCGGTGTAGAGCGGGATGCTCGACCAGTCACTGTAGAGTGTGTTGATGTGCGTCAGCATCTCGTCGCGTTTGAACAGGCAGATTCGTTTTTCCTGTGCGACCGCACGCGAGAAAAGCCGCGTGATTACAAAATCAAACTTTGAACGGACCGCTTCGCAATACGGCAGGTTGCGGTAAAAGCGAGCTAACGCAAGCAGCGCCTGTGAGCTGAGCGCCGGACGCGAGCGTTCGCAATACTGGCGGAGCGCGGATGCCGGAATTTCGCGGTCACGGTTCGCTAAGGCCGTACACCACGACTCGGTTTCCTGCATCAAGGTAAATTCTGCACTGGCGTGTTCCTCAGAAGATTCGCTCTCGGCAACTTGCAAGAAGATATTCAACGCTTTCTTTGCATTGAAATCATCATAGATCCGCGGCATTACCTTTAGATATTCGCGTTCGACGCCCGTAACGACGTGCTCGACCATCTGCAGGCTCGAAACCTCGCCCATCGCGCGTTTCTTAAAAAATTCTTTTCCTTTTCGGATGCGTTTGTCCTGCGGCTGTTCGGTCGGCGGCGGTGCTTCTACTTGAGCGGCCGGCTCGGCTTCGAAATCTGCTGCGGGCTGTAGATCTTCGTGATCCTGAACCGGCTGGTATTCGAACTGCCTCAACATCTCAGTTTGCGGAGCAGGCTCGGCTTGTGGCGCTTCTATCGACGCAAGATCGTCTTCGGCATACTCTTTAACGACCGGTTCTTCGGTGTCATGGATCGCGGCCTCGTATGATGCGGTGACGTATTCGTTTGAATACGGCTCTGTCAGCACCGTTTCGGCAGCATTGCCGTGCATTTCGTCGACAACAAGATCACGTTCGCCGTAGTCGGTGAGATCGTAGCTCGAATCCGGCATTTCCGTTTCATGAATTTCATCGTCGTGATCTGGCACGGATCGGTCGGACGACGGTTCGCTAACGGGTTTTTCGAGTAGGTTTTCCTCTTGTAATTCAACAACGAGGTCTTCGAAGACATTCATGGTTTGGCACCTTGCTATTATTTCGGGGCTGGAAATAACTGGGGAGAAATTTTGATCCGTTACGGCAGGATCTGCCTGATCTCACCACCCTGGGTGAGTTCGTAAACGTAGGTCACGCCTTCGCCCGCAACGTTGCGAGTTGCTGTGATGGTATAGCCGTTTCTAAGCTCTAAGTCCGTCGGGATCGCTGGCGACATCGACAGCACAAACTTTCCGCGATTGATATCGTTGCCGGAGTTGGTTCCGATGCTGCTTGAGAGCAGATTGTTGACTTCGGTGAGGCGGCCAAAGCGGTTATTCTGCGAATAGTAATTTACCTGTGTCGAAGCGATCGTACGCATGGTGGCAAATGTATTGCCGTTCTCGGCCGCACGCAGGCCTTTTTGCAACGCCGGCACTGCAACAGATGCGACTATTCCGATAATTACGACTACGAGTAACAGCTCGATCAATGAAAACCCACTTTCCTTTTTGTTTATCATCATTTGCCCTCACGTTAAGCCACTAAAGTGACATTTTTTGGCACCTCGATTTTGACAAGTTACGGCATTTTTGCCCGATCGTTTGTCACATAATCCAGGTTTTCCATATATTTACGGGGATTTCGGCGTTAAAACCCTGTCTCCCGAGGCTAGACATTGCAAGCATTATGCCAAAGGCCATATCACCGGCTATTTTGGCCAAAAACCATCGAAATCCCCAGTGTTTATGGGTGTGTTTGTTTTTTGTGAGTTTTTTTATAAGCTATATGTTTTTGTTGCAAGCAAAGTGACCCTTGATAAGGCGAGAAATAATTGGCATCAGTAACTGAACAAACAAGCGAAACATACGGGATCGAAAATTGGGGGTCCGACTATTTCGGCGTCAACCGAAAGGGTAATCTTATCGTCCGAGCTCCCGAAAACGATAATTACACCGCTGATGTCAAAGAGATCATCGACGACCTGCGAAAGCGCGGCGTCAATACTCCAATACTGCTTCGGTTCCCCCAGCTTTTGTTTGGGCAGATTCGGAAGCTCCAATCCGCTTTTAAGAAATCCATAAAAGAATTCGAGTACCAAGGCGGCCATCTTTGCGTCTTTCCGATGAAGGTTAATTCGAACCGAGCGGTTATCGAGGAATACCTTCGCGAAGGAACGCGGCATAATTTTGGACTTGAGGCGGGATCGAAAGCCGAACTTTACGCCGCTCTCGGCGTCGATCAGGCTAAGGACAGCCTACTTGTGCTGAACGGTTTCAAGGACCGCGATTTCGTCAATCTGGCGTTTGCCGGTGCGATGGCGGGTAAAAATGTGGTGATCGTCATCGAAAAGATGAGTGAGCTCGACCACACGCTGGATATTGCCGCAAAATTCGCCAAAGAGGCCCCCGAAGCTCCATTGCCGATGGTCGGCGTTCGCGTCAAACTTTACTCAAAAGGCTCAGGCAAGTGGGAAAAATCGGGCGGCGAAGCTGCAAAATTTGGCCTGACAACAACGGAGATCCTCGAAGTCATCCGTCGGCTGCAGGAAGCAGGACAGATCGACATGCTCAAGTTGCTTCACTTTCATATCGGTTCGCAATTGACCGATATCAAGCGTATTAAAAACGCTATGAAAGAGGCTGCCCGCACCTACGCAAAAATCGTCAAGATGAAGATACCGATCGAGTATCTCGACGTTGGCGGAGGTATGGCGGTCGATTATGACGGGTCCCGCACATCGTTTGAGTCATCGGCAAACTATAACGCTCAAGAATTTGCAAACGACGTAATTTATGTAATTAAGACGGTTTGCGACGACGAGGACGTTAAGCATCCGACGATCATTCAGGAATCGGGCCGCTATCTGTCAGCCTATCACGCGATGCTCGTGACTAATGTCCAGGACGAGATCGAAACGGTCGTCGAAAGCCTGACTGAAATGGAAATGACCAAAGACGATCCGCAGATCGTCAAGGAACTTCACGACCTGCGTGAGACCATCAACGGCAAGAATTACCGCGAGTATTACCACGACGCGCTTGAGAATCGCGATGAGTTGTTCACGATGTTCAACCTTGGCCTGATCTCGCTCGAGGCAAAAGGAAAAGGCGAGGTCCTTTTCTGGGATATCTGTGAAAAGGCCGATCAATATGCCCAGCAAAAAAAGTATGTCGCGGAGGAGTTTGACGAGCTAAGACAGTTGATGTGCGTCAAATATCTGGCTAATTTTTCAGTATTTCGATCGATGCCGGACAACTGGGCTCTCGAACAGCTCTTTCCCATCGTCCCAATACATAAACTCAACAAAAAGCCTTCGGAATATGCTACGCTTTGTGATATAACCTGCGATTCCGATGGTATTGTGGACAAATTCGTCGACCTGCACGACGTTAAACCAGTGTTGGAATTGCACACGCTTGTTAAGGGCGAGTCTTACTATCTGGCGATGATGCTGGTTGGTGCGTATCAGGAAGTTATGGGCAATAACCATAATCTTTTTGGAGTCCCGCACGAGGCTCACGTTTTTATCGGCGAGGACGGCTACATAATCAAAAAAGTGGTTTATGGTGCAACGCTCGGCGACGCTGTGGCCTCGGTCAGGTTTGAGCCGGGCCAGTTGCAAGACACATTTAGACGTGCGGTTCTGCAGCGAATTAAGGAAGGCAAGCTCTCAAATGACGAGGGCAGTAAGGCCATCAGATTTTACGAAGATCAGGTTGAAAGTTATACATATCTGACCCCAAACGGGGGCAAATAGTCAGTAAAAATTAGAAGAGAAGAATAATTATGGTAGCTCAAAAGAAGACAAAAGCCTCAAAGTTTCTGACCGTCCCGACGCGGCCGGTCCCTATCGATCGCGATCGTTCGGTAGCAGGGCTTTTGGAAAAAATGGAAGGTGCCGGTTTCGGCGCAAAACAATTGGCCGAGGCTCACCGCATCTGGTTGGACATGCTCGATGATAATTCGACCATCTACCTGTGCGGTTCGGGCAATCTGATCACATCAGGGATGCGTAGGCTCTTGTCTTATGTGATCAAAAATCGCTTTGTCGATGTCATCGTCGTTTCGGGCACCGTCATCTACAACGACATACACGAGACGCTCGGACGCAATCATTATCAGGCTCATCCAAGCATGAGCGATGAGGAGCTTGAGGCTTCGGACGTGATGCGTGTCGGCGATGTGCTCTCAAACCGTGAGGAATATCAAGAGGCAGACGAATGGATCGGCAGCGTCATCAACCAGCTAGAGTTGACCCGTCCGTACTCGATCCGCGAATTTCTGCATCTTATGGGCCGCGAACTGTCGGAGATCGCTCACGAAGACGGCATCTTGACCTCGGCCTTCAAATCGCGAATTCCCGTCTTCTGCCCGGATCTGCCGGGTTCGGAGATCGGTATCGGTATTGCTCGTGCGAAATTCGACAAAAAGATCCAGATCTCGCTCGATACGTCGCAAGATGTGCTAGAAATGATGCAGATCGCTCAGCGTACACGCAATTCGGGTATTATCACGCTTGGCAGCACAGCGAGCCAGGGGATGGTCAATGTCGCCGAGATCGCGTCATATATCACGCGGACCAATCCACGTGGTCACAAATACGCCATCTCGATCGCGACCGACTCGGCACCGCTCGAGATCCGCACTCCGACATATGGAGCAAATCACACGTCAATGTTTGGCAAATTGCTCCGCGGAGCCATCACGGCATACGTCCCGTGCGACCCGTCGATCGCTCTGCCGATGATAATCACCGCACTTTCGCAAACGGCGGCGAAGTTTATGAAGGGACGCAAACGCCCGTCATTTAGCTTCTCAGGCCGTGATATGAATATTGATGTACCTTAGGTAGATCGAAAGTGAAAACGGAAAATGGAAAATGGCCGATCTTTAATTTTCCATTTTCCTTTTTTGTTTTCAATTAGAGAAAATGTCTGAATCCGAATCATTACCGATGAATTTCGGCGGTATCGACGAAGAGCGTTATTCAAATTTTGATGATGCTCGCGTACTAATATTGCCTGTTTCTTATGAAGGGACGGTATCGTATGGCACCGGCACGGGAGCCGGAGCGATGGCGATCGTTGATGCTTCGCGAAACATGGAGCTTTACGAAGAAGAAACAGACGCCGAGGTCTATAAGATCGGCATTCACACGCTGCCGGAATTTACGCCGCGTGAAACGCCTGCCGAAATGATGTCTGACCTCTACGGTTATTCCAAAAGGATGATCGATGCCGACAAATTTCTGTGTATGCTCGGCGGCGAACATTCGGTTTCGGCACCGATTATCCAGGCTCACAACGAAAAATACGACAATCTGAGCGTGCTGCAGATCGATGCCCACGCTGACCTTCGCGATGAGTACGACGGCACCCCGCATTCGCATGCATCGATCATGGCGCGTGTCGTCAAAGATATGCGGATACCATCGGTTCAGGTCGGGATTCGTTCGATCTCCGGCGACGAGGCCCGTTCGTTAACGGAAGGTTTGCCGACCAAAATATTCTGGGCGCGCGACATCGCAGGCAAAACGGACTGGATCGATGAGGCTATTGACGGTCTCACCGAAAACGTCTACCTGACCATTGATATCGACGGCTTAGACCCGAGTATTGTACCGACCACTGGCACTCCGGAGCCGGGCGGTTTAGGTTGGTATGAAACTTTAACTCTGATCCGTAAACTCGCTGAAAAGAAACGAGTTGTCGGAATGGACTTAGTTGAGTATTCGTACTTTGAAAATTACGATTCTCCTGCATTTCTCTGCTCAAAACTCGTCTATAAATCTCTGGCTTATATATTCGAAAAAGACACGCCAAAGGTCTCCAGCTAACCGCCGAAAGTTTGTTCAATATCTGTGAACAAGTCACCCATGTTTATCGTAAAATAACCTATATGGTCGGGTCTCATACCGGATCACGCCGAACCAATTCATATTGAGTCATTTGGAGTATTCTTTGATGTTTAATAAGAAACTTTTCGTTATCGCACTTATCACCACCGTATCGTCCATTTCCGGTTGCAAAGGCGGCCTTTTTGGTGGCACTGATACCGCTCCGGCGCCGCAACCGCCTCCGGCACCTGTCGTGGTTGACGGAATGCGGACTTCGTACGCCGACGTGGTTGAGAAAACCTCACCGGCCGTGGTTCGGATCGAAGCCGCTCATAAAGAAAAAGCCACGCCGCAGGGACAAAACCCGACCGCCGATGATTTTTTCAAGCAATTTCAGGCACCGCAGCAAAATAGACGACCACAGATCGAGCGCGGGCTCGGTTCGGGTGTGATCGTTAATGCAAATGGCACTATTCTTACAAATAACCATGTGGTGGAGGGAGCTGACAAGATCACCGTCGCGATGAGCGACAATAAAACTTACGATGCAAAGATCGTCGGGACAGACGGCCCAAGCGACCTAGCGGTTATCAAGATCGAAGCCGAAAATCTTCCATTCCTTACGCTTGGCAATTCTGACAGCGTTCGCATCGGTGACATCGTGCTGGCGATCGGTAATCCGCTTGGAATCGGTCAATCGGTAACGTCGGGCATTATCTCGGCAAAAGGTCGCAGAACGGGACTAAGCGACGGTAGTTTTGAAGATTTTCTACAGACTGACGCCCCGATCAATCGCGGAAATTCGGGCGGTGCATTGGTAAATCTGAGCGGCGAGCTTATTGGCATTAACTCGCAGATCCTCTCCGGCGGAGCGGGCGGCGGCAATATCGGGATAGCGTTCTCGATCCCGTCAAATATGGCGAAATCCGTCATGGAGCAGCTTGTTAAAGACGGCAAGGTCCATCGCGGAATGCTCGGCGTCAACATTCAAAATATCACCGACGACACCGCCAAAGCTCTTGAGATCAACGACAAAAACGGTGTGCTTGTCAGCAACGTCAAAACAGGCAGTGCCGCTGATAAAGCCGGTGTTAAACGCGGCGACATCATCATCGCTATCAACGGCGAAAAGATCGAGGACAGCAACACTTTGCGAAATAAGGTAGCTGGAACGGCCCCGGGCACGACGATCAAGCTAACGGTCATCCGCGAAAGCAAAGAAATGGAACTGTCGGCAACG
>JBGAUY010000031.1:1032-30609 GCA_044228425.1 Pyrinomonadaceae bacterium | reverse complement strand
TTGCCGGTTTTGGTATCGACTAACTGTGAGTTGATGCTCGCGACAAATTCTTTCCTCCCGGCAGAGATACCACCACCTGGTATTCCCACATTCTTGCTTCCGTATTCGGTCACGGCACCGGTGAACAGGTAATTGACGCCTAAGAGCTTGCCGATCTTGACTGCCATTTTTGCGTCAATATCGCCGCTTAAAGTAAGGTTTCTCTCCTGTAGGATCTCCTCGAGCTGTTCACGATCAATAACAATGAACTTATCCAGCTTGACCAGCTCGGTAATAAAGACGTCTTGGGCGGCCTCCGCTCCTCCGTGGTACCACCATTGATTGTCGGCCTTGTTCTTAAACTCGAGCACCGCTATCTTCGGCTTAGCTTGAGCCGCAGCCTATCCAATGCCGATCAGTAAAGTAAGTGCCAGGCCGGTAAAAATGATCCCGATAGTTCTAAATTGTCGCATCAAGTTTTTTTCCTCAGGCGTTCGATGCCCATGTTGTGTTTCAAGTTGTGGGCGTTCTGGAAACTGTAACTGATAATCAAACCGTTGGCAATCGTGAAGAACCGCGATCGGGCCTTCCTGCGAGAATTTACGTCGCGGATGTGGAATATTTCGACCGTCAAATGCCTAAAACTTTTACGATCTACGTTCGCTGCCTATGTTTATTGCGGTACGTACTTAGAAATGAAAACTGTTGGTGGCACGTCGATTGCGTTTTCCACAGTGGGTCACTATGAGTTGCTTGTCGACCCTCGTCGGCATGCGACCACGGGAGGAGCAACATGAGACACCTTATTGTACGAACATTTAAACTCACGCTGATCATCGGGCTGTGCTTTGGTGCAATTTACAGCCAGTCCACCTCAACCTCCACTCCGGCCAGATACGCGACCGTGAACGCTGTGCTTGAAAACACGTCGAATAAAAGCGTGCTTATTTGGGCAACTGGTAATGCGCCCAAGACCTTGGCGGATACGAGCAAGTTTCGCGTAGCTCCCGGAACAAAGAAAGGGCTCGTTGTGACGGTGCCCGCAAACGGACAGGTCAAATTTACGGCAAGTGCCGGGCCGACACCTGACAAGTCAGACATATTAGGACCGACTCTAGGAACATGCATCTGGAAGCAAGAGCCGAATGCTCCTAATAAGGTTCCATATGTCGTTTACAACGGCAGCGGACTGACTTGCGGAACTACCACACGTTAACAAGAAATTGATCCGTAAGATATTGCCGACAAAGGAGGTGAGAACATGCTGTATCGTTTTATTTTTACCATTGTTTTGGTGTCAATTGCGGGGCTTAGTACATCCGCTCAGGGCAGATTCAAGCCGCGCGATATCGATGAAGAGCAGGCGTGGCGGTTGTATTACCAATATAAAGAAAGCAAACGAATTGAGGCTCCATTAGAAGCAGAGATCAAGCAGCTGTTTGGCGAAGCTTTCGAGGCTGCAGTCGGTTTCGGCGGGATTCTGGGCGTTGACTGGGAGGCGAATGCTGCGGCGAAGAAAAAGGTCGAGCAATTGGCCGTTGAACGAAAGCGTCAGGCTGACCTGCTCGCCGCATGGGAAAAGAAATTTTACTGGCGGTACGGCGATCTACGATGGAGCGGGGACAAGATCCGTGATGCCAAGACAGACCGTGAGATGGACCGGGTCGAGTTTGCAATGACTTATTTTCCGTTCAACTACTTACCGCCTAAGGGGACGAGTCTATTCGATGGCTCCTGGAACAATACCAAACGTCAACATACAGACTGCGGTTACTCTGCCGAATCTGACATGACGATCTCGACTGATGCAGACGGTGTGACAAAGGTAATAAATGCGGCGCTTGGAAACACGAAAGGCAAAGTCACCGGAAGAACCTTGAGTTTAGAATATGGCATTGTCGATGGGATCGGAACAGGCACGGCCACATTTACGCTAAGTGCAGACGGTAAGAGCTTCACCGGGACATTTTCAAGTAAAGACGGGCATCGGGGCACATGGAGCGGGAAGCGGTGATCCTGCTCGTCGAGGAAATGTTTAAGGACGGTTTTTCGATACCGGTTGGAATTGAGCGAGGCGTGCAACGTAACCGCCCCGTGTGTAATTGCGGAACAAATCCTCCATCAGGATATCGAAGCAATTGGATCACGATCGGTTCGGAATAGAGGAGGGGTAATTGGAATGAACAGATCTATTTTCATTTTCATTTTAATGCTGGGAGCAGCGAGTTTTGTTGTAACTGCTCAGGGTACCTTTACTCCGCGGGACTCTGACGAGGAACAGGCATGGCGTTTGTACAATCAATATAAGGAAAGCAGAAGGGTCGAGGCCCCGCTCGAAGCTCAGATCAAGGCAAAATTTAACGATGCTCTTATGGCGGCGTATGGTGCACTTGCCGGAAAAGCTGTTGATCCGGGCGATGTGGCCGAGGTTCGGGCTTTGCGGGAAAAGGTGGAAACCGAACGTAAACGCCAGGCGGATCTGTTAGCGGCTTGGGAGCGAAAGTTTTACTGGCGATATGGCGACCTACGTTGGTTCAACGACAAGATCCGTGACGGAAAGACGGGCCGCGAAATGGATCGGATCGAGTTTGCGTTGACATATTTTCCTTTCAACTATGTACCGGATAAAACAGCCAAGGTTACTCCTACTCAAACACCTACGATCCAGCCTTCGGGCGCGGCCGATTCGACAAGCCTGACGTTGGAACTGCCCGGATATTGGGGGCATCTCAGTTATACGATCACCGGAGCGCGGCTTGATCCGCCAACCGGAGGCGATCGCGGCAACGTGGCGGGACGCCAATACACCGGCGAACTAACCGGGAGCACGCTTACCGTTTCGGGCAAGGCCGTCAGCGATAATCCATCAAGCGGACCGGGTTCGATGGACTATTACGAGATCGTTGTTTCTGTCGCAGCTGGCAAGGAAAAAAAAGAATATGGCTATATCGCGCAGAAGGGGGAAAAGCTCAATAAATCATTTTCATTGTCGGTGCCGGTGACACCGGGCGCTACCGGGAGCTTTTCGATCAGCCTCATGGAACAGAATGCTAATTATGGCCCTCATGGCTGGGTCGTCGGCGGAAATCTTGGAGCTGCCAAAGCCGTCTCTAATTCGAATGTAAAACCTTTGACAGCACTGGCGGGAACCTGGTCCTGCAGCGACGGCGGGACGTACCAGATCGAACAATCGGGAACGTCGATCAGGTGGGAGGGCGCGTCAGCGGATGGCGGCCGGACATGGTCGCACACATTTGTTGGCACGATCCAGGGCGATAAGATCGTTGGCCGGTTTGAGGATCACCCGCCGGGGAGATTTACAGGTCGCGGCGACCTTACGTTGCGGATCATTGGTAACTCAAAGCTGGAGTATGTTTCGTCGAGCGTTCCGTTTGGCGGCCGTGTGTGGAGTCGTTGAATTGGATCGCGGACAACCAGTAAATGACTATTATGCGAGGGACAAATATATGGCAAAACTATTAGCTTTAATAGCTTTAACTCTCGGATTGATAATTTCGGCATCGGCACAGCCGGGCAAGATCACGGGTAAATTGACCTATCCGAGCGACGGCATTCCAACGGACATGGTTCTGTGTGTTACGGTCACATCGCTTTACGCAGAACCCACGTACTGCTCAAATGAAGGCGCGGCCCGTCTGCGACAGGCCAAAATCGCGTTCAAACTCAATTATCGTGCGGCTTCATACACGATCAGCCTACCGGCGGGGTCTTATTATGTTTACGCGATGACGGGCGAAATGCCCGGTGTCAAAGCCTATTACGATGAACTGATCACATGCGGGATCCGTGTAGAATGTACTTCAAAAGAGCCGATCGTTATCAAGGTAACGGCCGGAAAGACGAGGTCCGGGATTACGGTTGGAGATTTTTGGTAGAGCTCGTGAGGATCGATCCCGAAATTGTTAATTGGAGACAAACTAAAAAAGAGAGGACCGATCATCTGATTCGTCCTCTCCTTTACTGCGTATTTTCCGCGCTTTTTGTTGCTATCCTTTTCTGAGTTCGGTCAGAACCTGTTTTGCGACGGCTTTGAGCGTGTCGAAAACGCCGGTGCCGTTGGTGGCGACTGCCTCAAAAACGGGCTCGCCTTTTTTTAGCAGCTCGTTGGAGAGCTCTTCGATAGGCGTGACGTTTGGCAGATCGCGTTTGTTGAGCTGTAAAACATATGGGATCTGGGCGAGATCGTACCCTTGCGAACCCAGATTTTCCTCAAGGTTGTAGAGCGACTCGATATTTGCGTCCATACGCTCTTCTTGGCTGTCGGCGACAAAGACGACGCCGTCAACGCCCTTGAGGATCAGCTTTCGCGAAGCGTCGTAATAGACCTGTCCCGGCACCGTGTAGAGGTGAAAACGCGTCTTAAAACCGCGAACCGTACCGAGTTCGAGCGGCATAAAATCAAAGAACAGCGTTCGATCCGTCTCGGTCGCTAAGGATATGAGCTTGCCCTTGGCCTGCGGAGCCGTCGAATCGTAGATGTATTGCAGGTTGGTCGTCTTGCCGCACAGGCCCGGGCCGTAATAAACGATCTTGCAATTGATCTCTCGCGATGCGTAGTTGATAAAAGTCATATGTCAGTTGTCGGTAGTCAGTGGTCGGTTGTCAGAAGTTGTCTTTCTGACAACTGACGGCTAGCTAAATAAACTATCAATATCCTCGTCCGTTATCTCGCTAAAGAACGAGTTTTGGTTGACGCGGAAATTATCAGAATCGGTCTTGGCTTCGTCGAGGATATTTGCAACCTCAAAGCTACCTCGTTTTGACCGGATCTTGACTAAGCTCAAGGTCGAGCGTTCGTCAAAAACCACCACCAGCAAACTGCGGCCGATGATGCTGATATAGATGCTCTCGTGTTCGCCTTCGTGGACGACACACGGGAAAACGTCTTCGCCAATGAGCTTTGCCATGCTGCTGGTCGCAGCGACGTTGCCGGCGGCAAGGCTCGAAAAACTGGTCGTATCCATGTCGCCGATCTCACCATGAAAAGCTATAGGCTGGCCGTCACGGTCGATCAAAAACACCACGCGGGCAGCGCACTCGACGCAAAGCCGGGCCAAGACGCTCTTGAGCCTCTCAAACTGATGTTCTTGCAAAATAAAAGGCGTATCAGCCATTAGATGTTCTCGTTCGGGATAGCCGACTAGGGCTTATGTGTTCGATGGTGAATTGTATTGGCAACAAGCGGCCAGAAAAGCCGCAAAACTAAATTTAACATAATCAATCAAGTGACGACAAGCGTTTTTTAGGAAAATGGGAAGATTTCTCGGGCGTCGCACGCGAGAGGATATCTATTGTCGGGTGATCTACAAAAATGCTAGAATTTACCCAGTCGGCAAGCGCTCGCCGACGGCATTTGTGGATTTAGCAGTGCCATCCATCCTTTAACAGCCGCCGTAAAGAACCCACCCGCTGACGCAGGCGGTTCTGACCAAGCATGAAGCACCATCTCTTTTCTGACATCTCAGCAGGGGTGAATTTCGTCGCCATTGGCGGCGGAAACGGCCTTTCGACGCTGCTTTCGGGGCTCAAGCGTTTTGTCCACGCGCGTGAGACGGAACCCGTCTGGCTCGAAAACCTGTCGGCGATCGTTGCGGTAACAGACGACGGCGGCAGCTCGGGGCGGCTGCGTGACGAGCTGCAAATGCTGCCTCCGGGCGACATACGCAATTGTATGGTCGCTCTGTCTGAAGATTCGCAGATGCTGTCGAAGCTTTTCAGACATCGTTTTCGCGGCGATGGCGATCTCGGCGGGCATATATTTGGCAATCTCTTTCTCGCTGCTCTGACTGAGATAACTGGTGATTTTGCCGAGGCAGTTAAGCTCAGCAGCGAAATTTTGGCGAGTAAAGGCCATATCTACCCCGCGACAGTCGCGGATGTACGGCTTGCGGCGGAACTGACGGACGGTACGGTCGCGCAGGGCGAGACTAACATCTCGCACGTTGGGCACATGATCAAACGCCTCAGGCTCGAACCGCCTGATTGTCAGCCGATGCCCGAGACTCTCGCGGCCATTGCCGCCGCAAATGTCATCACCGTTGGGCCGGGTTCGCTTTATACGAGCCTGCTGCCGCCAATATTGGTTGAGGGGGTTGGCGATGCGATCGCCAAATCGAGTGCGGTCAAGATATTTGTCTGTAATCTGATGACGCAGCCGGGGGAAACTGACGGCCTGTCGGCTCGTCGTCACCTTGAGATCGTGCGGGAATATGCTCCGCAGATCGATTTTGATTATGTCGTCGTCAACGACCATCCGATCAGCCCCGTTCAGGCGGAAAAATACACGGGAATGGGTGCGGAACAGATCGGCGTTCACGGTTCGATCTCGCCTGAGACCATCGAGGGGGCCGAGATCGTTTATGGTAATCTATTGGACGATGGCGAGATGGTCCGCCACCATCCGGAAAAGCTGGCCCAAGTGACGCTTTTGTGTGCTTTGCAAACCAAAGAAATGGCGGTAACGTAAGGGGAATCCGAACAGGATGTACAGGATAAGCAGGATAGATCCTGTTAGATCGCGATGTAATTATCCTGGCTATCCTGTTCATCCTGTTAAATTTAATGGCAAATAGTGAACTCGACATTTTGATCATGGCTGCCGGGCTCGGCACGCGGATGAAGTCTAACCTTGCCAAGGTATTGCACCGGCTCGACGGGCGACCGCTGATCAATCATGTCTGCGAGACATCGCTTGCATTACGGCCTGGCAGCATAAACGTGATCGTAGGGCATCAGGCCGAGGACGTGAAACAAGCCGTCACCGAGGAGTTTGGCGAGGTAAAATTTGCGTTCCCGGTCCAAAAACAGCAGCTGGGAACCGGCGATGCTGTCAATTCTGCAAAGAAACTGTTGAAAGATCGCGATTCCGTTTTGCTTGTGCTTTCCGGCGACGTGCCGATGATATCGACAAAGACTTTGAAAGCGTTGATCGCCAAACATCGCCGTTCGAACGCCGCTTGTACGATCTTGACGGTGGAGCTTGAAAACCCGACAGGGTACGGACGGGTCATTCGCGAAGGCTCGGATTTCTCGCGTATTGTCGAGCAAAAGGACGCGAGCGAAGACGAAAAGAAATGTCCTGAGATCAACTCCGGCATCTATTGTTTTGACACGAAAAAGCTCTTTCAGGCTCTCGCCAAGGTTGGCAACACTAACGCCCAGGGCGAATATTATCTGACCGATGTGCCGACGATCTTAAAGAAAAAGGGCGATCGCGTCGCACTGTTTCTGCACGATGATAAACACGAGATCGAAGGCATAAATGACCGCCGACAGCTTGCAGCAATGGAAGCCGAACTGCGTGACCGCACCATTACGCGGCTAATGCTGGAAAGCGGCGTGACGTTCATCGATCCGGCCTCGGCGTATGTTTCGGCGAAAGCAAAGATCGGACGCGATACTGTCATCTATCAAAATGTAACTATTGAGGGCAAAACCGTTATCGGTGGAGGATGCACGATCCGTCCCGGGACGCGGATCGTAAATTCGACGCTTCGTGACCGTGTCGAGATACGCGATAGTTGCTTTATTACCGATTCCGAGATCGGCAGCGGTTGTGCCGTTGGGCCGATGGCACACCTTCGCGGCCATGCTGTAATGGAGGACGGTTCTAAGATCGGGAATTTTGTCGAACTAAAGAAGACGCGGCTTGGCAAAAAGTCCAAGGCCAGCCACCTGACCTATCTCGGCGACGCGACCATCGGCGAAAACACAAACATCGGAGCGGGCACGATCACCTGCAACTATGACGGTAAACACAAACACGAGACCCACATCGGCAACAATGTAAAGATCGGCTCAGACACAATGCTCGTCGCCCCGATCACCGTCGGCGACGGAGCCGTCACCGGAGCGGGAAGCGTCGTGACAAAAGATATCAAACCAAATAAATTAGCCGTCGGAGCCCCGGCCAGATCTATTAGAGACATAGGCAACAAATAACTAATCAATAAATCCTTATGTGTGGAATTGTCGGATACGTTGGAAATAAACAGGTTGTGCCGCTCATTATTGACGGCCTTAGGAAGCTCGAGTATCGCGGGTATGACTCGGCAGGGATCGCGGTGGTCGATGACGATCATAATCTGAGCCTGCGTCGGGCCGAGGGGAAGCTGCGAAATCTTGAGGAAGCGATCCGTTTGAATCCGCTTGATGGTAATTACGGTATCGGGCATACGCGTTGGGCGACGCACGGACGTCCGACTGAGGAAAACGCTCATCCGCATCGCGACCAGTCCGGCAAGGTCGTCGTTGTTCACAATGGCATTATCGAAAATTATCTTACGCTCAAAGAGCGCTTGCAGGCTATCGGTCATACATTTAACACCGAGACCGACACCGAGGTGGTTGCTCATCTGATCGGGCATTACATCGACACCGAGGGGTTGTCCCTTGAGCTTGCGGTGCGAAAGACGGTCAAGGAATTGAAAGGCATTTTTGCCCTGTCTATCATCTCGGTCGATGAGCCGGATATGATCGTGTCGGTCCGCGAAGGCCCGCCGGTCGTAATCGGTTTGGGCGACGGAGAATTTTTTGTCGCGTCTGACATCCCGCCGATCCTTGCTCACACGCGAGATGTGTTTTTCCTTGGCGACAGGGAAATGGCGATCCTTACCAAGGACTCGGTCCGCGTCACGGATTTTGACGGCAATGCCGTTGAGCCGGAACAGCAGCGGATCACTTGGGACCCGATCCAGGCGGAAAAGGGCGGCTTTAAACACTTTATGCTCAAGGAGATATACGAGCAGCCGCGTGCTGTTCGTGATACGTCGCAAGGGCGTGTTTCGCTGGATAACGGCAAAGTATATCTCGACCCGATGGATATTTCAGACGACGATCTGCGTGCGGTAACGTCGGTCAAGATCGCTGCCTGCGGCACTTCGTGGCACGCTGGGCTTGCCGGAAAATACATGATCGAGTCGCTGGCTCGTGTACCGGTCGAGGTCGATTATGCGTCGGAATTTCGCTATCGCGAACCGGTATTGAGCGAAACGGATCTGATAATCGTCATCTCACAATCCGGCGAAACGGCAGATACGATCGCCGCGATGCGTGAGGCGAAACAGGCTGGTTGCAAGATCCTGGCGGTCTGCAACGTGCAGGGTTCGATGATCACACGTGAGGCGGACGGCACGATATTGACGCACGCCGGGCCGGAGATCGGCGTGGCTTCAACCAAAGCATTTACGGCGCAGATGGTCGCGCTGTATCTGTTTGCGATGTACCTTGGCGAAGTTCGCGGAACGATCGATGAGACGCGTGCGAAAAAACTTGCCCAGGACCTCGCCGAATTGCCGCTCAAGATCGAACAGCTATTAAACGACGCTGATTCGATCGAGGAACTGTCGAAAGAGTTTTTCCGTGTGCAAGATTTCCTCTATCTCGGACGCGGCATCAATTTCCCGGTCGCTCTTGAGGGTGCTCTGAAATTAAAGGAGATCAGTTACATCCATGCCGAGGGTTATCCCGCAGGCGAGATGAAACACGGCCCGAACGCTCTGATTGATGAAAAACTGCCCGTCGTTGTCATCAACACAAAAGAGGACGGCAATGCCAACAGCGTGCTGCGTTACGAGAAAACGCACTCTAACATTGTCGAGGTAAAGAGCCGCGACGGCATTATCATTTCGGTGCTGACCGAAGGCGATACGATGAGCAGCAAAGTCTCAAGCCACGTCATAGAGATCCCCGCAACGAGCGATCTGCTCGGCCCGATCCTCTCGATCGTGCCGCTGCAATTGCTCTCGTATCACATCGCCGTCCGCCGCGGATGCGATGTCGATCAACCGAGAAATCTGGCGAAATCTGTGACGGTGGAGTAAGAATTGCCCACGAAATACACGAAATACACGAAAGGCACGAAAGGGAAATCCCCTGCCGTGCCTTTTGCAATTATGCGTTAACGGCTTTCGCAAGATCATTTTGCGGTCGCGCCGGTCTTACTAACCAAGATAGTCCAGATATCAGGGATCGGTTGATCGAACGAGATGCTCTTGGTGAAGACCAACTTAGCACCTTGGTAGTCGCTGTATGCCGGGATGTCGGTGATCTTTCCGGCGACATTTAGAAAGCCGGAAACGCGATTTTCTCCTCGGTCATTGATGAAATAGCTACTTTCGATCGCGATGTTGTCGCCTTCAAATACCGGACTTCCGTCGGCCGCGGTTGAGCTTCTGATGATCCAAACTCCGGTCCCATTGTCACGGTTCGGCGCCTTGGTGGTAAAGACCGCTCCCGTTTGATCGAGAAATTTATCAAAAACGCGTAAATGTTCAGTCCAGCCACAAGCGTCGAGGTAGCCGGCATTTGGGTACATATTTTTGAGATGAATTCGATCGCCAACAACGAGCGGCTCACCTTTGTCTTTCGCACTTGCGGATACAATCTCCCAACTGCCCGAACCACCGTCGCGGTTGGGTTCGATGTGGGTTGAGACGAACTTCGTCTCGGTCGGAACCTGTCTAAATTCCGGTTTACTCCAAACCTCTCCCCAAGCGTCAAGGTACGAGCCGTCGTTTGGATAACGGTTTTGCAAATTGACGACCGAGCCGATCTGGATCGCCGGCCTGTCGGTTGGGTTACTGCCTATTGTTGACCGCTGTGTCCTCTTGCCGGATCCATCAGTTGGTAAGGCAGATCCTGATTGCTTGTTTAGATTGACAATGCCGATCCCGGCACCTATCCCGACGACCAACAACATCATTACAACTATTATAGGTGTGACGTACGAGCGCCGAGATCTTGAGCTCGCCACTGGGACACGGACAATATTCTGCGCCGTATCTGTATCAATGGTGATCGTTTCTTCGCTGCGGGTGTATTGAACGGTTTGTTCTTCGACAACCAGTACATCGGCTTCGTCAGAGCTCGTGACCTCAGGCGTAAATCGGTAGCCCACCTTAGGTACGGTCTCGATCAGGCGTTTGCCGCCGTCGTCTTCGATCAGCTTCCGTAGCCACGAAACATTGCGGGCAAGGCCGTCGTCTTCGATCAGCTTTCTTAGCCACGAAACATTTCGCGCCAACGTAGTTTCTTCGACAAATGTATCGGGCCAAACGGCGTCGAGGATGTCATTCTTTTTCGTTACCCGTCCGGCGTTCGCGACGAAATAAAGTAGAAGGTCAAACTGCTTTGGAACGAGTTGTACGGCCTCATCATCACGCCATAAACGGCGCTCAGGCACGTCTAATACAAATCTACCGAAACGATATGATGCAGGTATTTGCTGGTGTTTAGCGTTATCCAAAATAAATCCAGAATAAATCCAAAATTAATCCAGACACTCTCATGTGTCCAGGCTAGATTTACTCGACAGCAGATATTAAGACGAAATTAAATGGAAATCAAGAGAAAGATCGAAATTTTCACTGCAACGAATCGCCGTTTTGTTGTCCGCCGAAATAAACCCGAACGGGACATCGTGTGCACAGATTGCGGTACAACGATGGTCACCGCTGAACAGGCCGCTGAGATCTTTGGAATTTCTCAACGAAGCGTCTTTCAATTTGTCGAAACGGGTACGGTGCATTTTACCGAATTGGCTGAAGGTGGGGCAGCTTTGATCTGCGTTGCCTCGTTCGCGGACGTTACCGGCCTGAATGGAGTCCAGAAATTAAATGGGGAGATATGATTATGAAAAAACTATTGTTTCTAACATTGGCAGCGGGCTTGATGATGGCTTTTAATGCAGGCGTATCAGCCCAAAGAGGTTACGTCAATTCTGTTGTCACCAAGTCAAGTTCAGGAAAGCTCACGCCCGTTGCTGGGGACGAAATATCGCTAATTGTCGCATATGCCGGCCAAGACGTTCCTGACGTTGGGATCAAAAAAGGAAACAAGATATGTGTAATGAATGTTCGCCGAGGCTCGGAGTTCGCAGCCGTTTTCTCGGGAGCGGAGTGTGGAACGATGAAGTTCAATAAACCAGTGCATACGATCACGTATGTGCACAATCCGGAGAACGCGGCATTACAAAAGAACGATAGGGCGGTGATAGATCCGGGAACCAGATCGATATCTTTCAGTCGCGGCAGCAGCGCCGTTCTGACACTCTTTTACGAAAACTGAAACGCGAATTAGCACGAAATAATTTTGGCCGCGTAACGGCGGCGTCTAGTTAACGGAGATTATCTATGTTTTGTCCAGAATGTGGGACTCAAAATGCTGATACAGCAAAGTTTTGTGTTCGTTGTGGTTATCAAAACCCGATGGCCGGTGGTGGTGCTCCGATGCCCTCTCAAATGGCGGCAACAGCTCCGGCGAATTCCGGTTCAAAGCTGCCCTGGGTATTTGGAGCGCTGGCGCTGCTGGTTATCGCGGGGCTGATCGGATTCATGCTTTACCGAAACAATTCAAATGCATCGGCGAGCGAAGGCAATCCGACACCGAGACCGAGGAATACAGCCAACACCTTAGCCGATGTGCCTGCTGCGAGTAATTCGACGAACTCAAAACCAGCAGCTCCGAACTCAGATCTAGCGGAAGTGGAAAAGAAGGCTCAGGCATTTGTCGGCAAATGGGTAACTCAGGTGGGAAAGGATACCTTTACAATTACGTACGGCGTACCGAGCAAACAGGGCGACACATTTGTCATACTTGCAACCGCCTCCCAAAAAGGAAAGGCAGACGTGGCGTCAACCATCATCTTTTCCCGCGATGAATGGATCAAAGAGATCGACAATACTGGTAAAGAAAACAAATTCAAAGCTGATCCCTCTGCCGACGGTAGTAGGATGGCCATTAACTTTACCGATGGCTTGGCGATGACATTTGTCAAAGTGGATCCTAACGCCCAAACGTCCGGCCCGACGACTTCGTCGGCTCCGAAACCGGCTGCAAAGAACCCTGTCAATTGTGACAAGAAATGCTATCAGGTCTATGACCAATGCATGGCGGACTATCGTCAAAATCCGGACCCGGAAACGATCTGCAGAGCGAAACAGCAATCGTGCTTGAGCAAGTGCCAGTAGTTTTTCAGAACCGAATAGGATCCTTGTAATTATGTCTAGAACAAAGTTTCAAAAAATAACGATCAACGCTATTAGATCAACGATTATTCTCGCTCTCTTGGCTGTTCTTTCCGGATGCCGTGAAATCTCGGTATTCCTTGATCCCGGCAAAAACGCGCCAAAAAAACAGCTAAAGCTAGTAAAGCGTGACAAGCCAAATCTTGAGTCCGATCCGGGTGATCGGCCGGTCGATCCCAATTCAGCCGATCTGGTCGAAGCTACCGAAGAGGAAGCGGTTGAAGATGGAATTTTGGCACAGCAGACAGCATCTGCGGCAGATGTCGGTGACGGCGATGAGAACGAATTGATCGCTGAGATCGAGAAAAAGGCGAAAGCGATCGTTGGTCGTTGGGAAACAACTACTGTGACGGATGACTTCGTCGCGATCGAATTCAGCGAGCCTAAGGCAGAGGGCGAGACGTTTGTCGGAACCTATACGTTCTTCGTCAACGATACGCAGGATGAGCCCGCGAAATACGTTGTTTCTCGCGAAGACGTGATCAAGTTTTTCTCGGGCGGCGTCGAGAACAAAACGCTGCAAATCACGGTGTCGGCAGACGGGCAATCGCTGACGTTTGTCGGCAACAAGGGAATAAAAACGAAAATGGTACGAGCCGGTTCACGTACAAACCAGCAGCCTGCACCCGCCCCGAAACAGGAAGTTCCAAACGACAATCTGCCACAACCAAAAGCGACCCCACCTCGAGTGGAGAAGCCTGACCAGTAGTGTAAAGCATAACGAGTACTAGATCAGAGAATTGTGGAGAAACGAAAAATGAAAACGAACAACGCAAAAGCACATCAACATTTCCTATTTTTACTACTGGCATTGGCCATCGTATTGCCGCTGACCGGTTGCGCCGGCGAAAAGAAGCAACGCTCTTCGCGGTCTGATCCGGCGTCAGATTCAATGACGGAGGAAAGCTCAAAGGATGTTGTTGTACTACAAGGTAATCAAGCCAATAATTCTGCAGCTCCGGCCGCTGCCGCGACCAACTCAAATCCCTTTGAGGGTACCTGGGACGTAAACGTCAGCGGGAGCTTTTTTAACTGGACGTTCGCCTACGCTACTAAGAAAGACCAAAAGCTCGAAGGGAAGATTACCGACGCTTCGAGTGCGGTCGTTGGCGACTATGTCGTTCTTCCTAACAAAACTATC
This sequence comes from Pyrinomonadaceae bacterium, assembly GCA_044228425.1. Taxonomy (GTDB): domain Bacteria; phylum Acidobacteriota; class Blastocatellia; order Pyrinomonadales; family Pyrinomonadaceae; genus OLB17. Next base: position 16,443 of record JBGAUY010000031.1, on the reverse strand, counting down.
GAATTAAATGTTTATGCAGCAGGCCTCAACGCGATCGTTGCGTACAAGGTCTCAAACGGCGGAAATCAGATAGACATCGACGACGGACCTACCAAGGTCACGATGACCAAGGGCAAGACAAACACCACCGCTCAAAACGATGGCAATGTACTCGCGTCTCATATCTGGACAAACGTCACAAATCCAGGCGAACAGCTTGAGTTCTTGGGGGTTAGAAAGTCCAGTTCCGGATGGAACGGTGCGGTCAATGTCTTCAGTGGCGGTGGATCGGGCAACGGAACCTTTTCGCTAACGCCCGGTAAGCTGACGATCACGGTTTCCGGAAGCGTCGATTCCTATAAGTATAAACTTCGAAACAGCAATACGTTGTTGGATCTGACCGATTCGAGTGGCAACACGGAGACATATCAGTAATGGTCAAAGTAAATATGAAAACTAGGCGCAAGATCAAAAACACTCTCCTTACGGCAGTTGTTCTAGGGACATTGATCATGTCGACCGGCTGTCAGGCCGCCTCGGACCTGTTCAATCCTGATACTTACAATTTCTACAAAACGGAGCCTTGGGAGCGGAACCAAAAGAAGAAGGTCACGAAACCTAAGACCATCAAGGATCAAATGTAGATATTTGTTTCAGCCGATCGGCACCAACTTAAACGAGAAGAATCAAGAGCTATGATCTGTCCAAATTGTAAAGCACCAAACCCCGACGTTAATAGATTTTGTGCCGGTTGCGGAAATAGGTTGCCGGACCCGGCCGGAATCCCGTCGCCTGATGACCCGACCTTGTATTTTCCGAGCCGGTCAACGCAGCCGCCGCCTCAGCAGAATTACCAGCAGCAACCGCCGCCTCAGCAGAATTACCAGCAGCAACCGCCGCCGCCTCAGCAGCAATATTATCAGCAGCAACCACCGCCGCCTCAGTATACAAACCAGCCGGCACAGGGACATATACCGGTTCCGCCGGCGGATGCACCCAAGAAAAAATCTAAGGTACTGCGATGGATGATGGTTATCATCTTGGTGCCGTTGGTGCTATTTGGCGGTGCTCTGCTTGCGATGAATTTTCTCGTCATAAAGCAGGCGAACAGATCGTATATGCTTGGCGATCGGCACAAAGGTGAGGAGAAAAAGGTCATCGAACTCGATCCTCAGAGCGGGAGGCTGCTCGTAAATGTTGCAGACAGGGACAAAACACAGCTGTGGCAGATCACGCCTGATTCGGGGGTTGAGGATTCGTATCGGTTTGTAAACCGCGAGACAGGCGATGCCGAGTCGCTCGAGGTCATCGACGACAAGGTCGACTTTAATGTCGGTATAAACGAATCGGCAGAGGACGACGGGCAACTATGGGCGATCACGAATATAGAGGGCGACAACTATCAGATCACCAACAACTGGCTCGGCGATAATAAAGCTCTGACGCACTACAAAGAAACCTACCGGTTTTTAAGGATGCGAGATTCGGGTAACAAAGAAGGCCAGCTTTGGAAAAGGATCCCGGCAAAGGGCGGCGGATTCTACATCGTGAACAAGCGTTACGGCGATGGATTTGCGCTGGACGCTGTCTATACTGGTGAGTTTCTCGACAAGTTGAAAATGGGCAAAGCCGGCAAGTACGGCAACCAGATATGGCTGATGAAGCCCGACGGTAATAACCTCTTTACGCTCACGACGAAACTACACGATGCCGAAAAGAAGAATCGATCGCTAGACGTCGATCCCGAAAAGAAAGATTTTGTAAAAATGGCCCAGACCGGTAATTACTCGGGACAAAAATGGAAGATGATCCCGGTCTCGGGCGATTATTTTAGGCTCACGACTGAGTTTTTAGGCGACGGCAAATCGCTCGAGGCGGTTACTTTTTTCAAGTACTACGTCGAAATGCGAAAGGCATCGAATGAGGACAAGGGCCAGCATTGGGTAATTGACAGGACTAACTAAACACAATAAAAGGAGAACAATAATGAAATTTTTACTAGTAGCAACTATGGGTGCGGCAATGTTCTTGGGCACGTTTGCCATGCCGAGTTCGACCTCGGCAAGCACAACCGCGAAGCCAGTGATTTTGATGCAAGACGATTGTGTCGTAACCGGTAACAACGACATACCGCTTCGCGTTCGGTCAACCCCGGGCGGACGAGTTATTGGCAGTCTGAAAGTCGGTTCAAATATTAAAGCTTGGGATATTCAAACCAAAAATGGCGTTGATTGGACAAAGATCTCCTGGAAAAGAGGTTATGGGTGGGTAGCGACCGAGTTTGTAAGCTGCGGATAAGCTCAAAGTACGTTAAAGGGAGGAATAAAATGATGAAAGTAAAATTAATGATCATCGCATTTGCAACGATCGCAGCCCTTACGCTGACTGCGGCCAATGCACCTGGGTCCTCGGCGAATGGCTTGGACACCTGCAAAGTTACCGAGAATGATGCCCAATTTTTCGTCTCTTCGACTGAGAAATTCATCAAGCTTAAGAAGGGGACTTTGCTCTCTTGGACCAATGCCGAAATGCATCAGGGGGTCATAGTGGTCAGGGCAAAGGTCGGCAAGAAATGGATCCGCGGCGAGATCAGCGTTGATTCGACGAGTTGTCTGTAGTTACACCGTGGAGTAAGAAAAGTTAACCACGAAATATGCGAAAGGCACGAAATCGGACTTAGGTTTCGTGCCTTTCGTGTATTTCGTGGGTAAAATGTTTGTATGAAAGCAATCGTCGTCAATGAATTTGGCCCGCCCGAGGTGATGAAGATCGAGGATGTCCCTACACCGCAGCCGCAAGGCTCGCAGGTGCTTGTTCGGATCCATGCCGCCGGGGTAAATCCCGTCGACACATATCTTCGCACCGGCATCCACGCTCATGCTCCGAAATTGCCCTACACACCGGGCAAAGATGCGGCAGGTGTTGTCGAATCGGTCGGCGAGGGCGTCACCAAATGGAAGGTGGGTGATCGTGTTTACACGGCAAATTCGATCAGCGGGACGTATGCGGAATATTCGCTGGTCAATGAAATCGACCTAGGGCGTCTGCCTGACAATGTTTCGTTTGAGCAGGGAGCCGGAGTCTGGACACCGTATGCTACTAGCTATCGGGCTTTGTTTCAAAAGGCTAAGGCGGTCAAGGGCGAGACGGTTTTGATCCACGGAGCGTCGGGCGGTGTCGGGATCGCGGCGGTACAGTGGGCAAAGAACGCGGGGCTTAAAGTATTTGGTACGGCCAGCTCAAGCGAAGGCAAAACGCTTGTTGCCAACTGCGGGGCGGATGCCGTATTTGACCATTCGCAGGAAGATTATATGGACGAGATCGCCAGTGCCGCCGGCGGCCACGGCGTCGATGTGATCATCGAAATGCTCGCTAATGCGAATCTAGAACAGGATTTTCAGTGCCTAGCGATGTTTGGCCGGATCACTGTGGTCGGCAATCGCGGGAGTCTCGAATTCACGCCGCGGCTTGCGATGACCAAAGACGCGACGATCTACGGTATGTCGCTGTTTAACTCGCCGCAGTCGGCTAGGGACGAGATCCACACCGCTATATTTGAAGGGCTGACGTCAGGATTTTTAAACCCGATCGTCAGCCGCCAGTTTTCGCTCGGTGACGCTGCAACAGCTCACCACGAAGTTATTGAAAGTAAGGCACTAGGCAAGATCGTTATATTGCCTTAGCGGCCGTATTCGTCGCCATATTCCTCAGCGTATTTTTCGTAACGCTTGATGAGGGCGATGTTTTTCTTTTCGATGTCGGTTAGCAGCCCGCGGATATCGACGGTATTCGGAACATACCATTCTTCGTTTTCAAACTGCTGACGCATGTCCTTTTTGATAAAGCAAAAACCGTGACGGGCAAATATCTCGTTACGCATTAACATCAGGTCCGTTTTCACCATATTCTCGACGTCAGATTCTTTGAGCAGACGCTGTGAAGCTTGTGGGTAAAAGCCGACATCCGTCCTGTATTCAAATTTCTTTCGCGTCAACTTATAGCTCTTTTCCGGGCGTTTTACGTCGTTTGCTTTCCACGTGCCGGTGACTTCGTTAGGATTGGTCGATGCGACGGTAAAATTAAAGACACCGTCGTCTTTGTGGTCGCCCGGCTCTTTAGCCGTGGCCTTGTAGACGCCATTTTCGAGCGTAAGGGTTCCTTCAAAAGGCCTGTCATTGCCGCCTACGATGGTGCGGCCTGAGATGGTGTTGCCATCCGCTTTGGTGATCAGCATGGCGATCTTGTTGTCACCAAAAGCCCCTACATATGAGCCAAGTATCGCTGCCGCACTTTGCGTATAAGGCGGAGGTGTCTCAGATGGGATGGCGACGGTGGTATTATTCTTGGTATCAGCAGTTTCTGCTACCTTTCCAGCTTGGAAATTGCAGCCGGTAACGCCGATAGCGACAAACAGTAAAACGATAATTTTTTTCATGAGCGATATTGTACTAAAAATCAAACAGTTATTCGATATACGTACCGTATTTTATATCGCACTATTGCTGACGCTCGCCTTTTTTACTTTTCTGATGGCACGGATAACAGCGGCCTATATCCCATACGAATTGGACGTCGGATTCTTACGTATCAAACAGAGTTACATCGACATCGACCATTGGCGGATCGCATTTTTTGTCCATGTTTACATGAGCCTCTGGGTTTTACTTGCGGGTTTTACGCAATTTTCCGGCAGGATTCGTGATCATTACCCCAAAGTCCATCGGTTTTTAGGTTTTATTTATATTGCGGATGTCGTTTTGATCACCGGTCCCGCGGGATTGCTGATGGGGTTTTATGCCAACGGAGGGTTGCCGTCAAAGGTCTCTTTTGTCACGCTCGCGATCCTGTGGATCGTGTTTACGGTGATGGCTTTGTTGAAAGCAAGAAACGGCGACTATGTTGCTCACCGCAATTTTATGATCCGCAGCTATGCCCTGACGCTCTCGGCCATCACGCTGAGGGCTTGGAAATGGAGCATCACAAACTCCTTTGAACTGCCGCCGATGGACGTCTATCGAGCAGTAGCGTGGCTCGGTTGGGTTCCGAACCTCATCGTTGCTGAACTACTGATCTGGAACTACTCCCGCCGCGCTAAAAAACGTATTCAGTTGGCTTTAGACTTAAATGCGTCCAAGGCCTCAAATACCTGAAGAGCATATTTCACGTTGCCAAACGGTGCGGAGACCTGCACGCCTTGGATCACGTCTTTTACTTCGGTTAGAGACTCGCGGGCGATGCGGATGCCTTCGTCGCGGCCCGCTTCTTTGCTGATCTCGGAGGCGGCTCGCATACGTTCGAGGATCTCGGGCGTGACGTTAACGCCGGGGACTTCGTTGTGCATAAATTCGGCGTTGCGGTACGAGATCAGCGGCCAGATGCCCGCGACGATCGGAATGCGGACGTGTTCGATCAGATCGAGAAAACGCTTTAGCTGCTCGGTGTCAAAGACGGGCTGGGTGATGGCGTATTCCGCACCGGCCTCGACTTTCCATTCGAAACGGCGGATCTCTTCTTCCATATTTACCGCACCGGGATTGACCCCGACGCCGATCGAGAACGCGGTCGGTTTGCCGATCGGGTTGTTGCCGAGATCGAGGCCGTGGTTGAGTTTGTTGACCATGTTGGTCAGGCCGATGGCGTCGATGTCAAAAACGGCGGTCGCGTCCGGATACGGCCCCATCTTTGGCGGGTCGCCTGTTATAAGCAGCAAATTGTGCAGGCCCAACGCCGACGCTCCGAGCAGGTCGGACATCATGCCGAGCAGGTTGCGGTCGCGGCAGCAGTAATGTAGCACGGCCTCAATGCCTATCTCGCGTTCGACGAGGACGGCGGTCGCCTGGGCGGACATACGCGTCTGGGCACGCGGGCCGTCGGGGATATTCACGCCGTCAACGCCCGCGTCTTTGAGCAGGCGAATGCTGTCGAGCGTTTTCTCGGCATCGCAGCCTTTTGGCGGCAGCACTTCGACGGACGTGACAAACTCGCCCCTAGCGATCTTTGCCGACCAGCGTGAACGGTCAACCGGATCGACTACCTGTACGTCGTCGGGCTTGAGCTCGGCGACAGTTGCGGGTTGTCCTTGAAACGACGCGGCAGAGACCCGTGGGCTGACCGAGCGGATCGATTCTGAGATGAGCTTGATGTGAGTCGGCGTCGTGCCGCAGCATCCGCCGACAAATTTCGCACCGGCCTGGACGAACCGCCGCGAATACTCCGCCATATACTCGGGCGAACCCATGTAAAATTGCCGTCCTTGCACATCTCGCGGCAGACCGGCATTTGGCTGGGCTGAGAGCGGCTTGTTGGTGACGGCACGCATTTTTTCGAGGGCGTTGAGAACGTGATTTGGGCCCATGCCGCAGTTGAGGCCAATGACGTCGACGTCGAGTTTGTCTAGTGCGGCGGTGAAAGCTTCGGGCGTGGTGCCAAAAGTCGTTTTGCCGTCCATCTGGATCGCGAACTGGGCGACGATCGGCAGATCGGACAGCTCGCGGACGGCTTTGATCGCTTGCTCAATGAGCGGCAATTCGGAAAAAGTTTCGAGGATAAACAGATCAACACCGCCCTCAAGCAGAGCTTCGACCTGTTCGCGGTACATGTCTTTTGCTTCGTCAAACGAAGTCGGGCCAAACGGCTCCAGACGCAATCCCAGCGGGCCGATCGCTCCGGCGACATACACCTTGTCACCCGCCGCCTCGCGGGCGATACGAACAGCAGCGATATTGATCTCTTTTAATTTTGATTCGAGTCCATAGGACTGCAAATGATGCCGGGTCGCACCAAATGAGTTGGTCTCGATGATGTCGGCACCGGCGGCAATGTATTCTTCGTGAACCTCGCGGACGAGATCGGGGTTGGTAATATTTAGCTCGTCATAAGAGCGATTGATATAAATGCCCTTAAAATAAAGCCGCGTCCCGACCGCCCCGTCAAAAACATAGACGCTGTCGCTGGCTAATAGATCGCGAAAATTCTTCATAATAAAAAAGTCTCGCCAAAACAGCGAGACTTTTTCGAGATCGATTTGTCCACAAGCTGTTTAGCGTTTTATTTTACGTGGCCGCAAGTCGCATAACTCACCACGGTATAAAATCGATGATGTCCCTTTTATGTAAAGGTGTCAAGTATCAAGCGGCTTAGCTCGATTTCTTCATCTTGCCGAAGAAGGCGTAATCAGCTTTCGAACCCTTTACCGCCAGACGCCAATGTGTAAAATCTTCGGCGTTGTCGCAATTGTTGCCACGGCCGTGAAAGATAAGTGTGTATTTGGTCGGCTTTACGATACCCTTTCTGAATACTCCGCTGCCGCTGCCTACCGTGCCCTCAAATACGAACTCTTTGTAAATGACAGGGTCGCCTTCTTCTTTGTCGTGAATGTCGATCTTTTTAGTAGTCAGCTTTGCCGGACGCGGCAAGGTCAGCGTTCCCGTTTTTCCAGCGGCCGATTTGATCGTGATCTTCCACGTGTTGTTCGTAAAAGCATCGACAAGGCTTAGACTTTCCCACCCGAGATCGCTAATTCCTTTAATTTCATCCTCGCCCGCAGTAGTGAAAAGTTCGACACCCGTGTCCATATGCATGTCCTTTAAAAGGTCCAACGTATATGCTTCGGGCGCTCCGGTCGTCACCCAATATTGCCCTTTGTCTGCACAGCAAGCGCACGCGAAAGAAATGGTTGAGGCCGCGAGCATGATCGCGACCGAAAAAAGAGCCATCAAAGATCTGTTTTTATTCATATATTTGTTGAGAATTCTCACGTTCAAAGATGCTGTACTTATCGACACAGGTTGCACCTCTATTTTCGCTGGCATTTACGGCAAAAATAAGTCGAACGACCACCTTGTTTTAACCTAACGATGGGTGTATTGCAATTACGGCACGGCTCTTTCTCGCGGTCATAGACCATCCATTCCGTCCCGCCCGCACTGAAATAACCACCTTCGAGATCCTCGGGATTGACCGGTGAGCCCTCAGCGTGGGCGATGGCGATACGCAAAACGTCGCGGATAGCCGCGTAAAGCAGCGGCACTTTTTTTGCGGCGACTTTGTTTGCAGCAATAGCCGGATGAACCCCTGCCGCGAACATTGCTTCGGCGGCGTAGATATTTCCAAGACCACAGACCTTTGTCTGGTCGAGTAAAAATTCTTTCAGGCTGCGTTTTGAGGTCTTTAATATCGTTGTCAAGTATTCGATAGAAAACTCGTCCGAAAACGGCTCGGGAGCAAGCTTTTGCAGCTCTTTGGCTTCATGGAGCTTTGGGGTTTTGGCGACTTTCATCAAGCCAAAATGCCGCTGATCGTCAAAGACTAATCTTTCATCAGTGCCAAGATGAAAAACTGCGTGCGTAAATTTTGGGTTTTCGGTCTCCGCTTGCAGCAGCGAAAACCGTCCGCTCATCCGCAAATGAACGATCAGCGTCTTGCCGCCACTAAGGTCAAAAAGGATATGCTTGCCGCGTCGGTGGACGAAGTTTATCGTTGTCTCGCGTAAAGTTTTTGCAAAAGATGCCGGTGAAATGTCGGGAGCGAGCCGCTGGCGTAAAAGGGTGGCGGTGCTGATGGTACGGCCACGGACGAGCTTGTCCAGAGCCTTTGAAATTGTCTCAACCTCGGGTAATTCAGGCATTTTAAACCTTTGTGTAATCCGTAAGTGTCGTCTTATCACCGAGTACCGAGCCGGCTGCAACCACCGCATTGCGGCCGATATGACAGCTCCGGCCTATAACCGCTCCGCGAATTTCGGCTGCCGTAGAGATACGTGTGTGCGACCAAATGACGGAGTTTTCGATGACGGCCTTTTCTTCGATATGGACACCATTGCCGATGACAGAATTGGCTACGCGGACTCCGGGTTTGATCACACAGCCTTCGCCGATAACTGATGTTCTGTCGATCTCGGCACGCGTCGCGACATCTGACGCGCTGGTTTTCTCGAGATCAAACCCCGTGATCTTGCCGCTCAAAAAATCGTGATGAGCACTCAGATAATTTGCGGGCGTTCCGATATCACGCCAGTATTCTTTGTCCATCACTGACGCGAAAAACGCCATATTATTTTCGAGGATCGCGGGGAAAACGTCGTACTCAAATGACTTGTTGGCGTCCTTTGGTATCAGATCCATAATCGTCGGTTCGAGGATGTAAATACCTGCGTTGATCGTTTTTATATCAAATGCATCAGCTTCGTCGTGTTTTGGCTTTTCGACAAACTTAACCACACGTCCGTCGTTGTCTGACTCCGCCAGACCGTAACGCGTCGGGTCGTCAACGCGGACGAGCGAGATCGTCGCTTCAGCCGCTTTTTCTTTGTGAAGCTCTATCAGTTTTGCGATGTCGATATTGGTCAGTATGTCGCCGTTAAAGACAACCGCTGTCTCATTGATGCCGTCCATAGCAAATCTATACGCACCGGCGGTTCCCAAAGGGCTCGGCTCGGTGATGTATCGCAGAGTGACGCCGTGTTCGGAGCCGTTTCCGAGTATTTGCTGAATTTTATCCGGCTGATAGCTCAGGCTGAGCGTGATGTCGGTGATGCCGGCACGCCGCAAAACCTCGATCTGATACAGTAAAAACGGACGGTTGACGACGGGGACGATCGGTTTTGGCGTATAAACGGTGAGCGGGCGGAGCCGGGTGCCTTTACCGCCTGCGAGGATGAGTGCTTGCATAAAAATAACAAAAAGCGAGCTAAGTTTGAGCGTAAAGAAACCCGGCGAAAAAATCAAAACTTAGACCCTGAAAGTCGTGTAAAATATTGATAAACAATGACAAAAAAGATTGACACCCAAAACTCGAGCGTGTTAAATTTAATGTACGGGTTAGTCTCTGATTTGACCTGTGCATTCTCTCACCTAGGCCCATCACCGGCGTCTTACACGGCCGGAGCTACCGTTACCCGATAATGAATTTCGATAAAACAAAAGCGATGCGGAGTGCTGAGCGTTACGTCTCGCAGGGTAAGATCCGCGCGGCGATCACAGAGTATCGTGCCGTTGTAGATAACGATCCGCGTGACATCGCAACGCTTAATATGCTTGGCGATCTCTACGCCAAAAACTCTGACAAACGCGATGCAGTCCAATGTTATTTTCAAGTCGCTGACCATTACAACGCACAAGGTTTTGCCCAAAAAGCGATCGCGATGTACAACAAGATCGCGAGGCTCCAGCCTGATTCGATCGAGGTTTCGGCAAAACTAGCTGAGCTGCACAAATCAAAAGGTTCGCTGAATGAGGCACGGTCGCACTACACTACGCTTGCCGAACATTATCAGAAAAACGGGCGTCGTTTAGAGGCTCTGGCGATGTTCAAACAGATCGCCCTGCTCGACCCTAACAACACCGACGTTTGTATGAACCTTGCGGATTCATACCTGCGTGAAAATCAGAAAGACGAGGCTGTCGAGGCTTACGCCGAAGCCGGCGCACGGTTTGGCCGACAGGGCCGCCACGAAGATGCGATACGTGCCTTGATGCGCGGCTACGACATAAAATCGACGGATCTGCGAATCCTCGAAGGGATCGTAACGGCCCAAACGGCGCTCGGCCGTGCAGGGAAGGCGGCGTCGTTGCTCGAAGAGATACTTGAAAACGAGCCGTATAACCGCGACGTGCTTTATCTGCTGATCGATTGTTGTATCGACTCGCAGAACGCGGCTGCAGCCGAAAAAGCGGTCATCAAACTGGTCGAGATCGAACCGGCAAATTATCCGAAATTCCTCGATCTGATCCGCATTTATCTAAACGTCAATGACCCCGAATCCGCAGCTCGCATCCTGACGATGTGCAGCGAATATCTGCTTGCCGGCGGGCAATCGGACGAGTGCGGCAAGTGGATCAATGAGATACTCGAACGCGACCCAAATCAATTGTCGGGCCTGCGTATCCTCGTCCGTTACAACACTTGGCTTAACGACGAAACCGGCATCCGGCTCGCGTTGGAGCGACTCTATTCCGCGGCGTCAAAGGTCGAGTCTATCGACGACGAGCGGGTTGCCCTTGCCCAGCTTATCGTCATCCGTCCGCACGAAACGCGTTACCGCGACCGTTTGAACGAGATCGTCCAGCAGCACGGCCCGGGCGATCTGCCTGTTAATGAAGAAGTGTTAAAAGTTGAGACCGATAGGCCGGAAACCACGGTCGTAGATACAACGCATCAAAACGGCCATTCGCCAGATTTCGAAGCCGAAACCCCAACTGAGATCGAGCGAAACGGCAATGTGCTAGAGGCACAGATCATCGAGAGCATGTCTGATGTCAGCGGCGGTTATATCCCGCCGGGCGAAGATACTGACGAGCCAAATCTGTCGCACTCTGACGAGCAAAAGATACAGAAAGAGATCGAGAGCATCACTTTCTACATCGAAAACGATTACAACGAGCTGGCCGAAAAGGCACTAAACGAGCTTGCCCGCGAATACGGTGACCGTCCCGCGTTTGCCGAGTTGCGGCAAAAGATCGGCATGGAGCTCGAAGAAGAGCATCCGCATGTCGAGGCGGTCGAGGTTGTCGAATCGGTCGTGGTTAATACGCTTGGCATTGACGAGATGCGTTCCGAATTTGGACTCGAAGAGCAGGGATCGGTCGATGCGGACGACGATTACGAGACACATTACCATACGGCTGTTGCGTATCAAGAGATGGGCTTGCTTGAACAGGCGATCGCCGAGTTTCAAGACGCTGTCCATCTCACCACGCCCAACGACGGTACGCGTAGATCGTTTCAGTGTTCAAATCTGCTCGGTCATTGTTTCCTGCAAAACGGCATGGCAAATCACGCGATCACGTGGTTCATCCGTGCCCTTGAGACGCCCGATATCTCCGACGAAGAGCATCATGGCCTGTGGTACGAACTCGCCCTCGCCTATCAGGCAAACGGCGACGAAGAGACCGCTGCAAGATATTTCGAACAGATCTACGCCGAAAACGTCGATTTCCGCGATGTCGGCGAACGCGTCAAAAATCTGGTCGGCCAGCACTAGAGTTTGGGCTTAAAACTAAAAGCGTTATACTTTGACGGTATGGTTGAAAGACTTACCGTCATTTTCTTTGTGATCTTGTGCGTCCTGCTCGGGGCGTATTTGATCTTTTCGCCGTGGGACGTATTGTTCGGGCCTTGGGGTGAGAATTATCTGCTTGTTTTTCTAACGGACAAAACGGGTGCACCGATTTTACAGAAAGCGGTGGCATCAACTTGGTTTCGCGGAGCTGTGACGGGGCTAGGGGTGATGAATCTGCTCATCGCTTTTTGGGAAGTCATGCACTTTGAGCAAGCCGTCAAGATGCTGCAGGGCAACCCCACGCAAGGCGAAAAGTGAGTTTCGATCTCGCCACACCCATCATTTATCTCATTACAAAAGGCGATGCAACGCCCGCAAATTTCGACGACGCAAGCCGTCAGATACTCGATATCGTCAGCGTCGCAGTCGAGGAAAAAATACCGCTCGTCCAGATCCGCGAGAAACATCTGACCGCAAAATTACTGTTCGAACTCACTACCAAGGTAATTAAGATCACAAAAGGATCTGTAACACGCGTGTTGGTCAATGACCGTGCCGACATCGCCGTTGCGGCCCGAGCCGATGGCGTGCATTTGACCTCGCGGTCACTGTCGGCGGAGGTTATCCGCAACACATTTGGCGGCGAATTTATTATCGGCGTGTCGACCCACAATATAGATGAAGCAAAGACGGCGGTCGCCGACGGTGCGGACTTTATCTTTTTCGGGCCGGTGTTTGAGACGCCGGACAAAGGTGCGGCTGTCGGACTTTCCGCCCTCAGCGATGTTTGTGACAAACTAAAACCGTTCCCGGTGATCGCTCTTGGCGGCGTTGATAAGGGAAATTATCGCGTCGCGCTAGACGCAGGAGCGAAAGGATTTGCGGCGATCAGATCGCTGAATGAACCAGACAAACTGCGGGCGATCTCCGCCGAATTGCGAAATGAAAGATAGCTCATCAAAACAACCGATCTGTCTGACGATAGCCGGTCTTGACCCGTCCGGCGGTGCGGGAATTATTGCGGATATCAAGACGTTTTCGCGATTTGGCTGTTTTGCGACGGCGGCGATCTCGTCTGTGACTTTTCAAAACACGACGGGTGTTTTTGGTGCAGAGCATCAGACCGCGGATTCCGTTAGGAAACAGGTCGAGGCGGTGCTGGACGATTATGATATAGCGGCTGTTAAGACGGGAATGCTCCCGACCCGCGAGATCATCGAGACAGTCGCCGATATTATTGCAGAAAGAAAATTAAAAAATGTCGTTGTAGATCCGGTCGTGCGTTCGACATCGGGCTATGATCTGATCGATGACACCGCTCTCACGGCGTTGATAGAAAGACTATTTCCGCTTGCTACGGTGGTAACTCCAAACCTACAAGAAGCTGAAAGGATCGCCCGGTGCTCTATCCAAAGCCCCGAAAGCATCGGTCACGCCGCAATGTTGATCCGCGAACGAGGTGCTGCGGCGGTACTCATGAAGGGCGGACATTTTCCGGATGCGGATCGCGGATCGCGGATCGCGGATTCGGATAGCCGGAAAGCTATAGATCATCTTTTCATAGGTGATGAGGTAAAGATCTTTGAAGCCGAGTTTATCGATACGACGGCAACGCACGGGACGGGGTGCACGTTGGCGGCGGCGATCACGGCGAATTTGGCGTTAGGGAGAGATTTGAGCGAGGCCGTGTCGATCGCAAAGGCTTTCGTCCACGAAGCGATCCGCACAGCACCAATGATAGGCCACGGAAACTCACCAATAAATATCTAATTATTTTGCGGGTGTAAAGATAGACGGGCTGACATACGTCACGCCAAATGTGATGCCGGTACGAGGGCTAAATTTTGTAAGGCCAAATGCCGCTGCCGTGTCGAACCGCAACCCCGAGGCCTTGATCTGGGCTCCGATACGAAATTGTCCCATGCTTTCGGTTCCGAGCGGTGCGTTGCCTTTGCGGGTATTTACCCGGCCGTTGACTTCGCTGACGATATTGACGCTATCGGTCGCACGGTAAATACCGGCTAATCCGTATGTGAACAGGTCGTTTTGCGTAAAGTTTGCGAGCGGTGCGGTCATCATCAGCAGGCCGATATTGCCCATCAATTTGAATTTTGGGGTTTTATTCCTAAGGCTGCCAAACGTCTTTTGCATCAATATCTTAGAATAAATATTGATCTGATTTGTCCCGATGCCTCTCGCCTGGTTCGTATTTGGCATTACATAGCCAAATTTAAAACCGAGTGCAGGCAAACGCTTGGTTTCGTTACGCACCTTGACTTTGGCAGATATCGTGAAATCGTCGATGTCGTTGGTCGAATTTCCGTTGATGTTTAGCGGGATGGCCGAAACGCCTACCGAATTGATGGCAAGAAAATTTTGCAGCGTGCCCTCGATCTGCAGCTCGACATTTGATGCAAAGCCAGTCTTAAGACGGATATCGCCAACGCGAGTCAGATCACCGGTCAAGCCTGAGAGTGGAAATTTTGCGTTTTGAAAAAAATCGACGCCGGCCGATATCTCGACCGAACCAGCCGGTGTGATATCGACATCGTCCGTGAGCAATGGCCGCTGCTGCCCGAGCGAGGCATATACCGCCACGAGCACAACGATGAGAGATGGTATCAGCCGCTTCATAAACCCAATTTTGGCACTAAAGACAGATTTTGTAAATCAAATACCGTGGTTATCCGATTTGCGCTTGTGCCGCTAAACTTGCCAAAATGTTTCTGGCTGTCGGACACGAGTTTTAATGATCGCGAGAAAATTTGTCATTAGCGGTGAGGTGCAGGGCGTCGGATTTCGCTATTTTGCCCAACGCTCCGCCGCACGCCATCAGGTTCGCGGCTATGTAGCGAATCTCAAAGACGGCCGCGTCGAGGTGCTCGCCGAGGGCGTTGAAAAAGCGGTAAATAATTTCAGGCTAGACCTTGCGGCCGGGCCGACCCATTCGCGGGTCAGCAATATCGAGGAATTTGTAGTAGAGCCAAGCGGTTTATTTCCGCAATTTAGGATCGAGAGATAAAAATGGAACACCTAAGAAACCTTATTCGCGAAGTGCCGGATTTCCCGAAACCGGGCATTAATTTTTACGACATCACGACGCTGTTGATCGACCCGACGGGGTTAAAGAATACGATCGACGCACTCGTTGGCGAGATCCCGCCCGGACAAATCGACACCGTTATCGGCGTCGAGTCACGCGGCTTTATCTTTGCGACACCGCTCGCCTATCAGATCGGTGCTGGGTTTATCCCGGTTCGTAAGCCGAAAAAGTTGCCGTCAGAGACGGTCTCAGTCTCGTACGAACTCGAATACGGGACCGACACGCTCGAGATGCACAAAGATGCCGTCGGTGACGGCCATCGCGTCCTGATCGTTGACGATCTGCTCGCAACCGGCGGCACCGCACGTGCGGTCATCGATCTGGTTGAAAG
>JBGAUY010000031.1:0-997 GCA_044228425.1 Pyrinomonadaceae bacterium | reverse complement strand
GTAATTCATAATTCGAAATTTCAAAGATTGGTCCCGTAGCTCAGCTGTATAGAGCGTCCGCCTCCTAAGTGGAAGGTCGGTGGTTAGAATCCACCCGGGATCACCATTTTTTTCATCGTCAATATGAGATTTTCGGGTATTATCGCCGCGCTTTTACTAGCTTGCTCATTTACAGCAGGACAGACGGCTGAAAGCTGGAACACACTCGTTTTAGATGAAACGACACCACTCCAGGCGATAGCAATGTATGGCGAACCGCGTCTCGACAGGCCATCGACGTTGCATGTCTATGACATTCAACCGCTCTTGTCTGCTAGTACCGCCAAGCGTGATTTTCAAGCCCTCGAATGGGAAAAGGTCAAAGGCTACAAGGACGTCATGCTAACGTTTTCGGCGGATGACAAGTTGCTGATGATCTTTGCTACACCCGAAAATGAGGGTACTAAATCGCTTGAGAATATCTGCGGCGGTAACTGGAAACCCGCCGGTAAGGATATGGTAAAGGATTTTCGGGCAGAGATGGCTGAAAATCCCAAACCGGTGCCGCTTACGCCGATCACAAAGAAGTGGTATCAAGTTTTTACGATCACGCCGCGGGCATTTTGCACAGCCGATATTCTTAACGAAATTCCCAACTCGCCGCTACCTGCCATGACGGCATATCCCGGCAGAGTCGGGATAATCACGATAGTCTCACGAGCAGTAGAATCTAAAGCAAAGCCCAAGACTATCGTAAAGAAAACACCTCCCAAAAATTGAATTGGATCTTTAGACCATCGTTTTTGTGGAACGACGCGGCGAATAGACCTTTCTATTAAGTGAACGGAAGTAAAGCGTGTAAGAGCACAGTGGCATACATTTATCCACGGTGAAGACCGCCAAAGGTCTGTTCATGATCTCCAATCGACTCAAAGAACCGCATCGTTAGCGAGACGATGCGGTTTTTTTCTTTGGCTATATCTTCTTTTTACCGGGGCCGTTTTCGATGTGAGACTCT
>JBGAUY010000030.1:0-31123 GCA_044228425.1 Pyrinomonadaceae bacterium | reverse complement strand
CCGCTGATAAAATTAACGACGCCTTTTGGCAATCCGGCTTCTTCAAGTAACTCAACAAACTTTGCCGCAATTGTCGGAGAATCAGATGAAGGCTTTAGCACGACCGTGTTTCCGGCAACAACAGCAGCCATCGTCATACCCGCCATGATCGCAAGCGGGAAATTCCACGGCGGAATGATCGCTCCGACGCCAAGGGGAATATATTCAAACTTGTTCTTTTCGCCTGGATAAGGAGTTATCGGCTGCTCGCCCGACCATTTGAGCATTTCGCGTCCGTAAAATTCAAGAAAATCGATCGCCTCGGCAGTATCGCCATCAGCTTCGGCCCAGGTTTTAGAAACCTCAAAAACCATCCACGCTGAAAACTCGTGCTTACGCTCACGCAGCATGCCGGCGATCTTGAAAAGATACTCGGCACGCTCGGCAGCCGGAACATTACGCCACGTTTTGAATGCTTCTGACGCCGCATCAATGGCCTTATTTACAAGATCGGTGTTTGTATCGCCCTCCGAAAATACGCCAACAACCTGCAATTTATCCGCAGGATTATTGCTGGTAAATTTGGCATCAAGTGTGATCTTTTCGCCGTTGATCAAGATCGGATATTCGCGACCAAGCTCGCTGCGGACCTTGTCGAGAGCAGCCCGCATTGCTGCTGCATTTTCAGGCTGCGAATAATCCACAAAAGGTTCGTTTCTAAATTCGTCCAATGTTCGTTGAGTTTGCATGATTTAAAACTACAAAATTAACCTCAAAATGTATAACCGTAAAATACTGCGAGTGAGTTGTTTCCAGCTCCGGAATTACCAAAATTGTAACCGAGCAGGATAAATTGCTTTTTAGTAACCGCAAAATTCAATCCCGCCGATGCGTAACCAAAACGATTCTTTCCCGAAAACCAATCCGCGAGAAAGCTGACGCGTTTCGTCAGAGGCTGCTCGATACCAACGATCGCACCAGTTTTTGTACCAAATTCGCGGCCGGCCCCGATTACCGTATAAACTCCGCCCGTAAGACGCAATCCTTTCAACTGCTCGATCGTCTTACTCACATTTGAGTAGAGCAAAGCGTACCTTTTCGCCCCGCGGGTATCTCTGAGCGGTGTCGAAGCTATAACACCTGCAGTTGCCGCAATGCCGTGCTTTTCGTTTTGATAAAGCGTCTGTTTGGCGTTTACCTGCAACTCGGCTACCGCATCGCCACCATCACGCGTGTAGTAAAAATTTGCCCCGACTTCAGTTTTGTGCCCTAGTCCATATACGACACGATAACCGTATGTCTGAAATCCCCCTCTGTCGTACGAAACGGGTTTTGCGATAAAATCCGCCTCAACATAAACGCCTTTCTTCTCGAGAGTGTCAGTAGAAGGAATATTAAATATCGTCATTTGCGCCGACGCCATAAGCGACATCGCAAAAATGGTACATATACTTATAGTTAACTTTACAGTAAAAGATCCGGGCTGCGACATACCTCTTTCTCCGTTCGGCACATCTTGCTTTGAAGTTTGTTTGGAAAACTTCGGGACAGGAAGTACAGCCAAACACACAATGTCTAATGGTTTACAGCGTAATATTAAACGATTTTTGATGAAATCCAAAATAAAAAGAGGGGCGTTAACGGCTCGTTTGCCGCTCCATTTCACGGCGTTCCCATTCGTCTAATATCTCAGGAAAGATGGGCGGCCCATCCGCTTGCCAAGCGACAACGAATCTCGGCTGTTGCGAGTCGCTTTTGTGTTTAACGTAGGCAAGCACGAGTGTCCGAATATTCAATTCAGTTCCACTTCCCTGTTTTTTGTAATGCCTTTATCTTGCGTTTTGCCAGTTCCCGCTTTAACGGCGACATCCTATCGAGAAACACGATACCGTCGCAGTGATCCGTTTCGTGGAGGATACATCTTGCAGCAAGGTCGGCGACATCAAGTTCGAATTCATCACCATTTATATCACGAGAGCGGGCAATAACGCGCATTTCTCTTTTGACGACCTGATACAGTCCCGGAAACGAAAGACAGCCTTCGTCACCTGTCTGCTCTCCTTCGACGCTAATGATCTCAGGGTTTATCAAAACATGACGTTCACTTGTTCCGTCGTCATTGGGGGTATCCATCACAAATAAGCGCTTCGAAATTCCGACCTGCGGAGCCGCTAAACCAACGCCGCCTGCGTTTTCCATGGTCTCGAACATATCTCGTATTGTCGCCTCAAGTTCAGGCCCAAATTCGTCATCACCAACGGGTCTCCCGATGGCAAGCAAGACTGGATTCGGGTAATTGACGATCGAAAGTAGCGGCATATTGGTATTTTAGTTCACTAACGGAGCATTTGTCATCGGCGTGTCAATTTTTCCTTTTTGCTCATTTGCCCAACCACAAAGCGCCTTGCGGTCACTTTCGCTCAACACAGCAACACGATGTATCCAGAGATAGGACGGCAAAGGCATCTCTGCTGACTCGATCTGTTCACATATCTCTTCGAGCTTTTTCACCTTTTTCTTTACAGCATAGGTATTAAATTCACTGAAATTCAAATGCCGTCTGCCGTCGTCGATGTGATCTTTCAAAAACCAGCCAAACGGCTGAACCGATGCATACCACGGATAGACAGTGTTATTTGTGTGGCAATCATTGCATGAACGTCCGAGTATCAAAGTGATATCGGGCGGAACCGAAACAGTCGCCTCCAGCGTATTAGCCTGAACTATCGTCAGATTTGTCTTATCAATTTGAAAGAACTGTATCGCGACAAACGCAATTGCAAAGCCAATGCCCGCAAGTTTTGATGCCTTTTTCATCTTGTTATCGTAATATATTTTTATGTTACGTCCTACTATTTTAGCCATACCGTTCTTCGCTCTGATGATAGCGTTAGAGGCTTTTTGGGCTCATCGCAAACACTCAAACGAATACAACGACAAAAAGGACACTTGGGGCAATATATTCATGGGCTTTATGAGCGTTGTTTGGGGTGCCTTATTTGGACTCGCGACCGGATATATTTTTGTATTTTTTTATGATATCGCACCATATAAATTCCCGGCTGACGCTTGGTGGACTTGGGTAATTTTATTTTTTGTGGATGACCTTTTCTACTACATTTTCCATCGAGTTAGCCACGAGTCACGTCTATTTTGGAATTTTCACGTCGTCCATCATTCGAGTGAACACTACAACCTGAGCGTCGCTGTTCGCCAAAGCTGGTTTTCGGGTATCCTGCATTGGATCTTCTACGCCCCGATAATGCTGCTCGGCTTTGCTCCCTGGATGTTCGCGACCATGCACGGTTTTAATCTCATCTACCAATTCTGGATACATACAAGGTTTATCAAACGTCTCGGCCCGCTCGAATACATTCTAAATACGCCGTCGCATCACCGCGTCCATCACGGCGTGAACGAACAATATCTTGACAAAAACTATGCCGGTGTACTAATAATCTGGGATCGAATGTTCGGATCTTTTGTTAATGAAACCGAAGAACCTAGATACGGAATAATTAAACCGATCAAAAGCTATAATCCGTTGTGGATAAATACTCACGGCTGGGTCGAAATGTGGCAGGCGATAAAACGCCAAACGACCTTTGCGGCCAAACTAAAGTGCGTCTTTGCATCGCCAAATATGGATCTAAAATAAACCTATGAAAACGAGATTTTTATTAACCACACTTTTTGCAATCGCAGCATTAGCGGGTTTAGTTCATTCTCAAAAAGTTGTCGTGACCGGCAACAAGGTAACTTATATCCGGCCCAAGCCGCTCGCCGACTTTAAAAAAACTTTCACCATAAATCACCCGGTCGTCACAGCCGCTACTCAGTCTCTGTCCGTTAAGATCGAATCCGCTATTAGCTTTCAAAAAGTGATCCCGCTGAATATCGTTGAGGAGGTCAACGAGATCCAATGGCTTGAAAACGCCGATTTCGAAGTGTTGTACAACGATAATGGGGCTCTTTGCGTTGCCCTTTCGATCGAAGGGAGCGGCGCGTATCCTTCGGGTTCGACTAAAACCGTTGTAGTGGATACCTTGATAGGGGATCGCGTAAAACCTGCTGACACGTTTAAGAACCTTTCCGGGCTTGTGGCGTTAGTAAGGAAAGCACAGAAAGCCGAGATAGCCAAAGCGATCAAAGCGATCAGAAAGGATCCGGATTTTCGCGACCCGGATCCTAAGACCTTATTTGCTTCAACCAATTTCAAAACCGAAGATCTTGACTGGTTCTCGATCAGCAATAAGGGCGTTACTTTTAATTACGATTACGGTTTCCCTCACGTGATACAGGCTCTACAGCCTGACGGCAAATTCTTTTTCAGTTGGAAGCAGCTAAAACCGTATATCAAAGCCGGCAGTTTGCTCTCACGCGTCGCTCGTTAATATACTTTAGCCAATATGAGCGAAAGAAAGATCAGAGTATTAGTGGCAAAGCCCGGCCTCGACGGTCATGACCGTGGGGCCAAAGTGATCGCACGTGCCCTGCGCGACGCCGGAATGGAAGTGATATATACTGGGCTACGTCAAACACCCGAAATGATAGCGTCCGCTGCTTTGCAGGAGGATGTCGATGCAGTCGGCATTTCGATCCTCAGTGGGGCACATAATACATATTGTTGATTTCATCCAAAAGAATGTCCGTGCTCAGTAATGTGCGGTAGCATACAGACTTCCGGACGGACGATTGGAATAATAGAGCAAAGTTCTAGCTAAATTGCGTAGAACATACGGGGAAATTCAATGAAAAAAATATTAATCGCATTCGCATTTGTCTTAACAATTACATTCGCAGGCAGCGGTATCGGTTCAAACGGCTCGCTCTCGGCCAACGCCCAGCAGACGACGATGGGCAAGATCGGTGACAAGATCCAGAACACATCCAAGAAGGTCTATAAAAAAGGCAAACGCGTCGGCTACACCGTCGGCAATAAGACTTGGAACGGCAGCAAATGGGTTGCCAGCAAATCGTGGAAAGGCGGCAAATGGGTCGCCGTTAAAACGGTCAATGGCACGAAATGGGTCTACCGCAGAGCAAAACGTCCGTTCCTTACACCAAAGCGTAACATGTAGTTCGTTTTCGATACTTTTACTTAGGGTGGTCAGTTCTGATGCATGTCATCGATTGACCGCCCTATTTTCTTTTGTTTTACTTGAATCAATATGAAAGAAACCGTAAGAGTTGCCGGCGGCCAGGGATTTTGGGGCGATCTGCTCACAGCACCTGTCGATCAGGTTCGCAAAGGCCCGATCGATTACTTGATGCTCGATTACCTCGCCGAGGTGACGATGTCGATCCTGCAAAAGCAGCGTTCACGCAATCCCGAGGCAGGCTACGCCCGCGATTTCGTCGAACTGATGCGTGAGATCCTGCCCGATTGCGTCGAAAAGAACATCAAAGTCCTATCAAATGCAGGCGGCGTCAATGTCACAGGCTGCGCCGAAGGCATCGCCAACGTCGCCCGCGAACTCGGCCTGCAAGGCAAAGTTAAGATCGGCGTCGTCACGGGCGATGATGTTCTTGGGCAACTCGACGGTTGGCTTGCTGACGGCATCGCGATCAACAGCATGGATGACGGCACGCCTTTGTCAGCCATCCGCGACAAAGTCCAGTCCGCCAACGTCTATCTCGGTGCCGAAGCGTTAGTAGAAGCCTTAGGCAAAGGTGCAAACGTCATCGTCGGCGGCCGTCTGACCGACACGGGCCTGACGCTCGCCCCGCTGATGCACGAATTCGGCTGGAGCTTTGACGACTGGGACAAGGTCTCGGCCGGCACGATCGCGGGCCACATCATCGAATGCGGAGCCCAATCGAGCGGCGGTAACTGCCAGTACGATTGGCAGAACATCCCCGACATGGCGAACATCGGCTTCCCGATCGTCGAAGCGTCGCCCGACGGCAGTTTCATCGTAACCAAACACGAAGGCACCGGCGGCCGCGTCAACATTCAGTCCGTCAAAGAGCAGCTTCTCTACGAAATGGGCGACCCGCACGAATACATCACGCCCGACGTCGTCGCCGATTTCGCGTCGATCCAACTCGAGCCCGCAGGCGAAAACCGCGTCCGCGTCCACGGCATCACCGGCCACCCAAAGACCGATTTCTACAAAGTCTCCATCGCCTACACCGGCGGCTACAAAGCCGTCGGCACCCTAGTCTACTCCTGGCCCGACGCCTACGAAAAGGCTCAAGCCGCCGACAAGATCTTGCGTGAGAGATTAAATAACCTTGGATTAAAGTTCGATGTTATTCTTACTGAATTTGTAGGTGTGAATGCGACACACGGTCATTTGTCGGGAGAATCTTTGCCCGATGTTCCTGAAGTTCAATTGCGTGTTGGTGTTCGAGGACAGAACAAAGCTGATGTCGAGAGATTTACTAAAGAGATCGCTCCACTGATATTAACTGGTCCACCGTCTGTAACTGGCTTTGCGGGCGGAAGGCCAAAGGTCGAAGAAATAATGGCGTACTTTCCGGCTCTGATACCGAAATCCTTAATTACTCCAAAGGTAGAAATTATTGAAGCATGAGAGGTATGAAGGTAACTGAAGTCGGCACACAGCGTTTCAATGTTGCTCTCGAGTTAATGAGGGAGGGACATTCTTTAAATTTCAATGACGTTTATTTCTACCTCGGCAACGACGGTATCCTCGACGTATCCGTAGACGCTTCAAAGATTATCGAGGAGATTACAAAAGATTCGGCATCGGAAGATATGGAACGGGCTGTCGCGACGATGAGCTACTTAAAGGACAATAGCTCTGAGTTTGCTCTTGTTGTTAAAGACTATAAGCCTGAATTTGTTTTATGTAGTAACGATGGAACTTGTGTTGTAGAACTTGCTCGATTGGTGGGAGATAAGATTGTTTGGAGCCACGGACTTCCTAGTCCTGTTGCATGACGTTCACCTGCCCGCCCGCCGTCACAGGCTTCGCCGGCGGCCGCCCCAAAGTCGAAGAGATCATGGCCTACTTCCCCGCCCTGATCCCAAAATCCCTGATCCAAACAAAAGTCGACATCGTCGAGGCATGAAATATGTTAATTGGTGAAGACCCAGTACCAACTAATGATTCTGAATGGGAAAGTTTGATCAACGCATGGATCGCTGCTCCTAGAACCGAAAATGGCACACCTGACTCTGATCCTAGATGGTGGGCAATTTCCGCTGTTATCATGTTTCCGAAAAATAAAAACCATGAAGAGCTCTGGCAATTCGTAATTCGCAGATTTGAAAGAGAAATGTCAGATAAGGCTTTTGGATCGCTTGCGGCTGGACCATTAGAAGATTTGTTAGGATTTTTCGGAGAACTATACATCGATCGAATTGAAGAATTGGCGAGGAAAAACCCGCGGTTCAACTATCTCCTTGGCGGGGTTTGGCAGCATTTATCGTCAGACGATGTCTGGGCTCGCGTAGAGAAGGTGAGGTTGAACGAGTGGTAAAACAGGCTCTCAGCCAACTAGAAAGTCTAGACTAAACAAAGCTAATCAATATACAATCTTGGTATGAAAAACGAATACACGGCTGTCGTAAAACAGGACGGAGATTGGTGGATCGGTTGGATCGAAGAGGTTCCGGGCGTTAACTGTCAGGAAGCCACTCGCGAAGAACTGATGGAAACACTCCGCGTTACCCTCGGCGAAGCCCTCGAATTCAATCGCCAAGATGCTCGTAAGATGGCGGGTGCCGGTTTCGAAGAAGCTCTCATCGCCGCATGAAGCTCCGCGACCTCGTCAGACATCTCCACGATCATGGCTGCGAACTGCTCCGCGAAGGAGCCAACCATTCTTGGTGGATGAATGTCGAGCAGAACCGCCGCACCGCCGTCCCAAGACATCGCGAGATTAACGACAACCTTGTGCTCAAGATCTGCAAAGACCTCGGAATCCCAAAACCTTAGTTGGCGACAGCTCAAACGAGATCCAAGCCCTCGGCCTCAAGAAAAAGAGCGAATACAAGTCACCGTCGAAGAAGAAAACAACGCCGTAAACCTATGGGAAAGACAAAAGGCACCTACTCGGAGGAGTTTCCGGTCGATTCGACTATTCGGATAACTGATTTGGAAGCCCTTAAGACGTTCCGTCGCGACTGGAAATATCACCACCCACTGCAGGACGAACAACTTGAGTTCGCTGACCGGGAAGCAACAGTCGCGGCGGTGTCCTTTTATCACGGCGAAGACGAATTGTATGAGTTGGCCGGGGTTCCCGGACTTTGGCACGAACAGCTACTTAGTTCTACTTCTCCAAAAACTTAGCAATTCCCTTCTGACAGTCGTCGGTCATGCGGGCGGTGGCGTTGACGGTGACGCCTTTTTCGATGGCGGTTTGGTAGGTGTCGGCGTCGATGTCGTAGAGGAGGCGTTTCGTCATCGCGACGGCGGAGCCGCTGACTTTTGTGTAAACGTTGGCGAGATCCATCACGGCGGCGGTGAGTTCGTCGTCGGGGACGACGCGGTTGATGAGGCCGAGCTGCAACGCTTCGCCCGATGAGAATTCGGAGCCTTGAGTGAGCAGTTCGAAACTCTTCTTTTCACCAAGATTCCGCCGCAATATCGCCGCCACCATCGCCGGAACAAACCCGATCTTCACTTCCGGAAAACCAAACCTCGCGGATTCAACCGCCACAACCAGATCACACCCCAAAGCAAGCCCGCACCCGCCCGCCAAAGCCCGCCCCTGCACCGCCGCAAGCACCGGAACTTTGGTCTCTCTGATCAACGCAAACAACTCAGCAAGCGAACGAGCGTCCTCAATATTCTCTTCGTACGAAGCCGTCGCGATCTTTTGCAAAGCACTAAGGTCCGCCCCTGAACAAAAATCCTTCCCCGCACCGCGAATCACAACGGCGCTCAAACTTTCATCAGCATCAGCCTCATGCAAAGCGTCCTTGAGCGCCGCGATCAACTCGTCATTCAAAGCATTTCGCTTATCGGGACGGTTTAATGTGAGGACTCGTATTGGGCCTTCGTTAGTTGTAAGTATGACTTCTGAGTTCATTCGTAATTCGGCATTTGAAAATCATAATTTGCTTAGTACATTTTCGCAGCCTTATCTATCTCAGCCGCAAAATTCTCAAGCACCTTCGAAACTATCAGGATCTGCTCGTTGGCCTCTCGCCAGTCGCGCTGTTCGATGGCTTCGCGCACGCCGGGCAAAGTCTTTACGCCGTAACCCGTATAAAATCCCGGTGCGTAGATCTGATGGCGGAACCAGTCGCGACGCGGCAGGCCTTCGGTGCGGGTGAGGACGCGTTCGGTCTTATAGAGGATCTCGTCGAGAGCTTTCTGTGCGTTGGGATTGATCTGCTTTCCGGTTGAAACGCGCTGATAAAAGCTCGAGCTGTCCTTTAGCCGCGTTAAGGCATTTTTTAGCGGATAAAAATTTATCGGCGGCACTTCGTCTTTCATCTTCGGTTCGCTAAGGCCGTCAGAAGGATTTTGAACGGACTTCCACATCCCGCTTGAGATCAGCTGGTTTATCCGTTTCGTATCATCACGCATTGTATCGGTCAGTCGCGTGATTTCGTTGATATATTGGCCTACTGTGTCGGTGAAATTCGTGAACTCAAACGGCAGCGTATCGGCGTTCGCCAGCCGCAGGACAGCGTGGCCGCATACTTTCGACAAAGCAATTCCATACTTAAAACCCGGATCATTAAACCGTGTGTAATGGTCAAACGAATCGTAGATCGAGTGATAAGATCCGCCACCGTCTTCGCCGCCAAAGCCAATGTTCATAGACGCGATCCCGAGATGCTGCAGGAACGGCGTGTAATCCGATCCCGATCCGAGTGCACCGATACGCAGGTCTTTACGTGACGTCGCCTCATTACGGTCTAGCGGCGACCCATTGACAATCTGCTGGGCACGGGCACGTTCCAAGACCGACAAATTAGTTTGCGGATCGGCAACGTCACGGCCGACCTCGTTGATAAATTTCTCGAGCGTGTGCGAACCACCGATGCCTAAAAAACCGCGGCCATTCGAATCCGTATTGATATAAACCGCCGCTTTCTTACGCAGTTCGTCGGCGTTTGCCTCGACCCACTCGGTTGAACCGATCAGCCCTTGCTCCTCGGCGTCCCAAGCACAATAGACGATCGTACGTTTTGGCTTCCAACCGGTCTTTGCAAGCTCGCCGATCGCACGCGCCTCTTCCATCTCGGCGACCATTCCGCTGATCGGATCGCTCGCACCGTTGACCCAAGCGTCGTGGTGATTGCCGCGAATGATCCACTGTTCGGGACGCTCGCTTCCCTGCATTTTGGCGATCACGTTATAGATCGTCTTCATCTCCCAGTTAAATTCGAGCTTCATTCTGACGGTCGGAGTATTCCCGCCAAAATGATAGGTAACCGGCAACGCTCCCCGCCAAGCGTCAGGCACGACGGATCCGTCAAGATTACGGAGCAGAGGCAAAGCATCAGCATAAGAGATCGGCAACACGGGAATCTTCGTTAAGGTCGCGGCGTCTTTGCGGTCGATTCGTTTAGCATTCTTAGTCGCACCAATACCTTTGGTCAGAGGGTCGCCGGGATGCAACGGCATGTCCATTACCGAACCCCGTTGCACACCATTCTCGTTGCGCCAAGGCCCTTTAGGATATGTGTCGCCTTGATAAAAGCCGTCGTTTTTAGGGTCGGAATAGATCAGGCATCCGATCGCACCGCGTTCGGCCGCGACTTTGGGTTTGATGCCTCGCCCTGACCCGCCGTAACGCGAGATCACTATCTTGCCCTTTACGTCGATGCCGCGACGTTCTAATTCTTCGTAATCAGCCGGCGTACCGTAATTGACATAGACCAGCGGCCCTTTTACATCACCGTCGATCGAATAAGCGTTGTATGTCGGCAGTTGATCTTTTTGCTGGCCCGAAGTCACATCTTCTTTTAACGCAGGTTCGTTTAACTTAAGAGTGTATTTCTCAGGCCCGGTCATCTCGACGATCCGCGTCTTCGGCGTTGGAAATAGCACTTCAAACTCGGCGATCTCAGTCTTATATCCCCACGACTTGAACTTGTCCTCCATGAACTTCGCATTCTCTTTACCGTACTTGGATCCGAGATGATGGGGTTGGGCAGACATTCGTTTCATCCATTCGCGAAGGTTCTCAGCGTTTAGAAACGAGTCAAACTTTGCCTCAAGAGCGTTTTGGCTCCTCGAGCTATCCGAGTTAAAACCGAGCATCTGCCCGCTCTGAGCAAATGGCTGCGATAGGATCGATAGCGACAATAGAACCAACAGAGCAGTGCGTAAAAACGATCTAAGCATTAAGCCTCCGGTAATTTCAAATTGAATTTGCGAACGAATGTATTGTAAGGCAGACAAGCTAATATAGGCGAATACCAGAGAGTCATCTAGGCATTTATCGCCGCTGCTTCTTGGTCAGTGATCTCGATAAACATCCTGAGCAGTGCGGTCGAAAATGTTTTGCCTTGCGCGTCCGTCATCAGACTGAGCGTTCCGCCGCCGCCTAAACTGCCGTGGAGCAAGAAATTAAGAGCACCAAGATTTGGCAGCTCGAAACGTTCGACCTCGCCTTTTACCATGTCGCCGAAATGCTGTTTGACCGCCTCGGCAGTGACTTCACGGACAAGGACCGGATAGATCTCGGGCTTGAGAGCAATTACGCCGACGTTAGCGGTGTCGCCTTTGTCGCCGCTACGTGCGTGGGCGATATCTACAAGTTGAACTTTCATAAAAATATTATCGACTAATCTAGGGCTCTTGATAAAGCCGCCGCGACAACATCTTCGGCGATCATATCAAGAAGACCGACGCGAAGCGCCCAAGCGGCATCGATCGGCGACGCTGTGAAGAACATCTCATTCGCGTTTGCTGTGCCAACTAAGCGTGGCAAACGCTGCGTACCGCCCCATCCTGTGATAATTCCTAGGCCCGCTCCGGGATGTGCGAAACGTGCGTCTGGCGACGCAATTCGGATGTCACAAGACAACGCGAGATCTAGTGCACCGCCAAAACACCACCCGTTTATCGCGGCGATCGTCGTTTGCGGTAATGCAGAAACTTTTGCCATCAATGACTGGCCGTAACGGGCGAAATCATGCGCGTTTTCAGGCAACACACTCGCGATCTCGCGAAGGTCAGCACCTGAGGCAAAGCTATCGCCCGAGCCCGTAAATATTAACTTATCGATATCGCTCTCCGCCGCGAGATCATCGACGATCGCGTGCAGTTGATCGAGCACAGTGACAGACAGCGGGTTGCGTATCTCGGGCCGGTTGAACCGGACGATCATCGCGTCGCCTTTGTGTTCGATATTTAGTTCGTTAGACATTTATTGCCGCGAACTAAATAATAGTTGTTATGTTCCGAACAAACAAAGCTCACCCGTGGCATGGCATCCCGATCAATGATAATTCACCGGCCGAGGTAACGGTTTTCATCGAGATCGTGCCGAGAGACACGGTGAAGTACGAGGTCGACAAAGAGACCGGTTATCTAAAGATCGATCGCCCGCAACAGTATTCTAACGTGGTGCCGGCTAATTACGGGTTTATCCCGCAAACCTATTGCGGCGACGGCATCGCCAATATGGCTCGGACAAACAGCGGTAAATCTATTTCAGACGGCGACAATGATCCGCTCGACATATTGGTCCTGAGCGAGCATCACATCCCGCGCGGCGACATAATCCTAAAAGCGACACCGATCGGCGGTTTCTGCTTGATCGATGGCGGCGAAGCTGACGACAAGATCATCGCGGTGCTCAAAGGCGACAAGGTCTTTGAGCAATACACCGAGATCAGCCAACTGCCAAAAGGCATTCTAGAACGCTTCGAACATTATTTCCTTACCTACAAATCCTTACCCGACGAGCCAAATATCTGCGAGATCGCCTATTCGTATGGCCGCGAAGAAAGCTACCGTGTGATCGAGGCTGCGATAGCGGATTACGCGACTCTGCTCGCCGCGAATGCCTAAAAGAAAACAGCCCACGTTGCGAGATCATCCGTAAAATTCTCAAACCTGTGCGGCACTTTGGCCCCGACGAAAAAGACGTCGCCGGCGGTAAAAGTGGTTCGTTCGCCGTCAATGACGATCTCTCCGCTGCCCCTCACTATAAAGTAAAACTCATCCTCGTCGTGAAAGGTTTGATGATCGGTGCCCCTAGGCGCAAAAAAGACGAGTGTCACGCCGACTTTCTTAAAAGGTTCGACATCCCACACGCCTTCGGTCCATTTCGCATTTGCTGCGAGCGGCAGCTTTGCGAGCATCTCATCGACGGTAAATTTCATACCGTCAGAATATCACTACAGGGCGGCGATCTTCACCGCCATCGGTAGCAGATGTTTTGCAGAGTTTTTTATCACAAATTTCGTCACCGCCGGCGTCATTTTCAGAAATATCGTCTTGGCGGCCGGTTTTATCAGATGCTTTGCCGCAAATTTTGTCGTCCCCCAAGCCGCTTTTGCCGCCGTGCCGACAATTATCATCGCCGGGTTGCTGCCGTCGCGTTTGACCGCGTCACCGCTTTTCTTAACGGCGGTTTTCGGGCTGTTATATGTGAATGATTGCGAGTTGGCGGCACCTGCAAATGCGAAAACGCACGCGCACACCACGAGGGATCTGAAGAGAAGTTTTTTCATGTTTGAAGGCGAGGAAGAATGGTTCGAAGGAAGGCCCGCCGCAGAGTGCGACTAACCAATCATATATGTTTTGACCGGAAATTGGAAGATAAATCTCTCCGCAGCGGCTACGGAGTCACGGGCCGCCTTTGTAGTTCTTTTGGCGGTATAAACCCGTCAAATGACGTTTCGATGCCGCTATTCTTGACCTGTCCGTCCTTGTCAAAAAGCGTCCACTGCACGATGAGGCCGCCCGAATAATCAAGCTTGTCCGTTAAAAAGAAAAGATTCTTTCGCACCCGCTGAGTGCCGACCGCGCGTAGAGATTTGATCTCGAGATAGTATAGATTTGGCCGCTTTTGTAGTTGGGCAAATTGCTCGGCGTTGACAAACTTTTTCAGTACCGTCTCGGTCGTTGTCGGCGTTGCATCACTCACAAGTTTGAGAAACTCCGCAAAATAGTTCTCGAGCTTTCGCAGCTCCGGCGATTGTCCCTTTGCGGCAAACGCTGCCCGTCGTGCTCGATAGAGAACGTCAAGCGAATTGGCGACCTCCGAGCAATACACCGGCCGCGTTTCAGCGCAATCGCCCGCACCCTTTGCACAACACGAACGTGCCGTCGTCGTTTCTCCGCAAAACACAGGTGCGTCCAGCCCAAATGTCTTCGGGTACAGCAGCGTCAGCCCGTTGTCCCGGCTCAGGTTGGAAAATAGCGACGCGACAACGGCTTCCTCAGGGATCGTTACCGTTTTGCCCGTCATTGTTGTTTGAGTTTTGAAATAGGACAGCAGGTCCGCAAATTGCCCCACGATATTGCCCGCCCCGGCGATCGCGGTCGCAAAACCGGTGCTCGTCAGGTCGAGAGACTTGACCTGAGACTCGTCCTTATTAGCGATCAGGCAATAGTCCGCGGTCAGATCTTCGATCACGATCTTAAATAGCGGCAGCGAGCGGCGGTAAAAGGTCCAATCTGCGAATGCCGAGCTGTCAAAAATGGCTATCGTCGCGGAATCGGGCACCGTCCGCTGCAGCGATGAAGCGATCCGCGTAGTCGTTTTGCCCAGCTCGCGATAAACGATGATGTCGTAACCGATATCTTCGCCGGACATCGTGAGGTCGCCGGTGTTCGGCGTCGCTTTTGGCTTAGGAGCCGCATCAAGCACGTCTTTTCGCGACTTTGCGATCGCTGCCTCGATCGCTGCCAGCTCCCTTTCCCGCTCGAGTGCCTGTTTCATTTCAAGATGCAGGGCATCGGCCGCCGATACGGTCGGCGAAGGCACCGGCGTAGGCCCCGTTTCCTGGGCAAAAAAGATCGACGTTTGAAATACGACCACGGACAAAACAAATGCCGCGAACCGTTTGGCAGCCGCGACAGTAACTGTGCTTTTCATGTTATTTCACCTCACGGAAAATTATTGCTGATCGAGTTTTACGCCGTAGGTATAACAACAACTCGCGACTATACAAGTGAGTTTCGTCACTAGACCCTGCGCAATTCAGACGAAGCCCTGCGCGCCTCAGCCGAAGACCTGCGCGCGCCATCCGAAGCCCTACGCACTCCATCCGAAGCCCTGCGCGACGCAAACGAAGCCTTGCGCAACCCAGACGAAGCCCTGCGCACTCCATCCGAAGCCCTGCGCGACGCAAACGAAGCCCTTATTCCCCAAAACGAAGGCCTCGCGCACGCATTCGCGCGCCTAGTTTTCTCTTGCGAAGGGCTAAAAATCGTGTATTATGGCAAAAAACCGACAATTTAACACTAAATATTCTTTTCAAAAGGCTATGACTCACACAGTGAGAAGGAGATTTAATAGTTATGAGTTCTGATTACGATCGTCGTCGTCATGAGATGCAGATCCGTGTCGGCCAGTTTGGCGTCGATAATGACGCAGATTTTACAGGTCTCGCAAAAACTAAGTTTGACGAGATCGAAATACTTAACGGCAACGTCGCCGGACAGTTGGCCGACCAGCAATCCGGCTTTGGCGAATCCGCCCAACAGTTTGAGGTCAAAGACACTTGCCGCGAAAACCTCCGCGACGAGATGTCCGATATCTCGCGGACGGCCAAAGCGATGGAATACGCAATTGACGGCATACAGGACAAATTTTTTTTCCGCCGCAATATGCCCGACGTCCAGCTCCTCGCAAAGGCGCGTGCTTTCATTACCGAAGCCACGCCGTACACCGCCGACTTCATCGCCTACGGCCTGCCCGCGTCGTTCATTAACGACCTGACCGCAGCCGCCGACGCGTTTGAGGCAAGCTTTACCGCCGTGGTTTCGGCCACCGCCGAACACATCGCCGCCCGGGCCCAGATCGCCGCCGACCTCCGCCAAGGAATGGTCATCGTCCGCATCCTCGACGGCATCGTCCTCAACCGCTATGCCAACGACCCCGGCAAACGCGCCGCCTGGATCGCCGCCAGCCACGTCGAAAAAGCCCCAAAACACAAGGACCCACCAACGCCCTAAAAAGCGTCTTCGGCTTGAGGCTAACGCCAAGGGCTTTTAACTCGTAACTCCGAGGTTTCGGTTTCCCTCTGAGTTTTTAGTTATCAGCTATCAGTTATCAACTATTGTCGTTTAGTGTTAAATAAAAAAGGGCTGCACATGCAGCCCTTAGATATTACGCTCTGGCACCAAATCTACCGATTAGTCACATAGGGCGTTTTTCATTTCAGTCGCTGAATATCGGCTTTCAATTGCTTGATCTTGTCGTCCTTCGAGAAGAAACCACTGAAGGCATCGATAAATACAAGAGCCCTTTCATAAGACGCAAGGGCTTCGGTCTTTTTACCTATCCTTTCGTATCCTTTGCCTAGTTCTCTCAAAGCGATAAATTGTCCGTACTCGCTCTTTTGTTTTGTTTCCCACTCTAATCGTTTGACTAGGAAATCCATGGCTTTAACATTGTCACCGAGCGTGAAATATGCCGACGCGAGCCGGTCGAGCAACATACCTTCATTACCTCTGACGGAGTCATCAGAGGACCTCCGAACAAGTTCCAACTCTTGGTTAAGATATCCCGCCGCATCGGCGGCGTTGTTCATTGATTCACTGACAACGGCAAGGTTAGACAATATCTCGCCTTCGGCATCCACGTTTTTCAACGTGCGGAACAAGGGAAGAGCCAGTGCATAGTTGTCACGTGCTTGTTGATAGCGTCGCGCGTTACGATAGGTGTCACCGATTTGATAGAGCACCCATGCCTCACCCATCATATCGCTAGTCGAGCGCCGCTCTGATAACTCGGAAACGAATGCATTCAGGACCTTCTCACAAGTCTCGCCACCGAGAAATATACCACCACTACCGGTCGTACCGGGGTTGTCTCCGCCGAGGCTCTGCATTGTTTTTACCGCGTTCACCTGACGAACGGAACACGTAAGAGCCGACAACGGACGCAGCGGTAGGCCGTCCGGCATTTTATTTCGGGCCTTAAGTTCGCTTTCCGCAGATTCCCACACATCTTGGTTTTTATCGTTCAGCAATTTTAGGAGAACGTCGGTCGCAGCGTCGGTTTTCTCCTTGGCCAAACGCTGTACGACGCGGAGGCGAACGAAATAGTAGGGATCGTCCTGCATACTTACAAGTAGGGCCAGAGCTTGTTCGTTATCTGATAAGCTGAGTGCGTCCGCTACATCGAGACGCACCCTCTCTGATTTGCTCTTCATCGCAGATCTCAATTCGGCCCAGGTCTCAGGCACATCGTAATTTGCCAGTATACGCGGAGTCTGAGCGAAGCTATGGAATGCATCCGCATTCGGATCCTGCGAATATATGCGAACCGCTTTGATCCAATACTCAATTGTTCGTGGGTCTTTGATGAACTGTAACAACCGAAAACAGTGGCGAGCCTCGTCACGCTCTTTCTCAGTGAGCATCTTCGTTCCGGTGTCGCGGATGACCGCTCCTAAGCGGTCATTATCCGTCTTGATAACGGTCAACGAAGTTGTAGCCACTGTCGTTACCGACGATGTTTGCCCGCTTAAGGAAGGCTCCTTTCCCGAGATACCCAGCGCCTTTGTTACTGTCACAATGTATTTGCCAGGCTCCTCGAATGTCGCCCAATGTGGAACAAACAACTTCTCAACGTAGTTGCCATTAACCGGAACCCTCTGCATACCGATCAGTCCGCCCATCGATAGTGTCACCTCCGGCTGGGGAACTGATTTCCCATCTTCACGAACAACCGTGACTCCATAGCTATCAGGACGTCCGATGTTATTTCTGTAGTCCCCGCCATCACTAAACGCGAGACGCGTTTCGGACAGATTCTTGACCTCGAAATATAAAAAGGTCGTTTCTCCGAGCATGATCGTCGGCTTCTCAGCCTTGAGACTAACGGAAAAGTCGTGTCCGTCAGACGTTTTGTAATTTTGGGCGTCAGCCGCCGATGGGACGAGTCCGACAACGAGCAGGCAAGCAATGGCAAGTATGTGGAACTTCATAATGAAAACCTCGCTTGCTGAATCATAGCAAAGAAATTAAGAACAGTTATGACAAGAACGCCCTTACTTCGTGCGGGCTTCTGCATCTCGGATTCAAAACACAAAGTGTGCCCCGCACAACGCGAAGCCTTTCTTTAACTCAAGGCATATCTTCGAGCGGGGTCCAGCCGGTGCCGGCGTCGCATTGGGACTTGGTGGTGGTGCAGACCTCGAGCTGTGTGACCGGGTGGATCTCCCAGTGAGTGCGGCGGATCGGGTGTTTGTCGCCGATGTGCTGGGTGTCGAGCATCGCCCAGCCGGTGACGCGGACGTATGTTTTTTGCTTTGCGAGCTCTTTTAGGCGGTCGTGCGTCCAGTTGGTACGGCGGATGCGCGGGGATATCTCGGCCGTGAGCGAATATTTTTCGGCGGCGTTTTTGGTACGGCCAAGCACGAGGTGATAGTCGTTGTTGGCCTCGCCGGTGAGATTGCAGTTGCACGCCTCGGCACCGCGTTCGTATTTTTCGACGCCTTGTAGATAGAGCGACACACGCAGCGGGGTGCCTTCGCCGTACTCGACGAGTTTGTCGCGGGACTGGTTCCATTTCCATTTCTTCGGGCGTTTGAATTTCGCGATCTGAGCGATCGTCATCGGCCGCACGTCAGCCTCCGCGGGCAGATCGGTGCGGTTTTTGGCGGAGTTGAGCAGCAGATCGACGCCGCAGCCTTCGCGAGGGCAGTCGGCAAAGCCGGTCGCGTTGCAGCAGTTCTTTGGCTGCCCTGTACTGGGATTGACCGCACAAAGCGGTAATTGCGCGTACGCCCCGATCGCTGCGAACGCTAAAAAGAAAAAAGCTGAGAGTAGTTTAGGCATATGATCAGTTTTCAGTTGTCAGTGGTCAGTTGTCAGAGCGTCGTTTTCCGGTCACGAGGAACATCAGGCCGAAGAAGTATTCGGTTATCTCGAGGTCTTCGAAATGCTCCGACAATGTCTGCCACGGCTCAAGGCTGGGCGGCGGCGTGGTTGAAAACGACAATTTGTAGAGCGCTCTGATAATGGGGTTGAGTAAGCGGCCAAAGCCGCCGGCAGCGAGTTTTGCACCAAAGGCAGCAACGCGGGCACCGGGCGTAAGGTGGGGAATGAGATTGGACAATTCGGTTTCAGAGCCGTACACGTCAGGTGCGGCGAACATTAAGAGTCCGTCAAATGAACCTTTTAGCTCGGCGTCTTTTGCGGGTTTGGTGATCACCTCGACGTTTGTCCAGCCATTTGCAGCAATGCGGTCAGCCGCGAGTTCGCTGTGCAAGGGGCTGATCTCAATACCGACAACCTTGCCCTGCGGGCCGACGGCCTCGACCAGAAAGGGAAAGCTGCCGCCGGGACCGCAGCCGACGTCGAGTACCCGCCCGCCCTCCGGCAATAACAACGATGCGACCGCCTTTCGCCGGATCGGTTTGATGAACGAGAAATCGAAATTGGGGAATGGCTTTGTCAGCCGGATCAAAGCCCGGCCGTAGAGCGGAGTATCTTGTCGAACCGGTTCGCCCATATTACACAATGAGGGTACACCTGACGGCTGAAAATTCAAAGGTGTTGAGAAGTACTGAGTCTTCGCTCTCAGCAGCCTTTAGCCGCGAGATCATCCCTGCGGCCGCCGAGTTTATTTGCAAGGCGGCAATGTTCTTTTGGTATGAAAAACGTCAGACGGAGTTAACAAGTTTGGAGTATGCTGATCATGTAGGAGGTATTTTGTTATGCGTATATTGATAGCCACGGACGGTTCGGATTTTAGCTTGGCCGCTGTAAAGAAAGCTTGTGAATTTGTAAACCCAGCGAACGACACGGTAAAGGTCATCTCAGTTTTAGAGGACGTGCCGCCGATCGTTCTCGATCCGACGGTGGTAAGTTCTGAGTATTACCAGACGATCGAGGGCAACCTGCTCGAAATCGCCAGCCAGCATGTCGCCGCCGCCACATTATTGATACAAAAACATTTTGAGGGTAAGAGCGTCGATGTCTCCGGCGAGACGCTGCACGGTTTTGCCGACGAGAGGATCATCGACGAAGCCAGATCGTGGAAAGCCGACCTCATCGTCGTCGGTTCGCACGGACGCGGATTCTGGGGCCGTCTGCTCGGCTCGGTCTCGACCGGCGTCGTCCACCACGCGCCGTGTTCGGTACTTGTAGTCCGAAAGCCGGAAGAGTAGATCGCCGGGTAATTAGGGCACGAAGTTGTAGGTAACAACGGCTGACACCTTGACGGGAGATCCGGCCAATTGGGTCGGTGAGAATTTGGCTCCACACGCCGCTTCGCGAGAAGCCAGCTGAAGAGTTGTCGCCCCGCTGATGGCTCCGGCTCGGAGGACATTTCCCTCTTCGGAGATCAGAACCTGAACACTTACAGGCCCTCCGTCTCGATTTGTTTTCGCCGCTTCGGGATAGGTGGGTTTTGGCAAACGCGTCGCTTTTCCGTTGATTACCCCGCCATTCACAAGACCCGGTTTCGGCTTCCCAGTCCCAGGATCAATCTCCAAAGGTTTTGGAGCGAGCTTTGGGTTCTTTAATTCGAGCGTTAGTCCGATATTAGCCACAACCGGCTTGCCGTTTTTGATCGCTGGTGCAAACTTCAGCTTCATCATCGTCGATACGAGCGTCGATGAGAGGTCTTCGAGAGCTTTAACGGGCTTTGTGCCGCACGGCCACATCGGGCCAATGATCAAACTTGCAGCCGTCGGTTTTCCGGTATCGTCAACGCTGATACCAACAACTACCTTTCCGCCTATTTCTGCATCAATCGCGGTCTGCGGCATTGAATAAGTCGCCAAGTTTTCCAGTACAGGATCAGAATCCGCTTGAGCCGCAACGACACCCGCAAACACAAAAATCGAACACACAAGAGAAATGAAAACTTTCATATCGATAGTAATAGCTTGGGACTATTTTATAGCACAATTGCCGGGATGAGCAGAGTAGGTTGAAATGAAAAGGAGCAGAGCCGCGTTCAAAGCCGAGGAAACATGAATAACTCCGGCTAAGAAGATACTTGACGTATTGCGGCCCTGCTTGCGAAGTAAATAGTTCTAATCGCTCAGGAAATCCTGAAAGCTGTGCATGATTCGGTGCACGGCCGTTACGCGGTAGCACACTCCCTACGGGTCGTGTTTCTGCCCTAACGCGGAAGTACGAAAGCCCCGATGTGCGGCTGGTTCGTATTCAAGCAAGTCTGCAAGGCAAGGATCAACGAATCTCGTAGATCCTCAGGCGTAACGATAGCATCGACCAGGCCGCGGGCGGCGGCGTGTTTGGCGTCTAGTTCGCGATCGTATGTTTCGCGGACCTTTTCCATCTCGGCGAGCATCTCAGGTGTTGGTTCTTTACCTTCTTTTTTGAGCTTTTCGATCTGTGTGCCATAGATCGCAACGGCGGCACTGTCGCCTTCCATCACGCCCATTCGGCCCGTCGGGAGCGAGAAGATAAAATCCGGGTCAAACCCCTGCCCCGCCATCGCGTAATATCCGGCACCAGACGCGTGATTAACGGTCAGCACGATCTTTGGAACGGCGGCGGTCGCCATCGCTTCGACAAAGCGGGCCCCGGCACGGATGATACCCGAATGCTCGGCTTCGGCACCGACCATAAAGCCCGACACGTCCTGCACAAACAGCAGAGGCGTCGAATGGCGGTTGCAGTTTTCGATAAAGTACGCTGTCTTTTCGGCAGATTCCGTATAAACGATCCCGCCAAACCGTGGCGGCGTTCCCGGCTTCCCCTTGGACATACCACGAGAGTTTGCGATCACACCGACGAGGATCCCACCGATCCGAGCCGTGCCGCAGATCATCTCTTTTGCAAAATCGGCTTGAAACTCGTCCATCTCACCTTCGTCGAGGAAAGTGTTGAGGACATCGCGCATGTCGTATGGGGCACGGTGGTCTTCGGGTAGAAGCTCGTAGAGCTTCGAGTGGTCAGTTGTCGGTGGTCGGTGGTCAGAAATAGAAACTCGCGTTAATTCTTTCGCGGGCAGTTCACTGACCAGCGAACGAATTTTCTCAAGACAGTCTTTATCATCTTTGGTTTTGTAATGAGCCACACCCGAGATCGCATTGTGTGTGGCAGCACCGCCGAGCGTTTCGTTATCGATCGTCTGTCCGGTCGCACCTTTCACTAGGTTCGCACCACCGAGCCCCATAAAAGACGTTCCCTCGACCATTAATATAACGTCAGACAACGCCGGCAAATAAGCTCCGCCGGCGACGCACATTCCCATCACCGCCGAGATCTGCGGCACTTTCAAATAATGCCGCATGATCGAATTGTAATAAAAGATGCGTGCGGCCCCGTATTGCCCGGGAAATACGCCACCCTGATACGGCAGATTGACACCCGCGGAATCTACCAAATAGATGATCGGCACGCGATTACGCATCGCGATCTCTTGAGCACGCAGGATCTTTTTGATCGTTTCGGGATACCACGCCCCGGCCTTGATCGTCGCATCATTGGCGACAACGACACATTCGCGGCCCTGTATCTTGCCCACGACCGTCACAACCGCCGCTGCCGGGGCGGTTCCATCGTATTGGTCGTATGCGACAAGCAGTCCGATCTCTTGCGAGAATGTATCTTTGTCGAGAAGCAGCTCGATACGTTCGCGGGCGGTCAGCTTTCCCTGCTTGTGGATCTTCTCGATCTTGTCGGGGCCGCCGCCAAGCTTGAGCTTGTGCTCAAGACGGACGTATTCGTCCGTCAGCTTGTGGAGCCGGGATTGTTTGTCGGAGGATAATTTCATGCAAAAATTCCCCGGTCGCTACAGCTCCCGGTACTGACTTTACTTTTCACTTATTATGAACGTCGGCACCATGCCGCCGCCGGATGAGACATTGGCGAGCTCAGTGGATGACAGACGGGTGAACGCTGAACCGACTTTTCCTAGGAACAGCAGCGGATCTAGATCGACAAGCTGTTCGGTCAATTCCCAATTCCCTTCTTCGTCCGTGAACATCGGGAAAAATTCCTTCGCCGTTTTGACGCGCTCCTGAATGAGGTAATCGCCGGTCTCTAAGGCATGTGCAATAGCAACATCCCACTCATCGGCGGTTGAATTCCAGCCAATATAGATCCCGGCACCACCGTAGTCATCGTTGGGCTTTAGGACCAATTTGTTTGAATTTGCCCGTGTCCATTCAATGAGATCGATCGTCTCGCCATGATTCTCTGTTTTCTCGTCCCGAAATACGCGTGTCCATGGAATGTGCTTCGTGATCGCCGACAGCTCTTCGTCGTTAAAGAGATGTTTGTAACGCTCGTTGGTCAGTACGGCAAAAACCGCTTTTTTATGTACGAGCTTGCCGCGAAAGCTGTTGACCATGCATATCGCACCGGCCCGGTATGCGTCTAGCAATGCAGGTTGCGCTTTCATTATCGGCAGATATTCGTTGACCAAAAGCCGTTTATAAACGATATCGATCTCGATGCCATTACATGAGAGACGCAAGCCGTCGAATTTAAGTTCGCCGGGTGAACAGATGATCGACTTGTAACCCTTTAATTCGAAATAATCGCGGAAAAGCTCAAATTCTTTGATCGTCGGCAGGTCTTCGAGATCGACGATCGCGATGACTGGCTTGTGCGTCATTTCGCCGCCGCAGAATTCGGTGTAACATTCGAGCAGGACATCGAGCATCTTTGACGAGCCTTCGAGTGTCTGTATGTTGTAACGCTCGGCAAATTTTTTCATCACCGGCAATGCGCGGAATATCTCTGACGCCGAATCAGAAAACGCTATGCCAGCTGGACTCTCGCCGTTTAGCTCGACATAGCTATATGAATCTTCGGTTAGAAATGAATCAAGCCGCGACGTTGGCGAGACGTGCGAGTATTTGGGGTCGATCTTGACGAGTTCCTTTTCGATCTCGGTGACACCAAGCTCATCCAAGATCGCATCATCCTCGACAGCGGCATCTTTTACCTTTTGCAATGCACCAAAGATCGTCTCACAGGTTTTCTTGATGAGGAGCCAATCGCTTTCCATCACAAAATGCGGCCGCAAGTAAGGCGATAGACGCCGACCGCCAAAGATCAACTTTGAGCTTTCGAGCTGCTCATCGAGCATCTGCTGCGAACGCGACGCAAGATCGGCGTCCTTTAACAGTTCGTGATAGTGTTCGACCGCCTCTTTTAGCATAATTTGCCTATTTGGACATGCTGATGATCTCTTCGAATTCGTCCGGCGTGACAGGGCTGACCGACAGTTGCGATTGACGGATCAGGCCAAGATTAGCGAGGGCAAGATTTCCCTTAAGCTGGGCGAGCGTGACCGGTTTTTTAAGTGCCTTTACCGGTTTCAGCTCGACCGCGATCCATTTTTCGTCGGTTGGATCGGGAAACTCTGCTTTTGAGACCGTTGCGATGCCCACCACCTCTTTGCCGATGTTTGAGTGGTAAAATAGTACCTTGTCGCCCTTTTTCATCGCCCGCAGATTATTACGAGCCTGATAATTACGAACTCCGGTCCAATCGGTCGCACCGTCAGCTACAAAATCGTCCCAAGAATACGAATCCGGTTCTTGTTTAACCATCCAATAGTTCATATTTTTCTATTTCTTCGCGTCCGCAGCTTTCTTATTCAGCCATTTTGCCCAGCGCTCAAGGATCGGGCGAAACGGTTTGAAGAGCTTTGCCCGGATGCTGCCTTCGGATTGTTTTTCGCTCCAGAGTTTTAGGTTCTTTTCGGCGTACTGACGGATCTGTGGTTCGAGGCTTGTTCGTTTGACCGAGTGGCGCAGCGTCAGGTAATAATGCTGGCCGACGAGTGAAAAGATCAGCCCTGCGATGTTGCCCTTAAAGCCGCTCTTTGCCATGAACTTTTTGACAAAGCCCTCGGTCGGCTGCAGCAGCGCAGCCATCGACATCTCAAACCACGGCGCCTGATTTTGCACTCGCGGATGATATAGCCCGGGCAGATCGCCCTTTACGGGCACGTCCATATTCTTTAGCCGCGGGTCGTTAATGTAATCGACTAGCTTGATCTTTTCGACGCCGCGATACTGCTCAACGGGCAGAAAATCGAGCACTTTGTTGATAGTCGCTTCGTAATCTTTGGGCAGCGGAAACGAAGCGGTGTTTTCGATGCGTATTTTTGTGATTTTCGCGGCCTTTTGGCCGGCGGTTTCTATAGCCATACTTAGGGCTTAATTGTAAATCGTGAATCGTGAATAGTAAATCCGAGACATCAATGTGGTTGAAATGCAACAGAAAAGAGTTTTTTGCCACATATGCACACAGATAAGCACAGGTAAATACAAGGAGTTGCTTGATTTGCTCACTGGCACGGGGTTTGTAATAGAAGTAGCGAAAGAAACCGCGACCATGAATCAAACAACGCTTGCAAAATCGATCAGTGTATCAGGCGTCGGGCTGCACACCGGCGTCGAAGTCAACATGACTCTGCGACCCGCTCCCGCTAACACCGGCTACATATTTGTCCGCACTGACTTGGATAATTTTGAGATACCAGCATCCGTAGAATACATTTCACATTGCAGTTACGCGACCACGTTGATGCGTCGCGGAGTTGTGCTTTCGACGTGTGAACACCTTCTCTCGGCATTACGTGGGTCCGGTGTCGATAACTGCTTTATCGACCTCGACAATATCGAGATCCCGATAATGGACGGGTCGAGCGAAGATTTTATCGCATTGATCGAAAAGGCCGGTGTTGCCGAACAAAACGCCGCCCGTCGCGTGTTTCGCGTGCTCGAACGCGTCGAATTTGAACAAGGCGACCGCAAGATGTCGATCGAGCCTTCGGAAAAGTTTGAGATCGATTGTGTGATCGATTTTCCGCACCCGTTCATCAACCGCCAAACCTATAATTTTGTGTTTGAGGACGGCTCATTTGGCAAACAGATCGCGTCGGCTCGGACTTTCGGATTTACGCACGAGATCGACATGCTGCGAAAGGCAAATCTCGCACTTGGCGGTTCGCTCGACAACGCCATTGTGCTGACCGACAGCGGTATGCTCAACGAAACGCCCTTGCGGTTTACTGACGAATTTGTCCGCCACAAGATACTCGACATCATCGGCGATCTTGCACTTATCGGTATGCCGATCGCCGGTCGCGTCACCGCCGAAAAAAGCGGCCACAGCGTCCATGCATCTCTTATGAGCAAGCTGCTAAAAACGGAATCGGCCTGGGAAGTCACGTTGGACGCATAAACATTCTATGAAACGGCTTCTTAGCTGGCTCGACGCGGTCAACGAGATCGATCAGCAAAATAAAATCGCTGTCTGGCTCGACAGGATCATTTTTGTTTTCTTGGTACTGATGGCCCTGTCTGCGCCGCATTCAATTTCGGCGTCGCAGGCTGCGTGGTTGCTCGGAATCTCGGTCTGGTTTATTAGATGTCTCATAAAGCCCCGGCCGCGCTTGTTCAAAACTCCTCTCAATCTCGCATTTCTTTCCTTTTTCCTATGGTCTCTGATCTCGTCTGTCCTATCGTACGCTCCGGATATCTCGCTGGATAAGCTTCGCGGCGTCGGCCTGGTATTGGTCTTTTTCCTCGTTGTTAATAATTTGCGTACTAAGAAAGCGGTATTTGTATTGGCATTTGCGCTCATCTTTTCCTGTCTCTTTAACGTTGGGGCCACGTTGTACGAACGGGTTACCGGACGCGGAGTTGAGATCGTCGAAATCGATCCCCAAAGCCCTCTTATACTCCATATCATCGACGATGTGACGGACAAGCTATTTATTGAACCTGTCCACGTAGGCGATACGCTCGTGGCGATCGGGAAACGGAAGATCTCATCACCCGAAGACATATTGTCTGAGGTTGAAAGCAAAGGTGCCGTAAAGATCAAGATCTATCACGACGAGCTTTACATGAATATCGACGTCGCAAAAGTCGATCTGCTACCCGGCGAAACCGCCGCAGAAAAGCTTGGGATCATAACGTGGAAAAGAAATTATAATTGGCGGGCACAAGGCTTTTTTGGGCATTTCACAACGTATGCGGAGGCACTGCAGTTGATCTCGGCGCTTATTTTTGGGCTATTGATAGCCGCTCTTACCACCTCTGACAGACGAAAAATGGCCATAGTCCTGGGCATCGTTCTCGCCGCATTTCTGTTTGCACTTTTATTGACCGTGACCCGCGCTTCACAGGCGGCATTTTTGGTTTCGTCGCTCGTCGTAGCTTTGATCGGGACTTCGCGCAGGACGGTTCTGGCCTTGCTGATAGTTTCCGTTCCCGTGGCGCTTATTGGTCTATACGTTTTACAAAAGAGTCGTAATATTGGGGTTAATGACAGCAAAGATAATTCGGCCGCTTGGCGGCAGACTGTATATCGTGAGGGCTTTGATCTTGCGACCAGTTCGCCGAGACATCTTGTCGTTGGCGTTGGAATGGATTCGATCAAACGTTACGCCAAAGAGTGGCATTTGTTTGATGACGGACGGCTCCCGATGGGACATTTTCACTCAACGCCGCTGCAACTCTTAGTCGAAAGAGGCTTGCCCGCGTTGCTGATATGGCTATGGATACTGTGGCTATTTGGGAGTTCGATCTGGCGAAAACTGAGATCGGCTGATATTTCGGACTGGCGCGAAAAAGGGATTCTGCTCGGCGGTTTCGGAGCGCTGATCGGATTCTTTGTCAGCGGCATCGTTCACTACAATCTGGGCGACGGCGAAGTCGCAATGGTGTTTTATCTGATCATGGGACTGAGTATCGTCTTGACCAGGAATCTCTCACAAATGATAAGTGAACCGTCGCAAGTGATAAGTAACGAGTGAAAAGTGCAAAGTGAAGATGCGGAGCATCTAAGCAGCATTTACGAATCGATAAATAACAAATACAACTCAATAAGTAATAAGCCGGACTCTGTAAGTGCAAATACACAGTCCGGCAGTAATGTTTACAACCTCTTGAGTGACATTTACAAGTGCGTAAGTGATGTTTACAAGCTCGTAAGTGACTATTACAGACGCAAAAGTGAAACTTACAACCGCAATTACATCTCTTCGTTTCGGAATTTTAGCTTGCTCACCATCTTATTTTCCGGTGACGAGGCTCCGTATAGCGATTTCACGTACTGTTTGACCATCATCGCGAGCTTATACAGCCCTGTCGTCGGGTGATACATCACGGTATTTCGTTCAATGCGTGAGTTGTTGAAGGCAGTGATTGAGTTGATGACATCCGAAGTCGATTGTTTCAGGTCAGCGGCCAATGT
Source organism: Pyrinomonadaceae bacterium (assembly GCA_044228425.1). GTDB lineage: Bacteria > Acidobacteriota > Blastocatellia > Pyrinomonadales > Pyrinomonadaceae > OLB17. The sequence goes on along the minus strand of JBGAUY010000030.1, from coordinate 2,873 downwards.
AGTGAGCGAGGCGATCGTAATAGCCGTCTCGTTAGGATTGTAGAGCGGATCATCGCTAAATAGCTGGATCATACCTTCGAGATGCTCGACCTTTTGCGTATAGCTCTGCTGCGAAGCGGAAATTGATTGTTTTGATTCATCAACGGGCGTTGCCGGATCGTCAGCCACAGCCGCTTTTTTGCGTGTTCCCTGCAACTTACGGTTGAGCGTCTTTACGTCCTCGACCTTGTTCTTTTCGGTTCCGGTCGAAGCGTAATAATTTACAGCCTTTGTAGAGGTCGGGCCAAGCGGTTTGAACGCATTTTCACGAATGTTTATCGCCGTCGTCTTTCCCGCAAAGTCAGCCTGCACCGCATCATTCGCAGCATTGGCCGCAGCAAGTTTGTTATTGAGCTTGCCAACACCAATATTTGAATTACTGGGATTATATGTTGCGCCAAAACCAGTAACAATAGATATCAACTGCTCAAACGACGCAATATTCCTTGCGTGTCCAACTTCACTAATAGGCATAATGTTCCTCCTTACACCTCTATCGCACAGCGAAAAAGGCAAAGTAAAAACACATACCTGCTCTCAGTGCTATGCGAGTTGTTTTTGATTGGTTTTAACTTCGATCCGAGGATCGTTGAGAATAATAATGGAAGGAAATAGTGTTTGTCAAGAATATTGCGAGCTAAAGAAAAAATCGCGGGTCTGATTCAATTATTTACTATTCTCCAAACAATCAAGTTTCAGCGTTCTGACGCAATAAAGGTGAGATCACTGATGTTGTCAACAACTTGTATAACCTGCGAATCGAAGGAGAACCGTCTGGACGAAACAGCGACAACATAGCTAACGCCCGTTGGAACGTTTTCAAATCGGAACGCTCCTAGCCGTGTCGTGATGGTGGTGGCTACCAAGCCCGACGGATCGGTAAGCGTGACCATAGCATTTGTTATCCCGCGTCCGTTCGCGGTGAGCGACCTTCCAGAAATTGACGCCGCAGCTGCCGTAGGAGCATTCTCGATGCGTATGAAGGCCGTCGTGGCTGTGTAATAGACATTTGCAAAGCGTCCGTTACCTAGGCTCACCGAACGGTTGGAAAACATCCCGACCCTGTTCGCCGCGGAAACTATTGTGAACTGGTCCCCGAGAATCGGATTATATGAAAGCCTTTGGTAATCGAATGTTCCGCTCAAAGTTGCAGTTCCCGTTACATTGAGAATGCCGTGCCCAGGCCTCGGGGCGTCGCGAAGATCATACACGACAAATCTTCCGCTGCCGTTATTGAAATTCCCGTTGATCTTGTCGATCGGCGAATTGGTTTCCACCGTGCCGGAGGTATTCATAAGGTCACCTGTCATCGAGGTTCCCTTAAAGTTAAAAACGCCGTTTGGACTATTATTTGTCAACGAACTTCCGGGTTCGAGAACGAGACCCTCGGCATTCATTGTCCCATTGTTGACAACTGTGCCGCCCGCCTGAACATGGAAATAGTTACCTTTCGGCTCGAATGCACCGTCGTTGACGAATATTCCTCCGTTACGGATCGTCAACGACGAAGTAGGGATAAGATAAAAAATGAAGTTTGGATTGGTTGTTGGAGCCGTGGAAAGAGTGCCGTCAACCGTGAGATGTATATTTACGAATGTGTTCGTGTACGGAGTATTGACCAGCACCGTGTCCCCTGCGGGTATGTTGTCACCTAGATAGGATGGGGACCACTTATTGATCTCACTCCAGTAGTTTCCGGCTTGTGGAACCGCAGTGAAGGTATAGTTTGTCAATGTTGGGCGTAAGCCGGGGTCGACTTTATAAAGCGCTTGAGCGTTCACGCCGATACTCAACATGACGCTAAGAACAAACAACATATATACGACGACACTTACAGAACGGACGTTTTGTGGGTATTTCATAGGGAGCAGGGCGGGCACTTACTATTGTAACGGAGACTGCTAGCCTATTTCAAGACTTTATTTTCCATCGGATGGAGGATATTCTGGGTCAGGCCCTGCGATCTTTCCGCCGCTCCGATCCCCAAAAACCCCGCCCAACACCACCCCGCCTATGCTAACATCCTAAAAATGAAGACATATCGCACAATCGCAGGCTGACCCATTCTTTCCTTACTTCATCCACGGGCGTTCGTCGAAATTATTATCCAATTCAGGATGACTTCTTAGCCAAGCCACAGCTAAACCCCATGCTTTCTTGTCGATCGCCTTAGATGGTTTTAGAAACTTAATAAAATCATCAGGAAAACATTTGAGTCCATCAAGTGAGTGCGATATATACATCCATTTCAATGATAAAAGGGTGTTTTTAGCAACGCCCTGTCCTCGCGCATAATGCAAAGCAAGATTGCAGGCACCAAAGACATTTCCTTGTTCCGCAGACTTTTTGAACCAGGTAACCGCTTCGCGATTGTCCGATTTCGCACCTATTCCTTCGGATAGTCTTATACCAAACTCATTTTGTGCGGTAGATGAACCCATTTCCGCCCCTTTTCTATACCAGACATTGGCTTCTATTTCGTCCGCGGGAACGCCTCTGCCATTGGAGTATATTTCAGCGGCCCTAGAATACGCCCATCCATATCCAAGTGCCCCGGCTTTCTTATAGAGTTCCAACGCCTTTAGATAGTCTCTTTCCACACATCGTTTCGTCTCGTATAGAAACCCCTTATATGAAATTGCGGCACGATACTCAGCAGCAACTGCTCGGTCAAGCCATTTGTTGACTTTTGTACAATCCAAGCCAGCTATTTCAATATTCTCATAAGCTTCTGCAAGGAGATATTGAGCCGGACCGTAATTGTTTTCCGCAGCCTTTTCGTAAAGATCAAGTCCTTCTTTTCGCTTTGCCCTAAATTTTTCATAATCCTTCTT
>JBGAUY010000029.1:0-32909 GCA_044228425.1 Pyrinomonadaceae bacterium | reverse complement strand
CAATGATGTGCCGACCGAGCCGCTGGTTTTTCTAAAAGCCCCGTCCGCGTTGATCCATAATCGCGAAGATATAGTGATACCTGAGCAAAGCAATCAGGTTGAGCATGAAGGTGAGCTCGCCGTGGTTATCTCTAAGACATGTAAAGGGTTAACTGACGCGGATAATGTAAATGATTATGTGCTGGGTTACGCCTGCCTCAACGATGTAACGGCTCGTGATATCCAGCGAAAGGATGTCCAATTTACACGCGGCAAATCGTTTGACACGTTTTGTCCGATCGGGCCGCATATTGAGACTGAGCTTGCTGTCACTGATATTGGCCTTACGGTTCGAGTCAACGGCGAGGTGAGGCAGAGTGGACGTACGTCGCAAATGGTCTTCCCCGTTGATTTTCTGATACGATATATTTCTAATATGATGACTCTGAATGCAGGCGATATTATCGCAACCGGAACACCGTCGGGAGTGTCAAACATGAATCCCGGAGACGTTTGTGAGGTTGAGATCGAAGGCATTGGTGTATTGAAAAACTCTGTGAGATAGACTGAGATAGACATAACGCCCATACTGCCGTGCGGGCCGCTGCAACAAAATTATGAAATTTTTTATAGACACAGCAAACCTTGACGAGATCAAAGAGGCGAATGAGCTTGGGTTGATCGATGGCGTTACCACCAATCCGAGCCTGGTGGCAAAAGAGGGTGATGTAGATTTCAAAAAGCATATCGCCAAGATCTGTAAACTGGTCAAAGGCGACGTGTCGGCTGAGGTCACGGCCCTCGACACCGAGGGAATGCTCAAAGAAGGCCGCGCTCTTGCGAAAATAGCCAAGAATGTCGTCATCAAGGTTCCGCTGACGCTCGACGGCCTAAAAGCTTGTCGTACATTCCGGGCCGAGGGTACCAAGGTGAACGTTACACTTTGCTTCTCGCCTGCACAGGCGCTGCTTGCCGCTAAGGCGGGTGCGTCGTACATATCGCCGTTTATTGGTCGTTTGGATGATATTGCGCAGGACGGGATGCAGCTTATTCGCGATATCGTGCAGATCTACGACAATTACGGGTTTGCAACCGAGGTTTTGGCAGCGTCGATACGGCATCCGGTGCATATTGTGGATTGTGCGCTGGCGGGAGCTGATGTTGCGACCATCCCCTTTAAGGTCATACAACAGCTCGTCAAACATCCGCTGACGGATAAAGGGCTTGAGGGTTTCTTGAACGATTGGAAGAAGAGCGGACGGTCGTAATCAAGTAAAAAGGTAACGGTAAAAAGGCAAAAGGCCGCGAATATACTGTTCGCGGCCTTTTCTATGTCAGTTCCCTGTTTCTTGGTCCGGTCCGGACCAAGTGGACCACATGTACCAATGTGGACCAGCCATTATCAGACGCTAGCCGTTACCCATTAGGGTTCTGAGTTGGCTGTGAAGTCCAGCAGCGTCGGGGTCGCGTTGGATAGAAAACTGATATTTGGCCCTAAAATACTCGTCAGGCTCCCGCATCTCAACTAATTCCGTAACCTTTTCGAGGTTTGCCTCGATCATACCGGCCTCAATTCCCTCTTTTGACGCAAACATTTCATCGATCTCGACGATCAGTGTCGAGAATTTACGCAGCCAGGCAAAATCCTCGTCTTCCATCAAAAGGTTGACGAACTGAACCGGCGTTAGCTCGCCGTGGATGCCCTCGTACATTTCCCGCTCGAGATCTAACAGAGATTTGTGCAGTTTAAGCAGAATATTGCGTGCATTTTTAAGCTTTTCAGCATTTTCCATAAATTAATGTTAGCCCACTTTGGCAATAAAGCATATCGTGCTAATTTTTAATTGTTAGCATCCTAATCATTTATAGTTAGCTCGCTAATCTTTGAATATCAGGTCGCTAACCAAAAGAGTTTATCAGGCTAATTGTTTAAGTTAAGCATATGAAAACAGGTGCAGTCATGGAAGAAGAGATCATTTTTCAAAAGACCATCAGCTATCTTTTGGCTCGCGTAACGACCGCATACAAGACCGTGCTTGAGCGTCACATGGGTCTGATCGGTTTGCACGCCGGACAGGTTTTTTTGCTTCTCGAATTGTGGAGCGAAGACGGGCTGCGACAGGTCGATCTTGCGCGTCGTCTGAGCCTCGCTGCCCCCACGGTCAGTAAGATGATCAAGGGGCTGATCGAGATCAATCTTGTCGAGATCGAGCGAGAGGATGGCGATGGGCGTTCGACTCGGGTGTATCTGACGGATCAGGGTCACGCGATGCGTGATGATGTCAATGCACAGTGGCTTGAGCTGGAAACGAATTATCTGGCCGACCTTAACGAGACCGAGCGGCTGATATTGCCGGAGCTGCTTACCAAACTTCGAAAAGCATACACCGGGGCCACCGACGCCGAAGAGGACTAACGATGGCCGAGCGGCAGATCACGATCAATTCGCGAAAGTATGACGGGCACATCCGCCGAACGTGGCCGGGCGGGCTTATCAGCCAGAGCGAAGACCTGCTCGTCGTTGTCGGTCAATTTCGAGAGGACGTCCCGCATGACGATCTGGGAATGATCAAACAAGGCACTGTTTCGTTCGAGCATTTTTGGCCGCGGCGCTGGTACAACGTTTTTCGCTTTCACGAACCGGACGGACGCCTGCGAAATTACTACTGCAACATCACGATGCCGCCGACATTTGCGGATGATGTGATCGATTACGTCGATCTGGATCTGGATGTAATTGTTTGGCCGGAAAAGGGTTACGAAGTGCTCGATCGCGACGATCTTGAAAAGAATACGATCAAATACGGCTATCCATCAGAGGTTGTCGCAGGCGCGGAAAAGAGCCTGGAAGAGTTGATAGCGTTGATCGAAACCGGTGGGCTGCCGTAGTTAAATGGTCAGTATCCTGAGCGTATAACTGCAAACAGTGAGCGGGACGCCCGGCGTTACGGCGATACGTTGTCCGGCGGGTAGATCTTGGTTGTTTATCGCAGCGGGATTTTTGCCTTCGTTAACGGCCCAAAAGCCGCCCTTACCGTCCGTGACGAGCGTCAGATGCCGCCGGCTGATCTCGACATCACCCGCAAGCGGTATATCGACCGGCTTTGAACGCGAACCGCGCCCAACTACAACCTCGGTCTGAAAGACAGGTATCACATTTTGCCGTACACCTCCGCGCCATATTTCAAGCCGGTAAAGCTCGGTCATACGGCTCTTTACGTGGGTCATCTCTTCCCTGTCTTCAATGGGGATCGGCTCGGCCTGGCGAATGTTAGAAACCGGTGCGGCAACAGCGGACGGCGGCGTATTTCGGGGGATATTTGGGACGGTAGCAGGTGCCTGAGTCGTAGCCGGCGGCAGATCCGGTAGAGCTTTTGGCCGGACTAGCACACCTGTTTTGTTACTAGCTGAATCTTCCCAACTATGCTGGACGCGGACGCCGCCTTTATCAAGCGTGCCGTCGATACGCAGCTCAATTACGAAGGATTTGGTCTCTAGTTTTTTCTTGCCGGCAAGCTCTTTCGCACGCTCGGCGAGTATGTGGTAAAGGCCCTGTTCGAGCCCTTTGCGTTTTACGCCCTGCCATTCTTTATCGTCGTCGTTGCTGAGGAAAATGATGTATTCGCTAGGGATTATCGTCGTGCCTTGCGGCAGCGAGAGGATCTCTTTCTGCATGACGCTCTCAACCTCGCGGGCGATCTTGACGATAAATTCCTCGGCCTGGCTGCGCGGTTTGACCTGAGCGTCGCGTGCCGCTTCTTCGAGAACCAGCTCGGACGAATCACCGTCGATCCAGCGTCTGACTTTGTCTAAAATACTCATTTTGATTTAAATCCAGCAACGGGGGTCACAAAGGTTAATTTGAAACCCGCCGAATACCGTCCATAAAAACAAATCTCTCCGTGTCCTCTTTGGCTATTCCTAGTCCGACGAAATGTCGAGATACTTCCCATTCAACCAGCCGCGAGTCGCGTTTGCGTCTCCCGTTCGCGTTCGTCCTTGTTCGACGACATCAACTTGATACCAATTATTTTGCTCTTTTACAATGCGGACTTTCGAATTTTTGGTCACAAGCCCGATCTGATCGTTACCGGCGTCGGGGCCAGAGCGAAGGTAAATGTCGGTCTTAGCAATTGCCGTCCGGGTTTTTAACGGATTTGTGATGTCAGGTATCAGGCCGCGTCCCCGCATATACGTCGCTGTGCCGTAAAGGATACCCGTGAAAATACCAATAATGATCACGAAAGTCGCAAGCCGTCGGAGCGTTCGGCGTTTTTTGGTCTTTGCGACAATGGGCGATTCGGCTGTAATAGGCACGGGCTTTGCGACGATCGGAACCTCGGCCGTGATCGGGATGGGCCTTGGCACGTTTTGTGCGGAAACGCGGCCATCGGCGTGCGTGCCTGCGACCGCGAATCGAGCACGCTCATTCACACTCGCGTTTCCTCCTTGATCGGGAACAGGCGGAACAGCGAGCGTTTCGGGGATCGGTTCAAAATTTGGCTGGGCGGGCGGCAGAGGCGAATAGCCGCGCGAGACGTGCGGTTGAGGTGCCTCAACTCGCGAACGCACCATAGTGCTGTATTCACCGTCGGCGGCGATCTGACGTACGACGGCGAGATCCGCCCAAAATTCTTCGACGGATTGGTGACGCTCACGCGGATCGGCGGCAGTCGCACGTGTAAAGACCCGCAGTAACTCGGCGGCCCATTCTTCGTCACGGACAGATTCAGGCAAACCAGTTATGGGTTCGTGCGCGTAAGCCCGAGGAGCCTCACCGGTGATAAGCGTGTGTGCCGATTTTGCAAGCGAATATATGTCCGCAGCAGGCGTCAGACGGGCGTATTCGAGCTCTCCGGTCTGGCCCGCGAACATCGGGCTGTGCTCGGGCGGCGCGTAGATGTTGGTGCCGACACGCGTGATCGGCGAATCGGAAAGATTTACACGGGCAACACCAAAATCAGCGATCTTAACGGTTGAACGGTCTGCCGTCAACAGCAAATTTTGCGGCTTGATGTCGCGATGGATGATGCCTTTTTCGTGGGCGTGGCCGAGTCCCGCACATATCTGCTCGATGAACCCAAGAGCCTGTTGCAGAGGTATCTGTTGTTTGCGGACAAAAGCTTGCAGGTCGCCGCCGGATAGATATTCGAGGACTAGGTAGTGAAAGACAGTTCCCTTCAGATCGCGGGCGGTGCCGTGGCCGATGCGGCTGATGATATTTGGATGGCGGACTCGGTCGAGCGCAACTGCTTCGTTCTGAAAATTTTCGACCAGCGTTCGTTCGAGATCGACGTCGAGATCGTCTTGGAGAAAAACGTTGAGAGCCTTGATGACGACCTCGCTGTGCGGCGATTGGGGTGAAGCGATCGTATCGCGTGCGAGAAAAACCTCGGCGTAGCTGCCCTTACCCAGTTGGTCGTGGATATCGTATCGCCGGTCGAGCCGGCAGTTGATCAGGACAAGCTCTTTCATCGCTCTTTCGTCGGATGGGTCCTTGCATTTTTGCAAATATGAACCTGAGACCCATTACGATATTACAACGACATTGTTCAAAAAACGACGTGCGAACTAAGCGATCATCGTGAATTATTTTGGTTGCATGTTTCGCCCCTTTAATGCTATTTTGAGGAACGTTGGTTCGTCCGGCTAAATTCGCATATAACCCACAGTATGAATGATGATGCTTGCACGTATTCCCTTACTTTTGAGCAACGCGACGGTTATACCTACTCCTGCGTTTCTGCGCCAGCGATCGATCGTCGATCGGCTATAAAATATCTCCGCGAAGTCGCCGCTCACTGTACTGCGGCAAACAGCAGCCGTCTCATGCTTGTACGAGACATTCCCGTCATGCTCCCCGACGCCGATCTGTTTTTTACTACCAAAGATTTTCTCTCGATGATCGGCTCGACCAGAGTCGCATTCGTCAATCCGCATGTAAAGATCGAAAAAGAAATGGAGTTTGCGATCATGATCGGAACCAACCGCGGTGCAAATTACCAGCTCTTTGATAACGCCGCGTCCGCCGAAGCGTGGCTGTTAACATAAAAAGGCCGCAACCCAAATGGATCGCGGCCATTTTTGTTATCCGGCCCGGGAGGATACCGGAATTGAATTTAGGAAAGTGGTGTGGCGGAGGTGACCGATATGCTACCTGTTGTGATGGTACATTGGGCATTATTAACGTCCGTAGCATCACCTGCGTACATTACGCCGTCGGTTGCCACCGCGATGTTGCGGATGCCGGTCGCAAATGCTCCGCTTCCCGATACCGGCACTGCACGCAGGCAAAAGCTTGAGGGCCAATCTGCTGTTGTATCGACCTTGCCGCCAGTGAACACGTATCCGCTCTTTAGCCCTCCGGCAAGCTGGTTGTCGATAATGCCGTTAGCACCGAGTTGTGTGAATGGCTCAAGATCGACCGAACCGGCATTACCGGCAAACAGGCCTTTGCCAAGCGACGACGCGTATGTCATCTGTGCTCCGTGGACCATTCTGAGGTCAGAGACGGCCGAGCCCTCGTTTGCCGAGCGTCGCGACGCGAGCAGATTTGGGATAGCGATCGCGGCCAGAATGCCGATGACAACAACGACGATCAGAAGCTCGACCAGTGAAAAGCCTCTGTAATTGCTAGGTTTATTTATTTTCATATTTTTCTCCATGTGGGGTAGAGGGCGGGTTGTGAATGTGGGCCGCGACCGTGATGATCGCAGCCCTTTGGGGTGAAAGTGAAGCTGCCGAATGGCGGCTTAGTTGTTTGTCTTTTGGAAGCCGGTCGTCTGGATGTATTGGAAATACGGTGTTCCAGGCGGCAGACGGTCGGGGTCGAGGAACGTGCTGTCAAACACCCAGTTACGGAACGGGGGATTATACACCGTATTACAGCATTTGAACGTGCCGTTATTATTTTGCGACACAAACAGATTGACCAGCGATCCGCTGAAATCGAGCCGTTGTCCGGACCACGTTTCGAGGTAACGCTTAAAGTTGTGGACGCCGCCATTAAGATTTTGCCATGGGCCGCTGCCGCCCTGTCCGGGCGAGAGATCCCTATTCGCAAGTGTGTCGCCCGCGATCATCGCAAATCTGACGGTCGTTGTGGACGCAACCCGCGAATCCGCATCATAAGGAGTTGCAAAACTCTCGGCATCATTCCACGAATTCGAAAGTATTGTCACGGCGTCCGCTACAACCGATGCCGGAATGTGCATATTGGTATTGAACGGCCGGTATTCGGTGTAGGCCGAGTTACCTGTCGTAGGCACACTGTTTACACCGGTTGCATTGTAGTTTCCGCGCACGTAGACTCCGTTCTCCGATGCAACGGTAAATCCTCTCGTGTTCGCCGGAGTCGAAGTATCGTAAATGCCCGGAATGGTCGTGCCGTTTATCAGTCTGACGCCCCGACGAAAATACTTTTGGTCATCGACGGCTGCAAAGTCAGGAGTGATGGACGATGAGTATTTTGCCGCTTCGCACGTGGTCGCAGGACTAATGCACGATTCGGATGTATCGCTCGAATAATATTTCGCATCGAGCACGCCGTTGCCATTTACATCTTCATTGGCCTGCAGGACGCCGTCATTGCCCGGGGAGTTGCCATAAACGTCTTCCATATCGTATTGCCCGTCAAAATCCGCATCGCCGCGGCGGTCCGATACGTAAACTACCCAGCCCTGCCGGTTTGGAATATCGGTGCTGCGGAGCCCGGACGGGAAATTTGTGGATGGCTGAAAGAGCCCGTCGAAATCGCCGCGTAAGAATCGTCTGAGATTGGCGACATCAATGTCGATCATGCTCATCGTTCCGTTTTGAGTAACCTGGCCCGCCGTATAACGAGACGCGTCGTCGTAATACTCGCCCTCGCGGGAATCGAACATTTCGATCGGAAATGGTACGACCGCCTCATCCGCCGTTCCGTTAAGAGTGGCACGATATAGGTGAGCATAATGTTCGAGTCCGGTATTGGGGTTCGCGTTACGGGCCGTACAACCTGATGCACAGCCCGCCGCAACTTCGGCAGCCGTAACTCCGCTATAACGCCGTACGACATTTATTGCTGACGTGCCCGTACCATAAGAATATAAATAGTTTCCTGTATTAGGTATCGCTGGGCCGAATATCTCAAACCGCTGCAATTTGATCACCGAACGGCTGTCCGGATAGGTTGTCGCTGTTTGAGGTGAGGTAGCAGTAATATTGGCGCTCGGGCTGGTTGCCGTACCGTTATCCGCACGTGTACCCGAATAAGCGGCGAGAGCGATATTTGTCGATGCGGCTTCGGTAATGCCGAGGCTTAAAAAATCTTCGGTGATATCTTTGGTAATGATCACGCCGGTCCCCGCGTTACTGTCCACGGTCTCGACCTTGATCCAAACTTCGCGTGTGCCGCCGGTATACAATCTTTCGCCATTTGCTCGTGTCGGAACATAAGCATAGGTTGACGCGGCAGCGTTTAACTTCATTCCCTTTGGCTGATAGCCGCGGGCCCGGTCAGGCGTAGCCGACGGCGACGGCGAAGGAACTGGACCAGTTCCGTCTTTATAACCGTCTAGGCGAACGCCGCAAGGGCCGGTTATCGCAGTAGTACCAGTTCCTGAGGCACAGCCCGGAAGCTTAGCTTTGCTGTCAGCCAGCGAGATGCGGATGCCGGCCTTATTAGCAAAACGCTCTTCTTTTAGGATGTCTGAATCGGCAGTTGCCGCCGTGACCGGTGCAAGTGTGCCGGCATTGTTAAAGAGGTCTCCACCAGATGAATCAGCGATCTTTTTGGGCCGCTTGATCATTTCGATCAGGTCATTGGTGTCGCTGTCGATCTTGATAGGCAGTTTTAACGGTTTGACCAGATTTTGCAGATTACCGTCAAAGATGCTGCTCTGAGTCGTAAAGCTCGCGTTCAATCTACTCGGCGGCATCGTAGGGTCGGCGGCAAATATGTTGTTTGCTGCACCGACCGTCGTGTTCAAAACACTGCCCATTGTCGGTAAAAGCCGTTGATCGACACCCGACGCGTTCTTAATAAATGTATCATCGTTCGCGCTGTCGGTTGTTGACCAGTTTCGCCATGACTGGGTAACAAGGTGCCCGACCGTCGTCACACGGGAGTTGAAATAAACTCCCTCGGAACCGGGGGAGAGGAAAAAGTTGCGGTTTGAGTGGACACGTCCTCCAAAGCTGAAACGCGGCGGGCGGAAAAGCTCTAGATCGTCGTCGTAAAAAATACCAAACTGAAAGATCGGGATACGGTTATTTAAGACGTTTCTCGTCAGTTGAACCTGCACACCGATATTATTTGTCGCCGTTGTGCGAAGTCGCCAGTTGTCGCGGATCGCGTAAAGTCCTGCAAATGGGCCACCTGAAAGCACGACGTTCGACCGGGTCGACGTTTGGTCCAGTTCCTGAGTGAACGTATAACCGGTCAGGCCGGCGACTGTTCCATTACGGACCGCGTCAAGTTCGGTCGTCGTCGGGTTGATCTTGACCTCAAACACCTTATTAAAGTTGCGGGTCATCGTCTCGAGGCTGCCCTGTGCGGCATAAAACGTACGGCCCTCAGCTGATTCGTTGCCCGATGCGGCGGCTTCTGCCGACGAACGCGACAACGCGAGTGCTACAAACACCGTTATTAAGGCGAGTACGAAAAGCGAAATGACGATCGCCGAGCCTTTCTGGCCGGGATCGTTTTTTATACCGTTATTATGATCTCTATCTAGTTTCATATCACTTAACCTTAATTCCTTAACTCGCATCGTATCCAAGATTTCGGGTGCTAAATGTCGCGGTCATCGTCTGTCGATATGGCTGATTCGCAGAATTTTTCTCATTCGAGCGAACACTGATCGTTACTCTGATCTGCCTAACGGCGGCGAGATTTGACTGCGTATCATCAAGCGTTCCGGCGACGCCGTCAGGTCCCGCGCCCGGATTATCTGAAAGTGAGCCGTCATCCATAATGTATTTGATCTGAAAATCCTCAACGTTATAGACCAGCGGTTCGTCGACATAACTACCTGTTGGTGCGTTTGCATATTCACGGCGGGTCAGCGTGCCGTCTGCTGCAACAAAATAGGTCACCATCAAAACACGCTGTATGCTCGCCGGGACAGTGATCGAGCGTAGCGGTCCCGATGTCCCGGTCTGATTGATTGCCAAAACATCGCCGTTGGAAAATTGAACGATATTTGTTCCGCTCAAAGCCGTTGCAACCCCTAGTGTCGAACCCGAATTACCTGTTATCAGATAGATATCGTTGACACGGCAAAGCGTGTTACTGCCGGAAAGAGGAACGATCTCATCGATGCCGCTGCCATTGGTCGTTGCAGCATTTATGCTCAACGGCTGCGAAACCGCTGCGGCTCCGGTACCGACGAGGTTAAATGTAGCATCCTTAAAAAGAAACGTGACCTGATCGGTGCGTACGTTTGCCGCGGTATTGAAAGTGTTTAGGGTAATGTTATTACCGGCGATGATCGGCGGCACGGTGTCTCGTGTCGCATCCGTATCGACAGGGATCGCAAGCAATGTAGAGATGCGATTATCAGGCAAAACCACAGTATTTCTGAGCGGATATCCAAAACCGGCATTATAGGTATCGCGCCCGATAAGATTTAGGCCAAGACGGACGTTCTTTTGCAGATCGACCTGCTGATTAACGACCGATCGGCTCATCTGTGCAGCCCTCAATACTCCCCAAACCGCTCCCGTAACGATCATGAAAAGCATCATCGACACAACAAGTTCGAGCAGTGAAAATCCCTGTTCGCCTTTCGATCTGACCTTATGTTTGCACTTCAAATTCATCTGACCGTGTCTCATATTGCTTTGCTAGTTATTGGTGACCGCGTAATCGGTAAGCACTGTCTGCAGAACCTCTTGGCGTTGCATCGCTCCGACAAAATACCGCACTGTGACTGTAATTGCTCTTATTCGGATCGCGGAAGTGCCCGGCGGGCTACAGATCGGTGATGGCCGATCCGGATCGCATACATCTGTGATCGCGATGCTCCGCTGCATTGCCTGAACCTGCGTGCCGGTGTCATCAGTCGTGCCGATGATCTCGTCCGGGCCCGGATCCATATATACATCTCTTAGACCCGCAGGAAAAATACCCTGATTTACGCCATTTTCATCAGGGTTAGTGCCGACATTTCCGATGGCACCCCAACCGAGCCGGGTAGGATCTGTTTCTTTGACGGACATGATAGATTCCATTGTGGACGTTGCAACCTGCTTGGCCACGAGCTGCTGTTCATGTCCTTTGGATTGGAGGATCGATGCCGAAATTCCTGCGAGCAGCGCGAGCACGCCGACCATGAGGATGACAAGCGCGATCATTACGTCGATGTAAGAAAAACCGTATACAGAACTGCGTTTCATATAGATATAGATTAGTTTCAGCTCCTATTGATCTGCGACGAGGCCGACTCCATTGTGTTTCCAATAACGGATCGCACCGCTACCGCCGAATATCGTTATTGCGCGAACCTCGGTCTTGTTACGCGGGGTAGTACTGCCAGGCGTTTGCGGCGGCCATACGTAGATGTTCGCGCTTATGGGATTATTTGCCGCGTTAACGACTGAGCCGTCGCTGCGAAACCTTGCTGCCCAGACACTATGACCGATCACGGTCGTCGAGCCTTCGAGATGGCCGAGGGAGTCAGTCGCGAAGGTGATATCCGTATAGTTCGGTGGGTTCGGTTTCGTTACGCCGACGGGTATCATATCGACGCGGACCTCTTTGGTCATTTCCAGAGGGATGTTCTTGATCCTTACGTCCGTACCCGTGCCGTTCTCATCGATGATATTGATCTCGTTATCCGTCAGGTCTATTTCGAATCGGAATGTGCGCCGTTTCTGCAATGCCAACTGAGCTGTTTCGCGCATCACGTCGATCATCTTTAGCGTTTGATCTTCGGATCGATAACCCTTTTTGTAATTAAGCAGATACGGGATCGAGATCGCCGACATGACGGCGATGATGGCCAGAACCACAAGGAGCTCAACGGCGGAGAATCCTTTTGCTGACTTTTTTGTTTTGTAGGCTTCGATATTCATAACACCTGCGATTCGCATCCTTTCCCCAGTTTGAGCGAAAACTGTAAATTCGGGGGCGCTAAGTAAGGAAAGTAGAAATGAATAAACATTTCCAAAAAAGATTTTACATTGTTTAACCTAAGAATGCAATAATTTCATTTACTTTTCTTTAGGGCCGAAGTTGGTTAGAATTAACGCTGAACTTTCCAGACCAGATCGCCGTTTACATCGCTACATGACGGAAAAACAACCAGCACCAAAAAAGGGATTTTCCGCGGATTGGCTGATGCGCGGTGCATTGACCAAAATAGGCGATACGGTTGACCGCTTTACGGGACGCAAATGGACGCCGTCGAGCAGTCTAGCGACCAGCGAGCTGATCGAGCGCATAAAAAAACTCCTCGACGCCGAAGCAAAAGACGTTGCTGGCAAAGGCACCGTCGTACCGCACAACATCAAGCTAAAAGTCCAGTGGGATAAATTTTCGACCGACTCGGAAGATGCCCTCACCCGCCTCGAAAACGAATTGCTCGTCGCGACCGCAGATCATATAAACGACTCGCTTTATTACACATACGCTCCGCTCTCGGTCGAGGTAAAACCCGATTATTTTATCGACGGCGTTAAGCTGCTAGTCAGTTTCGACAAATTTGTCGATGACTCCGCGAGCGATGTCGAGATGAATGTGACTATGGCAGGCGTAAATATCGCCGACTCCATCGCTGAGTTAAAAGAACAACCGCGAAACGCTGCTACCTACATCGCCCGATATACTGTTAACGGCGTTAAAAAAGAAAAGAAAGTGGAATTGGTGACTGGCGACAGCATTTCGGTCGGACGCACAGGCTCTAACGCTCTCATCATCGACGAACCCAGTCTGTCGAAGATCCACGCTTCCCTCACGGTCGATAATTACGGGGCGTTATCCGTCGCCGATACAGGCTCGACCAACGGAACATTCATTAACGGCCAGCGTATTTCTTACGGCAAAGCAACGCTTTTGGTGGCGGGAGATCGTTTGAAATTTGGCACCGTCGAGGTCGAGTTTGAGCCTGTTGAATGAAAAATGACCCTGCTATCACTCATATTTATTGATTGGTCGAAATGGAAGCCGGAGTACATCTTTGGCGGGCAGGTGCTCGAGCGGACGCCAGCCGGACTCTCGATCCTTTATATGATCGGGCTCGGGGTCCTCATCGGATTTTTGCTGATCACTTTCTTTGACAATTTTCGCCGTCCAAAATTCATATTCGAACAAAACTTGCCAAAAGAGGTACAGCGTCGGCTGACTCAAACGGTAGCCAATCGCGGGCTGTATGTTTGGCAGGTTTTCTTTGCGGTCATTGCTCTGGCCGTTTTTGGCTTTCAGGTCTATTGGACCTATTACGCCGACGAGACCAATGAACAGTTTCAGGCGTTGAGCTACAAAGACCTGCGCACACGACGGACAACCGCCGCGACACTGCGTGGGTGGATGCTTGATCGCACCGGTAAGCTCGATGCCGCTCTTGCCCGCTATAAAGTCAATCAAAATGGCGAGATAGAACGTTCGTTTCCTCTCGAAAAGGAAATGGCGCATCTTCTCGGCACCGAACGCGGTACGCCGGGGCTCGAAAGAACCTTGTATAAAAAAGAAGCAGATCCGATGCCCGAGGCTTGGGAAATACTGACCAAATACCGCAAACCTGAACCCGAGCAAAAAGATGTCAGGACGACTCTGGACCGGGATCTGCAACTATTTGTAGCAAAACAGCTTGAGGGGAAAAAAGGTGCGATCGTCGTTCTTAATCCACAGACCGGCGATGTGCTCGCGATGTATTCAAACCCGTCATATAACCTTTCTGAGGCCCAAAATCTCAATTCTTACTTGAAATTAGAGGCTGACAAAAATCAAAAGCCCCTGCTAAACCGTGCGACGCGCGAATATTACGTACCCGGATCGACATTTAAGACGATGACGATGATCTCGGCTTTTCGGGCGAACAAACAGGATCTTTTGCTCGACGATCTGCCGGCTCCCGATTGCTACACGCCGTTTCGCGGTTCGCGTCCCATATGTGATGACGGCGGCAGCTGCGATGTATGTGCAACAAACGTCCCGATCCGCGAGGCTTTTAAGGTTTCGAGTAATCAATATTTTGCACATCTCGCAAACGAGCTTGGGCGTGACAGAATGGCCGAAACTGCCCGTTTACTCGGCATAATGCCGGTCGATGCCGCCAAAGACGCCTTGACGCAAGGCTATTTCTCCGATATTTGGAACACGAGCGACAAACGCATCGCTGCAGCCCTGGCTCCGGCTAGGGCCACGATCGTTACCGGCAAAGAACTGAGCCTTTATGATTTCGGTATCATCGGTATGGGCCAAGGGCTCGCGTCGCAGATGACGCCCTTTCAGATGGCCCTCATCGCCGCGGCACCTGCAAATCTAAAGGGCCAGTTGATGAAGCCGAAGATCGAAGCCGATCAGCCGCCGCAGGCGTTTGCTAATGTGTTGTCACCCCAACAGGCCGCCGTCGTCCGTGAAATAATGTCCACCGTTACCGAAGAAGCCGGCGGCACCGGCGGCCGCGTGAGAGCGGCGCTTGCGGGCACAGGCATAATGGCGGGCGGCAAGACCGGAACCGCGGAAAAGGACGATGCACCACGATTTGACCCAAAAACGGGCGAGCGGATGTTCGTCATGAAAAAGAAAAAGGACGCGAATGGCAACCTAGTCGAATACAAAGAATTCCTTACATATAACCGGACCGACGGCTGGTTTATCTGTATCGCCCCGATCGAAAATCCGCAGCTTGCGATAGCGGTCGTGATCGAAGACATCGGCAACCAATACGGCGGCGGCACCGCCGCTCCGGTTGCGGCAAATGTGATACTCAAGGCCCGCGAATTAGGGCTGTTGGGCGATAAATACAAACCAAAAGCCCCGCCCGCGCAAAAGCCGGTCGCTAAGAAAAAGAAATAGGTGAAAAACAGAACATCTTCACATTTTTTTATCCTCGTATTGATCGTCCTAATGACGGCGATCTCGCACTATTCTATTCATTATGGTGCGCTAATACGCGGGTATGACACCTCTTCGCTAACGGCTATCCGTAATCTGTTACTCCTTTCTTTGCTTGCAATTATACCGATTTTATTAAAGCGGTTTATTAGATTTGACGGCAATTGGACGCTGTATACTTCTGCAGTTCTGCTGTTCTCCATCGGGCTCACCGTTCAATATCGTCTATTTAGCGACCCGGAATACACCTCTCGCAAAGATAAAGCCGAAGCACGACAGGAAAAGCTCAAGACGCTCCAGCTTCACTACATTCAAGAAAACTATTCTGCCGAAAAGAAGCAGATAATGGGTCTGCCCGCGACACCGCCATCGCCCGTCGATCTATCCGCTGAAACCCCGACGCCGTCAACGGATACGTACAGCAGTGTCTTTCTGTCGGGAAACACGATAAATCCACTGCTTGCGTTTATTGGGCTGATCGGAGCATTTATCGTCATTCGGCGTGAGGACGTACTCAAACTACTGCAAAAGAACGGCTTTCTGATCGTCTTGCTGACCCTCGGACCCCTTATCTTGGCGGCGATAACGTCGCGAGCGGGTAAATCCATCGGCAACATGACGCCTTGGGAACCGGCCAAAATTCCGTTTTTGATAGGTTTTGCGGCGATACTGTCTGTTTTATACAAAAATCTTGCCAAGACATACTGGGGCGTGCCGCGTGCCAAGGACGTCGTACCGCTCGTATTTATGGCGGCATTGCCGTTCTTACCTTTCTTTTTGCTCAAGGATTTTGGGCAGATGATGGTTTTCAGCTCGGTCTATGCGACGCTTTACCTGATCGCGGTCCGACGATTCTCACAGCGATTTGTGCTTGTCGGAAGTGTTTTACTAGTCGTTTCTATACTGGTGGTCGGTGCATTACCGGCGAATACTCAGGAAAAGATACCACTTTTGCCTAGTGCCGCCGCACCGGTTAAGAAAATTTTGCCTGACCGCATTCAACAGCGGTTTCATCTATGGCTTGACGGATTTGACCCGCCGGATCCGCAGACAGCGTGGTGGAAAGGTGATTATGACGAGTACTATCAAAAGCTCGTCGAAAAAGACCCAAACCTGCCGCAGATGATCGCCGAAGACCCGGATTTGCAGCGGACCATCAATGTCGATGCTTGGTTTGACATTTTGGCGTTTCAACCCGCCCAGGCGACGTTTGGGCTTGCGTCGGGCGGCACGACGGGACGCGGACTTGGCCTTGGATATCCCGAGCTGATACCGGTCGCTGATTCGGACTACATATTCTCCGCTTTAGCCGAAGAACTTGGACTTTTCGGGGGTTTGTTGGTAACCTTTGCGCTGATCGTTTTTGTCAGTGCCGGCGTCCAAACCGCCCGCGAATCGCGTGATATGTTCAGCAAATTGTGCGGTATCGGGTTGTCGGCCTTTATCGGATTTCAGGCTCTGGTAAATATCGGCGGCATAACGCGGGCTTTGCCGATGACGGGCATCACTCTGCCGTTTGTCAGCCACGGCGGGTTTAGCCTGATCACGAGTTTTTGTATGCTGGGGATGCTGATGGCATTTTCGCATCGAAACGCGATGGATCGCCGCAAAGATCAATTTGAAGTAACGCCTCAATAACAAAGGCGTAAGTTATAGATAAATATAGTTTTGGAGATCGCATAAATGGATACCAGCACCCGCATTTTATCAGCCGCAGTAAGCGATCGCGGCTTGAATGAAAAACGCCCTCAAAATGAGGATTCATTCCTCGAAATGAACAAAAGCGGTATCTTTGCGGTCGCGGACGGGGTCGGTGGAGCTCAAGCGGGTGAAGTTGCATCGCAAATGGCGATGGAGATCCTTGGGGAAGCATTTATAAATCTGCCCGCCGGAGCCGATGCCGAGACGGTAATGCGAACCGCGATCGAGCGTGCAAATACTGCGATACATCAGATGGCTCACGAGCTGCCGCAGCTTTCGTCAATGGCGACGACCATCGTTGCTCTGCACATCGACGGCCAGATCGCGACTATCGGGCACGTAGGCGATTCGCGACTTTACCGCGTTGACCGCGAAGGCGATCTTTACCGCGAAACGGACGATCATTCCGTTGTTGCCGACGAGGTCCGCGCCGGCCGGATGACCGAGGAGCAGGCCGAAAATCACCCGAGCCGCAACGTCATCAGCCGTGCTCTCGGAGCCGAAGCAACCGTCGATGTCGAGATCAAAACGATCATGATCGAGCCCGGCACATCGTTTTTGATATGCTCCGACGGCATCACACGGCACGTTGCCGATGCGGAGATCAAAGGTGTTTTGACGTTTGGCGGCGACCCCGTCGATATTTGCGAATACCTAAAAGGCCTCTGCTACGAACGCGGTGCCGAGGACAACCTGACCGCTGTCGTCGTCAAAGTTTCCGCCACCGCTGCCACGGTCGATAACGACGCCGAGACGATCCAATTCACCGCCCCGCTGGCGATCGAAGAAGACGAACCGACCGTCACGACGGCACGACCGGCGTTCGAAGTTGTCGAAGACGAGCCCGAATTACTTGAGCTTGAAACTAAAGATCTCGCGATGCCCGCGTCGCAGATTGATGCGCCCGATGTCGCATTAGCCATCGAAGAAAAGCTGTCCGAGCCCGTCGTTGAGCAGGAAATCACGCCAGAACCGGTGGTCGAAACTGCTCCTGAGCCGTCATACGACCCGGAACCAACACCCGCAGTCGCCAGCACTCCTGCGGAAGAGCCTTTTTCCATGTTCGGAGGCGAAGCGGATGCAGAAACAACAGAAGATCGATCCATTTCGTTGGGCCGTATCGCGACGGCGGTTGGGATGCTTGTGATCGGGAGTGCGATTGGGCTTGGGGTTTATCATTTTGCTCTCGCGCCAAAGGCCGTCGAGCCGCTGCCGCAGTTGTCCGAGATGCAAAGCAGCAATCAACCGCAAACTGCATTCGAAGAAAATCGTCGTAATGTCGATAAAGACCCTGCCGGCGCCCTCGCACGATTTGGAGCAGATCCTCGAGATGCCGAAGATTACTTTCTCGTCGGCAGAGCCAATATGCTGTTGGGGAAATATCCTGAGGCCCGCAAAGCATTTACTGAAACCCGCAGCCGCATTGCGGCCGGTGACGTTGACCCTTCTAATGCAAAGACCATCGAGACCGAGATCGCGATCGCATCGGCGGTGACAAGTGACACGACTATCCAGAGTATTCTGAAAAAAGAGCTAGACGGTGTGACAAAGCCCGCGAATACTAACGCAAACACGAACGCGAATACTAACGCAAACAAATAGATTGGTGGTCAGTGGTCGGTTATCAGAGGTTTGGTCTCCTGTCTCAAGACACTTGCCGTCTAGCCTCAAACAATATTATCCCCGCTGAAACAGCCAGGTTTAGGCTCTCGACGCCGTCGGCCATCGGGATGAGGATCTTGTTATCGACGCTTGCGAGTTCTTGGGCGCTCAAACCGTGTGCTTCCGAACCGAATATCAGCAAACTGCCATCCGTCCAATCAACATCTGTATAGCTCTTATCCGCCGAGATGTCAGCGGCGACCGTCGTTAATCCAAGCTCGCGAGCCCAATCCACCGCCGCGTCAAACGTCACGCCGTCCCACACCGGCACGCGAAAGCTCGCTCCCATCGCCGCACGAACGGCTTTTGGCGAATGCACATCCGCTGCCGCCGTCGAGACGATCACACCGGCGACACCCGCCGCCTCAGCCGTACGCATTATCGCTCCGAGATTTGCGGGGTTGTTGATCTCTTTCAAAAACAGCACGAGCGGCAAGCCCGCGACTCTCTGATCGAGCCGCTTCTCGAGCCTTTCCCTACCGTTTGACGGGCGTTTTGCAATAAGAATTATCCCCTGCGGATTTTTAGTATCTGCGATCGAATCAAATAGCTTTGCGGAAAGCTCAAAAGTGTTTTTCGCCCGATCCGCCACAGCATCTAGAAGGTCTTCATCATCAAACTCGCTCTTAAAGAAGCACTCTGCGATCTCAATGTCCGACCGCAGAGCCTCCGCCGCTAGCCGCTTCCCTTCGACAAATATCGACCCTTCGGCGCGTCCGTCACGCACCTTGCGAGCGTTAACCAGCCGCTGATTGTCCCGGCTGGATATTTTTTCTATCTCGTTCATCGCACATCAATTTAATCATTTCCCGCCGGATTTTGAAAAACCCCTTAAAATCGCTAAACTTATGCGATATGCAGCCGGAATCGAAAGCTAAAAACAAAATTGAACTCCTGAAAGAACGGTCGCTGGTCGCGGAAGAGGGCGGAGGCGCGAAACGTATCGAAAAACAAAAGGCCGGGGGCAAGATGACCGCCCGCGAGCGGGTCGAATTTTTCCTTGATGACGGCAGTTTTGAGGAGTTTGACAAGTTTGTCGTGCACCGCTCGACCGATTTTGGGATGGAGGAGCAAAAGTTTCCGGGCGACGGTGTTATCACCGGCCACGGGCTGGTCGATGGCCGCGAAGTTTTTGTTTTCGCACAGGATTTTACCGTCTTTGGCGGCTCTCTGAGCGAGACCCACGCCCAAAAGATCTGCAAGGTCATGGACATGGCGATGAAGGTCGGTGCTCCGGTCGTCGGGCTGAACGACTCGGGCGGCGCCCGCATTCAGGAAGGCGTTGTTTCACTGGGCGGTTACGCTGATATCTTTTTGCGAAACACGCTTGCGAGCGGCGTCGTGCCTCAGATCTCGTGCATTCTCGGCCCTTGTGCGGGCGGCGCGGTATATTCGCCTGCGATCACGGATTTTAACGTGATGGTGAAAGACACGTCGTATATGTTCATCACCGGGCCGGACGTGATCAAAACCGTCACGCATGAAGACGTGACCAAAGACGAGCTGGGAGGTGCGATGACGCACAACGCCAAATCCGGCGTCGCTCATTTTGCGGCGGACAACGACGAACACGCCCTGCGTATCACCCGCGAGCTGCTGTCGTTTATGCCGTCGAACAACATGGACTCGCCGCCGTTCGTGCCAACGACAGATCCCAGCGATCGTGCGGATGAAGCTTTGAATTCGATGGTGCCCGAATCACCGACGCAGCCTTACGACATTCGCGACATCGTCCACAACGTCGTAGATGAGAACTATTTCTTTGAGGTGCAGGAGCATTACGCTCCGAATATCGTCATCGGTTTTGCACGTCTCGGCGGGCACTCGGTTGGGATCGTCGCCAATCAACCTGCTTACCTTGCGGGCGTTTTGGATATAGACGCTTCCGTTAAAGCGGCGAGATTTGTGCGGTTTTGCGACTGTTTCAACATACCGCTGATCACATTCGAAGACGTGCCCGGCTTTTTGCCCGGCGTTAACCAAGAGCATCTCGGCATCATTCGCCACGGCGCGAAGCTGCTCTACGCGTTTGCCGAGGCGACCGTGCCGAAGATCACTGTCATCACCCGCAAAGCGTACGGCGGAGCGTATTGCGTGATGGCTTCGAAACACATCAGGACGGATATTAACTTTGCCTACCCGACTGCCGAGATCGCCGTCATGGGCGCCGAGGGAGCCGTCGGGGTGCTGCTCAAACGCGAGATCGCCGAAAACGACGAAGCATATCGCGTCGCAAAAGTAGCGGAGTTCACCGACAAGTTCGCAAACCCCTACGTCGCCGCCGAACGGGGTTATATCGATGAGGTCATCGAACCAAAATACACGCGGCCAAAACTGATCCGTGCCCTGTCGCTACTGCAAAACAAGCGGGATACAAATCCACCAAAAAAGCACGGGAATATACCTTTATAAGTTTTTTTTCTCCACAGAGGCACAGAGAACACAGAGATTTAGTGGCGGATTCCATGCCTCTGTAATTGTCCGAAACGGGTTAGGCAGTCAATAAAATATCTTCCTCCGTGTTCTCTGTGACTCTGTGGTGAATTTCTTTAAGCCGATATATTCTAATGCCGCTCCAATCCAAAAAGCGTCCGACCGCAGCGTTGATAGACTTGGACGCTCTCGCCTTTAATTTTCAGTCCTCAAAACAATTTATCGGCAGCGATTTGAAATATATGGCTGTCGTTAAGGCTGACGCCTACGGCCACGGGGCACCGGTATGTGCTCTGCGGCTTGAACGAGAGGGCGTTGATTGGTTTGGCGTGGCTATCCCTGAGGAGGGCGTTGAGCTCCGGCAAGCAGGCGTCACGCGGCCAATACTTTGCCTGGGTTCATTCTGGCCAGGGCAAGAAGAATTGATCGTCGAACATCACCTGACGCCCGTTATATTTGACGAACACATCGCCGATCTGCTCAATAAGTACGCCGCTAGCGTCGGGATAGACATTGATATCCACGTCAAGATCGACACGGGAATGGGCCGCGTTGGCGTCAGATTTGAACGTGCGGTTGAGTTTGCGGCGATGCTCAAGCGATTTGAAAATCTGCACGTTAACGGATTGATGACGCACTTTGCATCGGCGGAGGATCCGGCGGAGAATGAGTTCACTGGCCAGCAGATCGAGCGGTTTAATTGGGTTTTAGATCAGTTTCGCGAGGCCGGACATTCGCCGGAGTGGATAGACCTCGCAAATTCGCCAGGAGCAATACGTCATCCTGATTCGCGCGGCAATCTTATTCGTCTCGGCGGAGCTTTGTATGGATTGCTTGATGATATATTGATACCGGAAACGAACAGGCCGGAGTCCAAACCGGTGCTTTCATTGCGATCGGAGATCGCACATATCAAACAGATCGCTGCCGGCGAAAGCCTGGGCTATGGCCGCACATTCTTTACAAAACGCGATTCGCTGATCGCTCTTGTTCCGGTCGGATATGCCGACGGCTATCCGCGAACAAATACCGATCGTGGGCGCGTTTGTGTTAATGGCCAAACCGCTCAGGTCGTCGGCCGCATCTCGATGGATTGGACATTGATCGATGTTACCGACATCCCGAACGCGACGGTCGGAGACGAGGTTTTGCTCATCGGTTCATCAAACGGCTGCTCGATCAAGGCGGCTGATATCGCAAAGGAAATTGACACTATTGGGTACGAGATCACCTGCGGCATTAGCCCTCGCGTGCCGAGAATATTTAAGGAGAAATAATGAACTATCCGCTAACTTTGTCTTTCAAACTGCTGGCACTTGCTAGCCAGATCTATGTTCGTGACGCCAATGGCAATCTCATCGGCTATGTAAAGCAAAAGCTGCTCAAGCTGAAAGAGGACATCAATGTCTTTGCTGACGAAGGGCAGACGCAGCACCTGTTTAACATCAAAGCCGACCGCATCATCGATTTTTCGGCGAAGTACAATTTCACAAGTGCGTCCGGCCAATCGCTAGGGTCGATCAGCCGCAAAGGAATGCGGTCGATCTTTAAGGCGCATTACATGATCTTTGACGAGAACGGCAATCAAACGATGGAGATCCACGAGGAAAATGGTTGGATCAAGGTGGTCGATTCTTTGCTGGGTGAAATTCCGCTACTTGGTATGTTCACGGGATATTTTTTCAATCCCTCATACATCGTGTCGCGAATGGACGGTGCCCAAGTGGCTCGACTCAAAAAGCAACCGGCTTTTTTTGAAGGCGTATTCCAACTCGAACCGCTGACACAAATGGGCGATGACGAAGAGACCAAGGTGATGTTGTCGGTTTTGACCATGACCCTGCTCGAACGTGCCCGCGGATAACTAAAATGGCAGCGGCTAAAGCATTTGAATGGAAGCGATTTTTCCTACTGCTCTATGAGCGGTCGTTTGACGCCGATATTTTTAACCGGGCGGCACAGGTCGCTTTCTATTTTTCATTTGCGCTTTTCCCGCTGCTTTACTTTCTCGTCAGCCTGTTTGGTATCGTTTTGGAATCGTCCGAAGGGCTTCGCGGTGAGCTATTTTCATATTTACGGCAGATCATGCCGCTCACGGTTTTCGAACTGGTGAGAAAAACCATCGACGAGATCGTCGCGAACAGCTCGACCGGAAAGGCGACGCTCGGCCTAATCATCGCTCTATGGTCAGCGTCGGCGGGCGTTGACGCGATACGCAGTGCTTTGAATTCGATCAACGGATTGAAAGAAACGCGTAATTGGTTTAAGACCAAGCTGCAGTCGATTTTTTTCACATTTCTCGTCACCGTATTAACGATGGTCATGCTGGCGATCGTTTTTTACGGCTGGCAGTTGGTGCAACTCGGCCTAGCGGGTATCGGGGTGCAAGTCACATCGCCGCTCGTGCTGATCGCGATTCAGTGGGCATCGATCCTGCTGGTGATGTTGTTTGCGTGCGAGATCATCTACAATCTGTTGCCGGATTTCAAATCTTTCAAATGGATCTGGATCACCTACGGATCGCTGGTCGCGATCGTTCTGTGGATCGTGTTGACGACGGGTTTCCGGACATATCTCAGTTATTTTAACTCGTACAATAAAGCCTACGGTTCGCTCGGTGCGGTGATAATTATGATGCTGTGGCTGTATCTAACGGCGACCGCTCTGATGATCGGCGGTGTGATCAATGCCGCTCTCGCCGATATGAATGTCAAAAATCTCGAAGAGACATTGAGCTAAAATTATGGATATCAAGATCGGAGACAAGTTTTCAAAAACCCGTGTGGTGACGGACGAACTAATACGCTCCTTTGCCAAAGTTTCGGGGGACTATAACCCTATTCATCTCGACGAAGAGTTTGCCAAAACTACCCGGTTTGGCCGCCGCATTGCCCATGGCATGCTCAGCGGTGCGTTTATTTCGGCTGTGCTCGGCTACGAATTTGAGGCCCGTAAGATTGTCTATTTGTCGCAGACGATGCGGTTCGTCTCACCGGTATTTATTGACGATACGATCACAACAACCGGTACGGTCACCAACATCCGCGAAGAAAAAGGCATCGTAACACTCGAAACTGTTTGCACAAATCAGAATGGCGAGATGACCGTGAAAGGCGAAGCAACGGTGATGCTGTTGCCGTAGTCCGCTTAGTTTACGACCAAACACGCCACACGAGTTTCGGCTGTGGCCTTTTCTTTTAGCCTGATAACGACTGAACCAGCCCCGGGCGTTGCATTCTTTAATGTAGCTGTCAGGTCATTTGTCTGCACCGTGCAGAGAACATACGAGTTTTCTGATATGAAAGAATTTAACACTTTCAGGTCCGTCGCTCCGGCTTTGAAATTCACCGAAAAACTTGGCTTGTCGATCTTTTGATCGCCCGTGCTGCCGCGAGGGGTATTTTTCGTGTCAAATGTTTGTTTGCCGCTGTAGAAACTCGGCGAGGTCGAGGTTGAGTAGATAAAATAGCGATCTTTTCCGCGGTCGATCGAACTATCAGCGTAAATACCGTAGCTCGTGCCGTATTGTCCGTCGTTGTCGGATTCCCACCCTTCTAAAGTTAAACCTTTTGCAATTTTGATCTCTGCGAGAGGAAAGCCCGTTACCCTAATACTTACACCTCTGGCCTCGTCGATCGTTCCAAGAGCACCTCCGGCGCTGCCGGCAGTAAATTCACCTGCTGTCTCCAATACGGTCGTACCACCGTGGCCCCCGCGAACTGTCGCCCTGATCCCGTACATCGGTGTCTTGTTTGGCGTTGAATAGGCATTGCCGCCAACGACCGAGGTTGCCCGGATGGCCGTGGCCTCAGCCTCATCCAGAGAGCGTAAATACATAACTGCCTGGAGCGCGTTCAGGCTCATATTTCCCGCCGAAACTCTGCCCAAAGAACTATTTTGAGCTGTGGACAATGTAAATTGTCCGCCGCTTGCACTGCCTCCCGGCTTTTTACCATCGTTTAGAACGTGCGTGAAACTGTTGATCGACGTCCAATTGCCATTATTTACCATTCGTATGGTCGGTGAAACATCGAGTAGCCGTCTTGTGAGCTTTTTCGGGTCACTAAATACAGGCCGCCACACATCCTTTCCAGCAAACTGTCCGAGCAACGGGTGCGGATCTGTCATACAAAACGAACACGGCTCAGAATACAGAGGATAATCGTAAGAGTTGATCGTGGGATTCCATATCCTAATTCTGTCAAAGTCCGTATCCGGCTTTCCGATTGTCTGCGAGAAATCAGTCGCAGCCGGCAATAGTAATAGCACGCACGCTAAATAGGCTCTTGTCATATCAGTTCTCCTTGTTTCTAAGTTAACAGCGGAACTCTAGGTATTAAAAACAGGTATCGGGTTAATTCATGTCATCTTATTTTGCTAGACTAGCAAAGATAATAAATACACCTCGTTGCTACTAGAGATGGCACTAAAGTTTTCCAAATATCTGTTCTTGCTCCTTGTCATTTCACTGCCACTCGTACGCCCGTTCAATTTCAAGCTTTTTGGCTTGCTGGTTCCCTACACCGATCTTATCTTTCTTGCCTCATTTGGCTTTTGGTGCATCGCGGTCATCCGGCGTGAAACTCCCATTCGCCTGGATAGGCTTTTTTTATTTGTAGGGCTATATGCGGCTGGATTCACGATCTCGACGTTACTTTCTGTTGATCCTACAAAGAGCTTTCATAAACTGCTTGGTGAATATTATCTCTTTGGACTCTGTTTTCTTGCATTTAATCTGGCGGGCGAACAGCATTTTCAAAAACAGATTGTGCTCACCTGGTTGGCCGGAACCGGGGTGACCGCGCTCGCGTCCATTGCAGGTTTTGTGCTTTTTTACGTAGGGTTCAAAACCAATTTTGACAATTACTTTTTGTCGCACCTAGGCACCTTGCCGGCGGGAAATTACCCGCGTATCCATGCTTTGTTCGCTAATGCGAATATGCTCTGCAATTATCTTAATGTAAGTATCGTGCTGATCATCCTGGCTGAGCACGTTGGTTGGATCAAAAGGTGGGTGGCGATAATTCTGGGATTTGGGACGCTATTTTCCGCACTGCTTTCGATATCGCCGGGGCTTGGTGGCCTAGCTTTGTGCGTCGGACTTTGGTTTTGGATCGTTTGGCAAAATAAACGGTTTGCTAGACCGGCCCTCGTCTGTGGACTAGTCCTCGCGATCGCTGCATTTGCCGCGGCTCTCGTCTCGCCGGATACAAACAATACGACACAGGAAATAGCGCTGCCCTTTATCGAAAAGAAACTCGAACCGTCCGTTCGTGTTCTCGTCTGGCAGGACACGTTACAAACGGTGCGTCAGTATCCGTGGTTTGGCAAAGGCACCGGCACAGATATAGCAAATTTGCGATACGAGGTGTTGTCGGGAATGCAGTTGCTGCTCACCGACGCCCACAATAACTGGCTAAATGTTTTGGGGCAAATTGGGGTGTTTGGGCTGGCGGCGTTTATGTTGCTGCTTATTTATCTGATAAAGCGATGCAAATTTGTCATCGCTGACGGCAAAGATGAACAATATATTCACGTAGCTTTGTCAATTGCATTTGTTACCGCTTTTTTATGTCAAGGCTTGAGCGGGTCCTACGAAGATGCAAGACATTTATGGGTTCTTGTAGGTCTGATCGGCAATTTTGGGCGAACGCAAATATAGATAAGAATTGAGTTTATTGGTATATGTCAACGTCACTAAACAATAGCGATATAGAAGTTTCGATCGTAATTCCCTGCCTAAATGAGGCGGATACACTGGAGACTTCTTTGAATAGAGCCAAAAAAGCTCTACAAAGCTGCACAAAAAGCGGAGAGATCATAGTCGCGGATAACGGAAGTACGGACAACTCGGCTGAGATAGCGGTCAGAAACGGAGCGAGAGTTGTACCGGTCGAGGAGAGAGGCTATGGCAACGCGTTAATGGGCGGTATCAAGGCGGCCCGGGGTAGATTTATCGTTATGGGTGACGCCGACGAAAGCCATGATCTTTCTGAGATCCCGAGATTCATCGAAAAATTGCGTGAAGGTTACGATCTGGCCCAAGGCTGCCGTTTGCCTGCGGGCGGCGGAACAATTTCGGCAGGATCAATGTCTTTTCTGCACCGGAGAATTGGCAACCCATTTTTTTCTATTTTGGTCCGCCGTTGGTTTCATTCCCCGCTGCATGATGTGTACTGTGGTTTCCGAGCCTTTACCAAGGAATTTTATCTAACGCTCGATCAAAGGTGCACCGGGATGGAATTTGCACCTGAAATGCTCATTAAGGCCAGTTTTCTCAAAGCAAGTATCGTTGAGGTGCCGATCACACACCTTCCCGATGGCCGAAAATCACAACCTGCTCACTTACGGACTTTTAGGGATGGCTGGCGAACATTACGGTTTTTCTTGATGTATAGTCCGCGCTGGCTTTTCTTGTTACCGGGAATTTTTCTTGTTATTTTGGGAGTGGTCACATCTCTAATTGTTACCCTGAACATTTTCCCAACGGCTCTCGAAGCTCACGTTCAAATCTCGATCTTTGCGAGTTTGGCAGTTCTTTGTGGCTATCAATCTATTTTGTTCGCCATATTCACCAAGGTTTTTGCCATCAGTGAAGGCTTGTTACCGGTCGACCCTAGATTTGATCGTTTCTTTGAGATCATCAATCTTGAACGCGGTTTGACGGCGGCTCTTATTACACTTCTGATCGGGATCGTATTTTTGTTTCTCGGCTTTTTTCACCTCAAACTCGCATTTATCGAACCGATCAACCTGGTCTTTACAGGCGCGACGATCGTAGCCGTAAGTTTTCAGACCGTACTGTCGGGATTCTTTACGAGTATTCTCGGGATGAAGCGGAAATAAAAGATCGACGATATCTTATTCCATAGAATTGAGCAGCGCCTCGCGCATCGCACCGGCGGTTCGCCAACGTGACTCGACGTGTTTTGACAGAGCGGTCTCGATGACGGCGGCGACCTTGGGTGGAACGTGCGGTTCACGGGCGAGGATCGGGATGATCGGTTTTTCGAATATCGCCTTGACCGTCTCGGCGATACCGGCTTTTGGCCCGATGTCGAGCGCGTTTGCTCCGGTCAACAGACTATAAGCCGTCATTCCCACGGCGTATATATCCGATGGCGGCCGCACGTCCTTAAAATCGCGGACCTGCTCCGGAGGCATATAAGCGATCGTTCCCGCGACATCGCCGACCATCGTCACGC
This sequence comes from Pyrinomonadaceae bacterium, assembly GCA_044228425.1. GTDB lineage: Bacteria > Acidobacteriota > Blastocatellia > Pyrinomonadales > Pyrinomonadaceae > OLB17. Next base: position 4,889 of record JBGAUY010000029.1, on the reverse strand, counting down.
CGCTCATGCCGGTTTCTTTGAAGCTCTTTGACAAGCCAAAATCCGTCAGTTTTGCCGTCGAATTTGGATAATCGCCGGTTACGAGAATGTTCTGCTCTTTGATGTCACGATGGACGAAACCCTGCTGGTGCGCAAAATCGAGGGCCGACAGCGTCTGGTCGACGATACGAGCCATCTCGCGATAGTCCAATTTGCCGCCGCGATGTTTCGCAAGCCGCCCGGCGTCCATGCCGACCACGAATTCAGTTATCAGATAGACGAGTCCGTTGTGCGTGCCGTTTTCGACAAACTCAACGATATTCGGATGTTTGAGCGTCGCCGCAACATCGATCTCACGCAAAAAACGTTTTAGCGATTGTTCACTAACGGCGACCTCAGGTAAAAGAGTCTTGATCGCTACAGCTCGGCCATCTTTCTCGGCACGTGCAAGCATGACGCTGCCCATTCCGCCCTGGCCGATGACGCGGATCATCTGATAATTGGGGATCGGCTGCGGGTTTTCTTTAAGCTTTTCGCGACAGCTATCGCAAATGAACGACATGCTCGCGTCCGGTTGATCGGCCTCGACAGTCGCTGGAATGCTACAGTTCAGGCATTTAACCGCGACGAGAGAGATGTTGGTACTAGTTGATCCTTTTAGAGTGCTGTCAAACTCTTCTAACCCTGTCGAGACCTCAACCTCGAGGATCGTCTCGCCGCCTTGGATCCGGTCGCCGCTTTTGAGATACGCCGTATCGACGCGCATCCCGTTGACGAACGTCCCGTTGGTCGAGCCAAGATCACGGATAAAAGCCTGTGGCGGTGCGATCTCTAAAATGCAATGATGACGTGAGAAAAATCGATCCTGCGGCAAGCAAAACTGGGCGTTTTCGCTACGCCCGATCATAAAAGTATCGTGCTGATCAAATGTAAAGGTACGTCCGGTCTGTGGTCCAGCAACGACGTTAAGGTTGACGCGCATTTTAAATTAAATAGATCAGAATGCTTATTTAATGATCGATGCAAGGATCCCGAATGCCAGCAAAAGAATATACAGAACGAGAAATACTCCGCCAATAGACATCCCGGCAAGAGCGAACCCGCGGCCGGCGTAACGCTCGGGGTCCTTTTTTATCTGCGAAAGGGCGATAAATCCGGTTATCAAAGCTCCCGGTGCAAGCAGCAACCCAAGCGAGCAGCACCAACCGATCGTCATACTTCCGATCCCTAAACCAAGCGACACGACCGCGAGCGTCTGGCTCGGCGACATCTGCACGCCGTAGGGTGCAAAACCCTGTTGTTGATACGGCACGGGCGATTGCTGCTGCCAGCCGGAGGCGGGTGGCGTGTTGGGCCAATTTGACGGGTTTGTCACCCGCGAAGGGTCCATCACCATCGTCGGCGGATCGTCCGCATAGCGTGCCGGTGGGGGCTCGGCCACAAACGCGGTCAGCATCTCTCCGTCCTCAAGGCAAAAATTGAGGTTAACGTCCGTGTAGGTGTGAAAACATTTCGGGCACTGCTTCATATTTTCGTTAGTGGTCAGTGGTCAGCTACTTCCTGATCTCAAGATTCTTGAATGCGATCTTTACGCCATCGCCCGAATACAGCCCCGGGACGCCGCCCGCGTAGCCGTAGGTGTTCGTGATGGTCTTGACCATCGTGCCGTTGATGTAAAGCTCGATCTTATCGGCGAGGTCGCGGACCTCAAGTGTATTTTCCTCTTTACCAGGTTTGATCGCGGGCGAAGCGGTCCAAGGGACGTCAGATTTCTCATTTTGCGGCGTGTGATGCACGACGCGAAACTTCTTCGTCTTGGTGTTGATCAGGAACGCATATCCCTGCTGCAAAGGCGTCGGATTGCTGTGAAACACCAGCCCATAACCGAGGCTCGAAGCAGCGTCGTCGATATTTCGCAGAGTCACACGCGTATCGCTATCGTCGGTCGTGTATTCCTCAGGGGCGGCCAGCACGTAGTAATAACCCTTTTGCTTGGCACCCATGATCAGCTCGCCGCCGGTAAACTCGGTAGTACCGTAAACCGAAAATTCCTTGACCCATTTTGAGATATCGATCGACTCAACATCTGTTCGGTCCGAAGCCGGAGAGGTAGAGGTCGTAGTATTTGTATTCGCCGCAGTTTTGTTGGCGTTAGCCGTTGTAGTATTACTTCCCTTCGTCGGCGTCGGCGACGCGTTGGTTGTGTTAGCCGCGTTCTTTTCGACCTGCGAGCCAATATAAATGAGTCCCCCAAGTCCACCGCCGCAGAGCAGCACGAGTCCGCCAAGTATCAACAACACCCACACCCAAGCCTTAGATTTCTTGGCCGGCGGCTGCATCGAATACTGCTGCGGGGCCGTGTTCCATTGCGGTTGTCCGCCGGGCTGGCTCGGCATCGTCTGCTGCTGCTGCGTCGGCATCACCTGATTTATCATCGTCGGCGGCGGCTCAGCGGCGGCCTGAGTCAGCACAGAACCGTCCTCAAGGCAGAAATTAAGGTTATCGTCCGAATATGTCTTTTGACAGCGAGGGCAAATTTTCATCTTTTTTCACCGATTGTAGAAAGATAATTCTAAGATTGAAACATTATAACCACTACTCACCAAAAACGCGACTGTTTTGGTTACGCATATTGCCAGAACGGTGTTTTGCGGAATTCTTGACTTGATGGTAAGTAATTTTTCTATATGCGAGGTAACACACATACAGGGGCTGGTGTTAGGTATAGGCTCTTTACAGTAATTTAATTAACTGAGTAATTGCGCGAATAGAAGATAACGCAAAGTCGTCCTCGACATTTGAGGCGAACGGGTCTAGTCTTAGGTCGCCACAACAAAAAATACATTCCAGTAGCCAGCCTTGACCGTGTGTCCCTACAGATAGTGCGGTATCTCTCGCGGGTGATCTGAGGTTCCAAAAGGAGACGGTCAATATGTTCCATTTTATTAAGGCGCTAAATGCGCCCTTGTCGAGGTCTATCCGCGCGTCGGTGCTGTTTGCGGCTTTTGCATTAATTTTTGTGTTTACTGCGATTAGCGTAAATGCCCAGGATGTCGGGACACCCGGACAAACCACAGCATTTACCTATCAGGGACACCTGACCGAATCGATCAACAGCCCCAGCGGGCCGTACGATTTTCAGTTTGCGGTATTCGATCTTGCGGGCAACCAGCAAGGGCCGCTGCAAACGATCTCTGGAGTAAGCGTCGCGAACGGCGTTTTTACCGTTTCGCTAGATTTTGGCTCGGCACCATTTGCGGCCGGCGACGACAGATATCTTGAGATCCGCGTCAAAAAACTGCCCGCAACGACGTACACCGTCCTAACGCCGCGACAGCGGATAACATCCGTGCCATATGCGATCCGCTCGATCAGCGCGGCGTCGGCAGACATTGCTACAACCGTTCCGGACGGAGCGATCACCAGTTCAAAACTGGCGTCAAACTTAACACTCGTCGGCACAACGACAGGAACATTCAGCGGAAACGGTTCAGGATTGACCGGCATCCCCGCCGGACCAACAGGCCCTCAGGGCCCTCAGGGACCACAGGGAGTTGCCGGACCAATTGGACCAATCGGCCCTAACGGAGCGACCGGCCCCACCGGGGCACCAGGCCTCGACGGGCCAATTGGGCCTCAAGGACCACAAGGTACGCCGGGTAACGTCGGCTCCCAAGGGCCAGTCGGCCCAACCGGACAGAACGGAGCAACCGGCGCTACGGGGCCACAAGGTACGCCGGGCAACGTCGGCCCCCAGGGGCCAGTCGGGCCAACGGGACAGAACGGAGCGAACGGTCTTAACGCATCCGTCAGGACGACCGCCGAACCGGCCGGAGCCAACTGCGCGACAGGCGGTTTTAAGACGGAATTCGGAACTGACACTAATGGCAACGGCACTCTCGACAATGGAGAGGTAAACGCTGCCCTGACGAGATATGTTTGCAACGGTTCGCAGGGAGCAACAGGAGCAAACGGAGCACAGGGAGTAGCCGGATCGGTCGGGCCAGCGGGCGCTACCGGTGTCGCCGGAGCACAGGGACCGCAAGGTCCATCGGGTGCGATCGGGGCTACCGGGCCACAGGGCCTAACTGGAGCAACCGGGGCCACGGGAGCAACGGGACCAATTGGACCAGCCGGCACAACCGGCGCCACCGGTGCAAATGGAGCACAGGGCCCGGCGGGACCGCAAGGCGCGTCGGGGATCGTCTCGATGACGTCAATCAGCGGGTCGGGGGCTAATCCGTCAGGAACGACGGCGTTTCTTGCTCAACCACTCACGATCGCGGTTGCATCGACCTCGCAGAAAGTACTGGTAACCTCGCACAAGGCGTTTGGATCAGCTGTAGCCGGGGGAGGATTAGATCTTAATTTGTATATATGCTACCAAGTGACCGGCGGGACTCTGACAACTGTGGGCGGTGGTGTCTTCGGGCTGCAGACGCCCCAAAATACGCGTAACCTCTACGGACTAAGTACGACCATCACTGGCCTGGCTGCCGGCACGTACACTGTCGGTCTTTGCGGCTTGTCTAACTTCGGGGGCAGTTGGAACAATAACGAGTATTCCTACACAACCGCGATCGTCAGTAACTAGGTCGGTCTGGCGTGAGGGTACGAATAACGATGTCAGGTGGCCGTTCGAGCCAGAACGGCTGCCCGACATCTCTCATTAGACGATTCAAGGAGAAAACGAAGATGATCAAGCAGGTAAAAATAGTTGGGATAGTTTTCGCGGTAACAACGCTATTTACTGTCGCGGTTAAGGCCCAGTCAGGCGGGGACTTTGCGATAAAGAAAGGCGGGATAACATCCGGCGGGGGCGTCGCGGCGGATTCGCCGAATAGCCCATTCGCCGTTTACGGGTTGATAGGACAGCCGGTCGCGGGACCGGCGGCACGTAACGGTGCGAT